>PZPC01000025.1 GCA_003045895.1 Bacteroidota bacterium
CTTCCTACTTCCGCCTCGTTTCCAACCCCACCACCACCCATTGCTCGCCATCCGGCGATTGAAAGTGGTGCATCTCGGTGAAACCCACTTTGGCGTGGGCGCGCAACGAGCGGGGGTTGCGGGCGGAGATTTCGGTAATGATCAGTTCAAAATGGGGTGCCATGCGTTCCTGCATGCTGTGGTAGAGGCCGGCAAATACGCCTTGCCCCCGGAAGGCCTTGGCTACACAAACCTGACCCATGACCACGTAGTTGATGTCGGCGACGGAGCGGCCCTGCCAGGTGAGTTGTTCGAAAAGGGCAAACATGGGCTCCAACACGGGAATGCGTTCCCGGAAGGCCGGCGTCATGGTGAGAACATAACCTGCTACTTCGGCGTCGGCTTTAGCGATGGTATGCCCGTAGGGATGGTTCATTTCCGCCAGCAGGTCGAGGTCGTGTTCTACGGTTACGAAACCTTGTTCCAGGACTTCGGCCGGGGAGATGTTGCGGGCCAGATTGGCTTGTTGCAGGGCCAGGATGGCCTGGATTTCCTGCGCCGTCTGCGCCCCGCGGTATTGGATAGTTGTCGGCATGGGGGATTGATTAGCCTACCCGAACGAGGGTTAGTCAAATAGTTTGGTTTGGCCGTTGCTTTCTATGTCCAGGTCGATGGTGTCACCAGCGGTTAGCGGCCGGTCGTCTTTGACGGGGGGCGTATCTGCTTCGTTGGCACCATTGTCTTCGTCTGGGTCATGGTCATCTTCGTCATCGGTATCTTCGTCCTTGGCGGCCGCTTTCGGCGGTGTTGTTTTTTTGCGGGCCGGCGCTTTCTCTACGGTAATCTTAACTTCCTCCAGCTTGTTGCCGATCGACTTCCAGCCTTTCACGTCGATGAAAGCTTCCAGGTCGACGGTTTTTTCGATCTTGCCTTCCTTGGTGCGGATGCTGTATTTGACGATGTCTTCTTTGGCAATGCTGGCGTAGAAGAGCTTGGTTTGCTTGTGTTCGGTCAGGAACTGAAAGCGCTGGTTGGTGGTGGTGGTCTCGATGAGGAAACGTTTGACCAGGGTCCAGCCGCGTTCGCCCTCGTAGTAGATGGCGTTGATGACCTGCTTGGGTTGGAACTTGCCGAGGTGGAAGAGTTCTTTGGGCTCAAACTTCTTGGCCATATCCAGGTCCGTCAGCTCATAGGTGCCGTCGGTGTAGATGGCCAGGAGCTGGTCACCCGTATCGAAGGCGCCCAGGTAAATGCCCCGGTCGTCTTTGTTGAGGCGGCCGCTCACTTCGTCCATCCAGATCTTCATGGCGCCCAGGGTCGACTTGCCCATTTCTTTGAAGGTGATCTTGCGCACGCCGTAGCGGGTCATGATATTGCCGCGGGAGCTGCGCCCTCTGATGGCCACTTCGCTGAAGTCTTCGTCGAAGGTGCGGATGCGGGCTTTGGCGCTCTGCACCAGTTGTACGGTGATGATTTCTGCCTCGCCATTGGGGTTGGCGCTGAAGTAGAGAACCTTGTTCAGTTTGTGGCCAGTGGTGAGGTCGTACTCCTTGTCGCGGGTGATCGCCGTCACGTTGAAGCGTTTGATCATGGAACGGCCCGTTTTGCCGTCCAGGTAAACCATGTTGTAGGTGGTGCGTTCGTCGCCCTTTTTCCAAACGGCTACGTGAATAATATCCTTACCGACAAACGTTTTATCGGCAATCCGGGTCACCACAAACTTGCCGTCGCGGCGGAACACGACCACATCGTCAATATCGGAGCAGTCGCAGATGAAGTCATCTTTTTTCAGGCCCATTCCCACAAAACCCTCCTGCAGGTTGGCGTATAGCTTGGCGTTGTTGACCACTACCTGAGCGGGTTCCACGCGATCGAAAGTTGTGATTTCCGTTTTCCGTTCCTGCCCTTTGCCGTACTTGGCCAACAGGTGTTGAAAAAAGGCGATGGCGTATTCCGTCAGGTGTTGCAGGTCGTGTTTGACCTGGGTGAGTTCTTCCTCCAGCCTGGCGATCAGTTCGTCGGCTTTGAAGGTGTTGTACTTGGAGATGCGCTTGATCTTGATCTCCGTCAGGCGGGTGATATCCTCTTCGTTGATGTCGCGGATGAGGAGCAACCGTTCGTCTTTGGGGCCTGCCTTTTCACCGGGCACCCGCACGTACTTGCGCAAGCCGGCGTCGATGGTGGAGAGGACCTCTTCCCAGGTTTCGCTCTCTTCGATATCGCGGTAGATGCGCTTTTCGATGAAGATTTTCTCCAGGCTCGCAAAGTGCAGTTTTTCTTCCAGTTCTTTTTGTCGGATCTCCAGTTCCATGCGCAGCAGCGCCTTGGTGCTTTCGGTAGAGATGCGCAACATTTCCTCCACGGTGGTAAAATGCGGCTTGTCATCAATGATGACGCAAGCGTTGGGCGAGATCGACTGTTCGCAGTTGGAGAAGGCGTAGAGGGCGTCAATGGTCAGGTCGGGCGACACGCCGGGGGCCAGTTCAATGGCGATCTCCACGTCGGCGGCGGTGTTGTCGGTCACCTTTTTGATTTTGATCTTGCCCTTGTCGTTGGCCTTGATGATGCTGTCGATCAGGGCGGTGGTCGTGATGCCGAAGGGCAGTTCCCGGATGGCGAGGTTCTTGTTGTCCACCTTTTCAATCCGGCAGCGGACCTTTACGCGGCCGCCGCGCTTACCGCCCTGGTAGTCGGTTACATCCACCAGGCCACCGGTATCGAAGTCGGGATAAATTTTGACGGATTTGCCTTCCAGCAGTTTGATGGAAGCCTTGATCAGTTCGATGAAATTGTGGGGCAGGATCTTGGTGCTCAGGCCCACGGCAATACCCTCGGCACCCTGGCTGAGCACCAGCGGAAATTTGACGGGCAGGTGCACGGGTTCGCGCTTGCGGCCATCATAGGACAGCTGCCACACGGTGGTTTGCGGATTGAAGACCACTTCGAGGGCGAACTTGGTCAGGCGGGCTTCGATGTAGCGGGCCGCCGCCGCCCGGTCGCCGGTGCGGGCGTCGCCCCAGTTGCCCTGGGGGTCGATGAGGAGGTCTTTCTGGCCCAGGTTGACGAGGGCATCGCCAATGGCGGCGTCACCGTGGGGGTGGAACTGCATGGTCTGGCCAATGATGTTGGCGACCTTGTGGTAGCGGCCATCGTCCATTTCTTTCATGGCGTGCAGAATGCGGCGCTGCACGGGTTTGAGGCCGTCCAGCACGGCGGGTACGGCACGTTCCAGGATGACGTAGCTGGCGTAGTCCAGGAAGTAGTCCTGGTACATACCTTTGAGGGTAACGATATTGTCTTCATCCCCCCCCGGTGCCTGGATGCGGGGATCCTGTGATTCACTCATGTCGATCTATCTATTGTATTTGGCAACCTTGTTGCCAGTTGTGGACAAAGATAGCAAACCGATTTTAAAACAAAAAATATTATTTTGCTTCAAAAAAGAACTTTATTCTCCCAGTGGCTCGCCACAGTGCTTGCAAAAAGAAGCGTCGTCGTCGTGTCCTTCCTGGCCGCAGTAATGGCAGGCCCGGGTATTGGTAACGGTTTTTCTGGCCGACTTGATGAATTCGCCGGTGACAATCCCCGTCGGAACCGCGATAATGGCGTAACCGAGCAGCATGACCACCGCCGATAGCATTTGTCCTACGGCGGTGGAAGGGGTGATGTCGCCGTAGCCAACGGTGGTGAGGGTAACGATGGCCCAGTAGATGGATTTGGGGATACTCGAGAACCCGGAGTTGGATCCCCCTTCAATGAGGTACATCATGGACCCCAGAATGGTAACGAGAATGCAGACAAAGAAGATGAAGATGGTAATCTTGGTCAGGCTGGCCCGCATGGCGGTAACGATATAGTGGCCTTCGGAAAGAAAGTGGCCCAGTTTGAGGATCCGGAAAATGCGCATGAGCCGCAAGGCCCGGATAACGAGGAAAGCCTGGGCGCCGCCAAAGAACAAAGCCAGGTAAGTAGGCAAAATGGCGAGGAGATCGATGATGCCAAAAAAGCTGCGGGCATAATGCCAGGGGCGGTGGACACAGTAGAGCCGCAGGAGGTACTCGATGGTGAAGAGAATCGTGGTGATCCACTCCAAAACCAGGAGCAACTGCCCGTGGCGCGCCTGAAAGCTGGTGATGCTCTCCAGCATAGCCAGGCAGATGCTGAATACAATGAGCCCCAGGAGGGCCAAATCGAAGGCGCGGCCAGCAGGCGTGTCCGCCTCGAAGATAATTTCGTGCAAGTGTTCCCGCAGGGAGCTTAAACGGGGTGGAGAGGAATTATTCGAAGTAGGCATACCCAAGTTGTCGTTTTACAAGCCAAAAATAATCCTTACATTTGTTGTAGGCCAGGTTGGACAGCTAATACATACGCCGCCAACCCGCTTACATACTAGGCAATAGGAAACTACACTAAAAGTCATGAATTTACGGTTCTTTGGGCGAAGCAACAAAAAAGCCCGGGAACGTAGCCCATTTTTTAAAAGTAAAAAATTGCCTTGTGATTAAAGCAGTCATTATTGAAGACGAAATCAATGGTCTGAACAATTTGCAGAACCTTTTGGCCGAGCATTGTGAAGGCATTGAAGTGATCGGCACCGCCGGCTCCATTGAAGAGGGTTACGACCTGTTGGCCGATTCAGAGATCAAGCCCGATCTGGCTTTTCTGGACATCAGCCTGCCGGATGGTCTGGTTTTCCAATTGCTGAACCGCTTGCGGCCACTCCAGTTTGACATCATTTTCGTTACCGCTTACGAAGACTACGCCATCAAAGCCTGTGAGTACAGCTCTATTGGTTACGTGATGAAGCCCATCGATCCCGATACCCTCGTGGAAGCCGTGGAACGGCTCCAGCCCAAAGCGGATTCGGCCATTGACAAGCGGATGGATATTTTCCAAAATTACCTCAACAACCCCAATGCCTTTACCAAGATGAGCATTTCGGCTCTGGACGGTATTTATTTTGTGAATATCAAAGACATCCTCCGCTTCGAAGCCGAAGACAATTACACCCACATTTTCCTCAACGACGGCCAACGCCTGACGGCTTCCAAAACCATCAAGGCCTACGAGGACATGCTGGAGCCCTTCAACTTCTACCGCGTACACAAACGCCACGTCATCAACCTCAACTACATGCGCAAATTTGTCAAAGGCGATGGCGGATACCTGATCATGGACGATGAAATGAAAATTGAAGTTTCGCGCCGCCGCCGGCCAGCGTTCATGGAACAGATGAAGCGCTTGCAGGGCGGGTTCTAACACCTGATCGCTTGCGGCTTATAGATACAATAATTAAAATATGCTTTAAAAATCATTAAGTTACGCCATATTTTTTAGTGTTAAGGGAAGCGGAAATTTAAAATAGCTGGTACTTTTGTGTATCTTTATACCTTATTGAGCGTGTTTGAGAGGCGCGCTCGGTATCTGCATACTTTTTAAATTGTCATTCCTTAAACCGAGAACTATGGCCAAAGACAAAGACTCTGGCATTGATAAGCTCAAAAAAGACAAGGATTTAAAGCCGTTACCCAAGAAAGAAATGACCAAATTCACTGGTGGCAAGAAAAAGCGCCGGTGGAGCAAAGGTTGTGGTGGTATTCTACCGCAGTAGAAAATAATACCCAACGTGTTTCCCCTTGTCTTGGTTGATCTGATCAATTGAGATTGAAAAAATGAATAAACAGGACTATGTTCGCTGAGAATATAGTCCTGTTTTATTCCAACCTTTTTTCCTTGAGAGCAATTCCGCTTATGTTCGCTACTTACGATCAAGCTGTCACCCAGCCGGGACTGTTGGAACAAAAGCTGAGCCAGCAAAAAGATCCCCTGCAACGCCTGGCGATTATCGACCAGCTGGCCAGCCACTACGCCTACACCAATGTGCTACGGGCCCAGAAGCTGTTGGAAGAGCAATGGCTGCTCTTGGAAAAACACGAGGTCGCTGATTTCCGGTTCCGTTTTTTTCTCAACAAGGTGGTGGTACAGAATCAACTGTACGACTTCCAGGGGGCTGCCGAAACCGCCCGCCAGGGGATCAACTACCTCGAAGATGCCGGATCTATCCGGCAGGTAGCTGAACTTTACCTGGAATACGCTGGCGTATGCACCAACCTGGGCGACCTGGAGAAAACCGATAAGTTTCTGCAAAAAGCCGTCAAGGTGCTCAAAAATTTCCCCGACCAGCAACTTCAGTCGCGCATTGCGTGCCGCCGGGGCTATATGCAATTGCACGCCGGCAACCTTTCTATTGCAACCGACCAGTTCCTTTCCGCCATTTCCATGATGGATATTCACTCGGGAAAGCTGGAACTGAAAGACGAATATTTTCGCTCCCTCCTTTTCGCCGGCCTGGGCCAGGTATACGAGCGCAACGAAAAATACGAGAAAAGTGCCAAAGCCTTCCTGCAGGTCATTGACCTGTGCGAACGCCTGGGTATGTCGAACCGCCTGGCCTGGCACTACCTCAACGTAGGCCGCGCTTACCTGGCGCTGGAAAAGAACGAGCAGGCCAAGGAATTTCTCCAGAAGGTCATCGACACCCGCGACGACCTCAGCCTCCTGGCCCGGGCCAGCGCTTACGCCAACCTCGGCTTCAATTCCTTCGAAGAAGACGATCCGGAAACGGCCCTCGACCTGCTGAATCGCGCCGAACACCTGCACCGCGAGCTCAACCCCAACGACTACAACAACCTCGGGGTCATCGCTTCCTGGCGAGGTCGCATCGAGACCGATCAAGGGGAATATGAAAAAGCCCTGATCTCTTTTGCCGAAGCCCAGCAGTGCGCCGAAGCCCTGGAAGACTACAAGATGCTGGCCGAGGTATACAGCGATTACGCCGCGCTCTACGCCGCTACCGCCGACTACCAGCTGGCCTACGAATACCAACAGGAACACGACCGTATCATCAGCCTGCACCTCATCGATATGGATCGCCGTCAGCAACAAGAACTGGAAGTAAAATACCAGGCCGCCACCAAGCAGCAGGAAGCCGAACTCCTCGAACTCAAAGCCACCCGCCTCCAGCTCAAGGCCCTGCGGGCACAGATGAACCCCCACTTCATCTACAACGCCCTCAATTCAATTCAGAATTTTATCACCTCCAATGATCCGGCGACCGCCTCGCGCTACCTGGCAAAATTTGCCAAACTTATGCGCCAAAGCCTGGAGTACTCTGACGAAGAGATCATCTCCCTGGAAAAAGAACTCGAATTTCTCGAAGACTACCTCTACATCAACGAAAAATTGCGCTTCGAAGACCGCCTGAGCTACCGCATCATTGTCGATGACGATATCGAGGAAGACATCCTGGGCGTGCCCACCATGATCGTGCAACCTTACGTGGAAAATGCCCTGGAACACGGCCTGCGCTCCCGCAAAGATGGCCTCGTCACGGTACACTTCAAATTCTGGGACGATGACACCATCTGTTGTGTAGTCGAAGACAATGGCATTGGCCGCCAGCAAGCCCTTGCCCGCCAGCAAAAAGACCCCAACCGCGAAAACTACCGCTCCCGGGGCACCCAGATTACCGAAAAACGACTGGAGCTCCTGCGCCAGTCCAATGAACACGAGGTAATGGTGCGCACCATCGACCTGTATTCGCCCACCGATGGTACCCCCAGCGGTACCCGCGTCGAGATCATGATTCCCATCGTAGAAATCCAGATGAAGTAAACATTCCTCGCCTTCGCTTGCGCGTTACTTTAACGTTTTCTTTGTACCACCGCCGTAGGGGTTAGCGTTTATGGAGGACATCTTAAGATAAGATCCCCCTTAATAACCAAAAAAAGAGTACCATGAAAACGAGTAAATTTTTCTGCCTGGCTTTCGCGTTGCTGTGTTTTGCTCAACTGGCGGTAGCACAGGTGAAGGTGTCACCCAAGGTTGGCCTGAATGTTTCGGGCGTAGACGCCAAACTCACCGATTTCGACGCACAGGCGCGGGCCGGTTGGAATGCAGGTATGGATTTCCGGATCGGTAAGGGCTTGCTCTTCCTGGCACCGGGTGTGCATTACTACAACTATACCGCCCGCCTGATGGAAAACCTGGACGAGAACTCCCGCATCGACTTCACCGAGGAAACGACCATCCAAAGTATCAAGGCGCCCCTGAACATTGGCCTCCGGGTTACTGGCGACAACGGCCTCTTGGGGCTGCACGTGCGGGGCGGTATTGTGCCCACCTACGTCATGGGCGTGAAGGCAGTGGATAACTTCGACTTTACCGTCGACCAACTCCAGCGCCTCACCTGGGGCGCCAATGTAGGTGTCGGACTGGACCTTCTCTTCTTTACCGCCGACGTGTCTTACGAAAAAGGCCTCACCGACTTTTTTGCCGACGCCGAAGGCAAAAATAATGTCCTCACTTTTAGCCTCGGCCTGAAGTTTTAAGGGGTCCCTGCTGTTAATCTCTTAAACAGCGTGGCCCGGGGTTGCTAACCTGCCCGGCAAAAACGCCTGCTGATCGGATCGATTGGGAGGCGTTTTTGAAATTTGGCAATTCCCGGTGGGCCATTTAGGTTGCCCGTTGCACTCCGTAGCCAGAAATGACGCGGAACCTGCAGGTTCCAAGTCAGCACGTAAAAACGCATCTTTACGAAGAGCATTTAGATGTCCTAAGTTTTTAAACATATTTGCCACCCATGCCCGAAATAACCGAAGTCTTTTACCCCCGCACCCGGTCCGACTGGCGCACCTGGTTGGCCAACCACTACCAGACCAAGACCGAAGTGTGGTTGCAATTGTTCCGCAAGGACAGCGGCCGGCCCACCCTGGCTTACGACGACCTCGTGGAAGAATGCCTCTGTTTTGGCTGGATCGATGGAGTAGTCAAAAAATACGATGCCGACAGCCGCGTACAGCGCATCACGCCCCGCCGCAAGAAGAGCTTCCTTTCTGAACTCAATCGCCAGCGCGTCTGGAAATTACAACACCAGGGGCTCCTGCTGCCCGGTGCCGATGCGATGATCCAAGACCAGATCGGTGACCCGGCCGACCCGTTGGTCATTCCCGACTGGATCGCCGAGCGGCTGCGGGAAGATGACCAGGTGTGGGCGCAATTCCAGGCCTTTTCCCATTTTTACCAACGCCTCAAAGTAGGCTGGATCGCCGAGAGCGGACTGCGAATGGAGGTGGCCCGGCAACGCCTGGATTACCTGGTCAGGATGACGAGCCAGGGTAAACAATACGGCACCCAACCGCTGCGGGGGCTATTTTACTAGGGCCTTGCGTATAATCGGGAAGGTTTACGCGCCGCCCCTGCGGCTCTGCGGATAAATGCGTAAATTAGCGCTGTTAAACGAACCTGATCTATGAATAAACTGGTATCCAATGCCCACGCCGCGCTGGCGGGCCTCACCGACGGCATGACCCTCATGTTGGGTGGTTTCGGCCTCTGTGGCATTCCCGAAAACTGTATTGCAACTCTCGTCGAGCTGGGCATCAAAGACCTCACTTGCATCAGCAACAATGCCGGCGTCGATGATTTTGGGCTGGGTTTGCTGTTGCAAAAGCGGCAAATCCGCAAGATGATCTCTTCCTACGTGGGCGAGAACGACGAGTTCGAGCGCCAGATGCTCAGTGGCGAATTGGAGGTCGACCTTATTCCGCAAGGTTCGCTGGCCGAGCGCTGCCGGGCGGGCGGAGCCGGAATTCCGGCTTTTTTTACACCCGCAGGCTACGGCACCGAGGTGGCACTGGGCAAGGAAGTCCGCTACTTCAACGGTAAACCCCACATCCTGGAGGAGGCCCTGACCGCGGATTTTGCCATCGTCAAGGCCTGGAAAGGCGACCGCTTCGGCAACCTCGTCTACAAAGGTACTGCGCGCAATTTCAACCCCGTCATGGCCATGGCGGGTAAGATCACCATCGCCGAAGTGGAGGAGCTGGTGGAGCCGGGCGAACTCGACCCCAATTTCATTCACACGCCCGGCATCTTTGTGCAGCGCATCTTCCAGGGCAGCCGCTACGAAAAGCGCATTGAAAAGCGCACGGTTCGTGCCCGCAATTAATCCACTCCAACAGACCCAACTCATATGTTAGACCGAATCGGTATTGCCAAAAGAATAGCCCAGGAACTCCAGAACGGCTGGTACGTCAACCTCGGTATCGGTATCCCTACCCTGGTTGCCAACTACGTCCCCGAGGGGATTAGTGTAGAATTTCAATCGGAGAACGGCCTCCTGGGTATGGGTCCCTTTCCCTACGAGGACGAAGAAGATGCTGACCTCATCAACGCTGGCAAACAAACGGTAACCATTCTGCCGGGGGGGAGTATCTTCGATTCGGCCACCAGCTTTGCCATGATCCGCGGCCACCACGTGCAACTCACCGTACTCGGCGCCATGGAGGTAGCTGACAACGGCGACATTGCCAACTGGAAAATTCCCGGCCGGATGGTCAAGGGGATGGGGGGCGCCATGGACCTCGTCGCTTCGGCCGACAACATCATCGTCGCCATGGACCACACCAATAAGCGGGGCGAGTCCAAGCTCCTGCGCCAGTGTACGCTTCCGCTCACGGGGGTGCGCTGCGTGCGCAAGATCGTCACCAATATGGCCGTTCTCCGGGTCACCGAGGCGGGCTTCGAGCTGCTCGAGCGCGCACCAGGTGTCACGGTCGAACAAATTCAACAAGCTACCGAAGGACGGCTGGTAATCAAGGGAGAAATTTCGGAGATGCAGGGCGTGTAGTGGGGCTAAGGTCGCCTGAAATATATTTCGGAAAACAAAAATTTATGTTGTTTTTTTTGAATTAAAAAACATATTGAAGTATATTTGTCATGTAAGTAGAGAAAAATCCCTTTTTGATTACCTTTTTACTTACTCATTGGTAACTACCCCTTGCGGCGATATGTTTCGCCAGGCCATCAAGGGCATTCAGCGGTTTTGTTTTCCTTTGCTTGGTTGTTGGCAGTGCATAACTGGCAGCAATGGTGGCGGTTTGCCCCGTATGACTAGTAGGTCAAAAGTGGGGCTGGCGTTCAGGCCTTAAGGGTGGGCCCCTCCCAAGGGGCTTCTATGGCCCAGCAAGAAATACCCTCCGATTCAATCACCCCCCAGTTAGCTTCCCATCAACCCTTCACAAATAGACTGTAAGACGGGCCAGTTCTTTTGTCAAGGAAGGGCTCTTTTTTGCGCGGCAAAAACTGATCGTGTTAATCCCATCCAACTCCGTAGCTTTGAGTCCGAATTCAGCAAACAAAAAAACAACCCCCATGGCCAATAGCCAGGCAGCAGTAACCATCGTTGTCGCAGGTGCCACCGGCGACCTCGGCGCGCGTATCACCTCCGCCCTCCTCGCACGGGGTGCCCAGGTGCGGGCGCTCGTCCGAGTGGGGAGTACCAGCGCCCGGGTAGCCGATCTGCGCCAGCAGGGGGCCACCATCGTGGAAGTCGATTACAACAACGCCAGTGAGCTGACGGCCGCCTGCGCGGGCGGTGCCTGCGTTGTTTCTGCCTTGTCCGGGTTGGCTGATGTAATCGTCGACGTGCAAACGGCCTTGCTCAATGCCGCAGTTGCGGCGGGCGTGCCGCGCTTCATTCCTTCCGATTTTGCCATCGACTTCACCAAACTACCGCCGGGCACCAAGCCACAGCCCTAAACGGCAGCCCAGTGGAGCGTGACAACCAGGATTGAATATTTTTTCTGCGGACACCTCATCCGGAGGTGCCAATTCTTAGGATAATTCCCTAACTTTGATAAAGACAAGAATTCCTACCTGGTTCCCCCCTGGGTAGCATGCGTTACAACCAACCCATACCAAACACCTTACATCCGATGAACAAAGCCAGCCGTACGCCCTTGTTTGCCACCGTCCGCAAAGCATTCGCCCTGGCGTTACGCGCCGAAAAACTACAAACCGATACCGCCGAGATCATGGGCCAGGCCCGGGAAGCGACGCTTGGCCGCCGCAAGTTCCTGGAAAATGCCGGAAAGACCATCCTGGGTGGTGCGTTGGTGCCGGGACTGCTGTTGCCACAGGTTTCCCCCGCGCTTTTGCGCCCTTTTCGGGGGCAGGCCGAACCCCGGATCGCGATCGTGGGGGGAGGAATAGCCGGTCTGAATGCCCTGCACACCCTCCGAAAGAATAACCTCCATGCCACCATCTACGAAGCCACCAACCGCACCGGCGGCCGGATATTTACCGTCCAGGAAGCCATGGGGCCGGGAACCTGGACAGAATTTGGCGGAGAATTCATTGACACCAACCACGCCGACATGTGGGCCCTGGCCGAGGAATTCAACATCGAGCTGGTAGATTTTGAGCAACCCAGCGAAGCGGCTCTTGAAAAAGAAGCTTTCTTTTTTGAAGGAGAGCACCGGACGCTGGAGGAAGTCGTCAACGCCTTCCGCACCTTTGCCCTGCGTATGCAAGCGGATATGGACCAACTCGAGGACGATATTTCCTACGCTACCGAAGACCCCTTCGTTCGTAAACTGGACAAACTGAGCCTTTCCAAATACCTTAAAAAAATTGGCGCCTCGGGGTGGATCAAAAGATTCATTGAAGTGGCTTACGAATCGGAATACGGCTTATCGCCCAAGGTGCAGTCGAGCCTGAACCTGACGCTGCTGATCTCGGCGGATACCAGCGACGGTCACCTGTCCCTCTTCGGCGAAAGTGACGAACGCTACAAGGCAGCGGGTGGCAACCAGCGTATCCCCGCTGCGCTGGCCGAAAAATACGTGGATTCAATCGAATTGAACCGCCCCCTGGAGTCCCTCCGGGCCCGTGGCAACGCTTACCAGTTGCACTTCGGCGGGATGAAAGAAGATGTCCTGGCCGACTTCGTCATCCTGGCCTTGCCATTTACGAAACTGCGGACGGTAGATATGCCGATCGAGATGCCGGCGGTCAAACGCAACTGCATCGATAAAGTGGGTTACGGAACCAATGCCAAACTCATGCTCGGCATGCAGTCGCATTTCTGGCGCCAGCAAGGCTACAGTGGTCTGACGTACAGCGACAACGGCATTCCCAACGGCTGGGACAACGCCCAGTTGCAAAACAAATCCTCCGAAACCGCAGGCCTGTCGATCCTGTTCGGCGGCGCTTCCGGGATCCAGTTGGGCGAGGGAACCGTGCGTACTCAAAAAGACAAATACCTGCCCCTGTGGAACCAGATCTACCCCGGCGCTACCGGGCAATTCAACGGCAAGATGGCCCGGATGCACTGGCCTTCGTACGAATACAACCTGGGCAGCTACATCTGCTATACCCGCAAGCAGTTTACTACCCTCTGTGGTGCCGAGCAAATGCCCGTTGGGAATATCTTTTTTGCAGGTGAACACTGCGGCGGCGAGTTTGCCGGTTACATGAACGGCGCCGCTAAAAGTGGCCGCGAAGCCGCCGAATCGGTATTGAAAGTGCTGGATTAGCAGCAGCGGATAGCATTGCTGCTTACCCTTGGTCCCCCCTATAACATAGCTAAAATTGAATAGCCATGAATTTAGGAAAATTCTCACTAAGCTTGAATGTGAAAGACCTGGCCAGGAGCCTGGATTTCTACGAAAAAATGGGCTTCCGTGTCATCGACGGCGGGCACCAGGATCCTTCCTTTAAGGATACCGCCACGATGAAGTGGCGCTTACTGGAGAACGAGTCCGTCCGGTTGGGTTTGTTCCAGGGGATGTTTCCCGAAAACATCCTCACCTTCAGTCCGCACCGGGTGGTCAGTGTACAGCAAGAACTCCAGGCCCGGGGCCTGGTTTTTGTGCAGGAAGCCGTTGAGGATCCCATCTCCGGGCACGCTACGGCGATGCTCGTCGATCCCGATGGCAATGAGATTTTGTTCGACCAGGAATAGGGCGGTTTTCCGGCGAACGTTGTCGTAAATATCGGGGAATCCCGCTATCTTGCCAGTGCTAAATAACAACCATGTTTAACACTGCCCAACGCACCGGACAACTTCAACAAGTAGCCGCCAAATTGGCCATGACCTACAAACCTACCGACGAGTGGGGTATTCAGCAACAACTGCAGGATTTCCGCTTGTTTCAACGTGGGTTTAGGGGGCGACTCCGGCACGTGCTCGCTAAACAGGACGGGCTCCTGGAATCTAAAGTGTACATCTTTGACTACCGCTACCTCTTGTGGGCAGGCAAATCGACCCGGCGGGTGGAGCAAACTGTCTTCTTTCTGGAATCGCGGAAATTGGGCTTGCCCGAGTTCTATCTGCGTCCGGAGCACTTCTTCCACCGGGTCGGCGAAACCCTGGGCTTGGTCGATGATATCGATTTCGAAGAGTACCTGGATTTTTCCAACAACTATCGCCTCACCGGTTCGGACGAGGAATATATCCGCCACAATTTCCAGGAGGAGATCCTCCGGTTCTTCGCCATCGAAAAAGGTTGGAGCATGGAGGGGCTTGGGTTTTATCTGTTGCTCTACCAAAAAGGGAAAGTATTGGCTCCCAATGTCATAGCCGATTTTTACCGCAAAGGTATGCAGGTGTACGGGAAGATGAATGAAGTGGAATAGGGCAACTTTAGCCCAACGGTGCCATTATTTTGTGGAAAACTTTCGGTATAATTAGCAGGTATAATCAACCATTTTGGGGTAATTTAGAGTTTGTATATTGAGATAACATACTATGCCTGATTTCTGCCACCTTCATTGTCATACCCAGTATTCGCTGCTCGATGGCGCCGCTGATATTGGCACCCTCATGGACAAAGCTGTGGCCGATGGCCAGCGGGGGGTAGCCCTTACCGATCACGGTAATATGTTCGGGGCTTTCAAGTTCGTGGCCGAGGCCGAACGCCGGAAAATCAAACCCATTATCGGTTGTGAGTTTTACATGGTGGAAGACCGCCACATCAAATCGTTTTCCCGCGCTAATGGTGAACGGGATAAGCGCTACCACCAACTCATGCTGGCCAAGAACCAGCACGGCTACGAAAACCTGAGCAAGCTTTGTTCCCTGGGTTTCATTGAGGGGCTTTACAGTAAATACCCCCGGATCGACAAGGAATTGTTGTTGCAGTACCACGAAGGACTCATTGTTACGTCCTGCTGTATTGGTGCCATCATTCCGCAGCTCTTGCTGGCGGGCAAGGACGACGAAGCCGAAAAAGAACTCAAATGGTGGCTCGACGTTTTTGGGGAAGATTATTACATCGAACTCCAGCGCCACCGGGGAATGGACAACATTGACCTGGGGAAAGACAACCAGGGCAACCCCATCTTCACGGGGATGAGCCAGGAGGACGTGAACCAAAAGCTGTTGTTGCTGGCCAAAAAACACAACGTCAAGGTCATTTGTACCAACGACTCCCATTACGTGGAAGAGGAGGACTGGATGCCCCACGATATCTTGTTGTGTGTAAATACCAACAGCCTGCTGGAGGATGAAACCCGTTTCAAATTTCCCAGCTCGGACTTTTATTTCAAGACCCAGCAGCAGATGGGGCAGCTGTTTAGCGACCAACCCGAGTCGGTGGCTAATACCATGGAAATTTTTGACAAAATTGACAAGCTGACCCTGGCGCGCGACGTATTGCTGCCCAATTTCCCCGTCCCGCCCAAATTCAAGAGCCAGGACGATTACCTGCGTCACCTGACCTACCTGGGCGCTCAGCGCCGCTACGGCACGATCACGCCCGACATCCAGGAGCGCCTGGACTTCGAGCTGAAAGTCATCGAAAATTCCGGCTATCCGGGGTACTTCCTCATCGTGCAGGACTTTACCACCACCGCCCGCCAAATGGGCGTGAGCGTGGGGCCCGGCCGGGGTTCGGCCGCCGGCTCAGCAGTAGCCTATTGCATCGGGATCACCAACGTCGATCCCATCAAGTACGACCTGCTGTTTGAGCGATTTCTCAACCCCGAGCGGGTGAGCATGCCCGATATTGATATTGATTTCGACGACGAAGGCCGGCAGAAGGTCATCGACTACGTGATCGAGAAATACGGCCAGAACCAGGTCGCACAAATTGTGACCTACGGTACCATGGCCGCCAAGTCGAGCCTACGCGACGTAGGCCGGGTGATGAATATCCCCCTTTCGGAAGTTGACCGGGTGGCCAAGAATTTTCCTGTACACCTCAAAGCTACCCTGGCCAAGGTGCTCGCAGATAAAGACATTGACCCCAAGCTCAAAGGGGAACTCAACAGCGAGGAACGCGAACGCGCCTACCAGTTTCGCAAGCTCGCCGAAGCCGATGACGATATTGGCCACATGATCCAAACGGCGCGCAAACTGGAAGGCTCCATTCGCAATACTGGCATCCACGCCTGCGGCGTCGTTATCACGCCGGACGAGATTACCAAATACGTCCCCGTCACTTCCGATAAGGATACGGGGATGCTCATTTCTCAGTTTGACAACAGCGTAGCCGAAACGGCAGGCTTACTGAAGATGGACTTCCTGGGCCTGAAAACCCTCACCATCATCAAGAATGCCGTGAAGATGGTAAAGGAAAACCACGGTGTTGATCTGGATCCCGACGAGGTGCCGCTGGACGATGCCAAAACCTACGAACTATTCCAGCGCGGTGAGACCGTCGGCATTTTCCAGTACGAAAGTGCGGGTATGCAAAAGTACATGAAGGAACTCATGCCCACTACCTTCGAGGATCTCATCGCTATGAATGCCCTCTACCGGCCGGGGCCACTGGAATACATCCCTGAATTTATCGACCGTAAACACGGCCGTAAGCCAGTTGTTTACGATCTGCCCGCCATGGAAGACAACCTCCGGGACACCTACGGTATCACCGTCTACCAGGAGCAAGTGATGCTGCTGTCGCAGAAACTGGCGGGCTTCTCCAAAGGCGAAGCCGACATCCTGCGCAAGGGGATGGGTAAAAAGAAGAAGGATATCATCGATATGCTTCACCCCAAATTTATTGCCGGCGGAGAAGAACGAGGCCATCCCCGCGAAAACCTGGAGAAGGTGTGGAAAGACTGGGAAGCCTTTGCCTCCTACGCGTTCAACAAGTCGCACTCGACCTGTTACGCCTTCGTCGCTTTCCAGACGGCCTACCTCAAGGCGCATTACCCGGCCGAGTTCATGGCCGCCGTACTGACGACCAACAAGAGCGACATATCAAAGATTACCTTCTTCCTGCAGGAATGTAAGCGCATGGGCCTGGATGTACTGGGCCCCGACATCAACGAATCGGAGTCTGATTTTTCCGTCAACAAAAGTGGGCAAGTACGCTTCGGTATGTCGGCCCTTAAAGGCGTAGGCGAAGGCCCCGTGGAAGCCATTCTGGAGGAACGCGAAAAAGGGCACTACACCAGTGTTTTTGATTTGCTTACCCGCCTGGACCAGGGCTCCATTAACAAGCGTGTACTGGAAAGCCTGGCGTTGGGTGGTGGCTTCGACTGCTTTGGTGACCTGCACCGGGCGCAGTTTTTTGCACCTTCCGAAAAATACGACTCTTACATCGAGCACCTGGTGCGGTACGCGAGTGCTTACCACAACCAGAAGCTAACGGCCGCAACTTCCCTTTTCGGAGACATGCAGGACGAGGTAATGGTACAGGCACCCGAAGCGCCCCGGTGCCGCGCATGGAGCCTGATCGAGAAATTGGACAAGGAAAAAGACGTCACGGGCATCTTCATCTCTGGCCACCCACTGGATGACTACCGCATGGAGATCGAAAATTTCATCTCCTGCCCCCTGAACGCCGTCGACCAAAACCAGCACCGGCCCAGTCTGAATCTGGCGGGTTCAGTCACGACGGCCCGCCACATGATCTCGAAAAACGGCAACGGCTGGGGGATTTTCAGTGTCTCCGATTTTGCTGGCGAACTGGAGTTTCGCCTGTTTGGCGAAGACTACCAGAAGTTCAAGCACCTGCTGGAACCCGGTAAGGCTATTTTTATCAAAGCGGGTTTTCAGAAAAGCTGGCGCGACGACGGGCAGGAATTGAAGATCAAAGAGGTTTGCCTCCTGGAAAGCATAGGCGATACCCTGACCAAGGGCATTACCCTCACTTTACCCATCGAGCGGCTGTCATCAGCGATGGTTCAATTGCTGGATGAGCTGTGCGAAAAACGCAAAGGGCAGCACCAATTGAAAATGATCTTGCTGGATCGGCAGAATCGCATCAAGCTGTCGCTGGTCACCAAAAGCCGGCGGGTACAGGCGGACAACGACTTTGTGAATGCGCTGAGTAAGCTGGGCGTAGACTATAAAATTGAACGTTAAGGGCCCGTTGGATTAACCGTGCAGCATCAACGGCCGCATATTGCTTGAAAAAAATGTTAGCTTTGCCTGGCCAATCCCGTAGGGGCCAGGCCGAATTAAGTCGTACTACCCCAGCAATAGATACATACAATTCCAAAAACATGATTGCCAAATCCTCGCTGGGGTTGGTAGCTTTGGTCGGCCTGTTTTGTGCCGCCAGTTTGTCTGCTACTGCCCAAACCCATACTTTAGAAAGGGTCGTTATCCCGCTGGAATTACCTTCCGGTGAAACCGGTGGTTTGGAGAAGAATTCCACCATCACTTACCTGTCGTTGCAACCCGAAGGGCTTTATATTCTTACGGATCGCAAAGGGTGCTACCTCCTGTCGGAGGTGCCCACCTATGAACTGCAGCTAGTGGCCGAACCCGCTGACCGACGGGAAGTCTTCAATGCCCTGGTCGAAACCAATCGCGGCGCCTATCTTTTGATCAATTACCGCGAACTCCTGCCCTTGGGCCAGCCCGAGGCTCCCCGGATCAACTTTACCACTTCCTATTTTTCCAGCGTAGTCAAGCCTACGTCGGTGCATATCAGCGCCGACGGGACCATTCTTGCTGGTTCAGCGCAGGATGGCCTCTTTGTTTTTCGTCCCGATGAATACGGCGGATACACCAACGTGCCCGACCGGGTTTCTACGGTGGGGAAGCAATTGCCTTCCAATCTGATCCATGTTATTTACGAAGATCAGCATGGCGTCGTTTGGATCGGCACGGATGGCGGTCTGGCAACCGTTGTCGGAGATACCATTTACAACCTGGGGCGTTCGCCGGAACGGAAAAAGACCTGGCTGCAGCGTTTTTTAGGTACCGGTGATATCCCCCCGGTATACAGTGGTAGCGTGACTGCTATTGCCGAGTTGGGTGACAATTTGTTTTTTTCAGACGGGGAACAAATCTTTGCCATCAGCAACCGGCCTGATTCACTGGCAGCGGTTTACCAATACCATTTTGAGGAGGCAGCGTTGCCCCTTCCGCTAAGTGAAGTAAAGAAATTATCTGTTGACATCAATGGTGATCTCTGGATTGCGGGCAATCAATTGTTGCGCTACAATATTACGACCGATAAGGTCAACGTATTTAATCCGGCAGGTGCGTTTCGGGGGCAGGAGATCCTGGCCATCCTGGAGAACCTGGACCAGGGCAAAATCTGGTTAGGTACCCGCCGGGGAGGGTTGTTTTTTCTGAATGCCGATGCAGAATTTGAGTCTTATCGGCGAATTGACCACTAGTAGGGGGTCAAAAACCTTTCTTTTCAACGATCTTCCAGTTCGATTCCATCAGTCTGCTGGTCCTCGATACCCATTGACCACCCGCACAATAGCAGCAACCGCAGTTAGATCCATGTTTTGGTTGATGGGCAGGAGGAAATGGTGCGCGAGCAGCACCCGGCTCTCCGCAAATTTTTCTGTTTCCGCAGGAGGCACAAACCACCAGCTATCCGTAAAAACCTGGCCGCGAATCTGGTGTTGCGCCAGATAGGCTTCAAAATGAGCACGATCCGCCACCCATACCGGATAACCGATGAGTGGATGGTGGGTCGGTACTTCGCCTAGTAAAGAACGGAGCCGGGGCTGGTTGAGGTGGGCGTGGTAGTAGGTGGCCTGCTCCAGGCGCCGTTCAACGAGTTCCTGCTGCGGTAGATGTTCGACCAACCAGCGGCCAACCCCCGACACCGGACCCGGCTGAGCCGTTTGGCGCAGCAACAACTGGTAGCTTTTGCGGTAAGTAAAACCGGCAACCCGCAAGCAAAATCCGCGCAGCAACGCCGTGCGCACTCCTACGCTGGTAGCGACGAGGTAAATCAGTCGCCAGAACACGTAGCCTACCTTTCGGCGAGCTACCGGATGAGCGGGTAATGGCAGGACGGTAGGCCCAACCAGCCAGGCGCCGTCCGTAATACCCGCGAGTTTGTTGGGAGAGAAGAGTGCCCAGTGCTGGCCCCCGGGCGCTGGCCAGGTAGCCGTAGGGTAGGTATGCGCCCAATCTTCGAGCAAAGCAGTGGTGGGGGGCAGCAGGTTCAGGATCTTTTCGGTGGCCTGCCTTTGGCCAAAGTAATGAATGAGCACCAATAGGTGTACAGGGCGCTCCTGCAGGGTAGCCACCAGCTCTGCTGTTTTAGGGGCTCCGGCCTGGTCCAGGGGGTAAAATACAATTGTCCAGCCAGCTAGCTGGAAAGGCTGAAAAACACCTTCGGGAGCCCAGGCAGGTAAGAGGACCGTCCCCGTTGGCCCCAGGTAGCGAGCCAGCGCATAAAGCGCTTCGCGGCCGCTGCCATAGGTGCTGGTACGCTCCGGGGGGAGCCCTGGAACAGGTTGCCGGTGCCACGTGAACGCCAGTGTTCGGGAAGGGGAATAGTAAGCCATCCGGCAAAATTACAACCTTCTCCGACAAAAGCCCCGGATACGCGTATCCGGGGCTTCGAAAATAGAACAGAAGTGACACAGACAAAAATCTTATCCTGCTGTTTCAGGATGCACTAGGCTGACTGTGCTTCTGGCTTGCTGTCAAGAAAAGCGAAATCGTTGACCGTGATGTCTACCGAGAAGCGCTCCACCCCCTCTTTGTCAGTATAGCGGGTGTAACGGAGTGAACCCTGGACGGCCATCTTACTGCCTTTTTGAGCATACTGCTTGATGACTTCTGCTTTTTTGCCAAAGGCCACACAGCGGTGCCACTGGGTAGTGGTTACTTTTTCGCCTTGCTTGTTGTTGTAAACTTCATTGGTAGCCAGACTGAACGAAATCATCGTCGTGTCGTCTTTTTGGGTGTTGATTGGCTGGGGGTCTTTGCCCAGGTTGCCGATAAGGGTGACGGAATTTTGTACTTGATTCATAGTCGAAAAAATTTGTTGCACCGGTTTTTTGCGGGTTGCACTTCCTGCCAGGCAAGAGAATGACCTGACCAGAACTGGCCACTAGGCGGGGTAGTCGTCCTGTTTTTGACGGATACCGACCGGAGCGTTAATGAAATAATGGATGATTAATGGACTGCCAGAGCAGCTAAAACAAATTCAGAGGAGTAGTGAGGCGTTTATTAAAGGATCGGTTTTACTGCATCAATCGGAACTCGTTTACGACAATCTCGGTGCGCAATTGTTTTTTATCGCCTTCACCCACCAGTTGGTGCCGCAGCTTGCCCTGGACAACCACGGTGGATCCTTTTTTTAAAAACACCTGCATCATTTCTGCTACTTTACCCCAGCCGATGAGGTAGTGCCAGGTGGTTTCTACGCGCTTACTGCCACCGGTTTCCCGGAAGACTTCTTTGGTAGCCATGCTTACCCGGGCCATGGCGTTGCCGTTGTCGAGGTCGCGGAATTCTACGTCGCGGCCCAGGTTGCCGATGAGTTGTACGTAATTGCTGATAGAGTTCATTAGCTTTGAATTGAGTTTGTTTACAATGATGTTATGGCGTACATCCAGGTGCTTATTTCAGATCAGTGAAGGGATACCTGGCTGCTCAACCACTGACAAGGCAAAGATGGGGGGAGGGCCAACTAAGAGTCGTATGATAAACGTTTAATGACGTTTACAAACGTTTGTAATCGTTTGTAAACGAATATATATGGTTTAATTAATTGATAATCAGTTGGTTGTTTTTAAAATGGGTAGTCGTGTTTTTTTTCTTTTTTTTACAGCAAAATAAGGTCAGGAATGTTTAGTATAGACGATGCTTACTTTTCAAGTGTATTGTCATTAAAAATGATAGCTTTACTTTCTAGAAACAATTACCTTACAGTACATCAATAACCAGTGGAATGAATATTGAACAGATTTTTGTCAACAATAAGAATTGGATTACCAACCGTTTAAAGGTAGATGAGCATTATTTTGAAAATCTTTCGAAAGGGCAAAATCCAGATATCCTGTACATCGGTTGTTCCGACAGCCGGGTAACGGCCGAAGATCTGATGGGCGTCCAGCCTGGTGATGTGTTTGTACACCGCAACATCGCCAACATGGTTCCCAATACCGATCTGAGCGCCATGTCGGTGATCAACTATGCCGTGAGCCACCTGAAAGTTAATCACGTGGTGGTTTGTGGTCATTATTATTGTGGAGGTGTTAAAGCCGCCATGCAATCTGCCGACCTGGGCATTCTCAATCCCTGGCTGCGTAACATCCGCGACGTCTACCGCATCCACCGGCAAGAGCTGGATGCAATTGCCGACGACGAAGCCCGGTACAAGCGGCTGGTGGAATTGAACGTACAGGAACAGTGTGTCAATGTGCTGAAGACGGCTGACGTGCAACGCGCCTATCGCGAACGCAAAATTACGGTGCATGGGTGGGTCTTCGATATCCACAGCGGTAAATTGATTGACCTCAAGATCAATTTTGGTGAGGTACTCGATCAAATCAGAGAAATTTACCACCTGGATTAAGAGAATTAATGTACTTTTGCAATAATGTTGCAAAAAGAAATATTCACTGCTGTTGTACCCCGTCTGGTAGCTGCGCTTCTGTGTTTGGCGCTCTACCTGACGGGACAATTCCAAAGCGGAATTATGCACCAGTTGGCGCACCGTCAGGTGAGTACCGTGGTGCATTCTCCCACTCAGGAAGCAGATGCCTGCCACCGCAGTATTTTTCACCACGATCAGCCACACGGCTGCCAGCATCCCACTCACCTCACGGCACCCGCGGGCCACTGCTTCCAGTGCGAATGTCTGCTGGTACAGGTCTATTTTTTTCTGCCCTCTTTTTCAATTTTCCTTTCTAACCTCCGCGCTAACGCTGGTTTTACCGTCGTGCCTCTGGCTGATCAGCCCCGGTTTCGGTTGCGGAGATCCAGAGGTCCTCCACTGGTCTGCTAATTTTTGGCCCGTTGCGGGCTGCTCCTTTTTTTCTTTCTTTTTTAAATTTTGTTCAGGTATGCTTCCCCGGCCTGGCCTTTTGGTCGTAGGTGCAGCAGTACCCGAGCATCTAAACAGGTCATTGTGATGTCTATCTCCAATAATATTTTATGGTTTACTGTGCTCTCCCTATTACTCCTGTTCGCTTCCTGTGGCGACGATGACGTGGTGCTTCCGGTGGAGGAAGAACTCATCACCACCCTCACGGCCGTCCTCACGCCCAGTGGGGGAGGCGCTGCTGTTACCCTGAGTTTTACCGATCCGGATGGAGACGGGGGGGCGGTTCCTGTAATCACGGGTGGCATCCTGGCTGCCAACACCTCGTACACCATGGCACTCACCCTCCTCAACGAAAGTGTTTCCCCGGCAGACGATATTACGGCCGAAATTTTGGCAGAAAACGCCGCCCACCAGTTTTTCTTTGCTGCTTCCCCGGGGCTTGAGCTGATGATAGCTTACGCCGATCAGGATGCGAATGGCGATCCCGTAGGGTTGGCGACCACCGTCGCTGCCGGAGCTGCGGGCACTGGGACATTCACCATCACGCTGCGCCACGAACCCGACAAAGGTGCTGCTGGCGTGGCCACTGGCGACCTGACCAACGCGGGCGGAGAGACGGATATTGAGGTTGCTTTTCCTGTGACTATTCAATAGCCAAGTGTCTTCTATAAAAACGAATCACCCTGCCCTCAATTTTTTTGGGCAGGGTGATTGATTTTTCTTTAAATAAAATTTTTAACCATGAAGTATTGGCTTAGTGTCCTGTTTTGCGGGATGCTTATAACTGCCCATACCCAAGAGTGCCAACTCGTGGTCAGGGGAACCATCTATGATGAGTTTTCGACCCAACCACTGGATTTCGCTGAGGTGTACCTCCAAGAAGGGGAGACCGGTACGGTGAGCGACGAAGCGGGCAATTTTGTGCTGGAAAACCTCTGCCCCGGCGATTACCACCTCCGAATTTCCCACGTCACTTGCCACCCTGAGCGGGTGTTCCTCCAGTTGCGCGCGGATACCGTACTGGTCATCCGTTTGCAACACCACGCCGAATCGATCGAAGGGGTGGTGGTCACCAGCCAGCGCCAGCAGCGGGCCGGGCAAAGCCAGCAAACCCTGACCCGGCAAGAACTGGAACAATCGGCAGGAAAAAGCCTCGGGGAGCTCGTTAGCGGCATTGCCGGAGTGAGCAGTATCAAGAGTGGTAGCGGCATTGTCAAACCCGTCATTCAGGGCCTTACCGGCAACCGGGTAGCCATTCTCAACAATGGCCTGGTGCAGGCGGGGCAGCAGTGGGGCGTGGACCATGCCCCGGAGATCGACCCCTTCACCGCCGACCGCGTCACGGTGCTCAAAGGGGTAGAGAGCATTGCCTACGGTGGCAATACCCTGGGGGGGGCTATCCTGGTAGAACCCGGCAACATCAACAACGATCCCCACCTCCACGGTGCCGCACAGTACGTGTTGGCCAGCCAGGGCCGCCAGCAGACGGTGTCGGCCCGCGTAGAAAAGACCGGCGCCTGGGCAGCCTGGCGCCTGGTAGGGACTTTCAAAGAAGGGGGTGATCACCGCTCGCCCGACTACTGGCTGCGCAATACCGGCGTGCGCGAGCGCAACGTGGCGGCTCAGGTTCAGAAGAACTTCAACGACCACTGGTTCAATACGGTGTACTACAGCTTTTTTCATACCGAATTGGGTATCCTGCGCGGCGCTCACATCGGCAATATCACCGACCTGCAGGAGGCCATTGGCCGCCCGGAACCTTTTTTTACCCAATCGGATTTCAGCAACAAGCTGGAGGAACCCCGGCAGGCCGTGACCCACCACCTGCTCAAGTACAACAGCAAGTACTTTTTCAATGCCAGCCAGTCGCTGCAGTTCACCTACGGGGGCCAGCTCAACCGCCGGCAGGAATACGACGTGCGCCGCGGCGACCGCAGCAACCAGGCCGCTCTTGACCTGCAACTGCTGGCGCATTTTGTGGATGTACAGTACCTGGACGAAAGCAGTAAAATCCGCAAAAAGATGGGCGTTCAGTTCCGGTATAACGACAACAACAACAAACCCGGGACGGGCGTACTGCCCCTTATTCCCGATTACAACTTGTATCAACCCGGCGCCTATGCCATCTGGGATGGCGGCAGCGAAAAAAACAGCTGGCAGCTGGGGGGACGCTACGATTTTACGGCGTTGCGGGTAGCCGCCATCAGCCGGGATTTACCTCGCCGGGTGGAGCGTTTCAGCCACCATTTTCACCAATTTTCTTTGGGCGCCGGGGTACAGAACCGCGTGGGTAAAAGCTGGGTGAGCAAATTCAATGTGGGGCTAACCCGCCGCACGCCCGAGGTAAACGAGCTCTACAGCGCGGGCCTGCACCAGGGGGTTTCGGGGATTGAGGAGGGTCGCTCGGATTTGCAGCCGGAACTTTCGTTCAAAGGAATCTGGACCAATGTGGTCCATATAGGAGATCGCTTTTTGTTGGAATCTTCCCTCTATTACCAGTTGATTGACAACTTCATTTACCTGCAACCCGAGCAGGAATTTCGACTGACGATCCGGGGCGCCTTTCCCGTTTTTGCCTATGCCCAGACACCCGCGCGTATTGCCGGGCTGGATCTGACGGCCAAATACAAGCTGGGCGAACAGCTGGAGTGGTTGGGCCGCTACGCGCTCGTCCGCGGCCAGGATCGGGGCCACGACCAGCCGCTGGTCTATCTGCCGGCCGATAACCTGATGATGAGCCTGACCTACCGCACACCCGACTGGGGGGTGCTGAAGTCGCCCAACCTGCGGGTGAGTGGCAACTACGTCTTTGAACAGACCCGCCTGTTGCCCGAGCAGGATCTGCTGGCTCCTCCACCAGCTTATTTTTTGCTAAATATGAGCCTGGGTACGGAACTCAACTGGAAGCAAAAAACCTTACATGTGAGTGTGCAGGCAGAAAACCTGTTGAACATCCGCTACCGCGATTACCTCAACCGTCTGCGCTATTACGCCGATGAGGAAGGGCGCAATATTCGGCTCAATTTGCGCTACGAGTTTTAAGCGTAAGGATTAGCGCGTAAGGGGGGCGGGCGATCCTTACGGAATCGCTTTTGGGATACATCAACCAGGAGATATTTCTATTTTAGCCCGTATTTTAGACTTCAACAAGCGTAAAAAATTATGCAAGACTACCTCCGCATCAACCGCGATTTTTGGAACCACCGGGCTGCACAGCACTTCGATTCGGCATTTTATGACAACCCTGGTTTTCTGGCGGGCCGCAATCCGCTCAATGCCATTGAGATGGCCCTACTGGGCAACGACCTCAGCGGGCAACGCGCCTTGCACCTCATGTGCCACTTTGGGCAGGACACCCTGGCCCTGGCCCGCCTGGGGGCCATGGTCACGGGGGTCGACTTGTCGGACGTGGCCATTGCGCAGGCGCGCAGCCTGCAACGGCAAACGGGGCTGGCGGCCGATTTCGTCAACTGCAACGTACTGGAAATAGATGAACACCTGGCGGGACCATTCGACCTGGTCTTTTCTTCCTACGGCACCATTGGGTGGTTACCCGAACTTACCCGCTGGGGGCAGTTGATCGGGCAGTTTTTAAAGCCCGGTGGTCGCTTCGTTTTCGCTGAGTTTCACCCGGTGGTCTGGATGTTGGACGACGCTTTTACCTATTTCCAGTACCCTTATTTCAACGCAGCGGCCTACGTAGAAGAGAGCCAGGGTTCTTACGCCGCGCCCACCGATCCGCTCGTGCACGCCTCGGCCTACTGGAACCACAGCCTGGCCGATGTGCTGACGGCCCTCCTCCAGGCAGGGCTCACGCTGACCCATTTTTCGGAGTACGACTATTCCCCTTATGATTGTTTTGCCAAGACCATAAAAACAGAACAGGGTTACCAAATTCAGGGGCTGGAAGGTAAGCTGCCGATGGTTTTTGCTTTGGAAGTGCGGAAACCGCTGCACTAACCTGATTCAAGTGCGTTTCGCTTACCGGGCTATTTATTAGGAAGAGAGGTGCATTATTCTTCGGCGGTTAAACCCATATAAGCAAGGGCGTCTTCTTTGGTGATGCCATAATTTTGCAATGCCAGTGCCAGGTGCGCACGCGTGGCTACCACACCTCTTAAATGGCGAGCAGCTTGTACTTCCAAATCAAATTGGGCTATACTTGCAGGGGTATAGGCAACACGAAAGGCTTCGATAAAAGAAATAGGCAAATCAAGGAATTCCTGTATCCATTCAGGTTCCAGCTGCTTTTGGGTCATTTTTTCCAGTAAGTTGAAGTGCTCTTCTACGGTATTGATGAGCTGGCCTTGTTCAATTCCTTGCTCAATTCCTTTTTCCATTCCTTGTTCAATTCCTTTTTCCATTCCTTCTTGAAGAAGGCTATCGTACAGGCTATTGGCGACGGTCTGTGTCATAATTGGAAGTTTTTTGGTGTATTGAATAAATTCTTCCTTTTGAAATTTAAATGCCTGGAATATGTAGGTAACTAGCTGACGCAGAAACGTTAATTTTTGGTCAGGATCTAGAACTTCTCTTACAAAGATAAAGATTTCTTCTGATAGTTGCTCCGGTGACTTGACCTCTTTACCAAGCTTAAAAAGCAGGAAGGTACTCTTTAGGAAATAGCCTTTTTGCTGTTCTATAATCAGTTTATTGGAGACCTTATTTAAATCAACAAGTTCATATTCAAATCCTGGAAGATAAGGTAGCAGTTGCTCATCGGGTAGTTTGAAATAGTCTGCAAAGGAGCGCTGCCGCCATCGTTCCTGGCCGTGGTAAACTACGATCGGTATGACCAATTGGAGTTCTTCCCCTTTCTGGTGCTGATGCTGGTAGGTTTCCGTCAGGTAGCGCAACAGCTGGATGTAGATATTTTGTGGCTGGTAACTCTTGTGTTCCAACAACAAGGCAATTTGTACGACTTCCCCGTTGGCCGAATCCGCCGCCCGCCACTGGCAGGAATAGACGATGTCGGAAAAATACTGGTGCAGGCTTTCGCTGACGTAGGATGTGGTGGCTTGTTGCAAGGTCGTATAGTCCAAACTGTTGGCCAACCAAGTGGGTAAATAGGAGCGAAGGAAGGACTCTACTTCGGATACGATTGAAAAGGTGGCCTTGAACAGGTCATCATGAGGTGTGGTTTTAGGCATGGCGCGCGTATTGAGGCCACTAAATTAACAAACAAAATAGTTTTTTTTTAAAAAAAACTATTTTGTTGTTTTTTTTAAATATTTTATTTTAATGTCCTCACTTCCACCTCCTCCAGTTCAATCAACGAGAGCGTATCCAGTCCACCTGCCTGGAACAGGGAATCGAACGACAGCACCGCGCGGGTATCCGTAGTAGGTTTGAAATTGACGTAATCCTGGAAGCGGATGCCACCTACCTCCCGGGCGTTGTAGGCCTGCCGGAAGCGGGCACCACCGCCGTTGACCAGGAAGTTGTAAGCCAGGTAGTCGAGCGTGAAGTCGGTGGCGTGGATCCAGTAGGCGTATTCGTCTTCGAAATCTACCCCTCCACCGGCTGCTTTAAAGGCTACTTGTAGCTCGTAGTGTGGTGCGCCGAAGGCAGTGGTGATGCCATGGTAGGTCAATTGTACCGCAGGGTCATTCAGGAAATAGGGGAGGAAGGCAAAATACATGACGGAATTCAGGGAGTTGGCTGCCGACAAGCTGTCTTTGGCGTTCAACTGGGCGGGAACGCCGTTGAGTTGGCGTTTAAAAGCGGTATTGGTCAGGATGTCCTGGATACGTTCACCCGCCTCGGTGGTGTAGCTGCGCTGGTAGGCGAACTGCTGGCCGTGGCGCTGCGCAACGTAGGCCCGCTCCCGAAATACGAAGGCCACCTCGCTGCTGTCGAGCACGGCGCCCCCGTGGCGGGCAATGGCCTGCCGGATAATCCACTGTGCCGTATCGGTAATGACGGGTTTAGCCGCTACCGTGGGGTTGCCGGGGGGCTGGTTGCTGCAGGCACCGGCGAAAAGGAGCAACCAGCAGAAGAGTAGGGGGGATTTCATAGTTGTTTCTTGGCAAGATAAGGAATAGCTGGAACAATGATGCCCTGCACTGCTATTCGCCTTGCCGTTGGTAATAGGCATAAGGTGTGGTAAAAACAACACCCGCTGCTTTCAGGAACAATACGATTTTTTGAAACTCCTGAAACCGGCTGGCGTCCGCTACCCAACTGCGGGGATGCCCCTGAATAACCAGTACGGGTTCGGATTTGAATTGGTCGTAGCCAGCCTTGAACTGTGCAAAATCGGGCTGGTGTACAGGGTATTCAATATTGACGGCAGAAATTCTGGGCAGCAGAAACTTGTCGGTGGGGGCGGCCGTCTCTTTGTACAGCCACACTTTGATGTCGGGTAACTGTGCCAGGGCGGTAGCGGTGGTCGCATCGGTCGAATTGTAGGGCGCGCCAAAAGTGTGCAGGGTGAGCCCCAATTTTTCTTGAGCCAGGTGTTGGGCTTTAGCCAGGTTGTCCAGTTGGTAAGTTGCCGGGGTGCCGCGAAATTCGGGTTGCGCTACGTCCGCAAATACCGGTTTGCAATGGCACCACCCGTGGTGCCAGATTTCGTGACCTTCCTTCTGGCGTGCGTTGATCCAGGCAAAATAGGCCGTATCGGTCGTTTCCAAAGAATTGGCCACGAGGCCAATGGTGCCAACGATATCTTCCTGGTTTAAAAAATCCATCACCTGGATCCACCCGGGATGCACCAGTCCGTCTTCATTCCAGAGGTCATCCAGTTTGAGTATGACGGCTGGTTTGGACGTAGCTTCCGGCAGTTTATGCGACGTGGCACAAGTAGTCAGGAAAACAAAACTGGTGAGGAAGCTGATCGATCTAAGCATAAGGATTGTTTATTTATGCCCCAGAGGTTGGCCTTTTGCCTGTTCCGACTCCGATAACTGCCGAAAATTTTCCAGACCACAGCGCAGGAAGTCGGCGTAGGCGGCTACATCGGGGGTATAGTTGACGGGGTTGTTCAGGCGCTGTCCGTCGGCGTTGATGAGGATGTACTGGGGCTGCGAATTTTGGTTGAAACCGATTTCCTGAAAGTAGGCCCATTTTTCGCCCACCTCGTCCAATAGCCGTTCGCGGCCGGTAGCAGTGACGACGGTGATGGGTTCGTCCAGTTTTTTCTTATCGTCGACGTAGAGGCTAATCACTACGTAGTCGTCTTTGAGGTAGGGGTAAACAGCGGCCTCGGGCCACACATTTTCTTCCATCTTGCGGCAGTTCACGCAGGCGTAGCCCGTGAAGTCGAGCATGACGGGTTTGTTATTCTTGCGGGCAAAAGCCAGCCCGGCCTCCAGGTCTTTGAAGCAGTCGAGCTGCTGCGGACAGTCGCAGGGTCGCAGAAAACTGTAACACACCGGTGGTGCCAGGCCGCTGAGCAGGGTGAGGGGGTGGTAGCTGCCGCTGTCGGCATTGACGCGGAAGCCACTGGCCAGGTAAACCACGAAGGCCAACGTGAGCGCCGCCAGGCCCAGGCGGGCGACGGATAGTTTTTTAAGCGGGCTATCGTGGGGGAATTTGATCCGCCCCAATAGATAGAGTACCAGGCCGATGCCGATCAGGATCCAGATGCCCAGGAAGAGCTCGATCTTGAGGAATCCCCAGTGGTCGACCAGGTCGGCGTTGGAGAGGAACTTGAAGGCCAGCCCCAGTTCCACAAAGCCGAGTACCACTTTGACACTGTTGAGCCAGCCACCCGATTTGGGCAGGCTCTGCATGATGCCCGGAAAGGCCGCAAACAAAGCAAAAGGTAGCGCCAGCGCCAGCCCGAAGCCACCCATGCCAGCGGTAAGCTGGAAAGCCCCGCCATCGCCGCTAAGGGCACCCACCAACAGGGAACCCAGAATGGGGCCCGTGCACGAAAAGGAAACCAGCGCCAGCGTCAGGGCCATAAAAAAGATGCCCAGGAAGCCGCCCGAGCCTTCGGCCGAACTGGCCTTGTTGGTCCAGCTTTCGGGGACGGTGAGTTCGAAATAACCGAAGAAGCTGATGGCAAAAACGATGAACACGACAAAAAATACCACGTTGAGGATGACGTTGGTGGAGATCTTATTGAGAATATTCGGGTCAATGGTGTCCATCAGGTGAAAGGGTACACTGAGCAACAGGTACACCAGGAAGATGAAAAAACCGTACAACAAAGCATTGGAAACCCCCTGCCGCCGGGTGGCCGAACTCTTGGTAAAAAAGCTCACCGTAAGGGGAATCATCGGAAAAACGCAGGGCGTGAGCAGGGCGATGAGCCCGCCCAGAAAGCCGAGGCCGAAGATGGTCCACAGGCCCTTGCCGGATTCCACCACGGTTTCGTCACCACAGTTGCCTACGGGGTCCTGGCTCAGTACAGCCAGGTCAATGGGATAGGGGGTTTCGTTGGGTAGGAGGGGTCCCGCTTCGGCGGCTACCGGTTCGTTGCCAATGGTGACGGCCAGCGGTGCAAAGTGGACGGAAAATTCCGTTTCGAAGGGCACGCATTTGCTGTCGTCACAACTCATGAATTCGATGAGGCCCACCAGTGGTTGGTCGCCTGCTACTTCGATGCTGTAGGTGACCGGCCCGTGGGTGAATTTTTTAACGATCACACCAAAAGCAGGGTCCATGGCTTCTTTGAGGTCGCCGGCTTCGGCCATCTTCAGCGGCGTTTCGGTATCGCCATTCCTGACGTAGAAAGTAGTGGGGATGGGGCCATTGTCTTCCGTCGACTGGGAATACAGGTTCCAGCCTTCGTCGAGGTTGGCGGTGAAAGTGAGCAGGTACTTATTCGTGGGCAACTGCTGGGCCATGACTTGCCAAAGCACGGGTTGCAAGAGGTTGCCAGCGGCAATTTTGGTCTCTGTAGCGCTGGCGGAGGGGAGTGAATTGCCGGTATCGGCAGCCGTATTGGTGCTGGCCACCGTCGTCTGGGACGTACCCGTAGCGGGGGCAGGGTTGTTGCTGGCCGATTTGTCGGGTTGCTGGCCGCCATCCGCTTTGGGGGTGGCGGTGCCGGGGGTGAGTTCGAAACTGAAATCCACCTCCGTAGGGGGCAGACAGCGCTCGTCGTCGCAGGTCATGAACTCCAGGTAGCCTTTAATTGGGGTGGCAAAATGCTTGACTTTCACCCGTTGGGTAAACACCACCGGCCCGTGGGGGAATTTGATGACCACCACGTCGCCGAACAGGGGATCGGGCCCTTCTTTTTTCTTGCCTTTTTCCGTTACGGTACCGATCCGCTGGTAATGGTCACCGGCGTCGAAATTGAAGCTGGTGGGTACGGGGCCTTCATCACTGGTGAATTGGGAATAGATACTCCAGCCTTCGTCCATACGGGCGGTGAAGATGAGGTCGAATTCGTCAGCCGAGATGGCCTTGCTGCTCATGTCCCACTTGACGGGTTCCAGGATCTGGCTCCAGCCAAAGGTACAGAGCAGTGACAATGCGAGCGTATAAAGCAATTTCATAGGTCGGTAGCGTTGAAATTCGTAGAAAGGTTGGGGTAACCAGGAAGGTCGTTTTCCCTGGTGTAGACCCAATTCTGCCAATGGGTAAAAATACGGTGCGAAGATCGGAAAGTTTAACGGCACATTAATGATAAGAAAAGATTAACAATAAAAGCATAGGGGCGGGCCCATTTTTTGCGTACCAGAACGGCTTACCGGAATAAAACATTAGCTTTGAAACTTACCCAACCCCTAACGGGTTGTACGATAAAAACAACGTATGGGCCTGACCCTCCATTATCGCGGCCAACTGACGGCTCCTGAACAGATTGATATGATTACCAACGAAGTAGTCGATATCTGCCAGAGTATGCCCTGGACCTACCAACTGGTGGACTTAAAAATGTCGGCGGGTATTGATCCGGAAGTAGTGGCGTTCCTGGCCGGCTCCGGCGCCACTGACGTTTACCTAAAAGGCGTTTCTTTCCAGGTTCACCCCGAGGCGGAATCCTTTTTCCTCACCTTCGATGCCCAACAGGGGCGTTTGCTATCTCCCGCCAGTGTAATTACGGGCAGTGCTTACCCCGAACTCGACGACATGTTTTGGCTCCATAATAAGACCGAATTTGCCGGCCCCGACGCCCATGCCATCACCTGTCGACTACTGCGCTATTTGTCGGGCCGCTACTTTTCCCACCTCGACGTGCTCGACGAATCCAACTACTGGGAGTCCGAAGATGTGGCACAACTCCGGGAGGCCTTCGAACGCTCCGGCCAACTGATTACTAGCTTCACCACGGCCCTCAAAAAAATGGACCAACTTCCCCCACTGACCAACGTGGACGAACTGGCCGAACGGATCGAGTTGCTCTTCCGGCGCATCATCGAAAGCCAGGAAGGGAAACATTCGGAAGAGGAGTGAAACCTACTTTGCCGGGCTAAAGCCCAGGAGGAATCAGGTGATTCTCTGCACTATTCCAGCGAATTTTCAACGCCCTCCAACTTCTCCACCTTCGCGTCTTTTCTTTCCATCCTGAGCCTGGTGCTCTTGTCTGGATTGGCGGCTTATCTGTACGACCAGGTCCAGGATCAGCCCTGGTGGGTAACCTTACCTTTCCTGTTTACCATCTTTGGTGGTGGCGTAGGGGCACTTTTAGAGTTGGGCCTTCTGGTTACGGGTACCCCCTTCCTGCTCTTGCGGAGCCGATTTACCCGCTTCGTCACGCATATTCGCCTGCTGAACATTGCGCCAGTGCTCACGACCATCTTTTTCTTTGTCTGTTCGTTCTGCATTGAAGACGCCAGTCTCCGTACGGCGATCCTGTATGCTTCGGGCTTCACGGCTTTTGCCCTGGCACCCGCCCTCTACTACGGTGGTGCCAACGCTACGGTACCGTTGGTTATTCTGGCTACCCAGGTCTTACAGATCGTGGTGGTGGTCGCATCCGGATTGTTGCATTCGGCTTACCAACTGGTTGGCGTGTTCCTTATTGTTCAGTCCATAACGCAGGCCATCGCCTATCTGGTCACTACGCAGACGCCGCTTAAGAGTACCGGCTTCCACGTTTTGAGTACCCTTTCCGGCTACCTGTTGTTTCTGGCGGCGATGGAAGCCCTCAAGGTCAATCCTGGCTTGCTGCAGGAAAGAATAACACCCATTACCGGAAATCCGCTCCTGCTGGGTGGTTTCGTCGCTGTTTGTTTGCCGGGGTATGCTTTCACCATGAAAGTTTCCAGGATGACCTACAACATTTGGCGTACCAAAGCCTTACGGTGGGTTGGCTTATTTCAAAGTGAACAGCGAACGGCAAAAACTGGAACTCATCTCGGTCGTCGCTCCCCGTACCGAGACCGAAATATTTGTCAATACCATGGATGCCACGTTTCGGCGGGCAGAAAGTATGGTCCTGGCATCCATGTACTTCCAGGTCATCAGTGGGAAGCACCTGGGCATCATCCATATGACCTACAACCTCCTCGAGGTCGTATTTCACAATGCTTTCGATGCGCAGGGGCAGTTTAACCATCCCTTCCGGACCTTCATGTACCTGCACTTGTTTTCTCACGAATTGGCCGAAGAGCTGACGACCGAGCATTTGGTTCAGGAAGGTGCGGTGTTTACCCAAATTTTTGCGACCACCCACGACAGTTTGATCAACCACCTCAACGACGAGTACCATCGTTTTGAATACGCGGCTGACGAAGACTTTGAATACCGGGAGGAAATTATGCGCATGGACAATGGCCAGCTCTTGCCCGGAGTTTGTATCAATTGGGAACTGGCGTATGCCAAAATCTGGCGGAAATATACCGACGCGCTGATTCACACCATTTATCCCGATGACAAAGCGGTGCAAAATGATAAATACCTACAGGATATGTACCGGGGGCTAAAGCAGGTTTATTTTAATAATTTACCCAAACGATACGCCGAACTACAAACCAAAGCTGGGCTTTCCCGCTGGGCTTCTGACACCATCCACCACCTTACGGTGCGCCACCAGGTGTACGGTACGACGGGCATCAATTCCGCAATGGATCCCCGCATCAGTTCTCCGCAGGTTCCCAAAGACGGTGGCACGCCGGGGGTCGACGAATGGCGCTCGCTGGTGTGCGTAGGCCTGGCCACTGCTTGTGCCCGCTTTACCCTGTTGTTAGGCCCTAACGATGAAAAATTTGTTTACCTGCTCGATGGGGTGGATCCGGTCTATTACCAAGGTATGGCCAAGGCTTTTGAGGATTTACACGACGATCTGGTAGCCCTGGATAAAAAATGGACCAGCGATGCAGAAAACCGGACCTTCAATTACAATTATTTCCGCGCCGTACCTTCCGTACTGCGTACCGGACCAGGGTATTGATAGGGCGCATTGCCCGCCAGGATGAACCTGGTTTGTAAATGGTTTTATTTTTTAAAAAGCCGGACTGATATTAAGAGGTGGTCAGGTTATGCCGCAGGCATAACCTGACCACTGTTCCAAAAAGTCAGCACCACAAAAAGATAGAGGGTATGGACTTGATAAAAACACCCATTGAGAATTTTGTTTTTGAAGGCGGTGGCGTCAAAGGAGCCGTTTACGCGGGCTGTATGCAGGTAATGGACGAGCACGGCTTATTCGACCAGGTGAAGCGGGTAGCTGGTACCTCGGCGGGTTTCATTACGGCGGCTTTACTAGCGGTTGGTGCTGGCAGTAAAGGGCTAACGGCGACCATTTTGGATTCTAATTTCAATAAATTTATCTACGACAGAGGGGGGATTCTTTTCGATGTCTTTCGCGTCTTTGGGTATTATGGTATCCATTCGGGCAATAGTTTTTTGAAAATTCTGAAAGGCTACTTCCAGCAGTACGGCGGAGATGCCAACATGACGTTCGGACAGTTGGGGGAACACCTCGCCCGCGATCCTGCCAGGTACAAAGACCTCTACGTCGTGGCCTCTGACATCAGTAGCCAAAAGCCGAAGGTGTTCAGTATTGAACATACCCCGGATATCCCGATATGGATGGCGGTGCGGGCCTCCATGAGCATTCCCGTACTCTTTAAACCGTTCAAAATTAAAGGCGATTATTTTGTCGATGGTGGCTTGAGTTGGAATTATCCGATCGATATTTTTGATGCCAGACGGGACGACGGTTCGAAAATTTACAACCAGGCTACCCTCGGTTTTTTTCTTGAACCCCAGAGCCTGGTCAAAGACGGGCCCAACTTTAATCCGCCCCGGATGCAGATCAATTCACTCAAACACGCTATGGAAGCCATGGTGGCATTCGCCAGCGACAATTCGAATGCCGATCACATTCACCCTGAGGATGCCATGCGGACGGTATTTGTGGACAATTTAGGTGTCAGCGCCACTGATTTCAGTATTCGCAAAGCAAAAATTAAAGAGCTTATCGCTTCGGGCCGGAAAGCTACTACTACTTTCCTGTTAGCCAACGGAGTGGGGGCTGCCTGAGGAATGACCGGTGCTGAATTCCGCTGGTATGCGCTGCGGCGTTATCCTTTACGCTTCTGCAAACAACCCCGCGTACACCGCCCACCAGCCCGCCCAACCGTGTTGGGCCGAGAAGCTGCTGTTGTGCCAGAGGATAGAAAAAGACAGTTGCTCGCGGCGGCAGTAGGTTTGTAGTTCCTGCAGGTAGTCGGCGGCGGCGCTGGCGCTCAGCCCCTGGTAGTTTTGCAGGGTCACGTCCATAGCGACAAAAGGGTGCACCCAGAGGTCGGTGGTTTGTTCGCGGTTCAGGTCGTACCAGCGGAAGGGCTCGGTAGTGCCGGCCCGGTAGCCGGGGACCTCGGCGTAGCCCATGGTATAATCGTGGCGGATGCCTGCGGCCAGCAACTGCTGGTAGGTTTGCGGCAACTGGAGCCGCAAAAAATGTTGCCGGCTGTGGGATACCGGCTGGTCGAGGATTGTTGCCAGTCGTTGTTGCTCGGTGCGAAGGCGAGCCAGGTTGCCGAAGCTCCGGTACGACGGATGAATGCCGCTATCGCTCCAGGTGGTGGTGCTGCGAATCAGTTGTTGGTAGGCGTTGTTGTCGTACGGCGGGTTCACATCGTGGCGACTCCGATCGCCGAGTAGCCAGAAAATCCGCGGCCGAATTTGTGCAGCCTCGTGAAGTTCCTGTAGCTGTGGGAACGTAAAATAGGGGTCGGGTGCACCACCCCAGCAGACTTCCAGGCGTGCCCGTACCCGGCGCCACTGCCCCTGGAGCACATCCAGTCCGGCCCGCGCCAGGCCCCGCAGCCCGCGGTGGCGGAAAGCCCACGGCAGGTCGATATCCAGGGTCGGCAGCAACCGGTAGCCTGGCCTGACGGGTACCCACGCGGGAAATTTCCCTTGGATAGCCGTTGCCAGCAGCAGCGCCCACGCCATTACCACGGGGTGTTGCAGGCAGCCACTACGCGCAGCCCAACTCAGCCGAGCAGGATACCGGCCGTGTTCATCGGGGGTAAAAGGCAGGTACTCCTCGTAGCGGCTCAGCAGATAAAAACTCGTCGCCAGGGGGTCGAAGGGCAGCGCGTACCCCGGCCCGCTGGCGAAAAAAGCGGGCGTTTCGCCGATTAAAAAGGTGCTGATGGGAACCGCTTCCTTGCCCGTAGCGGCGAGCAGGCCGTGGGGACGCAGGTGAACCTCCTGCCGGGCGACGGGCGCCTCGGAATAATTGATCCGCACCCCGGTAAAAGACTGGTAAACAGATGCATCGGTCGTGACCACAAGCGAATCGCCCAGCAACTGTTCAAAAAGATAAGCCGTGATGTAGGCTAACCGAGGGGAGGTCGAGGGGGTGTAAAGGATAATCGCCATAGTAGGATTTGACAGGCTTGGGTGGAACCAAGGTACGGTACTTTAGGGGTAAGTTGAACGGTCCGGATCAGTCTGGTTGCCACCATCGGAACCAAAATTAAAAACATTTGTCACCATTCTGCGAAATTTAGCTACTTTAGTGTTCCGTAAAAGTAGACTGTTGATGGCGAAAGCAAATCCAATTTCACTAAGTGAATTGATGACGATCAGGGATATCCGTTGCTCATTGGCAGCGCTTCCTGGAATTTGCCGGCAAGGAACTCCAGCAAGACTGCAGGAACCCAATCCACCGTTCTATGCCCACCGGCAAAACCAGTTGCCGGTATATTTTATCCAAAATAAAAAGCAATCCCTTGATGATCAGTAAGAAAGTTGTGGTAACCGGTCACTTTGGCGTGGGGAAAACCTCACTTTTTAATCGGTTTATCAACAACACTTTCAATGAAAAGTACCTCACGACCATTGGCGTGCGGGTCGATAAAAAGCTGGTTGTCATTGAAGAGCAGGAAATTTCCCTGATCATCTGGGACCTCGCTGGCGAAGTATCCCAGGAGAAGGTGCCCCGGTCGTACTTCTTGGGGGCCAGTGCGGTAATTTACGTGTTCGACTTAAGTCGGCCTGCTACCTTTAAACAGCTCAACGACGATATCCACTACCTTCAAAGCGTATTGCCGGGGGTAATTATCCGTAAAGTCGGTAACAAGAAAGACCTCGTCTCCGACGAAACCCTCAACACGATCCACGCCCAGATTCAGCCCGACTGCTTTGCCAGCGCCCGCACCGGAGAGCAGGTCGAGGAACTTTTCATGGGTATTGTCCAGGCTTTACTCCATCCTTACTAACGGAGTGGGGACACTTCCCGGATTTAAGTCGCAGGTAAGTGCGGCTTTTTCGTCCCGTAACCGTCATTTAATCCTACTATTTTCAGGTTTGAAAAACAATTCGCGGGAAGTAATCATTAAATAGTTGTAAATTAGATCATCATCTAATGCAAAGTTGCCGCGATATGAAGTATTTTTTATCACTCCTGCTCAGCATCGCTTTTTTTAGCTTGCTGGGGCAACAGTCCCTCCCCGGTGGGCAAAACTACTACGACGACGGTAATGCTGGCATTGTTTACAACAAAGAGTTGACCTTTGACCTCAAATTGATTACCCCCCGCTCTTTTGCTTTCGGGGTCAATGTGGGTCAGATTATTTCTTACGATCGTACCCGGTTTTATAGTTTTGACTTCGGCGACCTGCGCAACGCCCAGGAGTACCGCCAAAATTTCGACTACCTTTTCCAATCTTTCAACCGCGTGTCGCGGGCGTTCGTTTACGCCAAGCAAAACAGTGCCTTTGTTCTGCGGGCAGGCATAGGGGAAAAGCGTTATTTTTCAGAAAAAGCCAAAAACCGGGGCCTGGCCGTCGGTATATCCTACGCCGCCGGGATCGACCTCGGTATACTCAAACCTTACTACCTGGAATTGGTGCGCTCCCAGGATCCGGGTACGCCCTCCCGGCGGGACTTCATCAGCGAAGAGCGCTATAGCGTGGCAAATGAAAGCTTGTTTCTTAACTACAACGGCAACAATATCCTTGGTGCAGCTTCCTTTTCCAAAGGGCTCAATGAGATCAAAGTTATGCCAGGCTTTCATCTCAAAGCGGCGGCCCACTTTGACTGGGGTGCTTTCGATGAATTCGTCAAAGCCCTCGAAGCCGGCGTGCTGATAGATGTCTTTCTGAAGGATGTTCCGATCATGGTGGAAAGCTCGGCTATCCCAAATATCCAAAACCGGCCCCTGTTCTTCAATTTTTACCTAAATTTGCAGCTGGGTAAACGCTGGTAAATACCGGGCGTACCTTACAAGACAAGTAACAAAGATTCATGCTGGAATTACCAATAGTAGAAGCAAAAGAAGAAAGGCGGAAAAAACCGGAATGGCTGCGGGTAAAGTTACCTATCGGTCCCCAATTCAAGAAGGTTCGTTCCCTCGTTGATGAGTACAACCTGCACACGATCTGCCAAAGCGGAAGCTGTCCGAATATGGGAGAATGCTGGGGTGCCGGTACGGCTACCTTCATGATTCTGGGCAATACCTGCACCCGTTCTTGTAGTTTTTGTGCCGTGAAAACCGGCCGCCCACCCGAATACGACGAAGATGAGCCCCGTCGCGTAGCCGAAGCGATCGCCCTCATGGGGGTGAAGCACGCTGTAATCACTTCCGTGAACCGCGACGAGCGCCAGGATCGTGGATCCGAGATCTGGTACCAAACGGTTAAGCTCGTCAAAGAGCAAACGCCCCACGTAACCATCGAAACCCTCATCCCCGACGTGCGCGCTACCTGGGAAGCCCTGGAACGCATGATCAGCGCCGGCCAAGAGGTGGTTTCCCACAACATGGAAACCGTCGAAGAGTTGTACCGCAAAGTTCGGCCCCAGGCCCGCTATGCCCGTAGTCTCGAGCAAATTCAGCGCACCAAGACCTACGGCAAACGCACCAAGAGTGGGATCATGGTCGGCCTCGGTGAAACGATCGATCAGGTGTACAAGACCATGGATGATCTCGTCGCCCACGGTTGCGATGTCCTCACCATCGGCCAGTACCTGCAACCGACTAAAATGCACCTCGACGTAGCCGAATACATCCACCCCGACGTGTTCAAAATGTACGAAGAAATAGGCCTACAGAAAGGTTTCGACATGGTCGAAAGCGGGCCCCTGGTGCGCTCCAGCTACCACGCGGAGAAGCACGTTTTTCCCTCCACTCCATAACGCCATAACTTTGTAGCAACGGGTTTTAAACCCGTTGCTACAGAGCGTAGGGGGTGGAGATTTAGCGCATCAGCATCACATCCCCTTTGTACAGGATTGTTTCCCCATCGGTAAAGGTGATTTCAGCCATATAAATGTAGACGCCAGCATTGAGCGGTTGCCCGCGGTGCATGCCGTCCCAACCCATATTGGTGTTGTTGGGCGCAAAGTCTTGTCCTTCGTAGACTGCTTCACCCCAGCGGTTGAAAACATAGAACGATTTGATACTGACGACCTGGCTGCCACCGTAAATCAGAAAATTATCATTGATCTGATCTCCATCCGGCGAAAAAGCCGTCGGAATGTAGACGTCGCGCACTTTGCGCATCAGAACCGTGATCCGATCCGTGGCGGTGCAGCCATTTTCGTCGATGACGGTGACGCTATACTGGCCCGACTGGGTTGGTTTGATCAGTGGGGTAGCGCAAGTATCGCAGCTGATAATCGCTTCACCCGCCCATTTGTAATCCGCAACCGGATAAGAGGTGTTGGCCAGTAACTCGATGCTGTCTCCGTAAATCAATTCAAGGTCTGGCCCCAGGTTCACGGTCAATTCAGGGGCTGCGGCCACTTCTGCCGCTTGTTCCCAGACACAGCCGTTGGCATCCTGCACCGTTACGGTATGCGTACCCACCGACACACCCGTGAACAAGCTGAGCGGCCGGAAGGCATCGCCGTCGAGGGCGAAAAGATAAGGCCCCGTTCCGCCATTCACCGCTTCGGCACTGATGTTGCCGCCATTCAGATTATCACAAACCGGCGTAGCGATGGCCAAGGCCGCTGTCAGAGCTGGAGGAGCCACCAGGATGCTGCTGGCAGCAGTGGTACAACCTAACGCATCGCTTACGGTCAGGCTGTAGGTGCCCGCTGCCAAATCGTTGGCGATTGCCGCGTCGGCGCCGTTGCTCCAGGTATAGCTGTAAGGTGCGGTGCCGCCCGTTACGGTGGCCGTCAGCCGCCCGTCGGCCACCTCGGCACAACTGAGTTCGAAAGCGCCGTACGTGGCGGCTTCCAACTGGAGGGCCAGTGCGGGCGGCTCACTGACGGTAGCCGTGAGGATGGCCATTACGCCATTGGCGTCGGTCACTAAAATCCGGTAGTCGCCAGCGGGTAAGCCCATGAGGTTGGTGGGCTGGTTGTTGGCAGCTATGCTGCCGCTACCACTCAGGCCGCCCACCAAACTGTTCCAGGTAAAGGTATACGGTGCCGTTCCCACACTGATACTGAAGTTGATCTCGCCAGCGGCATCTCCCTGGCAGTTGTTGGCTACGGTGCTGCTGGCTACTGTTAGGGCGCAGGGCGCTACTGTCAGGTTGAGGATCACGGTACTGTCGCAACCCACTGTCGTGAGCAGGTTGGCCTGGTAGGTGCCAGTGGCCGAATAATTTTGCCCACCCATGGCGAAGCTTTCGTCGGTGCAAATGGTCTCCGTGAGGGTGGTTGTAAATACCTCGTTGACCAGCAAGTCCAGGTAAACCGTGGAGTCGCAACCACTGCCCGCCGCAATCAGGGTCACCTGGTAATTGCCCGTAGTGGCATACGTTTCCGCACCCACGGTGTAGGTTTCACCGGTACAAATGGCTTCGGTCAGGAAGGTTTCGATGGGGGCCAGCGCCGTGAGCGCCAGGTTAACAATCGAATCACAACCCGTATCGGTGGATGCGAGGGTTTGGGTGTAGCTTCCCGTGGTCGTGTAATTGGTAGTACCTACCGTATAGCTATCGCCGGCGCAGATGGTTTCCGTCAGGTTGGTCTCCTGAATGCTATTGACCGTGAGGTTTAAAGTCACCAGCGAATCACAGCCCTGGCCAGACACCAGCAGGGTAGGCCAAACGCCACTCTGGGTATAGACAATATCGCCTACCGCCACACTTTCGCCTTCACAGATCGTAGCCGTGAGGAATTCGTCATAGACCGGATGGACCACCAGGTTCAGGTTGATCGTCGAATCACAGCCTGTCAGCAGTGCAGGGACGACTTCCTGGTAGGTGCCGGTAGCTGCGTAGGCTACGCCACCAATGGTGTAGGATTCACCCGCGCAGATCGTCGCGGTAAGGTCAGTAACGGGTAAAGGGTTTACGGTGAGATCCAGGTATACTATCGAATCACAACCACTGCTCTGGGCCGTTAGCAGCACGGTATACTGTCCACTGGCCGAAAAAGTATCGCTACCCACCACTACGCTTTCGCCCGCGCAGATAACTTCCGTCAGGGAGGTTTCGGCCAGGGGGATGACGGTCAGGTTCAGCGCCACGATCGAATCGCAACCGGCTGTAGTCTGAAGGTTATCGCTGTAGTTGCCCGTCTGGGTGTACACACTGCTACCTACACTTACGGACTCACCGGCACAGATGGTTTCGTCAAGGGTTGTTTGCGGCACGGGATTAATGACCAGGTTGAGCGTAATGGTAGAGTCGCAACCCGTAACGACGGAGGGCACGGTTTGCTGGTAAGTACCAGTGGTGCTGTAGGACATCCCGGCCACGGTGTAGCTTTCACCGTCGCAAAGGGCTACGTTGAGCGTTTCGCTGAGCAGCGGATTGATCACCAAGGCCAGGTTGACGATGGAATCACAGCCATCCTGCGATTGGAACATATCCTGGTAATTACCCGTCGTCGTGTAAGTGTTAATTCCCACGGTATAGGAAGCGCCTTCGCAGCGGGTAATGTTCAGGTTGGTCTCGTAAAAATCAGTCACCACCAGGTCCAGGACAATGGTACTGTCGCAACCATCAACGGAGGTGAGGGGTATGGTGTACTGTCCGGCAGTGGTGTAGGTATTGCCACCGATGGTGTAGGAGCCACCATCGCAAATAGCCGCACTAACGGACGTATTGGGGATATTGACCACCGTCAGGTTGAGGGTCACCACCGAGTCGCAACCCGAAGCTGCCGTCAGGGTATTGGTGAAATTACCCGTGCTGCTGTAAGGCGTTGTACCAACGGTATAGGTCTCACCGGTACAGATGCGGGTGGTAATGTTGGTGGTGAGCGTGGGGGTAACCGTCAGGGCGAGTTGCACAAGGCTGTCGCAACCGTCCGGCGTGATGAAGCTATCCTGGTAGTCGCCCGTGCTGGTGTAGTTGCTGTTGCCGACCGTGTACGTTTCACCCTCGCAAATGGTAATGTCGAGGGGGGTGATGATGGCATTTTCCACTTGTAGATTCACCGTCACCACCGAATCGCAGCCCGCGCTGGAAGGGAACGTGTAGGTGTAAGTGCCTGCGGTGGTCAGGTTGTCGCCCCCAATGCTGTAACTCGTTCCGGTACAAATGAGGGGGGTAATGGTGTTGGTGATGGTTGAGGTGACTACCAGCTCCAGTTGCGCAATACTGTCACAACCCGCGGGCGTAGTGAGGTTGGCGGTGTACGTGCCAGAAGCCGTATAGGATTGCCCGTTGAACGGATAGGCCTGTCCCTGGCAGATATTGGCGGTGGTTGTGCTGACGGGAGGCGGGGTTACGGCCAACTGCAGGTTAACGGTAGAATCACAGCCGTTGGCAGCCGGGAGCGTTACCGAATAGTTGCCCGCGCTGTTAAAGGTCTGAGCGCCGAGGGGGTAGGTTGTTCCCTGGCAGATCGTCGCATTGAGGTTGGTGACAATGGGCCCTGCAACCTGCAGGTTGATGGCTACCAGGCTGTCGCAGCCCGCCACCGATTGGTAGGCGAAATTATAAGTGCCCGTAGTGGTCAGGGTCGTGTTGTCAATGGTAATGGATTCCCCTGCGCAAAGCTGGATATCCTGGGACGTATTGATGACGTTGTCGACGGCCAGGTTGATGGTCGTGGTGGAATCACAACCGTTGCTGGCCGGCAGAACGACCGTATAAGTGCCCGCAGTAGAAAACGATTGCCCGCCAAAACTGTACGTATCACCGGCACAAATGCTGGGGCTGATCGTTTGGCTGACATTGGGTAGCACGGTCAGCGTAAGGCGGTAGATGCTGTCGCAACCGCTGGCTGCCGTATAGGGCAGGTTGTAGGTGCCCGCAGTAGAAAAGGTATTGCCGTCAACGGTGAAGGTCTCGCCCTGGCAGACCGAGGCGGTAGCCGTTTGTACGACAGGCTGTACGACCAGCAAGTTGAGCCGTACAATCGAATCGCAGCCGTTGGCCGCCGTCAGGTTAACGGTGTAATTGCCCGCAGTGGAATAAGTGTTGGGCCCGACCGCATAGCTTTCGCCCGCACAAATGGTAGGGTTGAGGTTGGTCATGACACTGCTGACCACGCTAAGATTGAGCGTAGCCACGCTGTCGCAACCGCTGGGCCGGGGGAAAGTAGCGCTGTAGGTACCCGAGGCGCTGTAATTGGTGCCATTGAACGCGTAGGATTGCCCGGTGCAAATGGTGGCGTTGGTCATACTCGTCGGGCGGGGTAACACGGTCAGCTGAAGATCTACTAACGAATCACAACCCACTTCGTCCTGCAATTGGTAGAAGTAGTTGCCGCTTTGGGTCAGCAAATTGCCGCCAATAGCATAACTCTGGCCCGCACAGATGGTTTCTTCCAGCTGGGTGGTTTCAAAAGTACCAATTAAGGTGAGGGATAGATAAACAATAGAATCACAACCCGAACCCGGAGCGGATAACACGACTTCGTAATCACCATCCTGGCTGAATTCGGAGGAACCGACCTGGTAAAACGTGCCATTACATATTTCGATATCCAAGTAAGTTTCAGCGATCGGCACCACATCCAGGCTGAGCTCGAAGACCAGGTCACAGTTGTTGGGTACCGTCACATAAACGTCGTAATCACCCGCGTCGGTAAAAGTCTGCCCTGCCAGGTTAAAGGTTTCCCCTTCACAGATCACTTCTGATAATTGCTGGGGAACCGGTTCCACCACTTCCACCGTCACGCATCCCTGAAGGCCGGAATAACAAGGGTTGTAGGGGTCCACACAGAGGGTATAGGTGCCCAGTTCAGAGGGAAAGGAAATGGCACTGTTGAGGTCCGTACCAGCGTCATCTCCGTCCAGGGTCCAGTAGTAGGCACCGGCGCCGGCAATCGGGGGATTGACCGAAACATTTAGTACTCCACCCTGGCAGACGGTAGCGGGGGCCACAATATTGGGCACCACCTGGGCTACCGGTGGCGCCGTCGTGCTACCGCTGAGTACGGTCACGGTGAAGTCGCAAATATCACCGTAGGCACCGTCAATGACCAGGAAGTAGATGCCGCCGACGGTGAGGGGAGATGTGGTATTGAAGACCTGACTGGTATTATCGGGTACCTGGTCATCACAATTGCTGACCAGGCTGAAGTTGCTGCAATCCGTGGTATTGTAGATGCCAATTTGTAAACCCTCGTTCTGGCCATCGCCGTTCTGATCCACATTGCAGTTGAAAACAGCAATACTCAACGACAAACTCGTTGAGCCGGCCACAAAGCCCACCCACTGGGTGTTGTGCAATTGGCCAGCGCAGAACCCCGGAGGGGCTTCACCCAGGGTCATTGAAGCGTTGGTGCCCGAGTAGCCGTTGATGTCACATACGACACAAGCATCGCCACAAAAACTAGACAAAACGATCGTGTTGGGGTCATCGCATTCTTCAATAATTTGCGCGCTAACACCATTAAAAATAAAAGACACCCAAAATAGAAGTAGAAGTTTTTTCATTGCTTTTGCCTAAAAAATGATGTGAATAGCTGAATAGTCTGTTTCAACTTTAAATTAGGGTAAGAGAGGTGTTGCGTTCGGTGTGCTGGCACGTTTACTGCTAAACCTTTTTAGAAGTGAAAAAAACGCATGTGTCGATAAAAGTACATTTTTGTATGATTAACCTGAATATACAGCTGGTAAATTATGCTGCTGTTTATCCTGGAATTCGTTATCTGGCCGTAAATGTCTGCTGGCCGTCAGAAGTTGTCAGGGTGTGCTCACGGATACGGGAAGGACCTTGCCGTTGAAGAAGGTGTGTCCGTTTTGCAAGAACCAGGCGATCATGCTCCCCATCTGGTTACTCGAAACGGGCGCCTGAAAGCCTGGGAACGCCGCCGTCAGCATTTCCGTTTGTACAGCGCCCAGGGCGAGGCAATTGCAGGCAATACCTTCGTCTTTCCATTCTTCGGCCAGGCATTCCGTCAGGGAAGCCAGGGCAGCCTTACTGGCACTGTAGGCGGATAAGCCCGGAAATTTTGAACTCCCCTGAAAGCCACCCATGCTGCCGACATTGATGACGTGCGCCTGCTTGAAGAGCGGTTGGAGGGTTTGCAAAAGCCGAACCACCCCAAAAAGGTTGATGGAAAAAGTCTGCTCCCAATCGGGAGTCGTCAGTTCCATAAAAGGCTTGTTGATCAACAGCCCGGCATTGTTAACCAGCCCGCTGAGGTGGCCAAAGGAAGCCACCCAGTCGTACACCCGGGTAGGCTCGAAAGTAGCGAGGTCGGCAGCCAGGTAGGCGATATTATTGGTGCCAAATTGTTGCTGGCCGGCCTGGGTCAGTGCTTGCAGTTGAGCTTCGTTGCGGCTCAATACGAGTACCTGGTGGGTAGGGTCGGCAGCCAGTGCCAGGGCGGTGTCGTAGCCAATTCCACGGCTGGCACCGGTAATCAGAAAATTCATCTTGCTATTTTTAGTGTTTATCAGAGCCGGCCACCAGTGGGCGAACCGTTATTTCTTCAAAGTCTTCGGTAGCAGCCACCACTTGCGCTACTACTTGTGCTACCCGTTCGGGAGTTAGCAGGGTAGCGGGATCCACCGCTATGCCATCCCAGGAACTGGTGAGGGTCGCACCTGGCCGTACGAGGGTCGTCTTCACGGCAGTGCCTGCCAACTCTTTGCGGACACCCCGGTGCCAGGCTTCGAGGGCGTATTTACTCAGCGCGTAAGCGTGTAGTGGCGCCGGCCAATCGGTGGTAGCCACCGAACCAATCGTAACTAAATGCCCCGGCCGGGCCTCGCGCAAACGGCCGAGTAACGCCTGGGTCAGGTAGTGGGCACTGAAAACATTGGTGGCGAAAAAATGAGCCAACTGGGGTGGTGGTCCGGTGAGTAAATCGCCGGGAGCAAATTGTCCCAGGTTGTGGACCAACACCTGCAGGGAACTGACCTGGCTATCAATGTGGGCAGCCCAGGCCAGGCAGCCTGCTTCCGTAGCCAGATCGGCACAAAAAGTAACGAGCCTACTGGTGGGGCACGTGGCCGGCCATCCGGCTGCCAGGGCCTGCAATTGGGCAGGAGTACGGGCTGCAACAAACACGGTGTAGCCTTGCTGACCGAATACTTCGGCGATAGCGCGCCCAATTCCCCGGCTGCCGCCACTGATAGCAATAGCTGGTGGTGGTGTCATGGTCTGGTATTTTTATTTTTTTCCTACGCTCAACAAGAAAAGGGTTGCCACTGTTTTGCAAAACAGTGGTTTCATCAGCAGCCACAGGGTGTTAAGGATTAAAAACACCACATATTTGTCAATCCTGGTGGAAACTGCTTCCTTTTGCCCAGGTTTCGCTAATTTTGCCTTTCTGCTTTTTCGATCTATCAAACTATAGCATGATCATCCAAAACTTTCTAGCTCACATTGGTCGTTATTTCCATCTGCTTGGCACTGCCATTGCCCGACCGGAAAAAGTGTCCATGTACTACAAAGAAACCATGCGACAGATGAACGACATCGGTGTGGGGTCTTTCATCATTGTTGCCCTGATCGCTGTTTTTATCGGTGCCGTAACGGCTATTCAGTTTGCTTATCAGCTGCAAGATAGTTTTGTTCCGCGGTATTACATCGGTTACATTGTGCGCGATACCACCATCATCGAATTGGCGCCCACCATTACCTGCCTCGTTTTGGCGGGTAAAGTAGGTTCTAACATGGCGGCAGAAATTGGCGGTATGCGCCAGAAAGAACACATTGATGCCATGGAAATCATGGGCGTCAATACGGCTGCTTATCTCATCTTGCCCAAGGTTATCGGAGCACTCATCGTTATTCCGATGCTGGTTGCGATTGCAGCCTTCGTCAGCATCCTGGGAGGCTATTTGTCTACGGTACCCGTAGGTTTGATCTCGCACAGCGAGTACGAGCTGGGGGTACGCTCTTATTTTATTCCCTACAATATCACCTTGATGTTCATCAAGTCGGTGGTGTTTGCGTTTATTCTCACCACCGTACCCTGCTACCAGGGCTACTACGTTAAGGGAGGAAGTGTAGAGCTCGGTAAAGCCAGTACCAATGCCGTGGTTTTTAGCGACATTCTTATTCTCTTGTTCGACTACCTGATTGCGATGGTTTTTACGTAAAAAGAAACCGCTTCTAATGATTAAGACAGAAAATCTGGTTAAATCCTTTGGGGAAACCACGGTACTCAAAAATATAACAACGGAGTTTTATCCGGGTAAAACGAACCTCATTATCGGACGTTCCGGTGCGGGTAAAACGGTTTTGCTCAAATTGCTCGTGGGGCTCCACAAGCCCACCGAAGGCAAAGTGTTTTACGACAAAGTTGATTTTTTTGGGCTCGATAGCAAGGCCATGCGAAATGTCCGCATGAAAGTGGGCATGCTCTTTCAGGCTTCCGCCCTCTTTGACTCGCTTTCGGTAGAAGAGAATGTCCGTTTCCCCCTGGATATGTTTACCAATATGACGCCCAAGGAAAAAGCCATGCGGGTGGGGTACTGCCTGGAACGGGTAAGCCTGGAGGGTGTTAACACCAAATTCCCTTCCGAAACCAGTGGCGGCATGCAGAAACGGATCGGTATTGCCCGCGCCATCGTCCTTGACCCCAAATACCTCTTCTGCGATGAACCCAACTCGGGGCTGGATCCCAAAACGGCTCTCGTCATTGATGAGTTGATTAAAAGTATTACCGAAGAACTCAATATTACCACCGTTATCAATACCCACGACATGAACTCGGTCATGGAAATTGGGGACAACATCATCCTCCTCTACCAGGGCGAAATCGCCTGGCGGGGTAGCAAAGACCAGGTGCTAACCAGTGACAACGACCTGTTGCAAGACTTTATCTTCGCCAGCCCCTTCCTCCAACGCCTGCGTGACCAGGCACTGGCGAAGGGCGCTTAGGGGTCGGCGAATAATAACTTTCCCATTTGAAGTTGCTCTCCCGTCGCCATGCTGCGTTGCTCATCGCTCATGTAGCTATGGCTATACTCGCTCTTCGCGTCTTGCCTGGCAACGCGATAGCTGCCTTGAAAAGAGTAACTTATTATTCGCCGACCCCTTAGGGAGGTCGGAAGGCTATAAGCCGCCGCTGCACGCCAACCAAAAAAGAGGTTGCTACCTTTAATTGCCAGCTCAAAAACGAGATTTTACAAAACACTGGTAGTCAGTAGCTTAAGAAAAAGGTAGTTTGAAGTGGAAATCGGAAATCGGAGGTGGGAGCGGAAAACTGGAATGAATATTTCCGACACACTTGATTGAACTATCCCCCTTTTCGACCCTTTTCTGCCAATGTATAAATCCTACAGCACTTCTTTCCACTTCCTACTTGGGTCTAAACGCGCTCATTGTCCGCTTTTACACGTTTCTCCTTTTACACGTTCACACGGTCTTTATTTTCGACTTCCCACTTCCGACCTCGCACTTCCGACTTCCCACCCCTTTTCTATATCCGCAAAAATTCCTTATCTTTGCGCTCGCTAAAAAACAGTGAAATGCGTGTATCAATCCTACCGTTCTACTAGCTTGCCTCAGCCGACCAGCTCCTCCCGGAGCCCTGCCCTGAATGTTTTTAGCACAATCCTTAAGCCATCTTTATGATAGATAAATTAGCAGCCATCCACGACCGCTTCCGCAATTTGGAAGAGAACCTGTCCGATCCCGCGGTGATCAATGATATGGACCGTTTCCAGAAGGTCAACAAAGAATACAAGAAGCTCCAGCCCGTGATTGAGGCCTACGAAGCCTACCGGGATTTGATGGGCAACATCAAAACTGCCCAGGAGATGCTCCGTGACCCCGAAATGAAGGAGATGGCCGAAATGGAGCTGGACGACCTCAAGCCCCGGCAACAAGAAATGGAAGAAGCGCTCCGGATGATGCTGATTCCACGTGATCCCGAGGACGAACGCGACGTCATTTTTGAGATCCGCTCGGGTACGGGTGGTGACGAAGCCAGTATTTTTGCCGGTGACCTGCTCCGTATGTATACCCGCTACTTCGACGAGGTGGGGTGGAAATACGAAGTGCTCTACGAAAACGAAGGCAGCGCGGGTGGCTACAACAAAGTGGTGCTGGAAGTGAGCGGCGAAGATGTCTACGCGCGCCTCAAATTCGAGTCGGGCGCCCACCGGGTGCAGCGCATTCCCCGGACCGAATCCCAGGGACGGGTACACACTTCGGCGGCAACCGTGGTGGTCATGCCCAAGTTGGAACTGGAAGACGTGAATATCAAAAAATCCGACCTCAAGATCGACACCTTCCGCGCCAGTGGCGCCGGCGGGCAGCACGTCAACAAGACCGAGTCGGCTATCCGCATCACCCACCTGCCGACGGGTATTGTCTCGGAGAGCCAGGACGGACGGTCCCAGCACAAGAACAAGGATATCGCCATGTCGCAGCTCCTGCAGCGCATCCAGGACCAGCAGCGCGAAGCCCACCAGGCCGAGCAAGCCTCGAAGCGGAAAAGCCTCGTAGGCTCGGGGGATCGTGCCGACAAGATCCGCACTTACAACTACCCCCAGAACCGCGTCACCGATCACCGCATCAACCTGACGCTCTACAACCTCGACCAAATTGTAGAAGGACAAATTGGTGGTATCATTGAGGCCTTACAGCTGGCCGAAAATACGGCTAAGCTGGAGGAGGGGGTGGTGTAGATTACCTTAAAGTAATCTAATCCATCTGAACCTTTAATTAAAGAGTTCTTGTCTTTACTTATCTTTGAAAGAACCATATTCGCCTTTGTCACCAAAATACCACCACGCCATGAAAAGATTCCTCCTCCTGTGCAGCTTGTTTGCCGTGGCCGTTTCGCTCAACGCCCAGGCCGATGCCCCGGCAGCCACCCCGCCGGGTGAGGTAAGCACCACCGAACAAAGCGTCACCATCAATGGTAAAACCATTCCCCTGACCGCTCAGGCGGGTACTTTTCAATTGCGCGACGAAAATAACGACCCCATTGCCCTCATGGGGTTCACCAGTTATACCCAGAAAAATGGCAACAACACCCGACCTATCGTTTTTGCCTACAATGGCGGTCCGGGGTCTTCTTCCTTCTGGTTGCACATGGGCGTACTGGGGCCTAAGCGCATTGTGGTCAACGACCCCGATTTCATGCCAGCAGCACCCTACCCATTGGTCAATAACGAATTTTCCATCCTCGATCTGGCCGATCTGGTGATGATTGATCCCGTAGGTACGGGGTTGAGTATACCCATTGGCAAAGCCAAGTTTGTCGATTTTTGGGGAGTCGATCAGGATATTCGCAGCATCAGCCTCTTCATTACGCAATACCTTATCGCCCACGATCGCCTCAACTCGCCCAAGTTCCTGCTCGGTGAAAGCTACGGAACCTTTCGCAATGCGGGTGTGATGAGCAAGTTGCTCGATCAGGGGATTGAACTCAATGGGGTGATCATGGTGTCGGCCGTTTTCGATCTGCGCACCCTGCTGTTTCCTCCCAACGATGACCTTCCCTACATCGTCCATTTTCCTACTTATGCCGCTACGGCCTGGTACCACGATAAAATTTCCAATAAAAACCCCAATTTGGAAAAATTCCTGGCAGAAGTACGATTGTTTACTGCGGAAACCTACGTCATGGCTCTCTTCCGGGGCGATCAACTGCCGCCTGCCGACCGCCAAAAGGTGGCTGAAAGGCTGGCCTATTATTCCGGGCTCAGTACCGAATTCTGGCTCCGGGCCGACCTGCGGGTGACCGCCAGCGAATACTTCCAGGAACTCCTGCGCACAGAGGGGCTTACGGTGGGTCGCCTCGATTCCCGCTACTCGGGCATCAACCAGGATCTGCTCAGCCAGGAAGCCGATTACGATCCCCAGAGCGCAGCGATCTCGCCGGCTTATATCACGACCTTCCTGAACTATTTTCACCACGACCTGGGTGTGCGTCCAGACCTGCAGTACACCATCACTGCCGGGCGTCGTGAAGGCTTCAAATGGGATTGGAAACACGAGGGCAACGTCATTTGGAATGCCAACGCTGCCGTGAATACCGGCCCGGACATGGCCAGGGCCCTCACCCAAGCCCCCAACATGAAGGTGCTTATCCTCAATGGCTATTACGATATTGCTACCATTTTCTACGGGGTAGAGCACAGCATCGATCACCTGGGATTATCTGCCAGGATCAAGGACAATATCAGCATGAAATACTACGAATCAGGGCACATGATGTACATCCACCAACCTTCTCTGGAAAAATTTAAAACGGATGTTGGCAGCTTTATCACGGGCTGCCTGCAGCGGTAGGGGAGATGGCGGCCCAAAGGTGACGGCTAAGCGCCTGTTGCTACTGTTCCGGGCCGTGCCCAATTGTCGGCCATCACTAACCCGCAAGGCGGCGGGGCTACCTAATCATTGCGCGTGTCCTGGCCCCAGTTGAGTTTGCCACGGAGGGTGTCGAGGAAACTGACGTTCTGCAGTTTGACCAGCTTAAAGGTGAAATCGTTTTTCCGCACGGCCAACTGGTGAGCTGCGGTAATGGGTTCAAAGCGGGAGTCGAGGGTGCAGAGGAAATTTTCGGCGCGGCCCTCAATTTCGAAGGAAATAACGGCGTCGTCACTCATCACAATTGGCCGCACGTTGAGGTTGTGGGGGGCGACAGGCGTAATGATAAAATTGCCGGAGCCCGGAAAAATAATGGGCCCGCCACAACTGAGACTATAGCCCGTAGACCCCGTGGGGGTAGCCACAATGATGCCATCGGCCCAGTAGGAGTTCAGGTAAGCGCCGTTGATGAAGGTGTGAATAGTGATCATGCTCGACGTGTCCCGCTTGAGGATCGTAAAGTCGTTGAGCGCCACGGGAATGTCGCCAAAGAGCGGCAGGTTGGATTCGAGGTAAAGTGAGCGCCGCTCCTCTATACTGTACATGCCGCGCGTCAGCATCGTAATGGATTCGCGAATGTGCTTCTTTTCGATGGTGGCCAAAAAGCCCAGTCGGCCCAGGTTGATCCCGAAAATAGGAGTCTGACTGTCCCGGATATAGGTAATGGCCTCGAGGATCGTGCCATCTCCACCCAGCGTAATGCAGCAGTCGAAGCGCTTGACCGAAAAGTCGATGTAGCCCTCAAAAACGCCCACGTCGCGGGTGAATTTAACCTTCCCCTTGAGCGTTTGCAAGTAAGGACCATACACGTAGGTATTGATCTGAAACTCGGCCAGTACATCAAAGAGCTCCTGGATACTGGGCAGGTCCTTTTCCTTGAGTTGCTTACTGAAGACAATGACTTGCATAGCCGGCGTTTATTCCTCTCCGTGACGAAGCAGGGTGATTAATATCTTTTCAATCCGGCGCTTACTGACGGTGAGTGCTTTAAAGGAAAAGTCGCTGAGGATAATTTCCTGGTCTTTTTTAGGCATGCGCCCCAACCGCTCGAGGATTAGCCCGGCCAGGGATTCCGATTCGCCCTTGATCGCGCCAAAGGAATTGCTTTCGATGTTCATGATCCGGCACACATCATTCAGCATGGATTTGCCTTCAAAGACGTAGTTGTAGTCATCAATTTTTTGGAAAATCACGTCGGGTTCGTCATCAAATTCGTCCTGAATTTCACCAATCACTTCCTCCAGTACGTCTTCGAGGGTCACGATGCCCGAAGTGCCACCGTATTCATCCACCACCACGGCCATGTGCAGGTGCTGGATCTGAAAGTCGCGGAGCAAATCATTGATCTTTTTAGATTCCGGCACGAAAAGGACGTCCGTACGGATGAGGTGCTGCCAGCCAAACTCGGGGGCTTCGTGGAGGTGCAGCAGGAGATCTTTGGCGTAAAGCATCCCCGTTACGTTGTCGGCATCATTGGCGTAAACCGGAAACCTGGAATAGCCCGACTCCCGAATGGTAACCAGCACCTCGGGGTAGGTCGATAGTTCGTTGATGGCCACCACATCGACCCGTGAGCGCATAATCTGGCGCACATTGACTTCCGCGAACTTAATGATCCGTTTGAGGATGTCCATATCCTTGTCCCCTCCGTTTTCCTGAGAGACGGTCAGGTCAATGGCTTCGCCAATGTCTTCTTTACTGGTCAGCCCAACGGTACTTTGCTTAGCCGACAGGCGGCGCTCCAGGCGGTGTGACCAGCTGACGAGCAGCTTGCTCAGGGGCGCAAACAGCTGCATGGTGAGGCTCAGTGGCCCCGACATGAAGCGGGCCAGCTGGATGCTGTTAAGACTGGCGTAGACCTTGGGGGTTACCTCGCCAAACAAAACCAGCAAAAAGGTAATACCAACCACCGTGATGGTAAAGTCGGTGAGGTTGGCCAGGGTGTCTGCGGTGAAATTTTGCATCCAGATCCAGCCCGACTGCCAACTGTTGACCCAACCCAGAATTCTGTTCTTGGGCAAGATTTGTCCCACCACGATTTCCGCCAGCAGAACGATGGCAATATTGATGAAATTGTTATTGATCAGGATGGTAGCCAGCAGTTTTTCGGGCTGCGATAGCAACCAGAGCATCCGGCGACTGATGTTGTCACCTTCCTGTTCCAGGCGTTCATGGTCGTTGGGCGAAAGCGAGAAATAGGCAATTTCTGAGCCCGAAATCAGTGCGGAGCAAATCAGTAAGAGGATGAGGCCAAGAATACCAAAGGTAATCTCCCCGGCTAAACTCATGCCTAGCAAGTGATGTGTTGCAAGAAGAAAAAAATTAAAACTATCCGGTTCAGGTTCCACCAGCTATACATTAGTAAGTTCTTTGACAAATCCCGTTGGTGTAGTCAAGGCACAATAAAAACGAACCCACTGGGTAGTCGCTTTTTTAGGCCCTTTATCCCTGACCACGGAAGCTGTCAAAGAGGGTATTATTGGTATGATAATATCTGTTACCAAAATTGGGTGTGGATTAAAATGGCAAATCGTCATCCGCTTCCTGCACGGGTGCCTGGGGACCCGGATCATTTCCCGAATTTCCCGTAGTGGCGGTGCTTACTTTTGTCATGCTATGTGGCATATCGTCAGTAGCCATGGGGTAGGAATCGGTGTGCCCACCATCAACCTCGTCCCGACGCGTCAGTGCCCGGAAATAGCTGGCCACGACCTCCGTCGTTTTGCGGTTGTTGCCATCCTGATCCTGCCAGGTGCGGTGGGTAAGTTTTCCTTCGAGATAAACCTGGCTTCCTTTTTGCAGTTGTTTGTCCGCCCTGTCGGCCAGGTTGCGCCAAACGACTACGTCATGCCATTCTGTTTGGGTTTGCCATTCGCCGGCTTTGTCACGGTAATTTTCGTTGGTGGCCACCGAAAACTTAGCCACTACCGCACCGTTTTCCAAACGACGAACCTCGGGATCTCGCCCCAGGTTGCCTATAAGTATAACCCGATTAACCATAAACGCTGCCGTAGTTTTATTCTATAATTTAAAATAAATATAAAAAGTTATCTTCGAAGTAACAACTGATGACTTTTGGAAAGGCAAATTTACGCCATTTTTTTGGCTTAACCTGGATAAAATTTCCGGGGAGGTTTGCCAGCGGTGGGCCGTCCAGGTTAATTTCCCAAAATGTAGCGATAATTTTTTGGTGGGTAAGCTCTTGTTTTCTCGGGCCTACCCGGCGCTGCAGCGTCAGCTGGGCGGGGTTTAGCCAGGCTGGCCAGTTGGGGTGAGTTGGCAGGTCTGACCAGGCCTCTACCAGGTCAGCCGTTTCCAGCAGTGGAAACTGGTACAGGTTGCGCCAGATATCAGCACGCATGCGCTTTTCAAGGATTCGAAAATCGGGATGTTGAACAACCAGGAACTGAAAATAGCGGGTGGTGCGCACGAGCTTCTTGATCTTGATGGGGCGTTCAGGAGCCGTACCTTGCTCCAGCGCCCGACACCGCTCGGCCAGCGGGCATTCGCTACAGCGCGGCGCCTTGGGGGTGCAAACCGTTGCCCCCAGGTCCATAATGGCCTGGTTGTAGGTGGCGGCCTGGTCGGGCGGCAGCAGGCGCTGCGCCAATTGGGCATAATGGCGTTTGCCGGCGGTGGTGTCAATGGGGGTGGAATCGTCAAAAAATCGCGCCAGCACCCGGTACACATTGCCATCAACCACTGCGTAGGGCAGCCGAAATGCAAAGGAAGCAATGGCGGCGGCGGTGTAGGGGCCAACGCCGCGCAACTGCAGGATGTCTTCGTAGCGTTGGGGGAACTGCCCGCCAAGTTCCTGGTGGATGTACTGGGCTGTAGCCTGCAGGTTGCGGGCCCGGGAGTAGTAGCCCAGTCCTTCCCAAAGCTTCATCACCTCGTCTTCTGGTGCGGTGGCCAGGTCGCCAACGGTGGGGTACTGTTGTTTGAATTTTTCAAAATAAGGCCCACCTTGTTCCGCCCGCGTCTGTTGCAAGATAATTTCGGACAACCAGATCAGGTAGGGATCGGCCAGGTGTTTCCAGGCTAAAGGACGGCGGCTGGGATCATACCAGCCGAGCAGGGCAGTGGGGAAAAAATCAAATACGGTCATAAGGGCAAAATGCAAGCAGCAACAAATATAACATTTGTTGCTGCTGCCTGAAGGGGGAAATTTATTGAAATCGTTGCCAAAGTTTACTATTGCACTTCTATACTTTGCTTAGAGAAATTCAAATTGCCGTAACTTTTCTTGATCTGCAACTTCAGGTCCTTACGGGCAAAGAAAATACGACTCTTAACCGTTCCGAGGGGAAGGTCCAGGTAATCCGCAATTTCCTGGTACTTGTAACCCTGGTAATGCATTAGAAATGGAATGCGAATGCTGTCGTCCAGCCCATCAACCATGACAGTTAATTCCTTCATCATGATACTACTTTCGGCTTGGTTACTGATCGCATTTGCACCAGAATTGATGTAATACTGGTTTTCAGTGGTGTCCATAATCGTGTTGGCCTTTACCTTCTTCCGATAATTGTTGATGAAGATGTTCTTCATAATCGTAAACAACCAGGCCTTAAAGTTGGTGCCTGGGCGGAATTTGTCTCGGTTGGTCAACGCCCGGAAAGCAGTTTCCTGGTAAAGATCGCGCGCATCTTCGCCGTTCTTCGTCAGGCTGTAGGCAAAAGACTGGAGCAGTGAAGTCATTTGGCTAAGGCGGGTATCAAACTCAATTTGTGACATTTTCGTAAGTTTTGTGGAGAACTGGATAAACAATTACTTCCTTTGTTGAATCAAATGTATGGCAAGTTTCAACAAAAACCAAGTCTAGCGCTATTAAAAATTTTAATCAGGGGCTTTTTGCGGACGTGTTTTTTGGTAATAAAACAATAATCAACTGATAGTGAGTCACTTGAAAAGAATAATGAGAAAAAAATATTTTTATTTATTTTTCAATAAATTTTGAAAAATAGGATCTTTTGTTGAATGTCTACCCGCTTTTGGTGCTGTTTTGTTAAACAAAACACGGCTGAAAGTACCTATTTTTGGGCAACGGCGATGAGCCAGGCGGCAATTGCCCCGAAAAACAGATTGGGCAGCCAGACACTTAACACGACCGGAATGGTTTGCCCCACCGCGAAGACCGAGGCAAAACGGGAGAGGATCAGGAACAACGCACCGAGCAAAATGCCAACGGCCAGGTGGATACCCAGTCCTCCGCGTACTTTGCGCGCAGCGACGGCCACCCCAATGAGCGCCAGGATAATAACCGTGAAGGGTTCAGCGGTGCGACGCCACAACTCAGCTTCGTATCTGGCGGTATTGCCAACGCCCCGCGATCGTTGTTTTTGAATGTAGTAGATCAGCTCCGAAGTGTTCATCATGGATTGCTGGTCTTTGTAATCGATGAAATCAGCAGGCTGCATATTCAGCACCGTGTCCAACTGTTTACCCACGCCTGCTACAATGGTTTCGTGCAGCCCGTCGAAAGTTCTGATCTCGTAATTGCTGAGCCGCCATTTGTCGGGGGCACCCTGCCATTCGGCACTGGTCGCCTTGAGCAGGTAAACCAGCTCGTTGCCCTGGTAGCGTTCCAGCCGGAAGCCCCGAATGGTGCTGTCGCGCTTGCGCCAGAAATTGACGTAAGCCACCGTATTGGTGTCCAGAAACATATGAATGTTCCGTTGTTTGCCTTCGTCCCGGTTGGGGTCGAAGTATTTATACTCCAGCGCCAGTCGGGTTTTGCTGCCTTCCGGAATAAAGTAATGGCTGCCTACGGCGTGGAGAATAGCAATAAAGATGGCCCCGATCAGGTAGGGTCGCAAGAGCCGATTGAAACTAACCCCTGCGTTGAAGATACTCAGGATCTCAGAATTGTTGGCCATCCGCGACGTAAAGAAGATGACCGCAATGAGCGTGAACAAGGGGAAAAGCAGCCCGTAGATGAAGATGATGAAATTGGGAAAGTAACCCAGGATGATCTCCGACTTGGTAATCTCCGATTCAATAAATTTTTCTACTTTCTCACTGAAATCGACAATCACGGTAATCATCGTAAAGATGAGCACCGTAAAAAAAAAGGTAGAGAGGAATTTTTTTAATATGTACCAGTCAATTGTTTTCATAACCGCCGCGCTAACTTAGGGAGCATCTCCGCTTTCCAACGCGAAAAGTCGCCAATTTGTATCTGCTGACGCGCTTCTTTTACCAACCAAAGGAAAAAAGCGAGGTTGTGGATCGAGGCCAGTTGTGCGCCCAGCAGTTCGTTGCTGTGGATCAGGTGCCGCAAGTAAGCTTTGGTATGGTAGCGGCTGGTGGGGCACGGCCCGTCGGGATCAATGGGGGAGTGGTCGTTTTTCCAGCGCAAATTTTTGATGTTCATAATACCTTCCCTGGTGTAGATCATCCCGTGGCGGGCATTGCGGGTGGGCAGTACACAGTCAAACATGTCGACCCCCAGAGCGATGCATTCCAACAGATTCACCGGCGTCCCGACGCCCATGAGGTAACGCGGCTTATCGGCGGGCAGGATGTCGCAACACAGTTCCGTGATTCGGTACATCTCCTCGTTTTTTTCCCCTACCGAAAGTCCTCCGATTGCGTTGCCCGGCAGGTCGTAGCCGGCCACGGTTTCGGCCGAAGCCCGGCGCAGGTCCTCGAAGGTACTACCCTGTACAATAGGGAAGAGGTTCTGGGTGTAGCCGTATTTGTCGGGGGTCTGGTCGCAGTGGCTCACACAACGGGCCAGCCAGCGGTTGGTCAGCTCAAGCGAGTTTTTGGCGTAGCGGTAATCCGAAGGGTAGGGCGGGCATTCGTCGAACGCCATAATAATGTCACCACCAATGCTGCGCTGGATGTCCATAGCTACTTCCGGCGAAAAGAAGTGGCGGGAACCGTCGATATGCGATTGAAAAGTAACCCCTTCCTCCTTGATCTTGCGGCGGTGAGCCAGCGAATACACCTGGTAGCCACCACTATCGGTCAGGATGGGGCCGGTCCAGCCATTGAAGCGGTGCAGGCCACCGGCATGCTCCAGTACCTCGGTGCCGGGTCGCAAAAACAAATGGTAGGTATTGCCCAGGATAATCTGCGCTTTCACATCGTCGCGCAGCTCGTGTGCGTGCACCCCTTTCACGGAACCCACCGTGCCCACGGGCATAAAAATAGGGGTTTCGATCACCCCGTGATCCGTGGTGATTCGTCCTGCCCGGGCTTTGGATCCCGGGTCGGTATGTTCCAGTTGGAATTGTAGCTTCGGCATAGTCGTAAATGGGAGGCGAAGGTATTGAAAAAACAGGAATTACTTATTAAGCATCACCGGTTGGCTCTTGCTTCTCCGCCAACGCCGTGGCCGCATCTTCTTCCGCCACGGCAATTTCTTCCTCGGCGGTCAGCACGTTATTGATTTGCCGGTAGAACTTGCGCGATGCTTCCGACAGCCGGTCTTCCGCTACCGTTGTGTTGCTGAGAATCTCCAGGAGGACATTGAGCCGGCCCTCGGTATCGAAAAATTTGTTGATTACCGCCATGTTGCGGTCTTCCACGATACAGTAGCCCGAATTGAAATTACCCTTCTCGTAGCGCAGGGTGTAATCCAGCTCCTGGAAAAGCTGCTCCATTTTCTTCAGACTATGGCGGGTATACTTGAACATACAATTAGGGATGAACGGCTGATCGGTTTGCCGGGATGCGTCGGACAACCGTTATCAGGGCAGATTTTTTAATTAATCCACAATATTAAACAACGGTAGCGTTTCTAATACTAGTTTTGTACCCTCAAAGATAGCACGTAATGAAGAAGTATACGAATAAAAGCGGCACAACTCCACGCATTGTTCACCCGGTACTGGTGGCCCTGGTACTGGGGTTGTGGCTGGCTACGCCTCTGGTAGGCCAAACTTTTACGGGGATGCTGGTTGGCGGCATGAATCTTTCCCAAATCGACGGCGACCGGCTGGGCGGTTTCAACAAGCTGGGCCTCAACGTCGGTGCCCGGGTAAGCGCCCGCCTAACCGACCGCTGGCACCTGAGCACCGAACTGCTCTACAGCCAGCAGGGAGCCAGCAGGGTACCCACCGACGACATTTCGTCGACCTACGACAAGATTCGCCTCAATTTTGTGGAAGTCCCCGTCATGATCAATTTCAGCGATTGGAAGGTTCTGGCCAGCGCTGGGGTCAGCTACGGACGCCTCATCAATTACGAAGTCATTAACGACGTCGGCTCGGATGTCACGGACCTGGAAAATTTCCGCACCGATATCGCCTCGCTCGTTCTGGGAGGAACATATTTCTTTTCCGAAAAATGGGGACTCAACATCAACTGGTCCCGTTACCTGACCAGCCTGCGGGAAAAATCAACGAATCCCAACGTGGAAACGGTGAAGTTCATTGGCCGCAACCTGGGCATTCGGTTGTATTTCATCTTGTAGGCCCGGCACCGCCTCACAGTTTCAGAAACCGAAACAGCTCCTCTTTGTAAGACTTACTCACCCGAAAGACCTTGCCATCCTTCATTTTGGCCACCACATCGCCAGCTCCTGTATGCTGTATTTCCGACAGGAAATCGATGTTGATGATCGTCGAGCGGTGTACCCGCAGGAAATTGGGGCTGCCGAGTTGTTCCAGCATATTGGTCATCGATTCGCGCAGCAGTAGTCGTTTGCTTTCGCTGGTGAAAACCTCGATATAGTACCCCGACGCTTCGATGTAACGGATATCGGCCGTTTGTATCAGGCTGATCTTGCTGCCCTGCTTGAGGGCCAACGGCTCGGGCTTGTGCTGGCCCTGTTGCAGGTAGCTGACCAACTGCCGCAACTGAACCAGGTGGTTTTCCTGCTCCTTGTGCTGAATAGCCACCACGGCTTTGTCGAGGGAGGTGAAAAAGCGGTCGTTTTTGAAGGGCTTGAGCAGGTAGTCGAAAGCAAAGATATCGAAAGCCTGAATGGCGTACTTGTCGTAGGCCGTCACGAAAATGGTGAGGGGCCACAGCGCTTTGGGCAAAGTCTGCAGCACATCAAAACCGGTCATGTCTTTCATCTGAATGTCCAGGAAGATCAGGTCGGGGCGTTGGATAGCAATGGTTTCCAGTGCTTCGGTACCACTGCGGCATTCACCTAGGATGTTCACATCCGTACGGCTTTCCAGCAGTTTTCGTACCCGTTGCCGGGCCAGCGATTCGTCGTCAATAATAAGTACCGTTATCATCTATTCCTGGTTTAGCGGGAGGGTGATTTCGCTCACCACGCCCGGATAGGTATTCCGTACCTCAAAACTAAAAGCTTCTCCGTAGAGGGTTTGCAGGCGCTCGCGGGTATTTTGCAGACCGGTGCCCAGTTCGAAGATACGATCTTGTTCTGCCCGGGAAAATCCCTGCCCGTTATCACTTACCCGCAGTTCCAATCGGTCAGCAGCAGTTTGTCTGGCGCTGATCAGGATATCCAAATTCAAATGGGTCGGCGAAAACCCGTGGTGAATCGCGTTTTCCACCAGCGGCTGTAGCAGCATCCCGGGCACCTTGGCCTCCAGTACCTCTTCGGCCAGCGACCAGTTTACCGTCAGGTCTTCACTAAAACGCATTTTCTCAATATCGACGTAGCGCCGCAGCAACGCCAACTCATCTTTCAGCGACACCTTCTGGGTGTCCTTCCAGTCGAGCACCTTGCGCAGTAAGTCGGCCAGATCCACTACCATGATCTTGGCCTTGTCCACGTCGATATCCATGAGGCTGTTCACACTGTTCAGCGTGTTGAATAAAAAATGGGGATGCAACTGGGACCGCAACATCTTCATCCGGGCCTGTAGTATCTTGGTCTCCATCTGCGACTGTCGCAATTGGTGCTCGTTGTCGCGGCGTACATAATAATAGGTGTGGGTCACCGCTACCGCCAGTAAATAGACCAACGTGAGGATATTGGCGTTGAGCAGGTAACCGTACACGGGGTCGTCATCCACCTGAGCACAGTCTTGGAAAATCTGGCAAAACCACAACGCCACCTGGCTGAAAATGAAGTACCACACAAAAGTGACCGGCAGGATGAGCAACACGTGTACCAGAATGACCCGGTACGCCGACCAGTCTCGCTGGAGCAGGTAGCGGGTGAGGGTAATAATACCTATTATAAAGGTGAACCCAATCAGGGTCCCGATCAACCGGTCCCGGATCATCTCACTACTGGGGCTGTTGAGGTTGTCCAGGTAGTTGAGTGCGTAAACCCGCGTCAGCGTCGTCAACTGAATAAAGGCATAGAGAATGCCAATGCTGATGATCAGTTGCTTGCCCGACCAGGTGTCACTTTGTTGAGGTAATGGTTTCGACATGTACAAGCTTAAATAATACCCAAAATTAAAGCATTTATCCCAAGGCTGTTAGTTTGTTACTGCCCGGAGGGGACAATTGGCTGCACGGGGTTCCTCATTCGCAGATTGCCGGTATTTTTTTTTCGCGCCAGCTCCTACGGCCACTCGCCAAAGGCAACCGCAGTCGACTTCTTCAAAACCTCTCCCAAAGGGGGCGTTTTTTTCCGTTCGTCTGGTTTTCCTGGCATTCGTCGCAAAATTCCTAGGGTTGGGGTTATAAAGTTGGTGCCAGGGGGCACTTTCCCTCATCTTTGTTGCAACCTAAAGGGAGAGCGTTTCGTCGTTAGAAGCAAAAGCCCATTACAACTAAAACCCATTACAACCACAACCCAGTATATCATGAAAACCCGATTGTTGTTCACTACCTTCTTATTTGTCCTGCTCGGCGGTCTTTTTATGTCGGCTGCACCACAGTCTTATTTTGACACCAAAGCGCAGCAAAGTTTCTTCGACTGGCTGGCTAACCCCAACAGCATCCACTTCACCCTGACGTTTGATCTCGACCAAATTCCGGCCATGAAGAAAACCGAAGACTACTTCCCCGCCACCTTTTCTTACCAGGGCGAAAACTGGGATGCCAAGGTTAAGGTTCGCGGCCGCTACCGCCGCCGGATTTGTGACTTCCCACCCCTGTCACTAAAGCTGTCAAAAGACATGCTCGTGGCTGCGGGCTTAAAGCCTCACAACAAATTCAAGTTGGTCACACACTGCTCCGATGAATTCGATACCAGCGACAACGTCCTGCGCGAGCAACTGGCTTACGAGTTGTATCACCTCATGACGGGCGAAGGCTACCGCACCCAGCTGGTACAGGTGACCTACAAAAATGCCACGACCGGCGAAGCTACCGAGCGCTTCGGTATCCTCATCGAAGATACCGACGAGATGGCCCAGGCTTTGGGCGGCCAGGAGTGCGACGACTGCTACAACGTGGCCCAGGACCGGTTTGTCGCCGGTTCGTTGGAGCAGGTAGCCTTGTTTCAGTACATGATCGGCAATGCGGACTACAGCGTGGCCATTCCCCGTAACGTCAAGCTGGTGCAGCAGCAGGCCGGCGGCCAGTACCGGGTTGTACCTTACGACTTCGACTTCGCCGGCCTGGTCAACGTGGAATACGCCGTGCCCAACCCCAACTACGGCCAGACCGACGTAAAAGACCGCGTCTGGATCTGGGAATACAGCCAGCCGCAGTACTTAGATGCGACCATCGAACAATTCCTCAGCAAAGAAAGCCAGGCCCTGGCGCTGGTCGAACAAATACCCAACCTGTCGAACAAAAGCCGCCGTCAGGTGACCAAGTACCTCACCGACTTCTTCACCAGCCTCAAAGACGGTACTTTTCAGCAGGAACTGTAGCGCCGTAGGCCGCTGCTTTGGGGCCGTGCCTGGTGCCAGTGGTGGCCCATCCGGGCCGCCACTGGCACCAGGCACCGGGTGCTGCGCCCCCTCGTCCTTGCGCCCTACCGGGCGCTGCTACCTGCCTGTTCGGTCTGCTTCCCTGATCGCAGCAACTGTGTTGCCCGACCAGGGGAGTTCTTTTTACAAATAAACATAAATTCTAAATTTGTACTTGTCCATTCATTAGCGGTGACCTATCTTTGCGCATGGAAATAATAAAAACAACCTCCGATAAATTCATCGGCGAAGGCCTCACCTTCGATGACGTACTACTCGTACCCGCCTACAGCGAAATCCTTCCCCGCGAAGTTGATATTTCTACCCAGCTAACCCGCAATTTGCGGCTCAACGCTCCCATGGTGTCCGCTGCCATGGACACCGTCACCGACAACAAGCTGGCTATCGCCATTGCACGCATGGGAGGCATCGGCATGATTCATAAGAACATGAGCATCTCCGACCAGGCCGAACAGGTGCGCAGCGTGAAGCGCAGCGAAAGCGGTATGATCGTCGATCCCGTTACCCTCGGCCCCAATGCGACCGTCGCCGATGCGAAAAAACTCATGAACCGTTTCAAGATCGGCGGGATTCCCATTGTCGACCAGAACCAACGGCTCCTGGGTATCCTCACCAACCGCGACCTGCGTTTCGAAGAAAACCCCAAGCGCTCCGTACACGAACTGATGACGGCTAAAGACCTGGTACTGGCTCCCGTGGGGACCACCCTGGACCAGGCGCGCAACATCCTCCAAAATTACAAAATCGAAAAACTGCCCGTCGTTGAAAACGACCGCCTGGTGGGGCTCATCACCTACAAAGACATCATGAAGGTCCAGGACTTTCCCAACGCCTGCAAGGACAGCCTGGGCCGCCTCGTGGTAGGGGGTGCCGTAGGGGTTACCCACGACATGATGGAGCGGGTGGAAGCCCTCGTCCGCGTCAACGTCGACGTCATCTGTATCGACACGGCCCACGGCCACTCCAAAGGGGTCCTGGATGCGGTGCGCGCCGTCAAAGCGGCTTTCCCCGATCTGCAGGTAATCGGTGGCAACATCGCTACCGGCGATGCCGCCCTCGCCCTGGCTGCTGCCGGTGTCGACGGGGTAAAAGTGGGTATCGGACCCGGTTCCATCTGTACCACCCGCATTGTTGCAGGGGTGGGCGTGCCGCAGCTGACGGCCATCCGCCAGGCGCACCTGGCCCTTAAAGACAAAGGTATTCCCATCATCGGTGACGGTGGAATCCGCTACTCCGGTGATATTGTCAAGGCCCTCGCCGCGGGTGCCAGCACCATCATGGCGGGTAGCTTATTTGCAGGGGTGGAAGAAGCACCCGGAGAAACCATCATCTTCGACGGGCGTAAATTCAAAGTCTACCGCGGCATGGGTTCTATCGGCGCAATGGAAAAAGGGTCCAAGGATCGCTACTTCCAGGACGTAGAAGACGACATCAAAAAACTGGTTCCCGAAGGCATCGAAGGTCGCGTACCCTATAAAGGTACCCTGGCCGAGGTCGTCAACCAGTACCTCGGTGGCCTGCGGGCCGGGATGGGCTACTGCGGTGCCGCCAATATTGAGGAACTCCAGCAAGCGCGATTCGTACGTATCTCCAACGCGGGCATGAACGAAAGTCACCCCCACAATATTACCATCACCAAGGAAGCACCCAACTATTCGCCGCGCTAACGTCGCCGGAAATTTATTTCCGGCAAATGATCGATTCTGCGCTAACGTCGTCGGAAATTTATTTCCGGCAAATGATTGATTCTTTTCGATTAGGATGCCAGCCCCAATGGCATGCTGAAGGGGAATAGGATGAACCCGTCTTGCAGCCTGTTCGGGGTGGGGGAGGGGTGGACTGATGGGGGGATTTCTTGCCGGGACATAGCGGCCCCTTGGGAGGGGCCCACCCCAGGGCTGTCGAATCTGGAATTATTTAATACGTTATCGCGATGTTTATCCGAAATTGCGCATTCAAGAAAACCCATCCCCCGCCCACGCTAAAAAGCGTGGCAAGCTCTTCCCTTTCAAGCTAATCTCACTACACAAAAAATATGCTAAATAATTTTGTAACTACTTAGGTTGTTTGCATTCCGAATTCAAATTTCTTCCCAGCTAGGATCC
>PZPC01000100.1 GCA_003045895.1 Bacteroidota bacterium
CGCCCGCGCTGAAGACGCGGCTGCGCAAGCGGTCTCCTGAAGGACTACGGCTATAACACAAGTTGCAGTCTACCAATGTTTGGCTTCCGTTAATCTTATCGTTCACGTAATTTGACCGCGTTGCGGTCATTTATTGGGACTTCTATAGAGGTCTAAGTATGTTAGCAATTAGAAGCAGTATGATTACCCGACCCCAGCGGGGTCGCATTAAAACAACGCATAACGGATAAGGAGATGCTTTTTTCGTCCGTTCGATGGTCGCCTCTTTTGTCAGAGAATCATAAAACCCTTCTCTGACATTTTTTGTGGTCAAGCTAAAGTAAAGATGAAAAGCGACTGGTAAGGAGCGTCATCTTTGCTTTCGATTGACCTCCAACACAAAAAATGTCAGAGAATCATAAAAAGGTAGGTGCGACCCCGCTGGGGTCGGGTCGGAAAGAATTGGGGGTGCCAGGGCTAACATAATTTGACCGCGCTGCGGTCCTTTTGCCAGACCTCAGCGTTGTGGATACCTACCGCTGGGATTGCCCGACCCAAAGGAATAACGTCAAATCAATGGGAATTAGATAGATTTAACCCCATTTGGCAAGGCCTCTTCCTGCTTGATCATGTAACTTGTGTTATAGCCGTAGTCCTGAAGGAGCAGGCCCGCCCGCTTAGGTGCGCGTGATCTCTTGATTACTTGACCTGGTTTTTACTCTCCAACGTAAAGATGCGTTAATACGTTTTTACGGTGCTACTCTTCCGCCACCGATCGCTAATTGTTGCCGCAAAAAAGGAGTAGTACGCGCCTTACTCAGTCAAAAAAATCAAACATCGTACATCGTACATCTTACATCTGAAATAATTTAAGAGGTAAGATTTTTGATTTAAAATTTAAGATTTTGGGCTGGCAATTTAGGTAGCAATCTTTTTTTTGGTCGGCGTGAAGCGGCGGCTTATAGCCTTCCGACTTCCGATTTCCGACTTCCGCTCACTCCATCTTCCCCACCACCCGGATCTCCACCCGCCGGTTTTGCGCCTGTTCTGCTTCCGATTGGGCTTTGGGGAAGCGCATTTCGTGGTTGCCGTAGCCCTGGTAGCTCACCTGGGCGGGCGGAATGCCGTGCTGGATGGCGTAGTCGTAGACCATCCGGGCACGGCGCACGGAGAGGTCCCACTCGTCCGAGTCTTCGGTCACCGGGGGGCGGTTGGGATAATTGACGTGGCCGGCGATCTCCACCTTCAGGTGGGCGTTGACCTCCAGGAAACGCTGCACCTTCGGCAATTCCGGTTGGGATTTTGGGAGCAAGACCGCCTGGTTGCCGACGAAGAAGAGGTTGCCAATATCCGCTACGGCGCCGGGTGCTGCTTTGGCCAGCCCGATGCGGAGGGTAGCGGGTAAATTGGGTTTTACTTTGATGATTTCACTGTAGAAGAAGTGGTCGAGGGCGTAGACGTCGATGCCGACGATAGAATCCAGGGGGAGTTCCAGGACAAATTTTCCGTCGCGATCCGTGCTTAGAGTATCCGCCAGGCTGCGGCTGTGCACCCGAATCGTCGCATTGGCGATGCCTTCGCCGGTGGCGGGGTCGGTCACTTGCCCCGGCCAACGCAGGTGGGGCACGGCCCGGAAGAGGTCGAGGGTTACCCGGCGATTGCGCTGGCGATCCTGCTCGCGGTCATTGCCAGCGGCGGGTTGCCGTTCGCCGAAAGTTTGCACCAGCAGGGTCGTGTCCCGCCAGAAATGTTGGAGCAGCACTTCCCGCGCGGCCCGGGCCCGCTCCTGGGCCAGTTTTTCGTTGTAGGCCAGGTCCCCAATGGCATCGGTGTGGGCCGTAAGGTAAACCCGGTCGGTAGCGCTGGCAGGCGCGGGAAAAGCCGCGAGAACCGCCAGGGCAGCCCCGTCGGGCACGGCGCTGCCGGAGGCGAAATAGAGGGTGTCGGTGTAGCTGAGCTGGAGGGCGTTGAAGCGTTGCGGAACCTGTGCTGCCAGGGCGTACGCCCAAAAGCAGCCAACAAAAAGAAACATTTTCATGGCGCATTTTTTTTATTGAACGGCTAACCAGGTAATCATCTTATTTTAGTATGTTTTTTTTACCTAAATCGGACGAAGGGTTGCCCAACCTGCTACTAAAATACATTACCTTTGTGAGATGAAGCAAATTCGTAATTTTTGTGTAATTGCCCACATTGACCACGGTAAGAGTACGTTGTCGGATCGTTTGCTACAAATGACGCAAACCATCTCCGACCGCGATATGAAAGCCCAGGCCCTGGACGATATGGATTTGGAGCGCGAGCGCGGTATCACCATCAAGAGCCATGCTATTCAGTTGAATTATATGCATACCGATGGGCAGGAATACATCCTCAACCTCATCGATACGCCTGGCCACGTAGATTTCAGTTACGAGGTCTCTCGTTCTATTGCCGCTTGCGAAGGTGCGCTCCTGATCGTGGATGCCACCCAGGGCATCCAGGCACAGACCATTTCCAACCTGTTTCTGGCCCTCGAACACGACCTCGAGATCATCCCCATCCTGAACAAAATCGACATGGATACGGCCATGGTCGAACGGGTCTCCGGGCAGATCATTGATCTGATCGGTTGCCCCGAAAAAGATATCCTTCACGCCAGTGGTAAGACCGGGCAAGGCGTAGCCGAAATACTGACGGCTATCGTCGATCGTATTCCCCCCCCGTTGGGCGATCCGGCAGCGCCCCTGCAGGCGTTGATCTTCGATTCTATCTTCAACCCCTTCCGCGGAGCCATCGCCAATATCCGTATCCTCAACGGCACCCTCCGCAAAGGCGACAAGGTGCGTTTCCTGGCGACGGGCAACGATTACTCCGCCGACGAGATCGGGGTCCTGAAGATGGACTATTTGCCCAAGCAGGAAATTTCGGCCGGCAACGTGGGCTACATCATCACGGGTATCAAGCAGTCGAGTGAGATCAAGGTAGGGGATACCCTGACCCTGGCTGACCGCCCTGCCGAACCCATCCAAGGCTTCGAAGAAGTAAAACCCATGGTCTTTGCGGGTATCTTTCCGCTCGACAACGACGACTTCGAAGACCTGCGCGACAGCCTCGAAAAACTTCAGCTCAACGACGCCAGCCTGGTCTTTGAACCCGAATCATCGGCCGCCCTGGGTTTTGGCTTTCGCTGCGGGTTCTTAGGGATGCTGCACCTGGATATCATCCAGGAACGCCTGTCCCGCGAATTCAACCAGGATGTGATCACCACCATCCCCAACGTAAGCTACCGCGCCTATATCCGCCGCGAACCCGATACCGTGCTGAATGTTCGCAACCCCACCGACCTGCCGGAACCGACGATCCTGGACCGGGTCGAGGAGCCCTACATCTCGGCACAGATCATCACGGAAACCGAATACATCGGCAATATCATGAATCTCTGTATCGAGAAACGGGGTATCCTGACCAAGCAACACTACCTGTCGCCGGAGCGCGTAGAACTCAACTTCGAATTGCCACTGGCCGAGATCGTCTTCGATTTTTACGACCGCCTCAAGAGCATCTCCCGCGGTTACGCTTCCTTCGACTACCAACCCCTCGACTACCGGGCGTCGGATCTGGTCAAGTTGGACATCAAGCTGAACAGCGAAAACGTGGATGCCCTCTCGGCCCTCGTTCACCGCAGCAAAGCCGAGGCTTTCGGTCGCAAAATCTGTAAAAAACTCAAGGAACTGCTGCCGCGCCAGCAGTTCGTTATCGCTATCCAGGCGGCCATCGGCGGCAAGATCATCGCCCGCGAAACGGTTTCAGCGATGCGCAAGGACGTGACCGCCAAGTGCTACGGCGGTGACATCTCGCGCAAGCGCAAGCTCTTGGAAAAGCAAAAGGCCGGTAAGAAAAAGATGCGCCAGTTCGGCAAAATCGAAGTGCCGCAGAAAGCTTTCCTCGATGTCCTGAAATTGGACTAGTGCGCCGAATGGCCTGGTACGAATAAAATAAATAAAAAAGGGGAAACCGAATTACTTCGGCTTCCCCTTTTTCGATTCCTTGATAAGCTCCAGTAAAGGGGTGACACTGCTAAAATAATCTTTCACCACTGGTTTGCAGGATGTAAGAAGCTAGCATAAGTCCTCCTCCCAGGAAAAAGGCGGCTGAAATGATGTAAATGATTAACATGGCTGTACGTTTTCTCAAGTAAAAAAATGGATTGTAATGTAAACGCACATGTTCAAAAGGGAAACAAAAACACCAGTGGCAAAAGACCACTTTAAGTTGGATGTTTTAAATCATAAGGGCGAGGTGTCAGTGACTTGGGATAATTGTTAAATCAATGACTTTTTAGAGTTGCTATGCAAGGATGATCATTATGCCTGCTAATGTAGGCCTTTTTTTGAAAAAAAATAGCGGTTGGGCTGAAAAATTGTTTTTTTTCAAAAAAAAACAAGCACCAGGACACCTGGCCTTTACTTATTCAGGGTGGGTTTGAATTTTAAACCAGCTGAGGTCAGCCAACTTTTCCGTCCGGGTGTTTATACAATGTTAATACGTTCCGGTGAGGTCTATTTGCACCAAAATAAATGTATTAGTTGGTCTACTTGAATTACCTTTGTGTAGATGTTGAAATTTTCCCGTCATATGGCCCCTTTCTTAGCCGTTTACCTCTTTTTGGTATCGGTGGGTATTCCTTTGCAGCGGGTTTATTGTGCTTGTGTCGGTCAGGAGAGCGTACACTTTCCGGATCTTTTTGCGGGCAGTCGTACGGATCAGTATGCTGCTTGCCAGCTTCAACCAACCCGTACGGTTGCCCAGGCCGGGTCGGCTTGTTGCCCGCCAACTGCTCAGAAGAGGGCCTCGGTAGCAGAATGTTGTGGTGTGCATGCCGATGCCGATGCCAATGCCGAAGAAAAGGAGGGGGCTTCTCCTGCCAAATGCCTGACGAGCGACCTCTTTTTCGTACAGTTCGGGGCGTGTTTTCTGGTGCCTGACCAAGAACCGCTGCCTGACCAGGTCACGGGCGCTTTTTCACCTGCGCTGGCTTCCGTTTACGCTGCTCCGCTGCCCGGCTTTTCTACCGCTACCATTCGCTGGACTGCACGGGTACCCGATCCGCCGCCAGGCCTGAAAGGGGCTGATATCCGCATTTTATACCAAAGTTTTTTGTGTTAGCTTATCTAAGTAGATGTAATTGCTGTGCAGCCTCCTCCGGCTGAGCAGGATAAAGCGGAGCTGTCGGCAGATGACCTGCCGGACAGCATTGTTGACACAAAAACATATAATTATGATCCCTAATACAGGGCCATTTTCCCACCTCCTTTTGGTTGTCCGACCCATGCTGTTGGTCGTTTTTTTGTCTTTGAGTACGGCTTCCCAGGGGTACGCCCAAGGTGGGGCTGTTCCCGAATTTATCACCGGATTTGTTTTCGATAGCGACGGTTTCCCCTTGCCGGGGGCTACGGTTCACTGGTTGTCGGGGCCGGGCACCACTTCCGATGTAGACGGTGCCTTCCAACTGGCCGCCGTTGCTGGCGAGTCGACGATCCGTTTTTCCTTCGTCGGTTTCCGGTCGGTAGACGTAGCGGTTGCTACGGCCACCTTTCCCCTGCGGATGGTGCTGGAGGAAGGCAACGAACTGGCCACCGTGGAAGTGACGGCGCGGAACAAGGGGAGTTTTACTTCGATCCTGGACGGTCGCAACGTCGAATCCATCACCAGTAAGGAACTGCGCAAAGCCCCTTGCTGTTCCTTGGCCGAAAGCTTTGAGAACAGCCCCGTGGTAGACCTGACCTACGGTGATCCGCTCACCGGCCGGCGCGAAATCCAACTGCTCGGTTTGCGGGGGAACTATACCCAGTTCACGCTGGAAAAACGGCCCGCCCTGACCGGCCTGGCCACACCCTACGCGCTCGACCTTATTCCGGGAACCTGGGTAAGTGGCATCCAGATCGGCAAAGGTGCCGGCTCACTGGAAGCTGGTGCCAGCGGAATGAGCGGCCAGATCAATACCGAATTGCAAAAACCGACCACGGACGCACCGCTGTTCGTCAATCTCTTTGGCAATTCCCAGGGGCGTGGCGAGGCCAACCTCCACCTCAACGGCGAGCTGTCCAAGACCCTGAGCATGGGCGTATACCTGCACAACAGTTTTACCAGAAATAAACACGACCGGGATTTTGACAGCTTCAAAGACATGCCCGATCGCAATACCCAGAGTGGGTTGGTGCGGCTCTTGCGCCGCAACCCGACCGATAACTGGGAAGGACAATGGAACGTGCTTTGGTCAAAAGACCAGCGCGACGGCGGGCAGCTGACCGTGCACGACCACGGCCAACCCAATCAGAACCCCTACCTGATCACCCAGGACAACCAGCACCTGGAGGTGTTCGGGAAAACCGGGTATTTTGGCTTCCGCAAACCCCACCAGTCCATCGGTTTTATCTACAGCGGTACTTATCACCAGTTGGACAACCTGTACGGCAACCAACGCCACCTGGGCGAACAACAGTCGGTGTACCTGAACACGTTGTACCATACCCAGCTTTTCAACAGCAACCACAAGCTATCCGTGGGGGCAAGCGCCCAGTATGATGATTTTGTCGAATCGCTGGGCGACAACAAGTACGACCGGCGCGAACATAGTGTGGGGGGCTACGGCGAATACACGTACCATACCGAGCGGTACCCCGGCCAGGATACTTACCGGGCCTTTACCGCCATTGCGGGCGTGCGGGCCGACCAGCATTCGCTGGGTGGGCTGCAGGTAGCGCCCAGGGTCAACCTCAAGTACAATTTCAGCGCGGCGAATGCCCTGCGGCTGTCGGCCGGGCGGGGGTGGCGATCACCCAATGTGTTGGTCGAAAACCTCAACCGCTTGCCGAGTAGCCGCCAGGTACGGTTTGTGGACCAACCGCTGGCCCGGCAACCCGGCTACCTCGGCCTGGAAACAGCCTGGAATTTCGGGATCAATTACACCCAGAATATCCAGGTCAATGAACGGGAAATGAACCTGATGCTGGACTTTTACCGCACCGATTTTCAGCACCAGATCGTGGTGGACGTGGAAGAAGACCTGGAAAGCATCTACCTCTACCAGCTGGACGGGCGGTCCTTCTCCAACAGCTTCCTGGCCAGTATCAGCTACGAAGTACTGCCCCGCGTAGACGCCAAACTGGCTTATAAATTCAACGACGTACAGACCACCTACCGGGAAAATGGCTTGCGACGTGCGCCACAAATACCCCGGCACCGCCTGCTGGCTACCCTCGATTACGATGGCAAACGGTTTCGTGCCAACGTCAACTACCAGTGGATGGGCACGCAACGCTTACCGGACCACGACCAGATTCCCGCCACTGTTTACGTGGCGCAACCGCAGGTAGCGCCAGCTTTTGGGTTGCTCAATGCGCAGGTCACTTACGTGGCCAACAGCAAACTGGAGGTGTATGCCGGTGCCGAGAACATCACCAATAAGGTACAACGAAACGCCATCATTGGTGCTTACGAACCTTTTGATGGCGATTATTTTGATGCCACCCAGGTGTACCAACCGCTGAATCAACGCGTTTACTTTGTGGGCTTGCGCTATGCGCTGCCTCGAAAATAGCAGTACTTATTTTTTAACCATCCAAATTAATACGCATGCGTACCCTTTTATTTGCCTTGGCCATCGTGCCATTCCTGGCCATGTCCGCCGCCATCGTCCCCGCTACAGCGCCGACGCCGACGACGACCACCACTTCGTCCCTCAGAACGAAGAAAGTCATTATCAAAACTTCTGCCGTTTGCGGGATGTGTAAAACGACTATCGAGAAGGCCTTGCAGGCGCTGGACGGCGTAGCAAAAGCCGAGTTGGATTTGGTTACCCAAAAAGTAACCGTCCGCTACGATACCAATAAGCTGGATGTCGCTACCCTCCGTCAGGCAGTTGCTGCTGCCGGCTATGATGCCGATGAGGTACCCGCTCGCCCGAAGGCGTACGAGAACCTACCCAACTGTTGCAAGAAAGGCACTAGTTGTGGCCCCGACGAAGCTAAGCACTAAGCACGAAGTAGTGTGAATCATTCAGGCACCAGCTAACGCCGGTATCACCTGGAGGCTCCAGAAGACGAACGAGCGCTTGTTGGGCCAGTTGGGACACCCGTCCGGACTGGCCCAACAAGCGCTCGTTTTTTTTTGCGGTAACGATCGGAAAATCAAAAGGCTGGCCGGGTTACAACAAGCCGTTGACGGTCAGTAAACCGACGTTGGGGTGTTCGGCTCCGCCCAACTGCTCTTGGGTGATGTTGAGGCTCTCGGCCTCGGGGAGATACTGGATAGTGACCAGGTCGTTGCTGCCGGGGGGGATGAGTCCGATGCTGACCATGACCCCTTCGATGTCGGCCCAGATCTGGTACTGGGTGCCGGGGGGGAGGGGAGGCAGGTTGTTGGGGGCAATCCAGCCTTGTTGTTGCGTCGGATTCCAGTAGGCAATGGCAAAATTATTGGGTGCCAGGGCTGTACCTTTCAAAATAATCGAACGCGTCGCCGGATCCTGTAGGTTGGCAAAAAGCAGCAATTGGGACTGGGCTTCCCGTTGGGATTTTTCGCAATATTCTTTTAGGGCAGCGAATTCTGCTTCCGTTTTGTTGATCTCCTGATGGATGCCCCGGTTGCTGCGGAGCAACCAGAGGGCAAAAAGTCCCAAAAAAATACTGGCCACGACGGCCACCACCGCAACCGTTCGGCTACGCCTGAGGATGGATTGCTGCAGCTTGGATAGTTGCGCCTCGTTGCGGGCCCGAACGCGCGGAGGGGGAGGAATTTCCTGTTGCCGTACGTATTGCTCCATGGCCTGGTGAAGGTCATGGACTTCTTTCTTCAACTCAGGATAACGAGACAGGTACGATTGTACCAATTCCTCATCCTCCGGACTGGTCAGACCAAGTACGTGTTGTTCTAATAATCCTGAATTGCGAAATTGCTCTTTGGTCATGCCTTACTTTTACCTAGCTGCTATTGTTTCATGGGCGCTTATGCGTTGAATCCTACAAATCAATATGCCTTGAATGCGAAACTGTCAAATCATCCCTTTGGTTCACCATGGATTCATTTATTTTAGGGCGTAAGGCAGTGCGCTTTGATCCGTTTGAACAAAAAGCTACTGCCTCAGCACGTGGTTTTAGAGCACGTGGTGGTAAGGATGAAATTCAGGCTGTTAAAGGGGGGACATATGCTAAGCGTACGCCAGCTCAATTAAGTGACTTTTTCTTTCTGCTGCTCTTTGAGTTGAAGCGGCGCATCAATGGTAGGGGGAAGGGAATTGGATTTCTGGGATTTTCCAAAAGTAAGATCGCTGGTAATGGTGTTCCAATTGATCCAGATGGCACCTAACAATAAGATGCCCAGGAGCAGGAGTTCATTTGTAGACATAGTGGTAGACAGTTTGGAGCTCTTGGCCTTATTTAGTGGATTTTAAATATGAAATTATATTGATTTCGATAACCTTTAGCACTGCGTTTTATCTCCTGTATTTTGAGATTCACCCGCTCGGCGTAGGCGTTAGTGGCTAAGCGTTTGAAGTAAGACTTAATTCCATACCAGTGCCTTTTCATCATGTTTACAAACTTTAGAATAGGTGCTAATTTACTCTTCGCAGCCAGTTTCATCCAGGCCCTTAACGGTGCTATTCGCCAGTTGTGTTGGGCATCGTTGAAAATCGCATGAAGTTGCTCCTTGAGGCGATAAGCTGTTCCGATATTGGGATGTGATACCGCCAGGTCTTCCAAGTGCTGGCGCTGATCCTCCTTGAGCTTGTTGTTGTTACGTAACCATAAGTAGCGACTGTTCTTCAGGTTCTTGTACGAACGCTGATCCTGGCGACGAATCTCATCCACAGCTTCATTCATTTTTTTGGCAATATGAAAACGATCGAAGACAATGCTCGCTTGGGGTAAATCCTCTTTTGCTCCTTTAATATAAGAGGTGGACATGTCCATCGTGACGCTACGGACTTCTTCCCGGTTCGCCCCTCGTACTTCCATGTCTATCAGGGCATGAGCAAAGGCCTCGTAGTCTTTACCAACAGCTACACCAACCACTTTTTTGCGTTCGCGGTCAGCAAAAATGGTTAGATAATTGTGGCCTTTTTTAGAGCTGGTTTCATCTACCGACAGTTCCTTAACCGGATCAAGGGATTGCAAACTCAAGGCTTGACTTACATGACGATTTACAATGCGGAAGACCCGTTTGGCTCCGATGCCCAAGCGTTCGCCCACCTTCGAATTGTTCATCCCTCCCGCTATCAGATTCATTACATCGTATTCATACAGCAAGGTAAAAGAGCTGCCTGCTTGCGCCCAGGGAACCTCTACCAACTTGACGTTCCCCTCATCTACTTTCACCCGGGGTACGGCCGCATGAACAATACAACGATGCTGAAAGAACTTTAAATGTTCCCACTGCCTTTGCTGATGGTCATAGATAGGATAAGCCTTGCCCTCATGGCTAAATTTAACCCGGCGACGATGGCTAAGGTAAATATGAAGCACCTTGTCTTCGCCATTGCCTTCAAAGACAACTTGCTTAATGTACCAAGGCCAGGGAAGCGATAACGCTGCTGCGAATAATTCGTGATCTGTCATCATGCAAATTAACAAAATCCACTATATTTTGGCAAGAACCAGTTTTGGGGAATGTTAATATAGGCTGTTTTAAGGTGTAGGGTTGTTTTTGGGGTGTCATATAGCGGTAAATTTATATTTTTTATTCTTAATTCTCAAATGTATCGGGGAAGTATCCGGCGATTTTGCGAATTTTTATGTTATATTTTTTTTGTGGGGGTGTACTGAATTTGCTTTGGGTTTTTGGGAGTAGCGAGGTAATAAAAACACAGGTTATTTTGTTTTACAGAATAAAATTCTGAATGAATATTTTTTTTTAACAAAATCAATACTTTATTTTTTGATGATTGTTTTTATTGGCCATTGTGCTTTATCTTTGTGCCGGTGAACAAAACGACAGGTTCAGCAAGATCGTATTCAATTAAGCATATAGTTTATGAAGAAGTATTCTCTTTTCCTCCTCTTACTTTTGGTAGCTTTACTCAACCTACCGGCCCAGCAAGTCAAATTCAAGCCCGGTCAGTTACAGGCCAATCTTGGGATCGGTTTGGTTCCTACCTACCCTGCCGATGCGACCATCACCCTGGTTCCGCCGGTAAGTGTAAGTGCCGATGTCTACCTCAGCCCCAACCTTTTCCTTGGTGCCTACGTTGGGTACAGTGAAGCAAAAGGGGAAACGACGTTCGTTAATGCCGGAATCACCGAGCAATACCACAATGCCACCTACCTGGTGGGTTTACGTACCGGTATCCAGAGCAACGACCTGGACGGCTGGCGGGTTTACGGCGGTTTCCTGACGGGAGCCAGCCTGCCCAAGGTGACCAAAACGATCGAATTCCTGCCAGGAGAAATTGAGCGCGCCGACGACCTGCCTTCTTTTACCCGCCCGACGGCTCCCCGTAGCCTGGTGTTCAGTGGTTTTGTAGGAACCCGCCGCTACCTGAATGACCACCTGAGCGTTTACGGCGAATTGGGTTTTGGTATTTCTCTGGTCAATTTAGGGATCAGCTTTAAGTTTTAATACCGCTTTTTTGGTACATTGGCTAACTTCGCTGACCAAAACTACGTGAACATGAACCTTGACCAAATTCCTCAGCTCCGTCACCTCGACAGCGGCAACTTTTTTCTCATCGCAGGGCCTTGTGCCATTGAAGGAGAAACCATGGCGCTGGAGATCGCTGAAAAGATAGCGGGTATCTGTGATCGCCTCGCTATTCCCTACATTTTTAAAGGGTCGTACCGCAAAGCCAACCGCTCCCGGCTCGATTCCTTTACGGGTATTGGCGATGAGAAAGCCCTGAAGATCCTCCGCAAGGTAGGTCAGGAACTGGGCCTGCCCGTGACCACCGATATCCATTCGGAAGCCGAAGCCGAACTGGCCGCTGCTTACGTAGACGTACTGCAAATCCCCGCCTTCCTTTGCCGGCAGACCAGCTTGTTGCAGGCCGCCGCCGCTACCGGGAAAGTGGTGAACGTGAAGAAAGGCCAATTTGTGAGTCCCGAGGCCATGCGCTTTGCCCAGGAGAAGGTGCTGGAGAGCGGGAATGACAAAGTATTCCTCACCGAACGCGGTACTACTTTTGGTTACCAGGACCTGGTCATCGATTTCCGCAGTATTCCCAAGATGCAATCCTTTGGGGCCAAGATCGTACTGGATTGTACGCACTCCCTGCAACAGCCCAATCAGGCTAGTGGCGTCACGGGTGGCCAGCCAGCCCTGATCGGTGCCGTCGCCAAAGCCGGTATTGCCGTAGGGGCCGACGGCTTATTCATCGAAACCCACCCGGAACCCGCCAAAGCCAAGAGCGACGGCGCCAATATGCTGCCGCTCGATCAATTGGAGGCGCTGCTGGAGCGCCTGGTCGCTATCCGGCAGGCGATTGCCTAAACCAGGCGCATGGCCTAAAACAACCTATTTGTGGGCTCCTTGGCCGAAACAAAGAAGATTGTTGGGCTAAAACTTGATTGTTGGCAAATATTATTGTATATTAATGGCTAATTCTGTTATAAGGTGAGTTCGCATTCCTTAATGATTCAAAACTACTCATCATGAAAAGATCCCGTACCCTCCTCGTTTGCTTAGTTCTGCTGGCAACAGCGGGCCTTTTCGCCCAAACCATTGAAAAAACCTTCGTACGTTCTTTCAATATTGCGGGTGCACAAGATATCAAACTCCAATTAGAAGGCGCCGTAGACGTGCAGACCTGGGATCAGCCCAGCGCCCGGGTACAAATGACCGTCGGGTTGGATAACAACTCCGAATCCATGTTGCGATCCCTGGCTCAGGCTGGCCGGTACAACCTGCGGGGGCAACTCGCCGAAGGCACCTACACCATCAGCGTACCCGGTCTGGGTCGGGAAGTACTGGTCAATGGCCAGTCCCTCAACGAAACAGTCAGCTACGTGGTTTTCGTGCCCGAGCCAGTGCGCGTCATCATCGATGGCACGACTTCTGCCGCAAATTTTTAGCTCCTCGTTACGGATATAATCGAAAATCAGTAGCCATTGCCGTAACAATCAATTGGCAAAGCGCGTTATAAAAGCGGTTCATTCCTCATGGGAGGAATGAACCGCTCCGTTTTTAAACCAACTACTGCATGCACCGTTTCCCTTTCCTTCACCTGGCCTGTTTGCTGTCAGGTATGCTGCTGGCCCAGGTCACCTTACGGGCCCAAATTCACGATCAGCTCCACTGGGTGTTCCCTCTAGATTCCGTCGCGGAAGTTCGCTTTGATCTGGTCGACCCCTTCGAGGTGGCCAATTGGGAAGGAAACCAGGTGATGGTTACGTCCGAAATTACCGTGTACAATGCCTCCAAAGGGATTATGCACTTCTTCATCGAGGAGAACAAACGCTACGACATTGTTGCCGATACCCTGCAACCAAAGGTGCTGACGCTGGAATCTTACCAATCGCGCCGCGCTCCCATCCAGTCGAAAGGCGAAACCTGCTACGAACAAATCCAGGTGAAAATTTTTCTACCCACCAGCTTTGCTCCGGTCGATGGCCAACTTTGGCGCAGAAAGGAGGAATAAGCGGTAAGCCCTTTCCGGCTTGCCGGGGGAAAATATCCATCGTATCTTTGTCGCCGTTTCCGCTTTTTTCGGATCAATACCGAACAGCTTATGATCAAGACACTAGAAATAAAATTGCGGCCGGCAGAAATGTCCGACGAAGCGCTCATCAAGGAGCGGGTAGCGCAACAATTACGGCAACCCATTGGTCAATTGGATGCCGTTCACGTGCTCCGGCGGAGTATTGATGCGCGGGGCCGCTCTCCTTTTTTTCGCGTGCAGGTGGCCGCTTACCTGGGGGAAGCCTACCAACCCGAACCCGCTATCCTCGACCAGTTTAAACCCGTCGACGAAGCGCCTGCGGTGCTGATTGTCGGGGCTGGCCCGGCGGGTATGTTTGCCGCCCTGGAGCTCATTGAGCTCGGCCTGAAGCCGATCATCCTGGAACGCGGTAAAGACGTGCGCACCCGCCGCCGCGACCTCCGTGCGATCCAGCAATTCGGCCAGGTAGACCCCCACTCGAACTATTGCTTTGGAGAGGGCGGCGCCGGCACCTATTCCGACGGCAAGCTCTACACCCGCTCCCACAAACGCGGCAGCATTGAAAAGGCGCTGCGGTTGCTGGTGGAACACGGCGCCGCTGGCGATATCCTCGTAGATGCACATCCCCATATCGGTTCCAATAAGCTGCCCAACATCGTGGCCAACATCCGGGAGACCATTTTGCGCTACGGCGGCGAGGTCCACTTTGAGCACCACGTCACGGACTTCATTATGGAGGACGACGCCATGAAGGGCGTGGTGGTGAACGACAACCTGGAACTGCGTGCCCAGGCCGTTATTTTGGCGACCGGCCATTCGGCCCGCGATATTTTTTACCTGTTGCACCGACACGGCGTGCCCATCGAGGCCAAGCCTTTTGCGTTGGGCGTACGGATTGAGCATCCGCAACCGCTGATCGACCAGATCCAGTACGGCCAGCGCGAGCGCGAGCGGGAGCTGCCCGCGTCGAGTTACCGGCTGGCCAGCCAGGTGGGCGGGCGTGGGGTTTTCAGTTTCTGCATGTGCCCCGGCGGACTGGTGGTGCCCGCAGCAACGGCACCCGGCGAGCTGGTGGTGAACGGGATGAGCATGAGCAGGCGCGACTCGCCCTACGCCAATTCGGGCACGGTGGTCGCCGTGGAGTTGGAAGACCTGGCGCCCTACGCCCAGCACGGGGTATTTGCGGGCCTCGCCTTTCAGCAGGCGGTAGAGCAGACGTTCTTTCAGCACGGCGATGGCAGCCAGCGGTCGCCAGCCCTGCGCTTGCCCGACTTTGCCCAGGGCCGCATTTCGGCTACGCTGCCGGGTACGTCCTACATTCCGGGCTTGTACGCAGCGCCAGTACACGAACTGCTACCCGCCGCCATCTACGACCGCCTGCGCCTGGGCGTGCAGGAATTTGGCCGGAAAATGAAAGGCTATTTCACCGAAGAAGCTACGGTCATCGGCACCGAAAGCCGGACGAGTTCCCCGATCAAAATTCCCCGCGACCGGGAAACCTATATGCACGAACAAGTACCGGGTCTCTTCCCCTGTGGCGAAGGCGCTGGCTACGCCGGGGGAATCATCTCGGCGGCGATGGACGGACAAAATGTGGCCCGCGCCGTACAGCGCTTCTACGGGTGAAACGGTCCCCCTTACACTTTTACACTTTTACACCTTTACCCCTTTACACCTTTACCCCCTTTTCCCTTTACCCCTTTTAAGATCAAACAATTATGAAAAATATTTTCGATTTACTCGGCCGGTTTTTCCTCTCCTTTATCTTTTTCTGGGAGGCCTACGATATGATAAAATACGGCAAAGACACCAAGTTGATGATGACGGAATACGGCCTGACCTGGCGCCAGGATCTGCTGCTCTACGGCGCCATCTCTTTCCTGATTGTGGGCGGGGTGCTGATCCTCACCGGCTACCGGGCCAAACTGGGGGCCATTATGCTGTTGGTTTACTGGTTGCCGGTGACACTGATCGTGCACGATTTTTGGAATTACCCCTTGCCGGAACAGCGTCTGGAGGGGATTCAGTTTATGAAAAACATTGCCGTTACCGGTGGGCTGCTCATGGTGTTCGCCAATGGGGTAGGGAAATACAGCGTCAAGCGGCTGTTTGCGACCTCGCGGGTGCGCAATGCCTGAGGTGTGAAACCTGGCCCGCCGCTCGCGCTAAGGATGGTAGTGGAGCCTGCGTAGCGGGCTGCCCGCAGGGCCGCAGCCACGTACAGCCTGACCCCCCAAATGAAAAAGCCTGGTTCTACATGAGTAGAACCAGGCTTTTTTATTTGGGGGGAAGCGCCCAGAAGATATTTATGGCTTGGCTTTCTTTTTAGACCTGCA
>PZPC01000101.1 GCA_003045895.1 Bacteroidota bacterium
CTTAGCATAGCTAGACGAGCCCTAATAGATGGTATTTGGGAAGATTTAACTTTAACAACCACTAAAGGATTCTATTTCGAAGAAATATTATCTTACAGTCGCTACAATTCTGGACACACCTGGCTTAATGCATTGGGGGAACAAGGACAGAAAATTGATTTTTATAAGAGCGCTACCAGTACGGGGGTACAACTTAAGTCTTCTGCTGCCGATTTCATTAATAACCCAAGTGCGCTTACTGATTTTCTAAGAAACGGTTGTAACCAATTAAAAACAGCCATAGAAAATGGCGTACCAGGAATAGGAGCAATTACCAACGGACAATTGGATATTATGATTCCACCCTATAGATCTGGTGATGTGGAAAGATTACAACAAATTGCTCGTACCTGGCTTGGAAATCAAAGTTTATATAACGGTTTAAACCTTACCATCCATGTGGGGACTTTCGCTAATTGATCAGTTTATTCCTTGGCAAAAGGCATTTTATAGGCCTTCGAGGGAGGTAAGCTTACAGTTTGGTATACATTACGATGCTGTTGATGTAGAAGGGCTACTCCCCCTTCTACATCAGGATATTCTGCCGCTTGTACCAGAAACCATTGGTCTGGATACTGGAAGAGAAATACGGATCGCAGCCCTTCCCAATCCAATTGAATTTATCTTAAAACAGCTGAGGAATTATAATTCCATCACCCTTTACGGTGAAAAAAACAGCAGGGGGATATCTAAAAAAGAATTAAATATTAATTCTAATCCCTCTACCAAGACTGGGTTGATCAACTACTTTGTTGAATACACGCCAGATTTTCATGTTTTTGTGGATACCGTAGCTGAACTACTGGGCCCAGAAAGAATAAGACAGGGTTATTTGTACTCCTATGATTATGCTGGACTCGTAGACAAAAGGCGTTACGCTGGATACACCTATAAAAAAGGATTAAAAACTTATATTGATGATCACCGAGAAAAAATGGTGGATATAAGTGATCGGCCAGGGGGGTTCTGTTGGGTAAAGGGCGGTTTTTCTTTCCGTGGCGCCTCTGATTATTGGTTCGGACCCGCTTTTTTCGAGCTGGTTCCTAAAGCGCATATTTTGGCGTATCCGTACGCCATTTCAATTCAGGAAATAGCTCCTGATCTGGTACACGTCAAGTTATTCGAGTCGGTTTTTGGAGGCCTACGCGATGATGAGGTCTGGGTTCACCAAACTTTTCGCGATCATTTAGGTATTGATCAGTTAAAAGTGTGAGGAAAAAGTAGACTTGCGCTTTCTCCACGACAGACCACTAAATTGTTCAAAAACTATTTTTGAACTTACTATATACGATTTTTCTGTTACTGACGTCCCAAAAAAAAAAAAGGACAGCGGAAATTTCCTAACTTTGGAAAAGAGCCGCTTAAATCGTAGCGTACCATTGTTTCACGGTGATCAATACTATCTTCCTACCCCTTTTTACAACCTTATTCACCATTATCCAAAAACCAATTGCTAAATCTAACTATTCGTACTGCCGAGAATACAGGTATTTTTATACCAGACCCAAACCACACCTCCTGGTTTCTAGCGCCTGGCGATGCCTTTTTTCGCATAGCCATCATTAGCCAACCCCATAAGGGCTCTCATGGGGATATTCTTGTTCACTTCCCATTTTTGCAACGCTTGTTAGTAGTCGATTCCTACTACTATGCGCTCGCATTTGAATTCTTGGGGAAGCTTGAAACCAAAACCGTCCAACAAAACTTAGAGGAACATTTTGCCGAATATGTATCCCGCCTCAATGCGCTGCTGTCCGATGCGAAAAGCAATGACTGTATATACTGCGCTTTTGATTTATCAGATGAATATTCAGCAGGGATATTCTTTACCCAAAAAGATAATGCTGTTTGGGAAGTAGTAATAGGCTCTATCCGTAATCATTCTGGAGATATTTTCCCCCAATTACTCGGTAGTCCATGGATAGAAAGTGTCCAACCTGTTGTGGTTACACACTTTGCATTGGAAGGCACAAATCGTTTATTAATACCCGTAATACTGGATGTTGCTGTGGTGGACAGCGCTGAACTAAGCGTTTGTTTCTAACTTTAGCACCATCTCCTACTGATCTTTTTCTAGTTTAATAAAGTAAACACCAGTAGGCAATTGCTGTTTAAACCTTATCATCAATGTGGGGACTTTCGCTAATTGATCAGTTCTTTCCTTGGCAGAAAGCATTTTATTCGCACTCCAAGGAAGTGAACTGGTACCTAAGCAGCATATAATGAATTTTCCTTATGCCATTTCAATAGAAGAAATAGCACCAGATTTAGTGTACGTACAATTGTTCGAGTCGATATTTGCGGGGCTGCGCGACGACGAAATTTGGGTTCACCAAGCTTTTCGAGATCATTTAGGTATTGATCAGTTAAAACTATGAGAATAAAATAGGCAACCCTCCAGCTGAAAAATCCAGCTGGAGGGTTGTCTTTTAAATCTACCCCACCAAAGCAGCTCTAATTGTATCAGGCGGTTGGCAACAGCCTACCCCTGCATAACCTTGGCCATGGTGGCGCCAATCTCGGCGGGCGACGTGACCACGTGAATACCACAGGCCGTCATAATCTCCATTTTAGCGGCAGCGGTATCGTCCTTGCCACCAATGATGGCACCGGCGTGCCCCATGGTACGGCCCTTGGGCGCCGTTTGTCCGGCGATGAAGCCGACCACCGGCTTGGTACCGAATTCTTTAATGTAATAGGCGGCATCGGCTTCCATGGTGCCACCGATCTCTCCGATCATGATGATGCCGTCCGTGTCGGGGTCATTCATGAGGAGTTCTACGGCGTCTTTGGTGGTGGTGCCAATGATGGGGTCACCGCCAATACCGATACAGGTGGATTGGCCCATGCCTGCTTTGGTCACCTGATCCACCGCTTCGTAGGTGAGGGTACCCGAGCGGCTCACGATGCCAATGCGGCCGGGCCGGTGGATGAAGCCCGGCATGATGCCGCACTTGGCGCCACCCGGCGTAATGACACCCGGGCAGTTGGGGCCAATCAGGCGGCAGTCGAAATCATCGATGTAAGCCTTGGCCTTGACCATGTCCTGCACCGGAATACCTTCGGTGATACAGATGATCACCTTGATGCCGGAAGCGGCAGCTTCCATAATCGCGTCGGCCGCAAACGGTGGCGGCACAAAAATGACAGTTGTATCAGCACCAGCGTGGGTAACGGCATCGGCTACGGTGTTGAAAACCGGGCGATCAAGGTGTGTTTCGCCGCCCTTGCCGGGGGTGACACCACCCACGACATTGGTGCCGTATTCAATCATTTGGCTGGCGTGGAAAGTGCCTTCTTTTCCGGTAAAACCCTGGACAATAATCCGTGAATCTTTGTTAACTAGTACTGACATGAAGCTGTAATTATTTCTTGGTTTTAATCTTCTTCTTTGGTGATGATGAACACGTCCTCGTTGTTGCGCTGCATGAAATACTGCTCGCGCGCAAACCGCTCTTTGTTGACCTGCATATCCAGGCGCTCCTGCTCTGCTGCTTCGATCTGCCCCTGGTAAAACACCTTGTCCTGCTCCAACTTATTGACGGTGCGCTGCAAGCGAATTTGCGTCAGCACGTCGTGGCGGTCAAAAAACACCATGAAGGCGATGAACGCCACCGCCGTCAGGAAATAGCGATTGCGCAGTGGAGCGGGCAATTTATTCAGCAGTGTGTCAAAAAGCTCATTCATTGTTCCAGGTTGAGTTCTACCATACTGGCGGTGGCAAAGATACATGTTTACCGCCAGCGATCCGATCAAATTCGGGGATAAAGCAGCTCAGAACGCGGTAAAAAACAGCCACGGAGGCCCCGAAATGCCGCCGGGAAAGGGAGGTAAGCCCCTTTTCGCCCCTCCGGCACAACGCTTTGCCGCCGTGGCCGTTGATCTTTAGCCCAACATCGCGCGGCCGGGGTAAACCGCCGAATCGGCCAGTTCTTCCTCGATGCGCAGCAGTTGGTTGTATTTAGCGATCCGGTCGGAGCGGGAAGCCGAACCCGTCTTGATCTGCCCGGTATTCAGGGCCACGGCCAGGTCGGCGATCGTCGTATCTTCGGTTTCGCCCGAGCGGTGGCTCATCACGCTGGTGTAGCTGTTGCGGGTAGCCAACTGCACGGCGTCAATCGTTTCCGTAAGGGTACCGATCTGGTTCACCTTCACGAGGATGCTGTTGGCAGCCCCCATCTCGATGCCGCGTTGCAGGCGCTTGGTGTTGGTCACGAACAAGTCGTCACCAACGATCTGTACCTTATCACCTACGCGGTCGGTGAGCAATTTCCAGGCATCCCAATCGTCTTCGTGCAAGCCATCTTCGATGGACAAGATGGGGTACCTCTTGACCCAATCTTCCCAGTAGGCGACCATGTCGGCGCTGGTGAGCTTATCGCCCGATGATTTGTGAAAGTGGTACATTTTTTCTTTCTCCAGGTAGAACTCAGAGGCGGCAGCATCCATGGCAATCATGATGTCTTCGCCCGGGCGGTAGCCCGCTGCTTCGATGGCCATCAGGATGGTTTCGATGGCTTCTTCGTTGCTCTTCAGGTTAGGCGCAAAGCCACCTTCGTCGCCGACGTTGGTGCTGTAGCCCTTCTTTTTGAGGACGGCCTTGAGGTGGTGAAACACCTCGACGCCCATGCGCAGCGCTTCGGAAAAGTGATCGGCAGCAAGCGGCATGATCATGAATTCCTGAAAATCGATGCTGTTATCGGCGTGCGATCCACCGTTGATGATATTCATCATGGGCACGGGCATCACGTGGGCATTCACCCCACCCAGGTAGCGAAAGAGCGACTGCTCGGCAGTAGCCGCCGCCGCCTTGGCAACCGCCAGGCTGACCCCCAACATGGCGTTGGCACCCAGCTTCGACTTGTTCTCCGTCCCGTCCACATCGATCATGATCTGGTCGATGTAGCGCTGTTCGAAAACACTGACCCCGATGAGCTCATCGGCAATGATTTCTTCTACGTTGCGGCAAGCCTGCAAAACGCCTTTGCCGAGAAAGCGATCCTTGTCGCCATCCCGCAGTTCGACTGCCTCGTGGGCACCCGTAGAGGCACCGGAGGGAACAGCGGCACGACCCACGACGCCATCTTCGGTTAATACTTCAACTTCTACGGTTGGATTGCCACGGGAATCTAGGATCTCCCGCGAACGAATGTCTAGAATGGTGCTCATCGCTTTGTCTATTTCTTGAGTAATGGTAAACGGTTAATGGCCCTTCTGCCCGGCCCGGTCAAAGCACAAGTTACTTGTGCGCAGCCATCAGTTCGACAAACTGGTCGAAAAGATAGCGCGAGTCATGCGGGCCAGGGTTGGCTTCCGGGTGGTATTGTACCGAAAAAGCCGGTTTTCCGATCACCCGAATCCCTTCAATGGTATCATCATTGAGGTTGACGTGGGTGATCTCCACCTTATCTGCGTTGGCCCTGATTTCGGCCGGGCTAACCCCAAAGCCATGGTTTTGGCTGGTGATCTCACTCTTGCCGGTGGTCAGGTTCTTAACCGGGTGGTTGATTCCCCGGTGGCCATTGTGCATTTTGTAAGTCGGGATGTCCAGGGCCTGGGCCAGGATCTGGTGCCCCAGGCAAATGCCAAAAAGGGGCTTGTTAGCAGCCAGGATGGCTTTGGTGATGGCGATGGCGTAATCCATCGGCGCCGGATCACCGGGGCCATTGCTCAGGAAGTAACCGTCGGGAGCAAAAGCCTGCAATTCGGCCAGGGGTGTCTTGGCAGGAAAAACCTTCAGAAAGCAGTCGCGCTGGGCAAAACTGCGCAGGATGTTCTCCTTTACCCCAAAATCCAACACCGCGATCCGGTAGGTAGCCGATTCTTCCCCGTAGGTGTAGGCTTCCGGTGTACTTACCCGGCTGGCCAGTTCCAGACCTTCCATATTGGGGGCCTTGGCCAGCAGAGCCGCCAGCTTGGTTTCGTCCAGCTCTTCGCTGGAGATGATGGCATTCATGGCACCCTTGTCGCGAATATGGCGCACAATAGCCCGGGTATCCACATTGCAGATCCCCACCAACTGTTCGTCCTCGAAATATTCCTGAATCGACTCGTCGGCCTGGGGTCGGTAATAAGGGATGGTGAAATTTTTACAAACCAATCCCGCGATTTTCACCGATTGGGATTCTTTTTCTTCCTTTTTGACGCCATAGTTGCCAATGTGTGCATTGGTCGTTACGAGGATCTGGCCGAAGTAAGAGGGGTCTGTAAAAATTTCCTGGTAGCCGGTCATGCCGGTATTGAAGCAGATTTCACCGGTGGTGGTGCCGATCTTTCCAGCTGCCTGCCCCCGGAAAACCGAGCCGTCCTGGAGCATAAGAATAGCTGGCGAAAAAGAAGAATGTACCATAGTTTGCGGTTTCGTTTTAACCGCTCGCAAAGATAGACAAGGCCGCAAATTTTGGGTAATACAAACCGGAAAAAATACGACCGATCGTGATTTAACCCAAATCCGGGCAGCTTTACCCCCGTTGAAGGGCCAGGAAACAGGTACGGATAAGATAACCCGCGGAATAAAAAGCGTAAATTTATTTTTAACCCAATACTATTGTAAATTTGGCACTTCTGAAAAACCCGTCGTATGGTGCGTTATTTAATCAAGGAGGATGGTCGGTTGCGTGAACTCGATGAACCAGTAAGCGGTTGCTGGATCAATATCGAACCGCCCTTCACGCACGAGGAGTTGGAAGAATTGGCCCTGAATTATGATATCCCGCTCGATTTCCTTACCGACTCCCTCGACATCGACGAACGTTCGCGCTACGAACGCGAAGAAGATGTGCGGCTGATCCTGCTCAACACGCCCGTACTGAACGGCGAAAAGGAAGAAAACGATGCCGTTTATATTACCGTTCCGGTAGGTATTATCCTGTTGCCCGATTATTTCATCACCATCTCTTCCTTTGAGAATCCGGTACTGCAACTGTTCCTGGACAACAAGATCAAGCATTTCAACCCGAGTGACGAATCGGCTTTTGTCCTCCAGATTATGGAACAAAACGTGTACCGCTTCCTGACCTGCCTGAAAAAGCTCAACTTGCGCCGCAACCTCATCGAACAAGAACTCTATGACTCCAGCCGCAACAAGGAGCTGGTGGAGTTGCTCAGCATCGAAAAGTCCCTGGTGTACTTCATGAATTCGCTCAGCGCCAATGAACTGTTGAAGATGAAGATGAAGCGCACGGATTTTCTGCAGATTCGGGCCGACGAAGACAAGACCGACCTTTTTGAAGACATTATTATCGACAACAGCCAGGCCCTGGAAATGGCCAATGTTTATACCAACATCCTCAACGGTACCATGGATGCCTACGGCAGTATCATTTCCAACAACCTGAACCTCACGATCCGGCGGCTCACCCTGATCACCATCATCCTGATGGTACCTACCCTGATCGCCAGTTTTTACGGCATGAACGTGCCACTGCCCGCCGAAAACAGCCCTTACACCAGCCTGGGCATCATTGGTGTATCTATCCTCCTCAGCCTGTTGGTGACGTGGTATTTCCAGCGCAAACGGATGTTTTAACGCCGGTTTTATGCTTTTGCTAAAGTGAAGCCGAAGGTAGAACCCAGCTGCGTCGTGCTGCGCACGTTGATGGTTTGTTTATGGGCTTCCATAATGTGCTTGACGATAGACAAGCCCAGGCCCGATCCGCCACGCAACCGCGAGCGGCTTTTGTCGACCCGGTAGAAACGGTCGAAAACGTGGGGCAGGTGTTCGATCGGAATGCCAATGCCATTATCGGCTACTTCAACCAGGATGTATTTATCCATATCGTAAAAGCCCACTTTAGTCATCCCATCGGTATTGCCGTACTTGATGCTGTTGTCAATCAAATTGATGAGTACCTGGCGGATGCTCTCGCGGTCGGCGCGTACCCGGAAGCTCTGATCCGCGCCGGGTTTGAGCTCGAGCCGGAGGTTGTTTTCGCGGGCCTTGAATTCCAATTCTTCAAAGACCTCCTGAACCAGCTCCCGGAGGTCGAAGACCTGCATCTCGAGGATGAGCTCACCCGTTTCCAGGCGGGAAATGGCGCTCAGGTCTTCCACAATGGTGTAAAGGCGTTCGACATTTTTGGCGGCCTTCTGCAGGAAATTCAGGTTGATCTTTTCGTCCTGTAGGCCACCATCGAGCAAGGTATGCAGGTAACCCTGGATGTTGAAGATGGGTGTCTTGAGCTCGTGGGAAATATCGCCGACGAACTTGCGGCGGTACTCGGCCCAGGACTTGTACTTGGCGATCTCGGCTTCCTGCTTGGCTGCCCAATCGCTCACTTCTTTTTCTACCTCTTCGAGAATATTGGAATTCACATCCACGGAGGCTAGTTTCTCAATCGGCGACACCTTGTGCTGGTGAATGGTCTTGTAGATCAGCTTGATCTTACGGTAGATGTAGTTCTTGAGAAAATAGATGGTAATGGCGTAGGAGATGCCAAATAGAGCCGGTGGAAAAAGCAGCCACAGCCACTCCCCTACCAGGCCTTGCACCAGCAATAACACCAACAAAACTACGCTCCCTCCGCCGGTGATCAGGAGGGAAACAAAAAGTGCAATTTGCTGGGGAGTAGAATTTTTGAGCATCCGCCAAGAGCCTTGATCCATTAACTTTTTTTATAAAAAACGCGCCCGGCGCTAATATAGTGGGGCAAAAACAACTTAAAAACAAGTAGCTGACCGCAATGGTTCAAAACTCGAATTTATAGCCAATCCCCTTGATCGTTTTGATGTAATGATCGCCCAGCTTCTCTCTTAGCTTGCGGATATGTACATCAATGGTTCGATTGCCAACGATCACATCAGTACCCCAAACCTTGTGAAAAATCTCTTCCCGGGAAAATACTTTGCCCGGCTTGGAGATCAGCAGGTTGAGCAGTTCAAATTCCTTTTTAGCCAATTCAATGATTTCCTCGCCCCGACTCACTATTACCCGATCACGGTCGATGACCAGGTCGCTGATGCTGATGGTATTTTCAACTTCCTTTTCTTCCTTGTCGTTGCGATCCGACCGGCGGAGCAGGGCTTTGATACGGCTCAGAAATACCCGCGGCCGGATGGGCTTGGTTATGTAGTCGTCACCACCGGTTTCCAACGCGGCAATCTGAGAAAAATCCTCTTCCCTGGCCGTCAGAAAAGCAATGATGGTGTTGGCAAACTGCGGCCGTGAACGCAGTACCCGACACACCTCTACCCCGTCCATTTTGGGCATCATAATGTCGAGAATAATCAGGTCTGGTCGCTCTTTTTCAGCCATCAGAATACCTTCTTCGCCGTCGCAGGCGGTAACGACCTGGAAGCCTTCTTTTTCCAAATTATACTGGAGAAATTCCAGGATATCTGGCTCGTCGTCAACTACTAAAATTTTAGCCGTTTCCATATTAGGTTTAACTGATGTATCGGTAAAAGTAAAGTATTGCCATGCCAAAGCCGGACAAAGCATGTTAAATTATTATTAAACCAGACCGGCCCTTGTTAATTATCCTGTTCCGCTTCTATGACCTGAATACGCTCCAACACGGTGGTATAAGCCTGCTGCAGGCGCTTGGGGTCCCGTTGCAACCACTGCATACTCTTGATAAAATCGGCCATCTGGTACCCATGGCCCGCCAATATTTTGGTATAAGAAGCCTGGAAGATGCTGTCTTGCAGCGCCGTAGGCATTTCCCGGCCCGCCGGTTCAAGGATTAGCGCCTCGGTGATGATCATGGTCAATTCTGTTTCCGGGATAGCGGGCGGTTGTTCGTCATTGGCCGAACCACACGCAACCAGGAGCAGCAGAACTGGAAGCAACACCAACAAGTTTTTCTTCATGACAGCATCTTTTAATGGGCATATTGCTTGGGATAATGAACCGCCGTTACCCTGGCGGTGTCAGGCGTAAACTGGGACCACTGCCCGGCATCTTCCGCCACTAACTCAACAATGCCACAAGTCGGGAGGTTGTCGATGTATTTTTTTTGGTAAAACAGGTTGGCCACCTGGGTAAAAGTAGGATTGTGCCCAAAAAGAGCAATGTGGTTCCATTGGTCGGGCAGGTGCGCAATAAAATCCAGGAGGGTCGGCACACTGGCTTCGTAGATTCGCTTGTCCAACTGGACAACGGCTGGTTGCCAACCCAGCGCTGCGGCAAAGAACTCGGCGGTAGTCCGTGCCCGAAGTGCCGTACTGCTCACCAAAGCGTCGGGGAGCCAACCCCGGCTAGCCATCAGTTGCGCCATAAAAGGAGCGTCACGCAATCCGCGATCAGCCAGCGGGCGATCGTGGTCGCGCAATCCGTAATCGCTCCAGCTGGACTTCGCGTGGCGAATCAAGGTTAATTTTTTCATCCTGAATTTTTTTTTTTGTAAAAATACAGTAACAATCCGCAAACAAAGTTTAATTTCAAGCCTGTCATTACTATTCACACCCTTTTTATGGCTATTTGTCATTAACATTAAGCCAATAAACACCTTTAATTTGCAGGTGCTTTAAGTTGGATGATTAGTAACGATTTGTTCTCCTTGCCGGTATTCGTATTTTTTATAGTATTAAGTGAAGCTTTTATGGAATTCAAAGATAAAGTAATCTGGATAACCGGTGCCTCTTCGGGTATTGGTGAACACCTGGCCTATGCCTTTTCCAACGCCGGTGCTAAATTAGCGCTTTCTGCCCGCAAAGAAAATGAGTTACAGCGTGTGAAGGCTGCCTGCGCAGTACCGAACGACGTGCTCCTGGTCCCTCTTGACGTGTCAAATTTTGCCGACATCCCAGCCGCCGCAAACGAGATAGTCAATCATTTTGGGTACATCAGCATTTTGGTCAACAACGCAGGCATTTCCCAACGGGCACTGGTTAAAGACACCAATTTTGCGGTAGACCAACGTATTATGGCCATCAATTACCTGGGTACGGTAGCCGTTACCAAGGCGGTATTGCCCAAGATGCTCCACCAACGCTTTGGGCAAATTGTGGTCATCAGCAGCGTAATGGGCAAGATTGGCACCCCCTTGCGCTCGGCCTACGCCGCTTCCAAGCACGCGCTGCACGGCTTTTTTGAGTGCTTGCGGGCCGAAGTCCTCGACGACGGAATCGCCGTGACCATCATCTGCCCCGGATACGTCAATACCGACATCACCATTAATGCCTTGGTCGGTGATGGTAGCCCCAACAAACAAAAAGCCAAGTCTACTTCCGAAGGGATGGATTCGGATGTATTCGCGCAAAAAGCGCTGCGCGCTATTGCCCGTCGCAAACCTGAAGCTTTTATTGGAGGCAAGGAATTATTCACCATTTATCTGCAACGGTTGTCGCCCCGGCTGGTGCGTTGGTTGGTGACCCGAATCAATGTGACCTAAACCCCGCGTCCACCCCGGTACAGGTCACGGAGCAAGTGCCAGAAAGACAGGAAAATATTTTCCTGTTGGATGGCCGTCAGTTCGCCCTGATCCAGCCAAATCCCCTCACAGTTGGGGCATATATCCACCACAACGTGCTCATCGCGGGGGTGATCTACCTTGCTCAACAACACTTTCTTGGGACAAGCCGGGCAGTATAAGCCAATCATTTGGTCGATCGCGACAGGTATTTTGCGCACTTCCAATACCACGGGCTCCACTATTTGCTCGAGGATCGCTCTTTTCTTTCGGTCGAGCCACAAGCCATGGCATTGCGGACAGCAGTCGAGCACCAGCGCATAGTGTTGCTCCTGGATGGTTTTTTGTACTAAGGCAACCTGGCAATGTGGACAGTTCATGGTATTGTATTAAGCCGTTCTGTAATAAATGAGTGTATTAAGAGTCTGTTTAGAAACGTTAAGTGGTCTTGCCGTTTGCCAGTTGTATCCCCCTTTGACATTTTAGAAAAGCGACAGCACCAGCAAGCCCAGCACCAGGTAGCGCCCCAGTTTTCCGATGCTCATCCAGAACAAGGACGGCCCCAGCGGCAAGCCCCAGGCCCCACCCAACCCCACGACGAGGTCGCCTAAAAAAGGCACCCAGGAAACGAGCATCGCCACTGAACCCCAGCGGGTAATGAGCCGATCGGCACGGGCAAAGCGCTTTTCCTGGTGGGCTGTTCGTTGTTGATCGAGTATTTTTTTGCCCTGACGCCCCAACAAAAAAGTCGTCAGTCCGCCTAAAATATTACCACTGACCGCCACCAGCAAAGGGAGCAGCAACGTTTTTTCGGTGCCCACCAAAGCCATGTAGTAAGGCTCTGACGACACCGGAACCAGGCTGGCGGCCAGAAAACACCAGGTAAAAAGCAACAGGTAGGCCATTATTGGCCCGGGTGGTACTGCCGCTCCTGGTGAGCTTCCACGTCGGTGCGGTAAAAATAAACGGGCCGGAATTCGCCCTTACAGTAGGCCTCGGCCTGGTCCCGGAAATGCGGCGAGCGGGAATCCCCCGACTGGCCGCCGCTGACGACGGCCCGCGCCTCCAGGCGATCGCCAAACGATACCACGGCCACAAAGCTGTTGCCACTGGTTCCGTAGCGCTTCCTGGTTCCAGGAGGCTGGACGGTTCCCAATGAGGCCAATGATCCCCAGTGGGCCGAAGCAAACCCGACCGGCAAGCTCGGCCGTTCGTCGCTGAAGGTAGCGTCGATGCTGCCATCCAGGCGTTGGAACCGATTGATCAGCCCCCAGGGCGTTTGCCAGTTGCCAAAATCGGCTTCCAGCTTGTCCATGGCCGCCTCCAGGGCGATCAATTTTTCTTTGGCCGAGGTGTGCTGAATCATCCACTCGTCCATCATCATGCGGTTGCGTTCTGCGGGGGTAACCCGCGGACTGGCCAGGGCCAGCAAGGCTTCGCCCCAGTAAATGGCCAGGGCCGTAGGTACCGATTCGACAGCGCAGTTGCGGTCCCAGTTCGTCAGCATGCGCACGGCCGATGCGACCCTGCGGTTGGCGGGGTCGATGGCTTCCTGGTAGGCACCTTCCAAGGCCGGCACCAGTTCGGCAAAAGCGGCCAGATAGGGGTCGTTGGCGGCGGCAATGAGGGTGTCGAGGGTATAGCTGCGGTGGCTGCTCAGTACCCGGACGGCATTGATGCCCCGAAAATTTTCCTGGTCGGGGGCCAGGTAAGACCGATATTTGGTGGGGTTGATACTATTGGCACCCGCCACCGTAAAGGGCGTAGCGTTGCAATTTTGGAGCCAGCCATTTTTGGGATTGCGCAGGTGCACCATTTGGCCCAGCGTGTGCAGCCCTTGCCAATCGGTGGCCGGGTTGCTCCCATCTACCGTGCCGCGGTAGTCGAAGGCGGGGTCCCTTTTGGGGATGAAGTTGCCGTGCCAGTAGGCAATGTTGCCTTTGCGATCGGCAAAGACGGTATTGTTGGACGAGTTGGTGCGCAGCTTCATCGTCTTTTTGAAACCGCCGTAGCCTTTGGCTTTGGTCCGTCCAAAAGATTGGGTAAGGGCATCCAGCGGTCGGTTCATGATCCGGTAGGCGATCCAGTCGTTGCCGTCTTGCCGGATGATGGGGCCGTGGTGGGTGTGGTAGGTCTTGAAGCTTTTGGTCGTGAGCTGACCATCCTCGCGGTACGACACCTCAATTTCGCGTTCTTCCACCAGGCGCTCTTCCTTTCCGTAGCGGTAATAATAATGGCCATCGCGCGGGATGATCGTCTCGCGGACTTCGTCAATGGCATCGGCCTTGGTGGAAGTATGCATCCAGCCACAGTTTTCGTTGAACCCCTGGTAGATAAAAAATTGGCCCCAGGTGGCAGCCCCGTACACGTTGAGGCCTTCCTCACTTTGCACTTGCTGTTCGGTTCGAAAGTAAAAGGACGTATGGGGATTGATGAGCAGCAAAGCCTTTCCCTGGGTAGTCAGTTGTTTCCCGATCGCAAACCCGTTGGAGCCGCGGGGCTCCTCGTTGAGGTCGTCGTTGTCCTCTTCGTCGGGCGTTGGGTGAACCCTTTCCTCCTGGCCGTACAATTTGGCCAGCGCCGTGGTAGAAACCCAGTAGGTGTCGCCCCCGATGCTGCCCTCGCTAAAGGTAAAAGGCATCCAGGGCTGAAAACGGGTGATCCAGGCGGGTTGTACGGTGGGGTGGGTATGCAGGTAGTAGTTGATTCCGTCGGCAAAGGCAACGCACAAAGCCTGGAGGTCTTTGGGTGCCGCTGCCAGGTGTTTTTTGGCAGCCGTGCTGTCCATCCACAAGCGGGTACGGAGGTCGTGGTAGAGGTAGTCCTTGCCCAGGGCCATCGCGAGTTGTCCGGTGGCTTCCAGGTAGTTGCGTTCTACGCGGGCAAAGTCGTCTTCGCACTGGGCGTAAAGCATACCAAAAACCGCGTCGGCGTCGGTGGGGCCGTAAATATGAGGAATCCCCCAATCGTCACGGATGATCGTCACGCGGGCGGCCTGCTGTTCCCAGCTCAGGATTTCTGCGGGCGAAAAAGATTGGGCCATTACCCAGCTGCTACAAAGCAGGAAAAAAAGGTTCAGTCTCATAACCATTGCTTGTGATCAAGTTGGCCAAAAGTAGCGATTATTCAGCGTTTCGCTGGTATGAGATCGGGGCTAATCGCGTTCGTCAACTTTTTCCGGCCTTTAAATAACCGGGCACCTAAAAAATTGAGCGCCAACATGATCACAAATAAGAGAAAAACGAAGCCCATACCGACCCGCAATCCTTGCCACTTGCTAACAAAACCAATAACCGGCGGCCCCAGCAGGAAGCCAGCGTAGCCAATGGTGGTCACCATACTGATGCCCACGCCGGCCGGAAGACCTGGTAAGCTACCGGCAGTACTGTAGGCAATGGGGACAATGGTGGCCAGCCCCATGCCCACCAGGAAGAACCCCAGAATCCCCGTCCAGATAACGGGCCAGGCCAGGGCCATGCCCATCCCAAAGGTGGCCAGCAAGGCACCGCCCCGCAGGAGTACCGTATCGCCCCAGCGCTGCCGGGCACCGTCGCCCAGGAAACGGGTAATCATCATGGCGGTAGCAAAAGCCACCAGGCCCATGGGCGACCAGTACCGCCCACCCGCGCTGACCTTTTCCAGGTAGTTGGTTGTCCAGTCGGCCATGGCTCCCTCGCCCAGCATACAACAGAAGGCGATCAGCCCCAGCAACAGCAACTCCGGTCGCTGGAGCATATTCTGCCGAATGGAAATGGCGGGGCCATCCGCTTCCCTGATTTCAGGAATCAGGCGCCGTACGGCCCAGACAGCTCCCAGCAGCCCCAGGCTACTGACCAATAGCAGGTGGACAAAAAGCGCGGTCTCCAGGCGATTGAACAGGGCGCCACTAGCGGCGCCGAGCATCATGCCGGCACTAAAAATGGCGTGGAAGGACGACAGCACGGGTTTGCGCAAGCGGAGTTCTACCTCCACGGCTTGCGCATTCATCGCAACGTCGAGGGCACCACTGGCTGCCCCCAGCACCAACAGGACCAGACCCAACCCCCAGCCCGAGGGGAAGACGGGCAGCAGGGGCGTCAGCAAACAGAAAACCACGAGCATACTGCGGGTAATGCGGTGGCTACCTACCCGCACGATGACGCGGCCGGTCAGGGGCATGGCCGCCAGTGCGCCCAGGCTGCTCAGCAACAGCACCAGGCCCAGTTGGCCGTGGTCAAAACCATACATTTCTTGCAGCCGGGGTAGCCGCGACACCCAGTTGGCGTAGAGAAAACCATTGATAGCAAAAATCAGGGAAACCGCCCAACGGCTCTGACGAGGAGTAACAGCTGACATAAATACGTAGATTTGAGCAGACAAAGGTAAGGGATTCAAAAGTCGTCGCACAACCAGTAAATTACCAGGTAATGATGGTATTTACAAAATCGAGTAGGAGAAAGTTAATCCACCATTGATGGTGCGATTAACTTTCGTCCTCTCACACCACCGGACGTACGGGTCTCGTATCAC
>PZPC01000156.1 GCA_003045895.1 Bacteroidota bacterium
CTTCCTTGAAAGGGAATAGCTTGCCACGCTTTTTAGCGTGGGCGGGGGATGGGTTTTCTTGAATGCGCCATTTCGGATAAACATCGCGATAACGCATTAAATATTTCCAGATTCGACAGCCCTGGGCGCGCAGCCCCTATCGGGCCATCGCCCCAAAAGAAATCCCGAACTTTGGAGGGTTCCAAAATTCGGGATGACGGTTATTTTTTTGCTAAAATCCTTGTCTTAAGTGCTGCTAACCGGGGCGCACTAGAGGTCCATCAACAACATATTCGGGTTCTCGAGCAGTTCCTTCACGCGCACGAGGAAGGTGACCGAGGTGCTGCCGTCGATCACGCGGTGGTCGTAGGACAGGGCCAGGTACATCATCGGGCGGATGACTACTTGCCCGTCGACGGCCATGGGGCGGTTGACGATGTTGTGCATCCCCAGAATCGCCGACTGGGGCGCATTCAGGATGGGCGTGCTGAGCAGGGAGCCGAAAACGCCACCGTTGGTGATGGCGAAGGTACCGCCCGACATCTCTTCCAGCGTCAGTTCTCCTTTGCGGGCGCGGTCGGCGAGGCGCTTGATCTCCAGCTCGATTTGGGCGAAGTTCAGCGATTCGACATTCTTGATGGGCGGCACCACCAGTCCGGTAGGTGTAGAGATGGCGATGGAAATATCCACGTAATCGTGGTAGATGAGTTCGTTGCCGTCGATGAACGCATTCACATCGGGCTGCTCCAGGATAGCTTTGGCGCAAGCCTTGGCAAACAAGGACATGAAGCCGAGTTTGACGCCGAACTTAGCGACGAACTTGTCTTGCACCTGGCTGCGCAGGGCCATGATATTGGTCAGGTCCACCTCGTTGAAGGTGGTGAGCATGGCCGTCTCGTTCTTCGCCTGGGTGAGGCGGGTGGCGATGGTGCGGCGCATGCGGCTCATTTTCTTGCGCGACTCGCCGCGGCTGAAGTCGGTGCGGGGCGCAGCGGGTGCGGGTGTTGGTGCTGGAGCGGGTGCTGCTGGTGCGGCCGTTTTATTTTGGGCGGCTTGTTGGGCATCGTCTTTGGTGATGCGACCGTCGCGGCCCGTACCGGCTACGCTACTTGCGGGCACGGCGTTTTCGGCCAGGATCTTGGCGGCAGCGGGGCTGGGGTGTCCGCTGGCGTAAGACGGCGCGGCGGCAGGTGCAGGTGCAGGTGCAGGTGCCGCGGGCTTTTCTTCCACTTTAGGCTTTGCGTCGGCGGGGGCGGCAGCGGCAGCCGGTGCAGGCTTACTGCTTTCCTTGACGGCGCTGGTATCAATTTTGGCTACCAGGGCGCCAATTTCCAGGTCATCCCCTTCGGTGGCCACGTAGATGAGCTTCCCGGCCGCTTCGGCGGGAAATTCGAGGGTCGCTTTATCGGATTCGAATTCGCAGATCGGATCATCGAGTTCTACGTAATCGCCATTGGCTTTCAGCCACTGGGAGAGGGTCACTTCGGTGATGGATTCCCCAATGACGGGAACTTTCATTTCAACAATACTCATGAGCGGGTAGTCATTCAGTGGTTATGCGCTGGCGGCCAACGGGTCGGCGCTTGGCGGTGGTAATCTGTTTCCAGGGCGGCCAAACTACCCCCCTGCGGACAAAACGCTACAAACTTGCAGCCTTTGGTTGAGAATACAAAATTAAGTGGCCGTTTTTTCGCGGCAAGCGCGGTAAAGGCAACTTCTACTGTTGTGTGAACAAGTTCACGACCGTTTTGGGTTGTACGGATAGTAATAAATCAGGGGCGGCAAGCCATCATTTTGTTCGTTGGAGATGTACAAATTGCCCTGCGCATCGAAACAGAGGCCTTCGGGTTGCCGGTGCAGGTCCTTGGGGAGCTTGGCGATGTAGTGGATTTCGCCGCGGGCGTTGATGACCAGGAGGAGGTTGCCTTTGGCAGACGTGAGGTAGAAATCGCCCGTCAGGGGATGCACGGCGAGGGCGGCCGGGCTGAGGTCAAAATCTTCCTTGGTGGGATCGAAGATGCTACAAATTTTGGCGTAACCAGGTTCTTGCTGGCAGTGCTGCAGGTAGCGGTCGACGGAGTCGCGCTGCAGGAGCAGCAGCGGTTCGGGCACAAACGTGTGGCTCAGCAGGTCAAAAGCGTAGATGGCTTTGGTCCGGTTGGAGTTCATACTTTGTCCGGGGCTCGACTTGCAGGCCAGCAGCAGTTGGTGGCGTTGGGGCCAGTAGCTGAGGCCTTCGATGTCGTTGTCGCTGGTCAGGAAGCCGTTGTATTTTTCGACGGTTTGCTCGTTGGTCCCTACCTGCTGGATTTCGTAGATGGTTCCCGTACTCTTCACGACGTAGATGGCCGTGCCTACCTGTTCGATGCCTTCGTAGTCACCTTCTTTCCAGAAATTCACCTGGCGGTTGAGGTGGCCCGATTGGGGGTCCAGGAAGTACAATTCCCCATCTTCGTCCTGGATGGCGAGCAACTCCCGCCCGTCGAGGGACAGCGACAGCCCCGAAATTTCGTTCAGCTCCGCATCCAGCACCAGGGTGCGGGCGGGGTGCGCCAGGTCATAGCCCCAATTAAAAAGTATTTCGTGTTGTGCCAAGCTGGAAAAAGCCAAAAGCATTCCCAGTAATGATAACCCTCCTACCCGTAGGCGCATTTGCCTTTTCATCATGATTTAATGATTTTTAGTACCGCGTGACTTGCCTTAGAAGCCCTCCGAACATTTGTTTATCTAAACAAAAAATAGCTGCGGTTTATTACGCGCTTCCCACCCAAATATTACCCAAAGTGTATCCAGAAAACCCGTTTGGCAAACTTTAACACTTTTAAAGTGTAACAATTATATGACTTCAGCGTTTCTATTTCGTCACAACAATAACTTTGCAAAGGTTCCCACAAACTAGTTTTGCCAAGGCAAAAAAGTCAACATGCTAACAATTATCATTATTACGCTCATTTACCGCTGGATTATCACCCGATTTTTCCGTAATACCCAATAGTATTTCCCGCTTTTCCGTGGCTGCTGCATGCTGCCCAGCTGCCTTCTGACTGGTGTTCTCCGAACATTTTCTCCTCCCTTACGTAGACGTCCTGAAATTATCTTCACATGACGCTACAAGAAATTACGGCCGAAGTCACCGAATCGGTCAAATCAGCTCCCATTACCGGCAAAACCATCAAACTGCAACTGGACGAAGGCGTGGTGTTCATTGACCTGCGCCAGGATCCCGGCGTGGTCTCCAACGACGATGCCGATGCCGATGCCGTCGTAACCACCACCCTCGACACCCTGGAGAAACTGGGCACCAGGGAAACCAACCCCATGATGGCCATCATGACGGGCAAGATCAAGATTAAAGGGGATATGGGGGCGGCGCTGGCGCTGCAGGCGATTCTTTAGGAAGTGGAAAGGGGGGAAGGGTGTAAAAGGTGTAAAGGTGTAAAGGTGGAAAAGTGTAAAAGTGTAAAAGAGGGGGCGGAATTGAAGTTCGAAGTCGGAAATCGGATCTTACCAAGGCGAGTGGTAAATTAATCGCTGGCAGATTGACTTGCACCAAGTCTAAAGCGACTGCCAAAGAATGGCCGATTGACGGCTGTTCACAACCGTCAAAACCTCGCGAATACGTGTATCACGCCTCCCTTCCTTTTCAAGGGAAGAGCTTGCCACGCCCCTTCGGCGTGGGCTGGGGGATGG
>PZPC01000102.1 GCA_003045895.1 Bacteroidota bacterium
AAAACCCGTAAAAGACTGGCTACAGATAGCGCCTTCACATACGTCTTCCCACGATGGGGCATATACCACAGTAAGGAAAAAAAAGCAAAGGAGGGGACAAAGCAGGGAGTGCACTTGAAGACGGTACCAACCTCGGAGGTCTACGCCGGGTAAACCTCCGAGGCTGTTACGTATTATACAGCAAGATGGCTAGATAAGATGGCGCTGGACGTTGGGAAAACCTAGGGAGGTTGCTCGCAAGGGATTAATTTCGGCCAGGAGGCCGAATAATACGGTATCGTAGGCTGGAGCCAACGACAATTAAGTTGATGCTGGAGCCTGCGACAATTCCGTACCGTACCCCAATATTTTTTGTCGAAAAACAATTTTGCTTATCCCGTTTGATTTGTGGTTGAAATGCGGAAGTTGTTGGCAATATAACCCTAAATTGAAGGGTTTAATTAAAAAAAAAGATGCCCACCATTCCCACTATTCCCCGTTACGTATCGCTGCCGGCAGTACTGAAGATGGCCCACGATCCGGTGCATGCGCTCAGCAAATTTATCGACCAGTACGGACCGAGCTACTACGTCTACGTGGGTGGCGTGGTGAAGACCCTCATCACCACGGATCCGGTGCTGATTCAGCACGTGATGCAGCGCAACCACCGCAACTACGAGAAGTCGGCCATGCAGACCGACGTGCTGGCCCAGTACCTGGGGCGGGGCCTGCTGACCAATACCGGCAGCGACTGGTTGCGGCAGCGCCGGCTGATCCAACCCGGTTTTCACCGCGAGCGGCTGGTAGCCCTCACGGAAATCATGCAGGGAGTGATTGACCAGGAAATGTCGGCGATCGTAGCCGAGCTGAAGGCCAGCGATCAGGCCGTAGACGTATACCCCAAGATGTTGAATTTTGCCTTCCGCATTGTGGCCAAAGCCATCTACAGCGAAGACATTGACGAAATGGAACTCCGCAATTTTGGGGACTTGATCACCAAAATCCAGGAATACGTCATTAAAGAGATCCGACTGCCTTTTCTGTACTGGTATTTCCAGCTGAGTGGCAAGCGGGCGTTGCACCTGCAGTTGGCCCAGGATACCATCGATCTGCAACGCCAACTGATCCAGAAACGGCGCGACAGCGGCCAGCGCCGCGACGACCTGCTGCAGATGCTCCTGGACAGCCGCTACGAAGATACGGGTGAACCCATGGACGAAAACCAACTGATCGACGAAATTGCCATCCTCTTTGTAGCGGGGTACGAAACTTCGGCCAACGCCCTGTCCTGGACCCTGTACCTGCTGGCCCAGCACGACGAGGTGCGCCAAAAGGTGCTGGCCGAACTGCAGGCGGTGGTGCCCGATCGCCCCCCCGGCTTCGACGACCTGCGCCAGCTCAGCTACCTCACCCAGGTCATCAACGAAAGCATGCGCCTGTACCCACCGGCCTGGATCACCGACCGGGTGGCGCTGGCCGACGACGAGGTGGCCGGCGTGCCTATTCCCAAAGGAACGGTCGTGGCGCCTTTCATCTACGGGGTCCATCACCGGGAAACGTTTTGGGAAGAACCAGAACAGTTTCGGCCGGAACGCTTTGCGCCGGGCACGCAGAAAGACCTGCCGGCTTTTGCTTTTATGCCTTTCGGGGGTGGGCCACGCCTTTGTATCGGCAACAGTTTTGCCATGATGGAGATGCAACTGGTGCTGGCGGCCTTTGTGCGGCAGGTCGATTTCCGGCTGGATCCCGATCAAGTTGTCAGTGCCCGGCCTTTAATTACGCTGCGGCCGCGCCACGGCATTTTGATGTATCTACATGAAAACAAGGCAATTACAGGAATAAAAGGCGCCAACAGCGAAAAATAGTGGCTGCTGCTGCAAAAAAATATTCCTGCTTATCTTTGGCTATTTCGGCAAAACATCCTTTTTTTGTTGCGGTTCTTGTAAAAACAGGACCATTAATTTTGCAGTCTACCTAATTCGACACATTTGACGGAAGCAGATTGAACCCTTTTTTTCGTCTTCAAGATAGTTTTCATTTGGTTTTTTGGGGTTATTAGGAGGCAATCAAAACGATTGCCTCATTTTTTTTGTCCTATCTTTAGCTAAAATTCTACTTTGCAAGCAGGAATCGTTTTTAAGTCTACCGGAAGTTGGTACCAGGTGCGCCTGGCCGACGGCACGATGGTACCTTGCCGGATCGGCGGCAAATTTCGCCAGGACGACAAGCGCCTGACCAATCCCATTGCGGTGGGTGACCAGGTGATGATCGAAATTGCGGATGACGAGCAGAAAGCCGGTGACATCCGGAAAATTTTGCCGCGCAAGAATTACGTGGTTCGGCAGTCGCCGCGCCGCAAGCACGATCTGCACCTCATCGCCAGCAATATTGACCAGGCCATGATCGTGATGACGGTGGTACAGCCGATGCTGAAGCAAGGCTTTATCGACCGCTTTCTGCTGATGACGGAGCCTTTTAATATCCCCACGACCATTGTCTTCAACAAGGTGGACCTCTACGAGGAGAAAGACATTGGGACCCTGGCCCACTTGCAGGATATTTACGAGGAGATTGGCTACACCACCCTCATTGTCTCGGCTACTGCCGGGCACGGGCTGGAGGAGATGAAAGCCGCCCTGAAGGACAAAACGACGCTCATCAGCGGGCAGTCGGGTGTCGGGAAATCGACCCTCATCAACGCCATTGCCGCCGGGCTGGCTCTGCGCACCGGCGACATCAGCGACTACACCGGCAAAGGGCAGCACACCACGACTTTTGCCGAAATGTTTCCGCTTTCGTTCGGCGGATTTTTGATCGACACCCCGGGAATCAAGACCCTCTCGTTCAACTACCTGGAGCCCGCCGACGTGGCGCACAATTTTCGGGAGTTTTTTGTGGCTTCGGTCAACTGCCGCTTCGGGGGCAACTGCCTGCACCGCAACGAACCCGGCTGCGCCGTAAAAGCGGGGGTAGAAGAAGGGACGCTGAGCGAGTTGCGCTACGCCAATTACCTGGGGCTGCTGGAGGAAATAGAGGAGCAGAATTACTGGGAGCGCCGGAAAGTGTAAATTGTAGCTCATTAATTGGCAATTAATTATTACAAATTCTGCGAAAAGCAGGATTCACCTTTATTCTCCGTATCTTCGCCGGGTAATAGAAACAACTGTATTTTGAAATTTACTGAATTCGGCTTTAGTGCTACGCTCATGGAAGGTTTGGATGCCATGGGATTTTCTGAAGCTACCCCCATCCAAGAACAAGCCATCCCCGCAATTATGGCGGGACGCGACTTACTCGGCTGTGCCCAAACGGGTACGGGTAAGACGGCAGCCTTTCTGCTGCCCATCCTCAACCGCTATACGACTGAGCCACACTCCGGCACGGACACCCTCATCATTGGCCCCACCCGGGAGCTGGTGCAACAGGTGGACCGCGAGTTGGAGGGCTTTTCCTATTTCACGCCCGTCAGTTCCATTCCCATTTACGGCGGACGCGACGGCCAGTCGATGGACCAGGAACGCAAAGCGCTGAAGACCGGTGCGCCGGTGATTGTAGCTACGCCCGGCCGGCTGATCGCGCACCTGGATCTCGGGTACGTGGACTTCAGCCGGGTACGCCACTTTATCCTGGACGAAGCGGACCGCATGCTCGATATGGGTTTTGTGCACGACATCATGAAGATTGCCGAGCACCTGCCCAAAGACCGGCAGACCCTCTTCTTCTCGGCGACCATGCCACCGAAGATTCGGAAATTTGCCCGCGAGTTGCTCAACAACCCCGTGGAAGTGAACGTGGCGGTGTCGAAGCCCGCCGAAAACATCCTGCAGGCCGCCTACGAAGTAGAAGACGGCAGCAAGGTGATGCTGGTAGCCAACCTGCTGGACGGCAAGAAGAACCTGCAACGCACCATCATCTTTGCCAGTACCAAGAAAAAGGTACGCGAAGTGAGCATTGCCCTGATTAAGAAAGGCGTGAACGCCGTGGCCATCTCCTCGGACCTGGAACAGAACGAACGGGAAGAAGCGCTGCAGGACTTCCGCAGTGGCAAGATCCCGGTGGTTGTCGCAACGGATGTCCTCTCGCGGGGTATTGATATCAAAGGTATTGACGTGGTGATCAACTTTGACGTACCACCCGATCCGGAAGATTACGTGCACCGCATTGGTCGGACGGCCCGTGCCGACGCATCGGGGGTAGCCCTGACGTTCATCAGCAAGGGCGACCGCGGTAAGTTCAGCCGGATTGAAGAAATGATCAACATGACGGTGCGGCGTTTGCCGCTGCCCGAAGGCATCCCGATGGGTACGCCTTCTCCTCCGAAAGGTGGCCGTGGTGGTGGTAGCGGCGGCGGCGGTGGTCGCAGTGGCGGCCGTTCGGGCGGTGGCGGTGGCGGCGGTAGCCGTGGTCGCAGCTCCGACCGCAGAAGCGGTGGTGGCGGTGGCGGTGGCCGCCGGGAAGGTGGTGATCGCAAGCGCGATTAGCAGCTGGCTCCATTTGCACCAACCATAAGATTAAGCGCCTGATCCACCCCTTTGCTGTTCCAGTATCGGGGTGGATCAGGCCAACCAACCAACCGCCCCCTGGGCAGCCCGCGGCGCAGCTGCGGGCGACGCGCGCAGCGCGTTGAGCCAGGGATGGTAGCGGTACCGACCCGCAGGGGAGGTGAAAGCGGACAGCCCGCCCGCGCGCGCAGCAAGCGGGGGCTCCCCAACCAACTTATCTAATCGGCCCCCACCGTGCGTGGCCGTACCCAACACAGCATAGTCCGTAACAGTCATGATTTATCTCGAACTCGAAAATGTTTCCAAGTCCTACGGTGAGAAGGTGCTTTTTGACCAGGTGAGCCTGCCCGTGAACAAGGGCAACAAGGTGGCGCTGGTGGCCAAAAACGGTACCGGAAAGTCGACGCTGCTGCGCATTGCGGCGGGGGTAGACCTGCCCGAAGGCACGGGGTCGAGGGTGTATGTGCACCGCGACGCACGCTTCCACTACCTGGTGCAGGAGCCCGACTTTGGGGAAGAGCAGACGGTGCTGGACGCGATCTTTGAGGGTGACAACCCCATCCTGAAGGCCATAGAACGCTACGAGCGGGCGCTGCTGTTGCCCGAGAAGGAACAGGACCTGCAAGGGGCCCTGAACAAGATGGACGAGCTGCGGGCCTGGGATTTTGAGGCCAAGATAAAAGAGACGCTGAGCAAGCTGAAGATTGAGGATATGGGCCAGAAGGTGCGCCACCTGTCGGGCGGACAACGCAAACGCGTAGCGCTGGCCCGGCTGATCATCGACGAGCCGGACCTGATCATCCTGGATGAGCCGACCAACCACCTGGACCTGGATATGATAGAATGGCTGGAGGAGTACCTGCTGCAGCCCCACCTGACGATATTGATGGTGACGCACGACCGCTACTTTCTGGAGCGGGTATGCGACTACATTGTGGAGCTGGACGGCGGTGAACTGTACAAATACAGCGGCAACTACTCGGAGTACCTGGAGAAGAAGGCGATCCGGATGGAGATTGCGGGCAACGAGTTTGAGAAGAACAAGAAGATGCTGAAGGGCGAGCTGGAGTGGATGGGCCGCCAACCCAAGGCCCGCAGCACGAAAGGGAAAGCACGGATATCGAGTGTGCTGCAACTGCAGGACAAGGTAGAAAGCCACACCCAGGATTCGGAGCTGACGATCGACATCAAAGGGCAGCGCCTGGGCAAACGGATTCTGGAGGCCCACTTCGTGAGCAAGGCCTACGGCGACAAGGTGCTGATCAAGGATTTTGACTACAAGTTTCGCAAGGGCGAGCGGGTAGGCATTGTGGGGCCCAACGGGGTGGGTAAGACCACCTTTCTGCACCTGATGACCGAACTGGAACGCCCCACCAGCGGCCGCATTGAGGTGGGTGGCAACACGGTGTTCGGCTACTATACCCAGGACGGCATGAACCTGAAGGAAGACCAACAGGTGATCGAAGTGGTTCGGGACATTGCCGAATACATTCCGCTGGAGAAGGGCGCCAAGCTGACCGCCGCCGCGCTGCTGGAGCGGTTCCTCTTTACGCGGGCCCAGCAGCAGGTGTACGTGAGCCAGCTGAGTGGTGGTGAACGCCGCCGCCTGTACCTGCTGACGATCCTGATGAAGAACCCCAACTTCCTGATTCTGGATGAGCCGACCAACGACCTGGACATCATGACCCTGAACGTGCTGGAAGATTTTCTGCTGGCCTTTGCGGGGTGCGTGATCATTGTATCGCACGACCGCTTTTTTCTGGACAAACTGGTGGATCACCTCTTCATCTTTGAAGGGGAAGGCAAAATTCGCGACTTCCTGGGCGACTACAGCGACTACCGCGTGGAACAACGCGAACGCGAACGCGAGGAACGCCGCGAGGTGCGCGCAGAGCAACAACAACGCAAGGCCGAAGCCGTGGAGCAGCAACCCGGCCTGAGCCAGGAGCAACGCAAGGAGATGAAGCGCCTGGAAAAGAAGATCAGCCAACTGGAAGAGAAGCGCGCGGAGATAACCGCTGCCTTTGATGATACGACCCTGAGCACCGAACGGATCACCGAACTGTCGAAGGAACTGAGCGCCGTGGGCGACCAGGTGGCGGAACTGGAACTGAAGTGGATGGCGCTGGCGGAGCTGGAGTAGAGAGAGGTAGCTCGAAGTCGGAAGTTTTAGACCGTGGAAAGGTGGAAACGTTGGGCAGGTGTAAAAGCGGCCGAGGTGGGAAAAGGGAAGGGTGTAAAAGTTAGAGTGGAGAGATTAGTGGACGGTCTCGTCTCTCGCCGCTACGCTGCCCCGCCAATGCTGAAGACGTGGCAGGCGCGAGAATGAAAATGCAGACAACTCCGGCAATCAGGGGCCAGCCCAAAATCTTAAATTTTAAATCGTACATCGTACATCTTAAATAATTTAAGATGTACGATTTACGATTTACGATGTTTGATTTTTTTGACTGAGTAAGGCGCGTACCACTCCTTCCTGGCGGCAACAATCAGCGATCGGCGGCGGAAGGGTTGCACCGTAAAAACGTATTAACGCATCTTTACGTTGGAGGGTAAACTCAACCCCAGCAATCAGGAGATCGCGCGCATCCAAGCGGGCGGGCCTGCTCCTTCAGGAGACCGCTTGCGCAGCAAGCAGAGGTGGCGGGCGGCCGAGGTGGGAAGTGGGAAGGGTATAAAAGTGTAAAGTACAGCTAATTACTAAACCTGGCTTTCTTTCATTTTACTTACCCACAGGTAAATGGTCCACACCACGGTGATGAAAAATACGGTCAAGATAAGCGCATCGTAGTGGCGGAAGAAATCGTGGAAATACGCGCCGATAAAAATACCCGCTGTTACAATAGAGAGCTTGAAAGGAATAAATTCCACATTTGCCCAGCTGGTTTTGATTGTTAAAAAATTCATCTTGTTTGGGTTTTTAGTTGCGGGCTTTTGATTCTGCTTTGTAAGTTAAGCCTTTTCTGCCAAATAGGCACTGCTGCACCTCCCATTTCCGATTTCCGATTTCCAACGATCTGGGTATCTTATTCAACTGCGAAGATCTATTCTTATAATTTTATCTACCTCTGGTGCTTTAAGTAGTTCCTCTTCGATTTGTAGGATTTTACTCTTCAATGTTTTATACCTATTGTCATAAGTGACTATTACCACTAATCTTAGTTTGTACTTATGCAGGTTCTGTTGGTATTCTAAATTTCGGTCTGCGGTCATCAAGAAATCAATATCTTCCTCATCTATCGCTCTTAATAATTCTCCATTTTCTTTAGACTGCCAACCTTTGTCATGGACAGTTACCACTTCAAAACGATCGGAAAAATCATTTTTTAAAGGATTCGGAAGGTTTTCATCAAGCAGGATGATTTTCATGTTCCGCCGTGCTTATATGAAATATGTTTTCAAAAAAAATGAGCAACTCAACGACCTGTTCTTTCTTTACCGAAGGGAAATCTTGCAGGAATTCGTCCAGATTATTTCCAGCTTTTAAGTAATCGAACAGGATGCTCACCGGAACCCTTGTTGCGGTAAACACGGGTGCTCCACTTTGAATGGTTGGCGATATGGTGATAATCTCTGCCAGGTTCATTGTTACAGATTTTTTGATTCTGCTTTGTAAGTTAAGCCTTTTCTGCCAAATAGGCACTGCTGCACCTCCCATTTCCGATTTCCGACCTCCCACTTCCGACTTTGAGCCTCCTTCCTCCTCCGCCACGCCCGGGCGTGGCACCTCCTCCAGAGGAGGACTTTTGGGCGGCCGTATTCCGGCTTTCCGTTTACACGTTTACACGTTTCCACCTTTACACGCGCCTGCCACGTCTTCAGCGTGGGCCTAAAACTTCCCACTTCCGATCTCCCACCTCCGACTTCGAACGACCTCCCACTTCCGACTTTGAGCTACCTCCGATCAAGCTTCCCTGCGCTTGCGATAAGCCACGGCCCCGCGGTACACCAGCCCCGCAAAAATGCCGACCCCCAGCAGGAGGTAGCCGTAGTTGAGGCGGCCGGCTTTGCCGTAGACGGCGATGAAAGAGATGGCCACCAGGAAGAGGGTGGGCACTTCGTTGAAGAGCCGGAACTGCCAGGCGGAGAAGGGGCGTTGGCCGGCTTCCAGGCGCCGCAGCAATACCTTGCACCAGAAGTGGTAACCCGTGAGCAGCACCAGCAACAGCAGCTTGAGGTGCAGCCAGCCGGGGGTACCCATGCTGAAATACCCGTAGGACGTGACACCCGCCAGGTCGAGGCCCAGCATGACCAGGCCAGCGGTCCAGGTGATCATCATGGCGGGATTGCAGATGACGCGGTAGACGCGCCAGGCCATGGTCTCGAATTGCTCGACCAGGATGCTGCGGGCCGGTTCTTCGCGCTCGCCGGCTTCCATCAGGTACACGAAGACGCGTACGAGGTAAAACAAGCCCGCAAACCAGGAAACGAATCCGACGACGTGCAAGGCTTTGAAAAAGAAATTGGCATCCATAAGTGGGGGGTATTTTTTACCTATCAGCAAGTGATCAAAAACAAATTTACGTTTTCGACTCAAATTATTATTTGCCCGGCACTTAAACACCTTTTTCAGCAGAAAAGGCATCATAGGTAATAACTACCAGACAGCATTTTACGCTTAATCAACAAACCAGCAGTGGGTTTCCAACCCATCATTGCCCTCAACGCCAATGACCAACTGCTGGTTCGCAACGAAGAAGTAGCCATTGCTGACTTGCGGGAACGGGTGAAGGTTTTCATTATGAATCCGCAAGGTCTGCCCCATTTAGCGGCAGCGCCCAACCAGGCGATTGTCTCGCTGGTCAACGACCGGGCCACCAGCTACGCGGCCTACCTGGCGGTGTACAACGAACTGAAGGCCGCCTACCAGGAACTGTGGGACGAAGCGGCCCAGGCCCGCTACGGCACCTGGTTCGATCAGCTGACGCCCGCCCAACAGCAGAACATTCGGGCCCGCATACCACTGGTGATCTCGGAGGCGGAACCGACGGATTATGAAACGTATTAGCTCCTCCGTTTCTCCGTAGCGGTGGGTTTTAAACCCACCGCTACGGAGGAGCACAGTCGCTTACTGCGTCAGGTACATGTACCGTTGCCGGTCCAGTTCGCGGAAGAACGGATCGGTGAGGTCTTTGATGAAGTGAATAGCTTCACCCGTAGATTTCATTTCGGGGCCCAGCTGCTTGTCGACGTTGGGAAACTTGTCGAAGCTGAATACGGGCACCTTGATGGCAAAGCCGCTGGGGCGCGCGTGGATGTGGAAGTCTTTGAGCTTGTGGGTGCCGAGCATCACCAGGGTAGCGATCTTCAGGTAAGGAACCTGGTACGCTTTGGCGATGAAGGGCGTGGTGCGCGATGCCCGGGGGTTGGCCTCGATGACGTACACCTGCTCGTTCTTGATGGCAAACTGTACGTTGATCAAGCCTTTAATGTTCAGCGCTTTGGCCAGCATTTGGGTGTATTCCACCATGGTATTGACCACGTTGACCGACAGGCTGTAGGTTGGCAATACGGCCGCTGAGTCGCCGGAATGGACGCCCGCCGGTTCGATGTGTTCCATGATCCCCATGATGTGGACCTCGTCGCCGTCGCAGATGGCGTCCACTTCGGCTTCCTTGGCGCGGTCGAGGAAGTGGTCCACCAACACCTCATTGTCGGGCATGTGCTTGAAGATGTGGAGCACGTGGCGTTCCAGTTCCTTGTCGTTGATGACGATGCGCATGTCTTGCCCGCCCAGTACGTAACTCGGGCGCACCAGCACGGGATACCCCACTTTGTTGGCCACCTCGAGTGCCCGGTCGGCATCTTTGGCTACGCCGAAATCGGGGTACGGAATCCCCTGCTCCCGGAGCAGGTTGGAGAAGGCGCCGCGGTCTTCGGCCAGGTCCATGCTGGCAAAGTCGGTACCGATGATTTTGATGCCGTTTTTCTCCAGGGTTTCGGCCAGCTTCAGGGCGGTTTGTCCGCCCAGCTGCACGATCACGCCTTCGGGTTCTTCCAGTTCGATGATCTCGGCGATGTGTTCCCAGTAGACGGGCTCGAAGTACAGTTTATCGGCCATATCGAAATCCGTGGATACGGTTTCCGGGTTGCAGTTGACCATGATGGCCTCGTAGCCGGCTTCTTTGATGGCCAGCAGGCCGTGCACGCAGCAGTAGTCGAACTCGATCCCCTGCCCGATGCGGTTGGGGCCCGAGCCGAGGACGATGATTTTTTTCTTGTCGCTGGGAATGCTCTCGTTTTCGCCGTCGAAGGTGCTGTAGAAATAGGGGGTCTGGGCTTCGAACTCGGCGGCGCAGGTATCCACCATCTTGAAGGTCCGGCGGATACCGAGGGCCTTGCGGTGGCGGGTCACGTGCTCTTCTTCCACGCGCAGCACCCAGGCGATCTGGGCGTCGGAGTAACCGACCACTTTGAGTTCCCGCAGGAAGCTTTCGGGCAGGTCTTCGGCCACGTTGAAGTGGGTCAGGCGGTCCTCCATTTCTACCAGGCGCTTGATCTGCTGGATGAACCAGGGGTCGATGCGGGTAAGTTTGTGGATGGTCTTGGCCGTAACGCCCAGGCGGAGGGCGTCTTTGAGGCGGAAGATGCGGTCGTCGCTCACCTTTTCCAGGCGGGCGAGGATATCTTCGGTGCGGATCCATTCTTTTTTATCGGCCCCCAGGCCGGCGCGGTCTTGCTCCAGGCTCTGGCAGGCTTTCTGGAGGGCTTCGAGGAAGTTGCGGCCGATGGCCATGACCTCGCCTACCGACTTCATCTGCAGGCCCAGTTCGTGGTCGGCACCGGGAAATTTGGCGAAATTCCAGCGCGGCATCTTCACGATCACGTAGTCCAGTGTGGGCTCGAAGTAGGCCGAGGTGGTCTTGGTGATCTGGTTTTTCAGTTCGTCCAGGTTGTAGCCGATGGCCAATTTGGCGGCAATTTTGGCAATGGGATACCCCGTGGCCTTGCTCGCCAGGGCCGAAGAGCGGCTCACCCGGGGGTTGATTTCGATGACGATGAGCTTTTCGGTCTCGGGGTCGAGCGCAAACTGGATGTTGCAGCCGCCGGCAAAGTTGCCCAGCGAGCGCATGGCCTGGATGGCCTGGTCGCGCATTTCCTGGTAAGCCGTATCCGAGAGGGTCATGGCTGGCGCAACGGTGATGGAGTCGCCAGTGTGGATCCCCATGGGGTCGATGTTTTCGACCGTACAGATGATGACCACGTTGTCGGCGGAGTCGCGCAGCAGTTCCAGTTCAAATTCTTTCCAACCCAGGACGGCTTTCTCGACGAGTACCTCATGGGTGGGGCTCATGTTGAGTCCGTGGCGCAGTTTGGCGTCAAAATCCTCCTCCGAATGGGCGAAGCCCCCACCCGATCCGCCCAGCGTATACGAAGGCCGGATTACCAGCGGATAGCCGATAAACTGAGCAGCTTCTTTGCCTTCGAGGAAGGAGTTGGCGATGCGGGAAGGCGCCACGCCCAGCCCCAGATCGATCATGTGCTGGCGGAACGCCTCGCGGTTTTCGGTCAGCTCGATAGCGGCCAGGTCGACCCCGATCAGGCGCACGTTGTACTTGTCCCAGACCCCCTGCTTGCCGGCCTCAATGGCCAGGTTCAGCGCCGTTTGCCCCCCCATTGTCGACAGGACAGCGTCAATCTGGCGCTCGCGCAGGATGTGCTCCAGGCTTTCGACGGTGAGTGGCAACAGGTAGATGTGATCCGCCGTCATGGGATCGGTCATGATGGTTGCGGGGTTGCTGTTGATCAGCGTTACTTCAATACCCTCTTCGCGCAACGAACGCGACGCCTGGGTACCGGAATAGTCAAACTCACAAGCTTGACCAATAACAATAGGACCACTCCCAATGATGAGAACGGAACGAATAGACTGATCTTTTGGCATGTTGACGTTTTTTTGTGCTTCCCGGATCCGCAGCGTTAGCTCCAGAAATACCGTCGAAGAAGATGCAATTTAGCAATGCGCAAGGCTCTAAAACAAGGTAGGGCGACGACGATGCGCTTACGTTTAGTAATTGGTCAAAAAATAAATTTACATTTTCGACTCAAATGATTAGCTCGAAATCGCTCATTATCAATCGCTTATTTCTTCGCTAATAATTTGAGCACGTAAATTTATTATTTGACCGGCATTTGACTCAAATTGCGGGCAAAGATAACTACTCGGGTTTTATTAACCGGTGTAACGGTTTGCTTTTTTGTGACTTTTTTGCGGCCGCACCCCGTACGGGGTGCCGAATCTAAAAACAACGGGTATAATTCATGGACTTTTCTCTTAAAGGTCGGTTAAGTCTGTTTCAACCTCCGAGGCAGGCTGTTTTTCACCAGCTTGAAGGAAAAACAGCACGTCCACAGTTGTAAGGTACCGATATTCAGGCGTTCGGCCAGACCGAAGTAGGGTAGTTCGCGGGCAAAAAGATAGGCCGTGGTGCCACCAAAAAGCAATAAGAGCAAGCTCGTAACCAAAGAGAGATAGCCGAATTTTTTCCACTCGGGTTCCCCCAAGAGCCCCCACCCGATGAACAACGGGGCCAGTAGCGTACACGGTACAATCAGGGCGGTAACCGCCAGGTGCATGGTCCCGGCGAAAGTCGCGGGCTGGCCGGGAAGATCCTGGGGAAATAAACCGTATGACAGGGAAAGGAGGTGCAACGCCACGAAAAAAACAGCCCCAATGACCACCATCCGGTGGTGCTTCTTGCTCTCCAGGATGAGGAACACCAAGGCGAAGGTCAGCGCCAGCAAACCGTAGAGGGTCGTCAGTGCCAGCAGCCCGGCGCGGTTGGGTGCTCCCGTGGCGGTGAGGTCGCTTATTGGTTGGTGCAGGTGGCGATAGCCTTTCCACCACCACCCGCCCAGCAGTACGTGTAGGGTATAAACAACTGCGGCAGCCATGCCGGTAGACAAGAGCAGGGTATTGGAACGAGTGGCCATCGTTTTAGATTTTAGGGCAGTGAAGCATGCGACATTCAGGGCTTCCTACAATATTAGCGCTTGTTCTGCCAAAAAGGTTAACCGGGCGTTGAAAAAAAAAGGCTATTTTAGTCGGGCTATACCCCCACCTCATGAAAACCTCAGCTTACTTCCTCTTGCTGCTGCTCACCAGTTGTTCGTTTGGCGAAGACGGCCAGCCCCCTCGCTATACGGTTATTGAAAACGTCCACGTCATCGATGTGTTACGTGGGCAGGTGCTGCCTGACCGTACCGTGGTACTGGAGGATTCCATTATCCGGTATATCGGCGACCAGGCGACCTCTGTCCCATTCGCGCCGGCGACCGTGATCGATGGCACCGGCCAGTTTCTGCTGCCCGGCTTATGGGACATGCACTTTCACCTGTGCTGGGAAAGCGGCAACGATTCGCTCTTACTGCTCCCGCTCCTGGCGCACGGCATTACCGGCGTTCGCGACATGGGGGGCGACCTGGCCATTCAGGCACAGCTGAAGGCCATCGGTAAAGCCGACCCCACCCAAGGGCCGGACATCTTCGGCCCCGGCCCTATCCTCGACGGCAACCCACCGGTCTTTTACGATTTCAGCATGCCCCTGGATGCGCGCACCCCTATCCCCCACCTGCTCGACAGCCTGGTGGCCAACGGCGCCGATTTTTTCAAAACCTATTCGCTGCTGCGGGAACCGGAACTGGTGCAGATCGCCCAGTATGGCCAAGCGCACCAGCTGGCTTTTGCGGGCCATCTTTCGGAGTATGTGGCGCCCGAACGGTCGCTGGAATTGGGTCAGAAAAGCGTGGAACACCTCAACCGGCTGGATGAAATCTGGACCAATGATCCGGCCAGGATCGACTGGCTGGCCGATCTGATGGTCGAAAAAGAGAGCTGGCTGTGCCCTACCCTGGTCGTCTATTACCTGAAAGCACATCTGGCCGACAGCACGATTAGTATGCCGCAATACGATGCCTTGGTCCACCCCATCCTCCGGCAGGAATGGGAAACGACACGAAGCAAACGGTTGGCCCGGCCAGGACAACAGGACACCGCAGCGCTACAGCGGGTGCTGAACCGGCAACTGGCGCTGGTGGGCCACCTGCACCAGCGGGGCGTAAAGATTTTGGCCGGGAGCGATTTTGCGGGCATGCCCTTCGTGTACCCAGGCATTGGTTTGTACCAGGAGTTGGATTTGCTGCACCAGGCTGGCCTGACCAACGCCGAGGTGCTGGCGGCCGCTACCATCCATCCTGCTACTTACCTGGCCATTCAAGACCACTACGGCTCAGTGACGGTAGGTAAAATAGCCGACCTCATCCTGCTGGCTAAAAACCCCCTGGAGGATATTGAAAATATTCGCACCCTAACGACCGTTTTTCGAAAAGGCAAGCGGGTCGGGATCCCGCAGGGATACGTACCTTGATGGTCTTGACCGCGAGGGAAGGTAGCACCACGGAAGACCCGAAATTTTCACCCGAAACAGCTAATATTACCCCCAATTAACTTCACTTACCCGATCCTATGCCAACCATCCGCCTCGCCACCGCTGCCGACTTGCCCGCACTCCACGAACTCGTGGAAACGACCTTTCTGGCCGCCTTTGGCCCGCTGAATACCCCCGCCAATATGAAAAAATACCGCGCGGAGTACCTGACCCTGCCGCGGGTAAGCAGGGAATTGGCCCACCCGGAGTCTCGCTTTTTTCTCGTAGAAATAGCCGGGCAGCTGGTGGGTTACCTGAAGCTCAACCAGGGAGCCGCCCAGGCGGAACAGCTGCTGGACAACGCCCTGGAGATCGAGCGCATCTACGTGCGGCCGGCCTGGCAGGGGCAGCAGATCGGGCAGTTGCTCTGCGATTTCGCCCTGGCTACCGCGCGCTCCGAAGGCTGTCGCTGGGTCTGGCTGGGGGTTTGGGAAGAGAACCGGCGGGCCATCCGTTTCTATGAGCGCAACGGCTTCCAAATTTTCAGCCACCACTTCTTCTGGCTGGGCGACGACCGGCAAAAGGATTATCTGCTGAAGCGGGAGCTGTAGGCACGGGAGTCGTCGTGAATTTTAGGGGTGGCGGTTATTCGTGCTTCAGCGCGAATTATTTCCGTAGTGTTGAAGCGCTAAGAACCTAGGATGGTCGCAGATTGCATACGCGATACCTATACGCTCAATGCGAGATAAGCATATGGTAGCTGCCTGCCACGTCTTCAGCGTTGCTTGCCACGTCTTCAGCGTTGCTTGCCACGTCTTCAGCGTTGCTTGCCACGTCT
>PZPC01000157.1 GCA_003045895.1 Bacteroidota bacterium
TGGAGGCTAAATAAAAACCTTGGAGCCTTAGTGGCAAAAGAAAAAACTTGGAGCCTTGGAGCCCTTGGAGGCTAAATAAAAACCTTGGAGCCTTAGTGGCAAAAGAAAAAACTTGGAGCCCTTGGAGCCTTGGTGGCAAAATAAAAACCTTAGAGCCCTTGGAGCCCTTGGAGGCTAAATAAAAACCTTGGAGCCTTAGTGGCAAAAGAAAAAACTTGGCGCCCTCCCTGGCCACCCGCCCAAAAAAAGGTTCTAAATTACACCTCAATTAACCTTCCAAGCTATGTCACGCATTCTACTCGGTTTTCCGTTCATTTTGGGAACGCTCGCGGCCCAGGCCCAGTTCGCGACCGTCCCGCTCAACCAGGCCGAAAGGCAGTGGTACTGGCGTGCGGAAATGAATTACATCGTTACCTCCCTTTACAACCCGCGCCTGCAGTTGGGTGTACAACACCGGAGCGGCGATGCCGTCGAGGTGGGACTACCCGACAGCCAAACGATCTACCTGGGGCTGCGTACCAATATGTACGAATTGTACCAGGATTTTTAGCCTCATCTTTATAGATATCTCAAAAAATGAAATTTTCTTCACAAAGCAGTATCCTTGGATCGAGCCCGATAGCGGGTTACGTGACCAAGGTTTTTGTTTTTGGTATTGACCTGACTTTTGCCCTGCTGGCGATCACGTCGGCGCTGTTGATAACCGGGGAATTTGAACTTGCGCGGCTAAATCTGCTGCTCACCTGGGGGCCCGTGCTGCTGCTGGTATTCCGGTTCATCTCCTTTTTTGCTTTCCGCACCTACCTGATCATCATTCGCTACGTGGGTGAAAAAGACTACAAAAATGTCTTCTACGCTATCTCGCTGGCCTCCGTGTGTTTTTTCTTGCTGCTGCGATTTATTGCTACGCCTTTTAAGCCCCAGGAGGTGTTGCCAATTGTCTTGGTCGACTACTTTGTCTTGTTGTTCCTCTCTGGTGGATCCAGGATCATGCTGCGTCTGATTTTCGACAAGCTGCGGGTGCAGGGGGTCAACCGGCTCAATACCGCCATTTTCGGTGCGGGTGAGTTGGGATCCATGCTGGATCGGGTGCTGAGCCACAACGCTTCACACAATTACAAAGTGGTGGCGTTTTTCGACGACAACCCGCGGGTGCACAAGAAGTACCTCAATGGTATTCGCATCTTTAACCCCGAACTCTCCTTTGCCAGGGTGGTCAAACAATACAACATCAAATTTGCCATTATTGGGATCAATAACCTGCCCGAAGCACGGCGCGTACAGTTCATCAACAACTGTTTGGCACACCAGGTGAAAGTGCTCAAAGTGCCACCCATGGAAAATTGGCTGAACAACACCCTGAACCTGGGCCAGCTGATGAACATTAAGTTCGACGACCTGCTGAGCCGGCTACCCATTGAGCTGGACCAACGCAAAATAAGTACGGACGTCGAGGGTAAAGTGATCCTGGTAACCGGCTGTGCCGGTTCCATTGGCAGCGAAATTGTGCAACAATTGCTACCCTACGCCCCCAAGCTGCTGGTGGGCCTGGATCAGGCGGAAACGCCCCTGGCAGAAATGGGACTGGCTTTGAAGAAATACGTTACCGCCGGCGTTTTCCTACCCGTTATTGCCGATGTGCGCGACAGCACTACGTTGCAACACCTCTTCGAAAAATACCAGCCGGAATATGTGTTCCACGCAGCCGCTTACAAGCACGTGCCGATCATGGAATATTTTCCGTTGGAAGCCGTGCGCACCAATGTGAAGGGCACCATGAATCTGGCTAGGCTGGCGGTACAGTACCGGGTTCGTAAATTTGTTATGATCTCTACCGATAAGGCCGTGAACCCAAGTAATATCATGGGGGCTTCGAAGCGGATTGCCGAAATATTCGTCCAGGCGCTGAATGACCAGGCTACGCACAACACCCAGTTTATCACCACCCGCTTTGGCAACGTACTGGGGTCCAACGGCTCCGTCATTCCCATCTTCAAAAGGCAAATTGAGCAGGGTGGTCCGGTAACCGTAACGCACCCGGAAGTCACCCGCTTCTTTATGACCATTCCAGAGGCGTGCCAATTGGTTCTGGAAGCCGGTTCTATGGGCAACGGTGGCGAAATCTTCGTCTTTGACATGGGAGAGTCGGTAAAAATTATCGACCTGGCGGAGAAAATGATCCAATTGGCGGGCCTTACGCCCGGCCAGGATATAACCATAAAATTCACCGGACTCCGCCCCGGAGAAAAGCTCTACGAAGAATTACTCGACGATCGGGAGGGGACCCTTCCTACGCATCACCCTAAGATCAAGAAAGCATTGGTCAGGACCAACGATTACGCATACGTGACGGAACTGATCGATCAATTGGTTGTGCTCACCCAAAATGCCGATGAGGAAACGCTCGTCCGTTTGATGAAAACTATTGTGCCCGAATTTACCAGCCAAAATTCGGTATTTAAGAAGTTGGATATTCCAGAGAAATCACAAAACACCTGAACCGAACCTTTAGTGCCCATTACAGCAACGTTGTCTCACTACCCACTACGTTCCGGTAAGCACTGAATACAGCCTGCCTACACTATGACATCTAACTTGAAAAAACTTTATCTGCGCACCCTGGGAAAAGTAATTCTCTCCGATTTCTTTGCGCCCCGCTTTCCCGTATCAGTCAAAGGGATTTGTATTCTCGACAACAAGGTTGTCCTCCTGAAAAATGAACGCGGTGAATGGGACTTACCCGGCGGGAAATTGGAGAAAGACGAAAAGATAGAAAACGCTCTACAACGTGAAATAAGCGAGGAACTCAACGTAGGCGTCTCTATTGTTAAACTATTGGATGTCCTGAACGTATCGGTTAAAAACCAGATCAATGTGCTGGTCGTTATCTATCACTGCCAGATCAATGGCGCGATTAGTGATTTGCGCATCAGCTCAGAAAGCTTCGACCTCGGACTGTTCGACCGTAGCCAACTTAAGCGCATCCTCATCAATGACAATTACCTGGAGCATATTTTGCGGGTGTTGCATTAGTATAATAACTATCCAGGGACAGGGATGAAGACTATCCAGCATATCAATTTAAATCCGTTGCAAACTAAGCTTGACTTTAGCCAAGCTAACTGCTGCGGGAAACTATTCATGAATGGGGATTGTATTGTATCAGCTATTTTCAGAAAAAAACCAGACTTCCCTTTTTTGAAACACAGCTTCATTGGCACCAAAAAACTGGTGAACAGTCTCTTGCGGTCAAAACTCTTCGCTACAGCAAACATTGACTTTGCCAAACCACAAGCTCCTTATTCAGGCTTATAAATACCCGCCCGTCTTAACGCCGGCTAGCCTGCGGTATTACTATCTCTCAAAATTCCTCAGTGCTTATTTCCCCACCATCCATGTGCAAACTTCCGCCCAATCATCCAATTACCCCATTGACCCCAAACTGGTTCTTCCTAATATAGTGCTCAACCAGATTCCAACGCGGGATATTCGTTCTTTCTATAGTCGACGCTCGAAAAATAGTAAGTACCCATCCCTACGTAAAAACAAAAGTATTGTCTATCATTTTTTAATAAAACTGTACCACTCCTTCCCTATTGTCTTCTTCTTCGGCGATGGCGGCCGGACTT
>PZPC01000103.1 GCA_003045895.1 Bacteroidota bacterium
ACTACTCGCCTCGGCAAAAATCGCGCGTCTGGACTCCCACGCCGAAGGGGCGTGGTAAGCTCTTCCTTGAAAGGGAATAGCTTGCCACGCTTTTTAGCGTGGGCGGGGGATGGGTTTTCTTAAATGCGCCATTTCGGATAAAACAGCAACAACGTATTAGGTTTTCCTTGATTCGACAGCCCGCGGGGATCCCCCTCGTTTGACCACCACCAACAGGTTAAAATAAAAACGCCCCTACAACACCGAAGTGCCTGTAGGGGCGTTTTGCCCGGTAAGGGCAGCATTAGGATACGCGCAAAAAGGAAGCGTTTAATCCTCCTGCTTGGCTTCCTGGCTGGCTTGTTGCTTGGCCTGTTGCCGGGCGCGTTCCTCGTCCTTCATGCCAGCTTTCAGTTCGGTTTCCAACGAGTTGCGTGCCGAGTTGAATTCGTTGATCCCTTTCCCGATACCACGCATCAGTTCCGGAATTTTTTTACCTCCGAACAGCAAGAGAATGGCGAAGAAGATTACGATCATCTCCGGGCCTAAGAAATTGAACAACAGCAAGATATTCATGCTAAAAGGTTTTGTTGGTCAAAACGTGTTCCCCACCGGGGTTCATTGATTTTGGCCTATTGTTATGGCGCAAAGGTAGTAGAATTTCCACTACCGTGCTGAATAATTATCTTCCGGTTACCGGCTGAAGCACTATTTTTTCAGGCCGATCTCGCGCAGGCGCTCGTCCAGGTATTCCCCCGCCGTGATGGGTGGGTAGGCCACCGGGCGCTCCGGTGTGACGCAACTTTCCAGTACACTCAAGTCCATCTTGCCCCGGGGGTGCAGGAAGAAAGGAATGCTCAGGCGGGGCAAATGCCACTGTTCGCGGGGCGGATTAACGACCCGGTGGGTAGTCGATTTCAGGTAGTTGTTCGTCAGTCGCTGTAGCATATCGCCTACATTGATAACAATCTCATCGTCTTCGGGTTGAATATCCAGCCATTCCCCTTCCATATTCAACAGTTGCAGGCCGCCGGCCGAGGCGCCCACCAACAGGGTGATGAGGTTGATGTCCTCGTGGCTTTCGGCGCGGATAGCCGATTTGGGCTCGCTGGTGATGGGGGGGTAGTGGATGGCCCGCAGGATGCTGTTTCCCTTGTCGATTTGCTGATCGAAGTAGGCTTCGGGCAGGTGCAGGTGCAGGGCAATAGCGCGCAGCAGGGCGCCACCTTTTTGTTCGAAGGCGCGGTAGAGTTGCATCCCTAGATCGGTAAATTCGGGAATTTCCGTCACGGCCACATTGTCGGGGTATTCCGCTTTCAGGGGATCCTCGGGAGGAACCTCCTGGCCAATCTGGAAAAACTCCTTCAGGTCGGCAACGGTACTGCCCTTGGCGTGTTCTTTGCCGAAGGACGTATAGCCCCGCTGGCCCGCCAGGCCCGCAATTTCGTACTTTTCCTTCACCGGTCGTTCACTGGCAAAAAACGCTTTGGACGTGCGGTAGAAGTCTTCGATCAACTGCTTGGGGATACCGTGGCCAACCACCCCCACAAAACCAATTTCGTGAAAAGCCTTGCCCAGTTCGGCCACGAAAGCTTCCCGTTCGGCAGGTGTTCCGTGTTCAAATTTGGATAAATCTACCAAAGGGATGGTACGTGCACTCATATCTGTTTTATATTTATAGACGCGCTGCAGGGCAATTTGGTTTAATTCCCCGCCCCACAGGCTCTAAGTTAAAGCTAATTTTTGTAGCAATGGCCACGCCACGAGCCCCCACTACTTTCGTGCCGGCTTGTAGCGCGACTGGTCGAGGATATCCTGGGCCTGGTTATACAACAACAGCTCCCCCAGGGGAAGTTCAGGATGTCGTTGCATAAATTGTTCCACAATGCGGTAGCCGACGTAATTGGCCGCTTCCCCCGGCGACTCTTCGGGCAAGGTCGGGGCCCCCGAAGGGCTGGGTTCGATGAGCTTGCGAAAGTCCTGGTAGCGCGAATTGTAGAGCAGGTCTTCGGTCAGTAAATGCGACCAGAGGTTGCGTTCATTTTCCTGGAGCCAGGTCCACTGTTGGGGCGTCACCCGAAATTTGACGGTATCGGCGGTGGTGGGTAGGAGCTGGTCCAGGAGGTACAGTTTTTTGCCGTTGTGGATCATCTCGTCCAGCAGTCGGTTGCCGGGGGCGGGGCCTACCAGGTCGTCGATCAGCACGCGCAACAGCGCAGCCACCAGGTGGTCTTGGTTGTAGGTGCGCACCAGGTAAGTCGAGAAGATCGGTGCGCCGGGGCTGTAGCGCTGGTAATCGAAATCATTGCCGAGGAACATATCCAGGCTGACGGCCAGCTCGTTTTCGCCAAAAATGATGGTGGAGTAGTTGAAGGCCGAGTTGAAGGTCACCAGGTGTTCCGGTGCCTGCACATCAGGAAAGTAGTAGCGAAAGTAGCGCAGCGCCTGCTGAAGGTCGGCGGTGATGGCATTCAGGTTGGGGTAAACGAGCTGGGTGGTATCGTAGACCGCCCGGTACACGGGCGAAGCGACAAAGCCCCGCAGGAAGTCGAGCTGTGGCTGGGTCAGGTTGGCCAGGGAGCCAGCCTCCAGGATACGGGTACAGAACAACTCCGCAAATACCGGGTACTTGTCCGGCAGGGTAGCCAGGGCCGCCGCAAAATTGTTGGTATCCAGCTGGAAGAGGTCCTGTTCGAAGCGTTGCACCTGCAGGGGCGCTTCCACGCCGCTAACGTCGGGTAGTGGTCGTTTAGCAGGGGTGCAGGCCGTGAGTCCGAGCAGGAAGAGGCATAAAATCGTTAAACTTTGCTTACAATGTTGTTGCATACCAGATATTACTTATCAAAAAGCTATTTTTGCTTCGGCTTTCCAACGAACAAGTTGGGAAAAAATTTCGTCTCAGGGGAGTAGAAAAATCAACTTGTTCACGCCAACTGGGGTGGGTATCGGTACAAACCTCTTCAAAATCAATACCTTTGATTCTTTGCTGCGGTTTTTTTTGCGTATTATTAAAAGTCTATTGGGGATTTGCCTTTGACGACAACTACCAAATAGCCGCCAAACAACATCCTCCAAAGCCGTTGAATTTAATTCTAACAATAAAAATGTGTTCACGATGAAAAATATCCTCGCAATCTTTGGGCTCATGTTGTTGACCTGGAGCGTTCAGGCCCAAAATGATGTTCGCTTTGGTTTTCAACTCAGCCCTTCCATTTCCTGGTTAACCACGGATGAGATCAAGATCAACCCCAATGGCCCCAACCTGGGTTTGCAGTTGGGCATGATCGGAGAATATTATTTCCAGGAAAACTACTCCCTGGCGACGGGTATCGGTTTCCATTTCAATGCGGGTGGTAAGCTGTTTTATGAGGAGTCAGTGGACACCGTCAGTATCTGGGGAGGGGCCGAAATACCCGGTGATAACGTCTACGAAGGCGGTACCGATTTCAAATACAGCATTCAGTACGTCGAAATTCCTATTGGCCTGAAGCTGCGCACCAAGGAGTTTGGCTATGTACGCTACTACGTAGAACCGCGGATAGCGCTCGGTTTTCGGACCCAGGCCAAAGGCAATATCCTCAACGACGCTGATGTAGATAGCCAGGAAGACTACAATATCCAGTCGGCGGTCAATCCCATCAATTTATCGTGGGGTATTGGCGGCGGCCTGGAGTACACCGTGTCTTCCAATACCGCCATCTTCGGGGGCTTGTCGTTCCAGAATGGATTCACGGATGTGTCCAAGGACAAAAACACGAGCATTGTCGTCAATGGCCGGCAAAGCGAAGAAGACTCCAAAGCTAAACTCATCAGCATCACGCTGCGCCTCGGGATCATGTTTTAGCCCCTTAAAATACCACTAACCAGCGCTTACCTAAAAAACAAAAGTTCATTATGTCGGCTCCCACAACCTCCAAACTGGAAGACCAATTACACGATTTCATTGTTCGGGCCCTGGCCGAAGATGTAGGCGAAGGCGACCATACCTCGTTGGCTTGTATTCCGGCCGACGACCGGACGAAGGCCCGGCTGCTGGTGAAGGAACCCGGCATTCTGGCCGGCGTAGCCATTGCCGAAAAGGTCTTTCACCACGTGGATCCAACGGCAGAAATGACCATTCACATCCCCGACGGACACTACATGAGCTACGGCAATGTTGCCTTCGAGGTCAGCTGCAATACCCGGGCCCTGCTGCAAGCCGAGCGCCTGGTGCTCAACACCATGCAGCGAATGAGCGGAATTGCGACCCTGAGCAACCGCTTCAAGTTTGAAATTGAAGATCTACCGGTCAAGATTCTCGACACCCGCAAGACCACGCCCAACCTGCGGTTTATCGAAAAGTGGGCCGTCCGTTTGGGGGGCTGCTACAATTACCGCGACGGCCTCTACGATCGCATCATGATCAAAGACAACCACATCGATGCCTGTGGCAGCATCAAGGCCGCCATTGACCAAACCGTCGCCTACCAAAAAGAGAAAGGGCTCGACCTGCCCGTGACCATCGAGGTGCGCAACCTGGTGGAGTTGTACGAAGTACTGGATGCCCGCCAGGTCGATCGCATAATGCTCGATAATTTCGAATTACCTATTTTGGCCGAAGCCGTGGCCGTCATCAATAACCGCTACGAAACCGAAGCGTCGGGTGGTGTCAATATTCACACCGTGCGCAAGATCGGCCAGACGGGGGTGAACTACATCTCGGTAGGGGCGCTGACCCACTCGGCCGTCAGCCTCGACCTCAGCCTCAAAGTGGTTAAAGCATAACTCCTTTCGCAGGCGTTTTTAAAAATTGCTGGCATGAGCTTAAGATATGGATGCTTTTTGGTGCTGGTGCTGTGTGCAACCGGTGCGGTGGCGCAGCCCAAAAATACCCTGAAGAAGGAAGCCAAGGCCTACCTGGCGGCGAACCATTACGAAGATGCCATTCGCACCCTTGAGCAATCGCGGCAGTTGGTGAAGTCCGACGAGGAGAGCCGCTTTTTGCTGGCCGTTTGCTACTTTCAACTCAACAACCTGGCGCAGGCCCAGCAGCTGCTCGGTGAACTCACCACAACCGAAAAATCCCCTTATCCCGAATGCTGGCTGTATCTCGGTAAAATTTACCACGCGCAGCAGCAGTTTGCCCGGGCGGCCGAGCACTACAAGCTGTACTTGCGCACCCTCCGCTCCGAGGACTCCAACCGGCGCATGATCATTGAAGAGATCCGGCGCTGCGACAACGGGGTGCGACTGGTTTTCGGCGAAGCACCCGCCGTGGTGGAAAACCTGGGGCCCCAGGTCAATTCTACCGCCGATGAGTTTGCACCCTTGCTGAGCCCGTCCCGTTCCAGCCAGCTTTATTTTTCGGCTGTCCGGCCGGGCAACACCGGTGGCCCCCGCGATAAGCACGCCCGCCCCGATGAACAATACGGGCAAGAATTGTCGGATATGTTCACGACAACCCTCGAGGGTGGAGCGTGGCAGGCTGCCCAGCCGCTGCACTACCTCCTCAACAGCCCGCAGCACGAGTACCTGTGCGGCTTTGCCAACGAGGGGCAGGTCCTGTTGTACTACCAGGGCTGGAATTGGGAGAAGGGAGAGATTTTTGCGGATACCTTCCAGCAAAATGCGCAGCGCAGCCTGCGCACGACGCCTTTTCTGGCTCCCGCCCGGGGCAACGCAGGCGAATACCAGTTGTACCTGGCAGCGGACACCCTCCTCCTCTTTGCCAGCCGGCGGCCGGGTGGCTACGGCGGTCTCGACCTCTACCGGTCGGCTTTGCGCAATGGCCGCTGGACCGCTCCCGAAAACCTGGGACCCGAGATCAACTCGGCTTACGACGAAACGACCCCCTTTCTGGCCCGCGACGGGGTAACCCTCTATTTTAGCACCAACAACAGCAGCATTTCCGTGGGCGGTCTGGACGTCGTTCAGGCAGTATACCTGCCTGGAGCCGCGCGCTGGTCGGCACCCCGAAACCTCGGTTTCCCCATCAATTCATCCGCCGATGACGCGCATTTCAGCCTGGCCCGCGACGGGTTCACGGGTTTCTTTTCCTCGGCCCGCAAAGACGGGCAGGGGCAGCGCGATCTCTACATTGCCTACTTCACCAAATACCGCCAGGAGATGGAGCTTCCGGTCGGCGCTGCTTCGGTAGCCGTGCCGCCTGCTCCCGCAGTTGTTCAGCCGCCAGCCGCACCGCCCAGGGTGGTGGCCGCACCCGTCAGCGCACCCGTCAGCGCACCCCCGCTGGCAGCCGCACCAGCGGCGCAGTGGTCGGTGAGTGGCAGCAGCCTCAGCGGCCTGGGGGTGCCCGCCTGGTTGGCGGAAGTAGCCGGCAAAGCCCGGCAGTACCCGACGGACTACCTGGTCCTGACCGGTTACGTGCCCTTTCAAGGCAACCAACCCCTGACGGTTCAGTTTTTTGAAGCCATGGAGCAATTGCAGGAGTACAGCCGCCAATTGCAACAACAAGGCGTAGCCGCGACGCGCATCTTCCTCCGCACCCTCCGCAGCACGGACCCTGCTTTTACGGTCGCAGCTACCTTTGCGCCACTGACCTATCCGGCACTGCGGCCCGCTGTGCCGGTGTTGGGGCAAACGACCCGCAGCGAGCGCACGGCTGCCAGTGACCAGGTGTTGGTTTACAAAGTTCAGGTGGTATCCGTCCAAAAAGCTTACGCCAACGCCGCACTGGACCAGCAGCCCGAGCTGATGTTGGAAAACGCCGCCAACCTGCCCTACCTGCGTTATACGGCAGGCGCTACGCCTACCTTCAAGGTAGCCGAAGGTTTGCGCCGCCAACTCGTCAGGGATGGCTACAGCGGCGCCTACATCGTGCCCTACTTCTGCGGCGTGCGCCTGGATAAGGACCAGGCCCGGACGTTGGTCGAACAATTCCCCGATTTGAACGAATTCCTGGGCCGTTAGCCGCTGGGGTCAGAAATAATGCCTATTTTTGGTGGTTAAGCGCATCCAGCGCGGTTTGTATTTGGCTAGACTACCATCGGAATAAGCACTTGCGGTGGTTAATATCAGGATAATGAGTGAAGGCATCAGTAGGATAAACTTCTTGCGGGAAGGCTTGAAAAACCTCCGTACCGTGGGTACCGTTACGCCCAGTTCGCGTTTTCTTTGCGAGGCAATGTTAAGCCCCATCAATTTCGCTGAGGCCAAAGTGCTGGTGGAATTGGGTGCGGGCAACGGCGTGATCACCCACCACATTCTTCGAAAAATGCACCCGGACGCCACTTTGCTGGTGTTTGAGGTGCAAGCTAATTTCTGCGATATACTGCGCAATATTGACGATCCCCGGCTCGTCGTCATCGAGGGGTCGGCGGAGCATTTACCCGCTTATTTAGCGGAACACGGGTTCACCCACGCCGATCATATTATTTCCGCCATACCGTTCGTAATTTTACCCAAGGAACTGGCCCGGGACATCGTAGCTACCTGTCACGACAGCCTGGCCCCTGGTGGACACTTTGTCCAGATGCACTATTCGATGTTCCTGAAGTCGTTTTACGAGGAATTTTTCGGCGAAGTGCGGGTCCGGTTTTGTGCCCGGAACTTTCCGCCCGCGTTTGTGTTCGCTTGTAATGACAAATAATTGCCCGGTTATCTATCGTTCTATTTTATTAAAGAATCAATATACAAAGCATGCGTACCTTCTTGTTGCTCTTCACCCTGCTGGCCCTGGGGTGCGGCCCTGTTAATCCGCCCATTGATATGCTTGCCGCCGCGCCAACCGAAGATTCGTTGGCGCAGATTCAACTGCCCCCGGGGTTCAAAATTGCCTTCTTCGCCCAGAACCTGTCTAACGCCCGGTCGATGGCCTACAGCCCCGGCGGGACGCTTTTTGTAGGCACCCGCGGCGAAGGCAAAGTTTATGCCCTGCGCGATACCAACGGTGATTTTGTGGCCGACGAGCGCTACGAGATCGCCAAGGGGTTGAAAATGCCCAACGGGGTCGCTTTTCGCGACGGTGATCTCTATGTAGCCGAAGTGAGTCGGATTCTGAAATACCCAAACATCGAAGCACACCTCGACCAACCCGGCGAACCGGAGGTCGTCTACGACAAATTCCCCAAAGAGACCCACCACGGCTGGAAGTTTATTGCTTTTGGACCAGACGGTAAATTGTACGTTCCGGTAGGAGCGCCGTGCAATATTTGTGAATCGGAGGAGGAGATTTTCGCTTCCATCACCCGCATGAATCCCGACGGCACCGACCTGGAGATCGTGCAGCACGGGGTGCGCAATACGGTAGGTTTTACCTGGCACCCCACCACTGGCGAGCTGTGGTTTACCGACAATGGTCGCGACCTGATGGGCGACGACATTCCCGCTTGTGAGCTCAACCGGGCACCTGCCGATGGCCTGCACTTTGGCTACCCCTATTGCCACCAGGGCGATTTACCCGATCCGGAATTTGGTGAAAAACGGCCGTGTGCCGACTTTGTGGCGCCGGCCCGGAAGCTGGGCGCTCACGTAGCGCCACTGGGGCTGGAATTTTATACGGGTACCCAGTTCCCGGCGGCGTACCAGGGCCGGATCCTGGTTGCGGAGCACGGCAGTTGGAACCGCAGCAAGAAGGCGGGCTACCGCATTATGCAGGCCACCTTGAACGACAACCAGGAAGTGGTGGGTTACGAGCCCTTCGCCGAAGGCTGGCTCAACACCAAAACCGATGACGCCTGGGGCCGCCCCGTCGACCTGGAATACCTGCCCGATGGCTCCCTGCTGGTGTCCGATGATTTCGCCGACGCCATCTACCGGATCTCCTATAGCTTCCAATAAAAAAACCGCTGGTCGCGATGTCCTTGCGGAACGTCCGACCAGCGGTTAACCCAACAAGCTTTACAGCCTGGTCAAGCTTTATTTCTTCCGGCCGAACAAACCGCCGAGGAGTCCTTTGCCGAGCATGCCGGCTACGTCGTCCAGGATGCTGCCGTCGCCGTCGGCATCGAGGAAGCCCGTAATGAGGCTCATGGCGGGGTTGGTGTTTTGTTCTTTTTTGGCAAGGCCACCCAGGACATCAGAGATACCGCTGGCATCGAGGTTGTTTTCGCGCTTGGCCTTACCCAACATGCCCATTACGATGGGGGCAAGGGTAGCCATCAAGGCACCTGTTTTGTTGGCGTCCAGACCACTCATTTTGCTGATCATCTCTACTGCACCACCCTGGCGGCTACCCAGCACGTGGTTGAGGATACCGGAACCGTTGAGAGCGCTGCTGTTTGCGCCGGTGGCTTTTCCGCCAATCACGTCCATGATATTATCCAGTACACTACCATCGTGGTCTTTTTCGAGGGCCGTGTTCAACGCTGCCGCCCCGTCGGGGGTAGAAGCATTGCGCGCCATAGCGGCGATCAGGGTAGATAAGATACCAGAAGTAGCAGTCGCCGTTTGCGACTTGTCTACGCCGCCTAATTGCCCGGAAAGTTGTTCAATTAAACTGTCTGAGATCTGGCCTTGAATGAGGTTAGTTAAATCCATTTAATGATTATTTTTGATTTATGACGCAGCACGTCCGTAATAGTAACTAAGAGCCTGTTTGAAAATTTCCAGAAAAAGTTGCTAGATTTATTTCCGTCAAAATACTAAGGTAGGATTTTTTTTTATTCGAACAAGGCTAAAAAAAAGGCAGCAGGCCCATTCCTTCGAACGCGCGCCTGCTGCTGATGATTCAAACTACTCTCTCAATAGTTTGTGTGCATTTTTATATTACGGGAGTAATAATCAGAAAAGGGAAAACAGGTATGGAATATTACACCTGTACTGTTGAAAAAACGACAAAAAAAACCGGGTATTGCCTGCCGCCAGGATTTTTTTATGTTAAGGGGTCAGCGAATAATAACTTCCCCATTTGAAGTTGCTCTCCCGTCGCCATGCTGCGTTGCTCATCGCTCATGTAGCTATGGCTATACTCGCTCTTCGCGTCTTGCCTGGCAACGCGATAGCTACCTTGAAAAGAGTAACTTATTATTCGCCGACCCCTAATGCTGCTTCGGGAAATTTCTTCCTGGCCGAGAAAGGCTGCCTGCTGGTAATCTGCTATCTTTACTAGATGGCAACTTCTCCTGAATCATCCACCGACCGACCTTCCATAAAACTCCGGGCTATTCGGGCCCTGTTGAATGGTAGTTGGCGTATCTCACCTGCGCTTGCCGGCCGCTTGTGTTACCAGGTGTTGGCCGTACCGTCCCGGCGCCTGCCCGATGCGGCGGAAGCGCAATTTCTGGCCCTTGGGCGGCAGGCGTTTTTCACCCTGGATGATATGCAGGTGAGTACCTACCACTGGCCGGGTGCCGGACCAACCATTTTGTTGGCCCACGGCTGGGACAGCCACAGTGGGCGCTGGTACGAACTGGGCCAACAGCTACTGGCTGCGGGTTACGATGTTTACGCGGTGGATGCGCCGGCCCACGGGCAGACCCAAGGGGGCCACTTCTCGGTCATCTATTACGCCGAAGTCTTGGCCGCTTTTGTGGCGCAGTGCCAGCCAGCGGCCGTTGTCGGGCACTCGGCGGGTGGCATGGCAGCGGTCTATTACCTGCACCATTACCCGCAGGCACACCGCCCTCAACAGTTGGTGCTACTGGCTACTCCCGGGGAATTGAATGATTTCATGAACAGCTTTCGCCGGGGGCTGGGGGTGCGCCAGGAAGTGATTGACCAGCTAGAACAGGGGTTTATCCGGCGCTATCAGCACCCGTTTAGTTATTATTCCATCAGCCGCTTCAGTCAGGAACTCACTATTCCTGGCCTGATTATCCACGATCGGGACGACGATGTTGCCCCCCTTGCCGGCGCCCACGAAATTGCCTCCAACTGGACAAACAGCGAGCTGATCCTCACCGAAGGCCTGGGCCACAGCCTCAAAGCAGCCATCGTCTGGCAGGAGATCATGGATTTTATCGGACGGGCCCGGTGATGCCGCGGGGGCTTCGACAGGAAATCAAAAAACTTCCCGCAGAATCAGGTGGGCGTGTACTTCGGTCATCCCTTCCAGGTGCAGCTGAAAGTAGCGGATGAGTTCGCTGAGCAGCTTTTGGCGCAGCTCGCGATCCAACACCAATTGGTGGGCCTCTGGTGCCTGGTAGGGCAGGAGCGCGTAGAAAGCAGCAGCCAGCTGATCGGTGAGGAAGTAGGAATGGGGTGGCAGGCTGCTCACCCAGGCGCCGTCCTGGAGGTCAAAGATCGGGGTGGCGGGGCAGTACTCCCCGGCGGGGTGGAAACCCAGGTAGGCCGACAACTCGAGGAGGAAACTCAGGTGGTAGTTGGCGATGGAGGCGGTGGCGGCGTCGAGTTCGGCAAAGCGCTCGAAGAGGAAAGTGAAAAGCGGCTTGTTCTCTTCGCGCTCCTGGATGGCCTTGCGGCTGACCTCGACCATGAACAACCCCACGGCGCCTTTGCGCACGTCGAAGGGGATGGATTGATAAAGGGTTGCCGGTTGAATTTCTTTGAGCCGGTTGAGGTCGCGGTCGTCGCGCTCGTAGGCAACGATGTCCAGCAGGGTCATGACCTGCAGGAGGTTGGCCTTGGTGCGGGCTTTGGCGCTGCGCACGCCACTGATGATGTATTTTCTCAGTCCCCGCTGCTCGGTAAAAAGCTCCACAATCAGGCTGGATTCGCCGTACTTGTGGGTTCGAAAAACGATGGCACGGGTTTTTAAAAGCATAAAATGCAATTTGTTGGTTACCAGTCCCACTCCTCGCCGAGTGCCGAAGGGCGGTAGGTTTGTTTGGTGTGCACGCGTTGTTTCTGCCGCTCCAGCACCAGCCGGGCCAGGCCAATATTGGCGGGTTCGGGCGCTACGGGCGACAGGGCCGCCTGCACCTGGCTTTCGTCGATGTCCATGCGGTACATCAGGCTCAGTAGCCATTCCATCCGGCGCTCAATCATCCAGGCAATCTGGTCGGCCAGCATGCGAAAGAGTTCGTCCTCGTTCTGGAAGTCGGTGGTCGTTTCCAACTCGAAATCCCTTATAATCAGGTCGGCAGTCAGCTGGGTGGTGTTTTTTTCTTCCATCCGTGATACAGTTTTGGGGTAAAGAGAAAAAGTCCTGCTAAAATCTATCCATCCTCATACGAAGGTGCTGATTTTTTCTTATTCTTACGCAAAGATAACGAATTCAACCCCCCATCCCAGACCAAAGACCTTTGCTATGATAAAACACTTGCGCGAACAATACAACCAACAGTTCTCCGTCGCCCGGCATACCGCCATGGTAGATGAAATTGCGGAAACTTACGGCCACCGGCCACCGTTCAGGATCGCTGAAACCCCTATTTTTATTGACCACCAGCTGCGCGACCGGCTCCTGCAAGCTTGTGAAGACATCGTCGACGTCATTGTGCAGCCCAACTTCAAAGCCTTGTCGGAGGCGGCGCTGTTGCCCGGTCAGGTAGTGCCCAACGAAACGCCGCACACCACTTTCCTGCAACTGGATTTTGGCCTCTGCCTGGCGCCTGATGGCAGTGTTACGCCCCAGTTGATCGAGGCCCAGGGCTTTCCGTCGCTCTACTTTTTCCAGGAAGCCGCGGCACAGGCTTACCTCAAGCACTTCCCGGTGCCGCCTACTTTTCTGCACCTGTTCAACGGGCTGGACAGCACCGCTTACCGCGAAAAACTGCGGTCCATCATCGTCGGCGACCACGATCCGGAAAATGTGATCCTCCTGGAAATTGAACCGGACAAGCAGGTCACGGCCATCGATTTTTTCGTTGCCAAAAAGTGGATCGGTATCGAATCGGTGTGCATCAGCAAGGTCATCATCGAAGGGCGTACGCTCTACTACGAGAAGGACGGCCGCAAAATCCGCATTGATCGCATCTTCAACCGCGTAATTTTTGATGAATTGCTGCACCGCGACGACCTCCAGCGCCAGTTCAACCTGACCGAAGATGTAGACGTGGAGTGGGTGGGGCACCCCAACTGGTTTTTCCGCATCAGCAAGCATACCCTGCCGCTGATCGATAGCCCCTACTCGCCCAAAGCCTACCTGCTGAGCGAGCTGGAACAGTATCCGGACGACCTGCACAACTACGTCCTGAAGCCACTCTACTCCTTTGCGGGCAGCGGCGTAAACCTGCACTGCACCAAAGCAGACCTCGACGCCATCCAGGATCCGCAACATTACATCCTGCAACAAAAAGTAGAATACGCCGACCTCATCCCCACCCCCGACGTGCCCGCCAAAGCTGAAATCCGCATGATGCTGCTCTGGGAACGCGGCGCTCCCCGGCCCCAGTTGGTCAACAACCTGGTGCGCCTCAGCAAGGGCGAAATGGTAGGGGTGCGCTACAACAAAGGCAAGGAATGGGTAGGGGGGAGTGTGGCGTTTTTTGAGCCGTAGGGCAAAGTACCTTTGATCCGCACCATTGGGACAAAAAAAAGACCTTCACCAGGTGGTGAAGGTCTTGCGTAGCGCGGGGGAGACTTGAACTCCCGACCTCGGGATTATGAATCACGCGCTCTAACCAGCTGAGCTACCGCGCCAAATGCTTTGATTGCAACAGGTTCTGCTGTTTTTCAAAAGCGATCGCAAAGGTAGGTTTAAGTTTTTTAAAAAACAATAGGTATGATAAAAAAGACGCTTGGAAACGGGTAAACGTTGGGTAGGTGTAAAGGGAGGTTGGAAACGGGTAAACGTTGGAAGCGGGTAAAAGGAAGGCTTGGCCGCGCGGGATCCGCTGATTGCTGGGAGATAAGGTGCTCGCGGCTGCCACCCATATATGGCGCTGTACAAGCGCAAAATGTCCTCCTTTAGATAAGATGCCCGAAAGACAGAAGAGGGCAGCCCTTACATTAGGGCAGCCCTCCTTCGATATTGTGAATCGGTCTCTCCAGCGAGATACATTTTAATGGTGCTAGTGATTCGCCGATAGGCGCAGCCAGTTATTCTTGATCCGTAGCATATAGACTTTTAACTTGTTCATCAGATAATACGTTGTTCCAAATCTGTACATTTTTCAACGATCCATTAAAGTTATGGGCTCCATTATATCCACCGATCAAAGTTGCATTTTCGGAATCTTTAAAATAAGGAGGAACATTATCTTCGCTATCAATTAGTTCCCCATCTAAATACAGTTTCATCTGCCGTTGAGATGCATCATAGCTTACAGCTGTGTGATGCCACCCACCCGTAATTGATTTTGGTGCGCTCACATAATCCCACTTGCCGTTGTGGCCTGCAGCAAGATGGTTTCCCAAAGTCCCAGGCACCCAAAATGCATGTTGTGCTTTGTTTCCTGAAATGATGTTATTAGGTCTACTATCTGGAAGCGCATCCAATTTTATCCATGCAGATTTAGTGTAAGAGTCGCTAATTATGTTTCCAGCTTTTACGATATCACTTGGAGAGGATACCGTGAACTCCTGGGATTTGTTAAAGACTGATTTAGGTATACCCATAATTACACCCGCGGGGGCACTCACCAACCTGCCATCGTAAATCTCCAACCTCCCTTCAAGTATGACCGTTTTTCCGGGAGGAGCATCAATTGTAAATGTTATTGTATTTGGACTACTAGTGCCTGATTTGCCTTCACCTGCTGTATTATTTTGGTTTTTTTCTTCCAAGACATTTTCCGGACACCATTCCTCCGTATAAAATTCATTCAATTTTACTTCAATTGGAGCGCCTACCATTGAGCCATCTTTTCTAAAAATTGTGTAGCTGCTTTTGGCTTGAAATAGCGCGCCAAAGCATTTCCCTGTAACAGTCTGAGGATAATTAAAACTCCGTTCTTCATAGGTCGAAGTGGCTCCACCCCAAGAACGACTATAAGATGCTTCTACCGAGACCGTTAATGAAACTTCACCTTCTGCAACAAGAGGCACCCCTGCTTTCCCTCCGGCGGTAACAGAAACCCCAAGTGTAACACCTATTTCATTGTTATAATTTTCCTCTTTGCTTTTGCCTGTAGAAACTGAATATTCCTTTGTTTCCGTATTAGTAGGTTCATAACTATCAATAGCCACATAGGAGGTTATTCTTCTAATTTTGTAAGTCGGACTCCCACTGAATTGTGCTAACTGAGAGCTATAAGCAGGGTCATTGACAGCAAAAAATGGCAAGATATATTCCTGTGTCACTTCTGACGCTTTCAGTTCTTCGCTAGTTGGTAACTGAGGGCCATTCAACTTAATCTTTTTGTCTCTCAAACTCACACGTTCCAGTATGTCGTCTTGGGGAAAATCTAAGACCAGGGCATAACAATCTTCATGAGGAGGGGTACCATGGTGTTTATTAGCTCTGAATGTACTGGCTACCAAATAAACCTGATTTCTGCTGGGTGGAGTTTGATCGGTCTTCATCTGCCAAATAGATACATCCGCGTTAGCGCCTGACCCGGCATCTGTCCAAAACGCTCTAGTGGTCTGTCAAGCTTAAAGATTCCGGTTGAAGCCACATTAAGTTTCAATATTAGG
>PZPC01000026.1:0-322 GCA_003045895.1 Bacteroidota bacterium
TGGACGACCCTCCTACTGCGGCCGGGAGGCCGCCCAATACTTCATCGTAGGCTGGCGCCAACGACAATTTTGGCTTTTCCTTCGCGCTGAAGCACGAAGAACCCTGCTATTCGTAGACTACGTCTACGAATAAATATCGAAAGCAGTCTGTGACTGCGGTGTCAGCCAAATACACCCGCTATTCGTAGACGCTGTCTACAAATGAATACCAACAGCGGGCTATGACTGCGATACCAGCGGGGCAGACGCCCCTCCTAATCATACAACGTCGAAAACCACAGGGTGATCGACTGCTCGGGCCAGTTCACCATCACCGGCAGGT
>PZPC01000026.1:422-64936 GCA_003045895.1 Bacteroidota bacterium
GTCGAAAACCACAGGGTGATCGACTGCTCGGGCCAGTTCACCATCACCGGCAGGTCGGGCGGGGTGATGCCGGGCGGGATGATGCCGCGGTTGCGGAAGCCGCGAAAAAAGCGCAGCTCCATGTACCACGGAAAGCCCCCCTGGTGGTGGTTCAGGTAGGCGTCGGTCTCCTGCAGGATGCGCGCCCACGAGAACCAGTTGTCGGCATCGAACTCGTAAAACCAGAGCGCCAGGGCCAGAGCGGCCGCCTGGGTGCTGTTGTGGTAGGTGTCGATGTAGTTGGTGTGTAGTTGGGCCACCATATCTTCCCGTTGCGGGGCCGCCAGGGCGCGTTCGGTAGCCAGGGTGCTGACCCGGTCCGCTACCCAACGGCGAAAATGGGCTTCGTCGCTCACCAAATCGTTGAATTCCTGTTGCTCGGCAATGGTCGTCCGAAAATATTCCAGGGGCCAGTTTTCCCGGTAGATGACCCGGTTGTGGTACATCGACTGCTGAAAGGCTTCGGCGGCGGGGGTACCAAAACTAAAAACGAGATCCCGCAGCGCCCCCTCTCCTATCCCGGCAATGGCGTCCAGCTGGCTAAATTCCGTGAAGCGCAGCCGCGGCAGCTGGCTCCGTTCGCGCAGGATGCGGGCAGCCAGGGTCGGCCCCAGGGTGCGGCCCGCCCCGTCGGTAGGATCATCCTGGATGGTTCCGTCGAGGATTTCCGCTACGCTACCCGCAGCATTGAAGAAGGCCAGAATGCGGTTGGCAACCCAGGGCAAAATCGTGGTATTGGACATGGTCAGCTGGCGTTGATAAACGATTGGGGGGGTATCCAAAGGTAAGTTATTAGGGCGAAAAGGCGCGGTTTGCCCTCGATATAATCCCAGTAGAACAAGTCTATTGTTTACGGATTCAAATTTTGGGGCCGCGCCCTGCCTGGCCTGGCCTGCCCTGGCTTTCGCCCTGCCAAGCCTGGCCAGGCAGGGCGCCGGGTCGTCCGTTCCGCACAGCTCCACTCCCACCCCTCGTCCGGCGGTAGCGGCACACCGTTGTCCTGCCGGATCGCTGGGCTGGTCGCCGGGCCGAAAAATGGCTACCGGCCAAAAAACAAGCTGATATAATCCCCCATCCCGCTATTCGTAGACTTTGTCTACGAATGAATATCAACAGCAGTCTGTGACTGCGGTGCCAACGGGTCAGACGCTCCCCTAATCATACAAAGTCGAAAACCACAGGGTGATCGACTGCTCGGGCCAGTTCACCATCACCGGCAGGTCGGGCGGCGTAATGCCGGATTGAATTCATTCTTTACGCGAAAGTAAAATTCCCTTACCGGCCAAAAAACAAGCTGATAGACTGTGCTACCGAGGAGGCCGAACTGGCACTTTGGAGATAGAAATTGGCACAGTAAACCTCGGCAGGCTGCTGCGGACAATCTTGCGGAGAAGGATAATTTTTGGAAAAGTTCTTGATGCAGGCAACCTCACACATGTTGATGGCTTCGGCCGGGCCATCCAGGCACTTGGTTTTGAAGCCATTGAAGTACTTCACCTGCAGAATTGCTGAATCCGATGAGCGAAAAGCGGCAGGGATTACAATCTCCCCGAAATCTACGTTCCCCTGGTGGGGCGCCAGTACTTTGGTGCTGTGAATGAGCGGATAGCCTTTTCTGTGGATCCAGATATTGATGTCCCTTCCACCGAACTCATTGATGGGGCGGTAGAAGAAACCATCCTGCAACAGCGTTTCTTTGATCTGGGACGCATCGGTCAGGCTGGGCTGCTCGTCGCTGGTGGAATAGATAACCACCGTGCCTGCCGGGTTTTCATTTTCGAACATAATGTTACCCGTGATGCCGAAAGTTTTAACCTCCCGGTTAAAACCGTACACGAATAACACACAAACAACCGAAAGCAAAAGAAATAGGGATAGGGTTTCCTTGGCGCTCATAGGTGTAATGGTATTGCTTATAGAATTGGAGGCTTTGGTCAATGTCAGGGTGCTAGCCGATGGCTGCCCCAATGTGCATGCAAAAACCAGGTGAGGGATTGTGTAGCGCCCCTACCCGTTCAGCTTTTCAAAGCTAAGGGATTTTGATTAAATAAGGAAATTTTTTAACCTTTAATTTACACCTAAGTCGCTCGTAATGAGCACTTATTTTGGGCAATCAGCCAGCTGGGTTAGATCGAATAAACGTTTTTCGCAATGGGCACCACGTACCGAATGGGCGCTGCTACACCCGTTTTGTTGAACTCCACGGTTGCTGTTTCTTCGTGGAGGAGGTTGTTGTTCTGGTCGAAAAATCGCAATTTGACCTGCTTCACCTTCAGCGGCAACCGGACTTGCATGGAAAAAGAACCATCGTTATTCGTTACCGCCGCAAAATCATCCACGCCTTTGATCGCTACGTTGATCTTGGCCAGCGGGGTTTCCTGCTGCCCTTCCAATTGAAAAAGTACGCCGCTAAAATTTACGGAATGGGTTGTTTCTGCTTCGGTCTTTATGACGTTCCACTTACGCAACAAGACATCTCCCCCAAAATTAAAGAAAACAAGCATGCCCACGACAGATACCACCATTCCTCCCAGTGCCACCAGGCCTATAATGACCTTCTTGCGCGTTTCTTCCTTTAAACCAGCAAGCAACCAATTGCTGGTGGTGGTTGGCTTCGGGCGCCGGGGGGCCCGACGCCAGCCCATATTCTTGGGTTCCATGGCTAGCAGCTTTAGGTGATCCTTCCTGGCACTTTTTGTTTTATGTACCGGGACAATACTTCTGGTTAGGAAGTTACAGAAAAAAAACGGGGCAAACAACTATTGACAACGCATTTTAGCGAAAATTCGCTAAAAAACAAACGGGTCTTCCCCTTCCGCACTGCGGCGTTTTTAAAAGCTCCGGCTCAACAACCCGTACATGGTTTTCACACCATCAAAATAATTGCCCAGGCGCAGGTTTTCGTTGGGGCTGTGCTGGTTGTTGTCACTGTTCACCAGCGGGATAACGACGGCCGGCACATTCAGCGTCGTGATGAAGGGAGACGTAGGCAAGGTGCCCCCCATGGTCCGCAGGCGGATGGGATCTTCGCCAAAGAGGTCCTGGAAAGTAGTAAACACCCAGGTGCCCAGGGGGGAATCAAAATCGGTGCGGAAGGCTTTCGTGACACCGCGTTCATCGTTCACCTGACAGATCTTAGGATAAAGCACGCGCTCGCGGGAGGTAGGTGCGGCTTCGGTGATGTAGTAGCCCTGGTCTTCGATGTGCTGGCGGACGAGGTTGCGCAGGCGTTCCCCATCCGATTCCACCACGAGGCGCAGGTCCAGTTCAGCAACGGCGGTAGCCGGTACGATGGTGCGGGCCTCCTGCCCCACCCAGGCCGAGAGCATGCCCCGGATATTGAGGGATGGATACTGGATCGACTCCTGGTAGGTAGCGCCTACCTGATCTGTTTCGCCGATCCCGAGTTTGACCATGAGTTCTTGTTCGTTGTCTGGCACCGCGGCCAGGATGGCTTTGGTCTTTTCGTCAAGCACCACCCCGTCGTAGTAGCCTGGAATGGTTACCCTTCCTTCCTCGTCCTTCATACTGGCCAGCAATTGGCACAAGCGGAGGGCCGGGTTGGGGGCATAGTTGCCGTAGTGGCCGCTGTGCAGCGGAAAGGTAGGGCCAAACACCTTGATCGTCATGCTGGTAATACCGCGGGCGCCGTAGGCGATGGTCGGCCGGTTGCTGGGGTGCTTGGGGCCATCGTAGATGAGCAGCATATCCGCCGCCAGGGCTTCCTGGTTGGCCAATACGCCGGCGGCCAGGTTGGGCGAGCCCTTTTCTTCTTCAAAATCGAGGATGACCTTCAGGTTGTAGGGTAGCGTTTTGCCCTCCTGGGCGAGGGTCTCCCAGGCGACCAGAAACATGATGAAGGGCGATTTGTCGTCGGAGGAGGAGCGGCCAAAAATCCGCCACTCGGGATCCAGCTTACCAGTCGCCAGGCGCTCCCAGTCGATGGTTACCCAGCCTTCCGCTTCTTGCTGTTCCTTCAAGACCGCCGCGTAGGGGTCTTCCTGGAACCAGAAACTGGGGTCAACGGGTTGGCCGTCGATGTGGAAGTAGAAGAGGACCGTCGGTTTTTCGGCATCTACCTTGGGGTAGGTGGCCAACAGCAGCGGCACGCTGGCGGTTTCCAGGCGCTGAACCTTAAAGCCGCTACCCGTCAGCAGCTCGTCACACCGGGTGTAGTTTTTCGCAATATCCTCGGGGTAATTGGCATCGTTGGGGATGGCCAGGAAAGCCTTGAGCTCATCGAGGGAGGCCAATGCCGGCGCGTAGGTGACGTGTTGCTCGTCGATGGCTTGCCCCCTCAGTAAGCAGGGCAGTAAAAGGCAGGCAAGGATGACGGTGTAGTGGCTGGTTTTCATACGAATGGTTGTGGATTGGTTAGCGAACCTGCGCAAGATAAGGAAAAGGTCAAAAAACCATTACTTAGCTTTCCGGGCCTGCAGTTTTTCAATGGCTGCCAGCCATTCTTCCGGCAGGGGCGCTTTGCGTTGCGCCGCGTAGTTGAAAGGAATGATCTCCTGTTTGGAGATGGCGGCCAGGCGTTGGTGCTGCTCCGAATAGATGTGGCACTCCATGACCAGGCGGTCGGCTTTTATGGCTAACACAGCTACCCCAATGAGCGCCACGTCGGGGTAGCGCATGGGAAAAATATACTTTCCATCCTGCCAACCGAGGATGGGCCCTACGCCCCCACCCTGGAAGGTGGTGTCCATGCCCATGGCTTCGAAGTAGGCGATCCGCCCCGATTCTGCCCAGCGCAGGTAGATGAGGTTGTTGACGTGGTTTGCCGCGTCCATGTCGCCCCACTGCACTGGAATTTTGAGGTGGACGGGAAATTTGTCGAGCTCCTTTTGCATGTTGTCTTTATTTCTAACTTGTTTTCTAATTGGCCTAACGGCTACCTTGTTTTCAATTGGGTAAAGTAGCCTTCCATTTGTCAATTTTCCGACGAAGGTCCCGGACAATCTCAGGATGCGCTTTGGCAATATTATTATTTTCTGTCGCATCTGATTTTAGGTTAAACAGTGTCACCACTCCTCCGAGGTTTTCATATAGTTTCCAATCTCCGTCCAGAATAGTAACTGAGGAGCCAGCAGACTGCGTTCTCCAAAACAGCGGTTGCGCTCTTTTTGTTATTTCACCCCGCCAGGAAGCTTGCATATCTTCTCCAGACAATTGAAACTCTTTGGTAGACAGCCCTATAACACCGCAAAGTGTGGGCATAAAGTCTGCCGCTGAAAATACGGTACTGGAATCCACTGTACCCCATAGGAATTTAGCCGGCCACCGAATAATAAAGGGAATTCTTACCCCACCTTCCTGGAACGTATGCTTTCCTCCTTTAAAGTCTCCGGAAGTACCGAGCAGGGAAAATCGCTTTTTTTTCCGGTCTTCACTTTCCTGAAGATCCAACTCAATCGGGGCAGGGCCGTGGTCGCTGCTAAACACGATAATGGTGTTTTCGCTTAGGTTATTTTCTTCCAAATATTGAATAATTTCCCCAACATGATGGTCCAGGTCGTAAACTTCGGCCAGATACTGTTTCATCAGGCTATCTAAATTCAAACCAGCTTGTTGTATTGGACGAATCTTGTTGTCAACATACCACTGGCTAAAATCGTGCTCGTTCACCTTAATCGTATCAAAAAGTGTTTCAAATTTTGATCCAATACCAATTGGAAAATGTATCGTGTGGCACCAAATATTGAGATAAAAAGGTTTCTCTTTTGACCGATCCATAAAATCAATAGCCGCCGCAAAAAGGGAATCATCTTTACCCTCTCCAGCTGCTGGCATTCGGAGTTGTTTGTTAATATATTCAATACCATAAGGTTGTGGTCCAAGCTGCTGCTTATTGCCCATGTGCCATTTACCAACGTGCCCCGTTTGGTAGCCATTTTGTCGAAGAATATCAGTCAGTGTGAGGTATTCATCAAAGCCGTTTATGGCTGAATTGCCAGGCAAGGTTGCCGGAAACCTACCCGTCATAAAGGCCGCTCGACTAGGTGCACAGGTAACGCCCAACGCATAGCAACGCTTCAACTGAAGACCAGTACGCGCCAGCTGGTCAATATTAGGGGTTTGTGCATAAGGATGTCCATAGCATGATAAATCACCATATCCCAAATCGTCAGCAAGAATAAAAATGATATTAGGTGGGTCAATGAGCGTTACTTTTTGTGCTCCCTTTGCACAAGCTGAAAGGCAATTGCCACCAATAAACAACAACAAAACCTTGAGACAATAGATGATCTCTTTTTTTATCCCGGACAAAAATGTTCGTTCCATAAATCCAACGTCTAGGTATACTTATAGATCTAGATGCCTATTAAATCAAGTTTCCTTCTTTTGCTGCCAGGCAATTTTTTTTGACCAAGGCTAGTCTGAGTAAGTCCCCCCGCTACCTTTACCCGGTCTTCATTCCCCACTTCCCTTTTACACTTTTCCACGTCTACCCTTCTACCCTAGCCCGCTTCGCCTGCTCCGTCAGGCGCTTCAACACGAAAAGCATGACCAGCAGCACCGTCATCGGAATGAGCGTATAGGTAAAGGCGGAAGCAGCTCCCACTTCCCGAAACAGGATACCGATCAGGCGCGAGCCCAAGGTGCCCCCAATGGCCGAAAAGATGATAATCAGCCCCGACATGGGGCTGTGCAGTTTCTTGGGCAGGGCGCTCAGTACCGCCGAGTTGAGCAGTGGGTAGATAGGGGCAATAAACAGGCCCACGAGGGGAAAAGCGTATCCGATGAGCGGTATATCGGCCAGGGTTTCGACGGTGCCGATATTGGCCGTGACGGCCCGGGGCAGCACAAAAACCACCATGGCCATAGCGCCGAGGAGGCAGATGGTGAGCACCGTCACCCAGGATACGCGGCGCGTGAGGAAGCCAGCCGCAATACGGCCAATTCCCAGGGAAATAGCCAGGATGCTGGCCATCATAATAGCCAGGTTTTCCGGCAATTCCAGCACCCTGTCGTTGAAAGTCGGCAGCCAGGTCATGATACCCTGTTCGATCATCACGAAGAGGAATGCACTGATGACAAAAACGATGACCAGGAGGCGCGACATCAACTTGACCATTTCCAGGAAATCCTCTTTCAGGTTGCTGCCAGGAATTTCATTGCCTTCCTTGAAATCCGCGGACAGCAGGAAGAGAAACGACACGATGGCCAGGCCCGAGAGCAACCAGTAGACATTGAGCCACGCATTGGGGTCGCCTTCGGTATTGAACGCCGGAAAAAGGAAGTAGGCCAGGGCAATACCGAACATAAAAACGCCTTCGATATTGCTCATGAGGCTGTTGTGTTCCCGTTCATTGTTGGTCACCAGGCCAATGACCGAATAGACCGACACCTTGATGAGGGCAAACGAGATGCCGACAGAAGCGAACAAAAGCTTGGCCGACCAGAACGAGTTGCCAAAATACATGGCTATGCAGGCAACCGCCACGATCCCCAGCCCGATGAGCATGGCTTTCTTGTAGCCAATGCGGGGCAGAAAGGAGGCGACCAGGAAAGAGACAATGGCAATGGGCATATCCTTGAACAATTCCAGCGTGCTGGCGGCTACTTCGTCGACGCCGTAGACCTTCTGGGCCTTTAAAATTACGATCCCTACACTATTCAGCAGGATGGCGAACACGAAGTAGTTGATAAACAACGATAGCTTGATGGCTTGGTCTTTCATGATGTTGGGTGGCTTATTTTAGGACGATAGGAAGGTTTGCGGAATTGGGCAAGAAAAACTTTCGTGGGTCAAGATAGCATTTTATCTGTCCTGGATGGCAGCCTGGCCTATTCAGACCTGGAAATATTGAACTTTGAGGCCACAGCCCCCACCACCGTACAGGTCAGGTGATTAAGATGTACGATTTGCCTACTTCTTTATCTTGGGCCGGATAATCAGGCGCAGGCTTTGGTCGTAAGACACGTAATTCCACACCCAGTTGAGGAAGACGAACAGTTTGTTTTTGGTACCCAAAATAGCGAAGAGGTGTACCACCAACCACACGGCCCAGGCCAGGAAGCCGTGGAAACTGAAGCGGGGCAAATCCACGACGGCGCGATTGCGGCCTACCGTAGCCATAGAGCCCTGGTCGTGGTAGGAAAACGGTTGCCATTCCTGCTGGCGCAGCGCGCCGATCAGGTTCTTGGCCAGCTGCTGGCCTTGCTGCAGCGCCACCTGCGCCACCTGCGGGTGTCCTTTCGGAAAAGCCTCTTCTTCCATGTAGCTGATATCGCCGATGGCGTAGACATTTTCCGTGCCTTTGACGCGGGAGAAGCGATCGACCGCGAGGCGGTTGCCATAGGTAACCGCTTCGGCGGGTAGGCCAGGGAGGCTACAACCCCGAATACCAGCGGCCCAGATTACTTTGCGGCTGCGAATTTTTTCGCCGTCGCTGAGGTAGGCATATTCACCGTCATAATTCTTTACCTGGGTATTCAGGCGCACTTGTACGCCCAGGTCCTGCAGGTACGCCAACGAGGTGGCCGAAGCATCGGCAGACATCCCATTCAACAGCTGATCGGTGCCCTGGATCAGGTAAATATCGATTTCATCCCAGTTCAACTCGGGGTAATCCTTGGGGATGATGTATTTCTTCATCTCGGCCAGGGCTCCCGCCAGTTCTACGCCGGTAGGGCCACCACCGACGATAACGATATCGATATAGCCCTGGCGCTCCTCAAAATCGGTAATGGTGAGGGCGTCTTCGTAATCGGACAAGATGGTATTGCGCAGGTACAGGGCTTCCCCTACCGATTTCATGGGTATCGTATTGGCCTCCACTTCGGCGTTGTCGTAGTAGTTGGTTTCAGCGCCAATAGCGATGATGAGGTGATCGTAATTGCAGTGGCCCAGGGGAGTAATGATGCGCTTTTCGTTCACCTCGATCCGCGTCACTTCCGTTACGCGGATAAAAACGTTGTGGTGTTTGCGAAAGAGTTTCCGGAAAGGAAAAGCAATGGAACTGGGTTCCAGGCCCGCCATAGCCACCTGGTAAAACAGGGGCTGAAACTGGTGGTAATTGTTTTTGTCGAGTAAGACCACCTGGTAATTGGCCTTCGCCAACTTGCGGGCAGCAGCCAGTCCGGCAAAACCACCACCAATGATGACGATACGTTCCTGCTCGGTTTCGGGTATGTTGATTTTCATAAATTCAGGTAAGTTCTATGTGTTTTTGATCGAAATGGTCAGTGCATCCCTCTACTGGCTATCTACCAACAAGTCTGCCGCCTGCAACTGGTGCATACCCGGCAAATACTCCTTTTGGAGCATATCTTTAATAAGTTGGTAGTGCGCCGGGTGCTGTACAAAATCTAGCTCTTGCACATCTAATACAACAATCGGGATGTCTGTTTCGGTGCGGAAATAATCGAAATAAGCCTGCTGAATTTGTTGCAGGTAGTTCGGCGCCATCTTTTGTTCGTAGTCACGGCCCCGTTTGCGGATATTTTTGAGCAGTCCTTCCACCGGCAGATGCAGGTAGAGTAAGAGATCCGGTTTAGGAAAGTTGTTGCTCAGAATATGGAACAGGCGTTGAAACAGGCGAAACTCTTCGGCACTGAGGTTATTGCGGGCAAAAAGCAGGGTCTTCAAAAAGATGTAATCGGCGATGATGCCTTGCTCGAATAATTGGGGCTGGCTGAGTTCGGCCTGTAGCTGCTTGTGGCGCTCGGTCATAAAAAACAACTCCACCGGAAAAGCGTGGCGGTCGGGGTTTTCGTAAAAATAAGGTAGGAAGGGATTGTCGGAAAACTCCTCCAAAATGAGGCGCCGGTCAAAGTCGCGGGCGAGCATTGTGGAAAGGGTCGTTTTACCAGCGCCGATGTTGCCTTCAATGACGATAAATGGGTGGGGAATGGACCGCTCCTGCATATTGTTTTTTGCTTCGTGCTAAGGTCGTAGTTTTCGGGGTGCCGGACAAGGAAAAGCGCATTTTCCTCCCGCCAGCGCCACAAAAGTATCCGCACCGGACCCGCAATTCCAACAGGCGCACCTGCTACTCCAGGGCCCGCAAAAATGCGCGGCCTTCGTCCCAGTTGCCGTAGCCAGCCACCGCGTTGAGGTGGCCAGCCGGGCCGATATCAACGAAAGTACTCCCCCAGCTTTGGGCCAGGAAGGCGGCCCGTGCCGGAGCTACCCAAGGGTCATCGGCACTGGTCACCACGAGGGTTTTAAACGGCATCTTCCTGTCAGCAGCCGACTCGAACCCCGTCGCCGGGCAGCTTTCGTACAGCGGCCCTTCCGTATCTACGGGAGCCACCAGCAGCGCGCCTTTGATCGTTCGGCGGTACTGTTGCGCCCAGTGCGCAATGGCCAGGCAGCCGAGGCTATGGCCTACCAGCACAACGGTCGCGGGATCGTATCCTGCTACTGCCCGATCGATGCAGGCAATCCAGTCCTGGCAACGCGGGGTCTGCCAGTCGGCCTGCCCGATGCGCTGAAAACGGGGTTCGGATCGTTCCCAAATGGTCTGCCAGTGGTCGGGGCCCGAATTGCCGAGGCCGGGTACGGTAAGAAAGTTGGTCATTCGTAGAAGGCTTAATTTTGCTGCTCGCTTAACAGGGTTGATCAACCCCCATCAGAATAACCAGGAATTGTCGTCCCGGTTTACTTCCAGGAGCAACAAATTGGGGTCGACCCGTAATTCTGCCGGTTTTTGGGTAACGGTAAATCGCACGGTAGCCGCCGGCCTGGTAATCCTGGCCACGTGGGTATCGTACAACCTTCCTGCCGCATCATAGCAACCAATTTCTACGTAATCGGCCAGGAGTGCATTTTCAAGCGGCTGGCCGTTCCGGTCGGTTTTTTGGTAAGCCACCGTTGCCTCCACCAAATAGGAATTGGCCGCCGTTTTCGTGACCGCTGCTTGCCGCAAGCTGGCCGTATGCAAGACAACCTGCTCAAAATAATCGCGCAGCAGGTATTGCAAACTATCCGGCGTTTGGGCGTGCAATCGTTCCAGCAGGTCGAGGGAAGTGGGGTAAGGAGCCCCTTTAAACCGATTGGCCAGGAGGAATTCCCGCAGCACGCCGTTCAGCTTGTCTTCCCCCAAAAAATGGGCCAACGCGTGGAAAGCGACGGCGCCTTTGCCGTAGGCGATGTACTGTTGGGTGGGTTTTACGTAGACCAATGGTGGCTCCTGCGCTTGCGCTGTGCTTCGGCCCGTGAGGTAGCGCCAGCGTTGTTGGGCCAGAAAATCCAGGGCGCTGGCTTCCCCCAGGCTGTTGCGGTAAATATTCAGGGTGATGTACTCGGTGATGCTCTCCGTCAGCAGGAGCGCCCCGTCGGCGTTGGCAGGTACCAGCTGGTTGCCCCACCACTGGTGGGTGAGTTCGTGGGCAGGCACGTAAAACGGCAGGTTGATCTTATCGTGGTGAGCCGTAGGGTGGGCAATGAACCGGGCTTCCGACAACGGAATGCGGTTGGCGAAGGAGGTCCCGAAGCTCCCCTCCGAGTTCGGGAATTCGACCACGCTGGCGGTCCGGTGCTGGTAGGGGGTAAAATAGCGGGTGTTGTAATCCAGCGCAGCAGCCAACCCCTGGAACATACTGGCCAGATTGTACCCGTGGGTTGGATGATGGTACACCTCCAGCGCTACGTCATGCCATTGCTTTTTAGCCACCTTGTACTTGCCAGAATGGAAGCTGAAGCCGTATTTGATGGGTTCCTCCAGGCGGTAATGAAAATACTGTCGGTCATTGATGGTCCAGGTACGGTCCAGGTAGCCTGGCGCCAGGGCGACCTGGTCGGTGGTGGTGCTTACCACCGCGTCGAAAGTTAGCCGATCAGCGTCAGTGCCCTGGTAATGAGTCATGCGGGATGTAGCGTCGCGCGGATCTTTAGCGCCGCTATCCAGAAAATAGCCCACTCGCGGAAAGGCGTCCTGCCGAATGAAGGAGCCATTGTCCAGCACGTTGGCGTTCCGGACGAAGAAGGTATTGGGCTGGTTGCGCACGGTAAAATCCAGGGCCAGGCTGTCACCGGCAAGCAGGGCGTCTTCCAGCTTTATCACATAAAACTGAACGAGCGTATCGGCGCGCACGATTTCATTGGCCCGATCCAATGCAAACAAGGTTCTTTCATCAAAACCTGCTTTCACCAACAAGGTATCAATCGGTACGCCCGTTTCATTGACCAACCGGTAACGACCCCTTGCGACAAAGCTGTGCTGCGCGGGAAAAAAATCGACCGTTACCACCATCCCCTTTATGTTGGGTTGGGGCAAACCCGCATAGCGTTGGTACTGGCGCTCGAATTGCTGGAAGGCTGTTTTAAAATCTTCCTCGGAACGGGGATAGCTGCTTTTTTCTTTTTGCCAGAGGTCCCAGCCCACCGTGACCAGGCTGACCACAAGCAGAGCGGACAGGACCAGCAGCGGGCCGGACAGCCCTTGTTTCATAGCCTTCAGTCGCTCGGCAAAACCAGCCGTCCAACCCCGTACCCAGAGGAGGCTACTGAGTACCAACAGCAGCAAGCCACACAACAGCCAGAACAGCTTCAGGTACAGGTACGGCGCCAACTGGTGGCCGTAGCCATTGAGGTCGGAATAAGTCAACGGATCATGGTAGTTAAACAGCACGTGGGCATTGACCCCCGCATTGGCCAGTGCACCAATACCCAACCAACCCAAAAGCAGAATAAAGATGCCGGCGTACACGTGCGGAACCAGGGTGTGGACAAAAAAAGCCGCCAGGGCCCAGATGCCGAGGTAGGGAAAAACCAACACCAGGAGGTGAAAAAGGTAAAGCCCTGTTTCAAAATTGAAATAGCCGTTAGCAGCCTGAACCGACACGCCTACCCCGATGAACAGCACCAAGAGCAACAACTGCATTTTTAAAATGGCCCGGGTTTTGCCCAAGAGAAAAACCCAACCCGGCAAGGGAGAAATATCAACCAGCTGCTGAACGGCGGCCGTCCTTTCCCGGTGCACCAACATGCCGGTATAGACAAAGGTGAGCAGCAACACGATATTGCCGTAAAACAAGGCGGGCACCGTCAGAACCAGGTAGGTAGCCGGTAGTAAGGTGGCATCGGCACGGTTGGTCACCTTGAGCAGGATAAACAGCACGGCAGCCAGCCCCAATGTGAGCAAGCCGATAAAGGACCAACTGCGCACCATGAATTTAAAATCAAAACGGGCTATTTTAAGCATCGCCTTCCATTCATGGGCAACCGAAAAATTAAAGGCCACGTTGGTCGCTACCGGCTTATCCACCACCTTTGGCGGATCAAAAGTTGTGGTTGGAACGAGTTGGCTTTTGCTACCCTTGCCCGCCATTTCCGAAAAAGAAAACCACCGGGCGGTCCACCAAAAGAGGCCGCCCGACAACGCCAGCCAAAGCAACCGGTTGGCCAGAACCAGTCTGTTGACGGGGATGCGGAGGCTATTCTGTTCTGCCAGCGTCCAGTACCGGGTAAGGTACTGCACGGTGTTTTGCCCAAAGGGATCGGTCAGGGCGATTAAGGCTGGTTCATTGACCAACAGGTTTTCCAAAATGGTCTGTAGGAGCAGCAAGCCGATCACGACGGCAAAGCCCGCGTAGTTGTTGCGCCAGCGCAACACCGCGGCGAAGACCAATAGCCCGTGGGCCAACAAATTGGGGAGTACAAAAAGGCCATAAGCCTGGCGGTAGCCAACCGACCGGATCGGGCCCAGGCGGCCCCGATCCAGCCCCGGCAACCACTCTGCCAACCACATCGCCACCCCGGCCGCGAGGGCCACCCCCACTACCAGGGAAAAAGCACCCAGGAACTTCCCACCCAGGTAAGCCCACTTGCGCAGCGGAAAGGTATACATGATGGTGTACATCTGGGTCTGGTAATCCCGGTAAAGGGCATTGCCAATGATGGCTGGCAACAGGAAGAGCATCAATTTATTGAAATACAGTAAAATGTAATTGATCTCGTGGGGGCTGTTGAGCAGGCGCGGGGTACCGGAAGTGACCGTCGGTGGATCAAAGAAGCCGGCCGTTCCGGCAAAGGACACGAAGGCCAGGGCGCTAAACGCCAGGGAATACAAATACACGGCTGGTCTTTTGAGCAGGTAAGTCAGTTCGAAGGTGAAGATCTTATTTCCCATAGCCGACTTAATTATTCGCGGGCGCAGGGTCCTGCAAGAAATAGAAATAGACATCTTCCAAAGTTGCGGCAGCGTGCGTAAATTCGGGAGCTGGCTGCTCCTCGGCAAAAACCCGCACCGTCAGCTGGTGCTGCTCGTCGTAGCCGCTGGACAGCACCGGGTAGCGGGTGGAAAATCCGGAAAGATGGGTGGGGTCAATCGTGGCGGTCCAAACTTTTCCGGCCAGTTGGCCGATGGCGGTAGCGGGGGCCATTTGGGCAAGAACCCGGCCGTGGTTCATCACCGCCATCTCGTGGCAAAGGTCTTTGACATCGTCCACGATGTGGGTAGAGAAGATCACCACGTTATCCGTAGCTACGGCGCGAATCACGTTGAGAAAACGGGTTCTCTCGGCCGGATCCAGGCCTGCGGTAGGCTCGTCAACGATCAGTAATTTCGGTTGGTTGAGCAACAACTGGGCAATACCAAAGCGTTGTTTCATCCCCCCGGAATACCCGCTGACGTACTGCTTGCGGACCTCGTAGAGGTTGGTCAACTCCAACACCTCCTGGACCCTCGCCTGGCGATCCTTCTTGCTACTAATGCCCTTGAGAACCGCAAAGTAATCCAGCAGTTCCACGGCCGAAGTTTTGGGGTACACCCCGAATTCCTGGGGCAGGTAACCCAGTATCCGGCGAAACGCGTGCTGCTGTCGCAGGATATCCAGGCCGGCAAAGGTCAGCGTGCCGGAATCGGGTTGTTGCAGGGTAGCAATGGTCCGCATCAGGGAAGACTTTCCGGCGCCGTTGGGACCCAGCAGGCCAAACATGCCCGGCCCGATCTCCAGGTTCAGGTTGTCCAGTGCCCGAACGCCGTTGGGGTAGGTTTTTTCCAGGTTTTGAATAAGCAGGTTCATGGGCGGGGTCTATTGTTTCCTAATGTTAGCCAATTGGCACCTCCCGACCAGAAAAAATCGATAAAGCAGCGGGGAAACAGGATAAAAAGAGGGAGGACGGTTGGAGCAGGTTTCAAATCGTCCACAACCGTTCCAGCTGACTGTTTTTTAAGCCACCACCCGTGCCCGCCCCAATCCTTCCAAAATTAATCCTAAATTCGGTTCGACATTTGCGGGCCCGGCAATTGACCTGCCCGGCAAGTTGATTGAAACGGGAAGCAAACCATTTGCACTTGAAACTATTTAAACGGATCTCCTAAATTACAAAGCGACTTAAAGAATGAGCATGAAGACGAAAATCAATGGTACTGTTTTAACCCTGTTGCTGCTCCTGTCTGGGGGGCTGGTGGCACAGCAATCGTCGGTAACCCTTTCCGGAACGATCGAAGACCAGGTGTCCAAAGAAGTGTTGGCCTATGTCAATGTAGTCCTGAAAAAACCGAGTGATTCAACGCTGGTGACGGGAACGATTTCTGACGAAGAAGGCCTGTTTTTTATGACGGACATCAAACCGGGCGACTACCTCCTGGAAGTGTCCTTCATCGGGTTTAACACCTATAGCAACAGCCTGTTTATTGGTTCCAACGCAGCCTACCTCGACCTGGGGGTTTTCGCGCTGCAACCCAATGTGCAACAGTTGGGCGAGGTGGTTGTCAGCGCCAAGCAAGATGCGGTAAGTGGCAAAATGGATAAGAAGACCTATGCCGTGGAAGACAACGTGAGTCAGGGCGGCGGTAGCGTATTGCAGGCGATGCAAAACCTGCCGGGCGTAACCACCCAGGACGGCCAGGTGCAGTTGCGGGGTAGCAACCAGGTCCTGGTATTAATTGATGGCAAGCAGACCGCCATTACCGGATTTGGCAAACAAAACGGGCTGGACAACATTCCGGCGTCTGCCGTTGAGAAAATTGAAATCATCAACAACCCCTCCGCCAAATACGACGCCAATGGCAATGCGGGTATTATCAATATTATCCTGAAGAAAACAGCCCGCCAAGGCTTCAACGGCAAGGTAGGCCTCACCACCGGCCTGGGTGCCTTGTGGATACGGGAAGCGAATTTGCCCGGAATCCGCCCCCAGTACCAGGCCACCCCCAAGGTCAATCCTTCCCTTGCCCTCAACTACCGCAAAAACAAGGTCAACGTCTTTTTACAGGCCGACAACCTCTACACCGAAACCCTCAACAAAAACGAATTTGTTACCCGCACCTACGCGGATGGTTCCATTATTGAACAACAATTGAAGCGCAACCGCAACACCAACTTTTTCACGTCCAGGGCTGGCGTAGATTGGTTGCTCGATGACCACAACAGCCTGACCATCGCCGGCTTGTTCAGCCAGGAAACCATCAAAGACCGCGGTGACCAGCCTTTTTTTAGCGAAAATTTAGGCGAAAGATTGCGGCTCTGGCAATTTCTGGAAGACGAGGTACTCACCGCGGCCATGGCCTCGGCTGCCTACCAGCACCTGTTTAAACACCCGGGACACCAGCTGAATATTGGTTTCAACTACACCTTTGACCGGGAAGATGAAAAGTATTTTTTTGACAATACCCTCCCCACCTATTTCAGTAAAGAATCGTTTGCACTCATTGCCGACCAGCGGGTGGCCGACTTCAACTTCGACTATGCCCGCCCCCTCAAACACGGCTTACTGGAAACCGGCGTGAAGTTTCGCCGCCGCACGATACCGACCAATATGCAGTTTTTTCCGGGCACCAACTCCCCCCTCGACCCCGACGCCGACGGCGAGGCGACCTACAAAGAAACCATTCCTGCCCTATACGGAAATTATACCTACCAAACCAAAAAATGGGAAGCAGAACTGGGCTTGCGGGTGGAATACGTGAAGCTGCAATACCAGGTGGACCCCAACCACAACACCTACACCAGCGACGGGTACGATTATTTTCAGCCCTTCCCCAATGCCCGCCTGACCTATAACCTGAACGATTACAACAAGTTTTCCGCATTTTTCAATCGCCGGGTAGACCGCCCTGATGAGGTCGACATTCGCATCTTCCCCAAATATGATGATGCCGAAATTATCAAAGTAGGTAACCCGGCCCTCCGGCCACAGTTCACCCATACGTTTGAATTGGGGTACAAGCACGTTTGGAACAAGGGCTACTACTACACCGCGGTCTACCACCGCCGGGCCGAGGGTACCATCACGCGTATTGCGACCACGGTGCCGGGCAGTAACCTGATCTACACCGTTTTTCAAAATGTGGACAAAAGCTACAATTCGGGCGTCGAGCTGGTCTTTGCGCAGAACCTGTCCGACATCGTCGCCGTGAACCTGAACGTTAACCTCTACCACAATCAGATAGACGCCTACACGGTCGTCAACCAGTATCCGGTGGAAAATACCTTCAGCGCGGAACAGCAGGAAATCTATTCGGGCAACGTGAAATTGAATACCACCTTTCGCTTCCCCGGAAACCTGGACGCCCAAATCACGGCCATCTACCTGGCGCCCGACCTCATTCCGCAGGGCACCATTGACGCCCGATTTTCCCTGGATGCAGGCGTAAAGAAAGGTATTCAAAAAGGCCGTGGTGAGCTCTTCCTCAATGCGACCGACCTGCTGAACACCATGGTAATCCGCAAAGAGATCAATGGCAATACCTTCAGCTATACCAGTACCGACTACTACGAAACCCAGGTGATCCGGCTGGGGTACAGCTACAAGTTCTAAATGCCGGGACAATAATACATAGTCAGGAAAACCTACGACCTGCTCACTTTCCTTCCCCGGAAGGTTGCCCCAGGGCCATGGTGCGTGCCTGCAGAAAACCGATCAGCGCCTGCCGGTTTTTGTAGGGGGCCATTTCCGCGTAGGGGATGGGGTCGCCGATGACGGCCTGGATGGTTTGCCCGCGCTTGTTCAGGGCCTCGTGGATGAGCAACCCCAGGCGCAGGTTCATGTTGATCTTGCTGACCAGGTGGAAAAGCCAGCTGTTTTGACCGTGAAAAAAGATGGGGACCACGGTGCACTGCGTACTGTGAATTTGGGGGCAAATGAAGGTGCGCCAGGGCCACTCTTCCACTGGCCCCGACCAGCGAAAAGCCGTAGCCACGCCGCCCGATGGAAAAATAACCAGGGCTTCGCCTGCCTGTAAACGCGCGCGGGTCTTTTGCCGGGTAGCCAGGTTGGTTGCTTTGGCGGCCGGGCCGGGCCGGAAATCGACGGGCAGTAAGTGGCCTTCAAGCACGGGTTCGTGCGCCAGCACTTCGTTGATGAGTAAGAAAAAATCCGGCCGGACCCGGGTAGCCAGGTGCAGGAACATGGCGCCGTCTACCAGTCCGAAAGGATGGTTGGCAATGAAAATGACCGGGCCAGTTTTGGGTACTTTTTCCAACTGTCGCTCGTCATAATCCATTTGGATGTGGAGCCGCTCCAAGGTTTCCCCCCAGATCGAGTAGGGATCGGGGTTATTGCGGTGCAGGTAGTCATAGATTTTCTGCAGCTGCCGGCTACCGGTAAGTCGTTCCGCCGCACGGATGATCACGCGTTGCAGCCAGGGGTCTTCCGGGCGGGCATAGCTGAATTGCCGGCCTTCGTAAGGGCGTAGCGGCGGCGGGGCTGGATGGGGCACCATTAGCGGATGAGCTGGTTAATCGACTTTCTGCAACGTCAGCAGTAAGTCGTCGCCTTTGCGCAAGAAAAGTTGCAGGTTGCGGATCTCGTAGTTGTCAACTTCCTGGAGTAAGGCGAGGAATTGGCTTTCCTGGCCGAGGGTTTCCTGGCAAAACATCTTGGTGGTGCCAATTTGGCTAAAGGCCATTTTTCGGCCCTCCACCCGGCACTGCCCAAAAAGCTCATTGCAACTCCCGCTGCCCGCCACGCGCCCTTCACCGGGAAAGATTTCCAGGCGGGGTTTGGGTAAGCCCTCGGGGATGGCTTTTTCGCCCATGACCGTTACTACCCAAATGTCGTGCAGGCGGGCATCGCCGGAGATGGGCATATCCGGCACGGTTTTGTCTTCTTCGGGGGTGGGAGTCATGTTTCCTTTTTTGCTGGTGTGGCAGCTAATGGCCAACAGAACAAAAACGAATAGGAGGAGGCTGGCTTTGTGCATGTGTGTGGTGGTTTAAGTGCCGGGACAATAATAAATTTACATTCTCAAATTATTAGTGAAGAAACAAGCGATTGATAATGAGCGGTTTCGAGCTAATCATTTGAGTCAAAAAATGTAAATTTATTATTGTCCAAATGCTTACAGGAACAAACATAAATAAAAAAGGCAAAGATTTTATTAAAAAAGGCAGGGGCCTTGATTTACTTTAATTAAAAGTTTTAAAAATTTTATTAAAATTTATTTTGTTTTAAAAACAAAAAACCTCATCTTTGAAATTCCCAAGAGCAAATGGGCTGTTTGCTCGAATCATCGGTAAGTACCCTCACGCAGTCCGTGAGTGAAATTCAGCGGTTTTTCTTTCTAACGCATTGCTGGTTCCTTCGTTCGCGGAGGAAGGTATAGAGGCGTGCCCGGACCACGAGCGTGGAAAGGGTGTGCGGTGACCAAGGCCCCAAGGGTGGGGCCCCGCCCTGGCGGGGCACTGTCAACTTGACAAAACTACTACCTCCTGACCATCAATTCACTAACAGAACAAGTATGTTAGTTGACCTGCACTCAACCCAGCTGCTCAATTCAACATTTTCAGCAAGCTCTTCACCAACAACTCGGGCGCCGTCCAGAGCAGGTCGTGGGCTTTGCCTTTGACCATGATCATTTCTACCGCCTTGGAGTTGACCAACTGGTCGCAGGCATAATAGGCATTAGAGGGGTAGATGAGGTCGTCGGCAGTGCCGTGCAGAATAATGGTAGGAGCCAGAATGCGTCGCCAACCCGTGCGCATTTTTTCCAATTGCAGGTGGTGACTCAATTTCTCGGCGTTGGCCACGTCGAAAGCCGGCGGCACCAACCACCGGAGCGCCCAGTGGGTAGTAGGGTAAGAGATCCAGAAGGTTTTCTCCCGGCCCGGCTCTACCGAAGCCGATTGCAGTACGAGGCCGTCGACCAGTTCGGGGTAATCCATCGCAATGCGGGCAGCTACTGTTCCGCCGTAGGAAGAGCCATAGACAATGATGCGTTGGTGCTTGTGGCGAACCTGCCGGATGAGGTCGGCAATGAGGGCGGCCTGGCTTTCGACCGAGGTGTCCGCATTGCCAAAATTGGAGAAGCCGTAGCCGGGGCGATCTACCGCCAACATTTTGGCTTTGTTCAACAGCCTGCTGTCCTTCATGAACCGGTTCCAGAAATTGGAGGAAGACGGCGCGCCGTGGATGAAGACGACCAGCGGCAAGGAGTCCTTACCGATCTCTACGTAGCGCAATTTGTGGTTGCCGTCGTTGAAATAGTGAACTTCGGCATTGATACCCAACGCATTTTCGCCCAGGCTGGCCTGCATGACACCATCCGAAACACGGAGTTCCAGGACGCTATAAGCCCAGATCAGGCTACCGATCAGCAAGAGGATGACATAGCCTCTCTTGCGCTTGTACCAAGGCTTGGAGGTTTTCGCCGGGCCTAATTGGTCCAACGAAGCAGCAACTACTGGATTTATCTTCCTAACTTTGTTATTCATGATCATTTAAAACAACATTTTGCGTCATCTGTTCTATGAAGTAACCTTTATTACCGCGTAACGGACAACTTATGCTATTCGAAAAATTGATTCCCTACGAGGCCGCTTGTCTGGTCATGGAAGCCTACATTGCTTACCATGGTAAATATAAGCGAATCACCAAGCGTGCACAAATTAGATTTGAACGCAAAGACTGGCACGGCATCCAGGAAGATTCCCGGGACCGAATTACGCTGTACCGCGACATGGTGGGCGAAACCACCGAAAAGCTCCTTTCCTTCCTGGGCAACCGGGCAGAAAACCGCGATGTTTGGCTCCAGACCAAAGTCTACTACGCCATTGAAGTCGCTAATTTCAATACCCGCAACATCGCCGAATCTTTTTACAATTCCGTTTTCCGCCACGCCCACCACGGCGAATTGGGCAAAGACGATGAATTGATGTTCGTCCATGCCCGCGGCACTTACCGGGAGTTCAAAAGTACCATTCCAATCTTCCACACCTTCTACCTGACGGGGTCTTATGAGCTAACGGTCAAACACCTGTTGGAATATTATCCCTTTGACGTACCCTACGAAGACCAGGCCCGCGACCTGGCTTATATTGTCCGCCGCCTGCACGAATGGGCAGCAGTGCATGCTGCGCCTGGATTTCCCGTACAGTTGGAAGTCTTAAAGTCGGTCTTTTTTCGCAACAAATCGGCCTACATTGTCGGCCGCCTGGTTCAGCACGGCGCCCCTACCCCCCTGGTGATGCCCATTATGCACGGGGAGAATGGGTTGATGGTGGATGCCCTCCTGCTCGAGCAAAACGACGTTAGTACGATCTTTTCCTATACCCGCTCCTACTTTTTGGTGGATGTAGATATTGTGAGTGAATCCGTGGATTTCTTGCGTTCGATCATGCCGACCAAGAGCTTGGGCGAGTTGTACAACTGCATTGGCTTCGAAAAACACGGCAAGACGGTCTTTTACCGGGAATTCGAACGCCACCTGGCGCTATCCACCGATGATTTTACCTTTACGGAAGGGATCAAGGGGATGGTGATGACCGTCTTTACGCTCCCCTCCTACCCCGTGGTTTTTAAAGTGATCAAGGACAAATTCAAGCCGCCCAAACAAGTAACCTACGACGAAGTGGTTTCCCGGTACACGTTGGTCAATGCCCACAACCGGGTCGGGCGTATGTCAGATAGTTATTTTTTCCAACAATTGTCCTTGCCCCTGAAGCGGATCGCACCGGAATTGCTCGAGGAATTGCGAAATGATTGCCCGACCCGTTTTGAGATCGAAGGCGACACCCTCATCCTTAAACATTGCTACATCGAAAAGCGGATGATTCCGTTGGATGTGTACCTCCAAAAAGCGACGCCTTTTGAAGCCCGCGAGGCGATCAACGAGTACGGTAAAGCCATCAAGGAAATGGCGGCGGTAAATATCTTTCCCGGCGATATGCTGCTGAAAAATTTTGGGGTCACCCGCCTGCAACGGGTCGTTTTTTACGATTACGACGAGATCGGCTTCCTGACCGATTACAACTTCCGCCGTATTCCAGCACCCAAAGACCCCTGGGACGACCTGGCGGCCGAGCCGTACTATTACGTTGGCCCCCGCGATGTGTTTCCCGAAGAGTTTCCCCGTTTCCTGGTGGCCAACGAAACCCACTTGGAATACCTCATGGAATTGCACCCCGATCTTTTCGACGTTGAATTCTGGCAGCGGGTCCAGGCCCTGCACCGCGAGGGTAAGATCGCGACTGTTTACCCTTACCGGCGCCGGCGCGCCTTCCGGCACCTGTACGGTGGGGAGCCGCGGGAGCCTTACTTCGTAGATAACTATTGAACCCATGATCGACCATATCGTCTACACCGTTTTTGACCTGGAAGAAGGCATCCGCTACTTTGCGGACCTCCTGGGCGTAACCCCGGTTTTTGGCGGTTACCACGCCACCAGAGGAACCAAAAACGCCCTGCTCAACCTGGGAAATGGCTGCTATCTGGAAATTTTGGCCATCGATGAGAACAATACGAACGTAGCGCCACCGCGGTGGATGGGCATCGACCTGCTCGAGCAGCCACAGGTAACGCGCTGGTGCATGGCGACCACGCAACTGGTGGCGAGCCAGCAGGTACTCCAAGCATACAACCCTTTGCTGGGCGACATCCAGCGCGGTGAACGCACCACGCCCGCCGGGGAGCTGCTCCAGTGGGAAATGACCCTGCCTCTGCCCAGCCCCCAGGTGGAGGTGATCCCTTTCCTGATCGATTGGTCCAGGTCGGCTACCCACCCCACAAACAACCTGCCCCAACAATGCGAACTGCAGGGCCTGCAACTGAGCCATCCGCAACCGGCCAGGATAGCAGCTGTACTGAACGGACTGGGTTTCGCTACGCAGGTACGCCCCAATGCTGTCCCGCAGATCCAACTCTCCGTATTAGGCGCGAAAGGACTGGTCGTCATTTAGGGTCGGAAAGGAAAATGGCGGCTAATTTTACTGATCCATTGGTTTAGCGGCCTGGAAATTTTAAATTTGTAGACTATCTTTAATGCTATTCGGCAGCACAACTCATTTTCATGTCCAAGACCTACCATTGGGGAATTATCGGCCCCGGCAAGATTGCCCACCAGTTTGCCCAAGATCTGGCCCAGGTGCCCCACGCTAAATTGGTGGCGGTCGCCGGCCGCAACCTGGAGCGCGCGCAGCAGTTTGGCGCAACTTACGGTGCGCCGCATGCCTTTGACGCTGTTTCGGACCTACTGGCCTGCCCTGGTCTGGACGTCGTATACATTGCTACTCCCCACACCTCCCACAGCGCCCTTTCCCTGCAGTGCCTCGAGGCCGGCATACCGGTTTTGTGCGAAAAACCCTGGGCCGTGAATGCCGACGAAGCAGCCTTGCTGGTGGCCAAAGCCCGGGAAAAACAAGTGTTTCTGATGGAAGCCCTCTGGACCCGCTTTCTACCCACCACCCAAAAGATACTGGCGTTGATTGAGGCGGGAATTATTGGTGAGGTGGAGAGCGTCAAAGCCGATTTCGGCTTTCGGGCCACCTACGACCCGGCAGGGCGCCTGTTCAACCCCACGCTCGGTGGTGGCGCGCTCCTGGACATTGGCATCTACCCGGTTTTTCTGGCCCAATTGCTGCTGGGAACCCCCACGGAGGTGAAGTCGGTGATTCGTCCTGCGCCTACGGGCGTCGACATGGAGACCAGCATCGTGCTCCAATACGCCGGCCACCAACTCGCCAGCCTGCACTGTACGCTGGGTGCCCACACCAAAACCGAGGCTTTTATCCACGGCAGCAAAGGGAGCATCCACTGGCACGGGCGCTGGCACGAGCCCTCGCACTTCAGTGTGCTGCTGCCCGGCCAGGGGCCGGATAACTACTTTTTTGATTACACCACCCACGGTTACAGCTACGAAGCGATCCGCGTGCAGGAATGCCTGGCGGCCGGGCAAACGGAGTGTCCGGAATTGCCATTGGATTTTAGCTTGCGGCTTTCGCAACTGTTAGCGGCCATTCGGGAGCCGAGCCGGGCAAATCGGCCAATTAGATAACCCGATTTTTAGTACGCCCCACCGGCGATGCGCTTGCGTTCCTTTTGCGACACTTACCCTTTTTCCAAGCGTTCCATGTCCTCCGCGTCCAGCTTAAGCTGCGCGGCGGCGGTATTCTCTTTCAGGTGAGCCACGGAGCTGGTGCCAGGTATAGCCAGTATATTGTCGCTGTAGGCCAGCAACCAGGCCAGGGCTACCTGGTAGACACTGGCGTTGTGTTTGCGGGCAACGGCTTGCAGCCGGGGATTGTCTACCGCGCCAGCGTCCAGCGGATACCAGGGAATGAAAGCAATCTGCTGGTCGCGGGTCCAGGCCACCTCTGCGGCCCATTTGCGGTCGGTGAGGCTGAATTTATTCTGCACGCTCACCACTTCAAAGAATTGTTGGGCCTGCCTGATCTGTTCGATCGTGACTTCGGAAAGGCCGAGGTGGCGGATGAAGCCCGCTTTTTGCAATTCCTGGAGCTTGCCGAGAAATTCGTCGGCGGGCACATTGCCGTCGAAGCGGTGCAATTGGTAGAGATCAATGCGCTCGAGGCGCAAGCGCTGCAGACTGCCCTTCAGCGCGGCCTCCAGGTGTTCGGGCCGGCCATTGACGGGCCACTGGTTGGGACCGGTGCGTTCGAGCCCCCCTTTGGTGCCGATCAGCAAATCGCTGGGGTAGGGATAGAGGGCTTCGGCGATCAATTCTTCGGAAACGTAAGGCCCATAGCTGTCGGCGGTATCAATGAAGTTAATGCCCAAATCCTGGGTCGCCCGCAGTACTTTAATGGCTTCGGCCCGGTCTTTGGGCGGCCCCCAGATGCCCGCACCGGTAATGCGCATGGCACCGTACCCCATGCGATTAATCGTCAAATCACCCCCCAGGGTGTAGGTTCCCGCAGCGGCGGCATCAATGGTAGGCTGTGTGCTCATTCTTTTTTTCTTTTAACAACGGCCTGACGGGACAGGATGTTCATCACCGATTTCAGATTTCAGATTTCCGACTTCGATCACCTTTCCTCCTCCTCCGGCACGCCCGGGCGTGCCACCTCCTCCAAAGGAGGACTTTTGGCCGGCCGTATTCCGACTTTTCGTTTACACGCTTACACCTTTACACGGTCTAACACTTCCCACCTCCGATTTCCGATTTCCGACTTCGAGCCGCCTCTCTCAAAGCTTCTCCCCACAATGCGGGCAAAACTGATAGACTTTCTTTTCCTTTTCTATTTTTTTCTGGTTTTTTTCTTCAATTTTTTCAATAAAACCAGCACTCAAAATACCCGTGGGTAAAGCCACCAGCCCGATGCCCAGGATGGCAATTATTCCGCTGATGAGTTTGCCCCAGCCCGTCATCGTGTACACATCACCGTAGCCCACGGTGGTAAGGGTGGCTACTGCCCACCAAAAGGTAGAAATGATATCCGGAAACTTTTCGGGCTGCACATCGCTTTCCAGGTAATACATGATCGTTGAAGACATGAGCAGGAGGATAAACATAACGAAAAGGGTGATGCCCAGTTCGTTGCGTTTCTCAAAAAAAACATTGGAAAACAATTTAAGCGCCTGGGTATAACGATTGAGTTTGAAGATGCGCAGCAAGCGGACAATGCGCAAAATCCGTATAAACCGGAGGTCGAATTTGAAGAAGAAGGGCAAATAAAATGGCAATACGGCAATTAAATCGACCAGCCCCAGTGGCGAAAAAATGAACTGCCGACGCGCCTGCCATTTACCCAGGTCGGGGTATTTCAAGTCGGCGGTCCAAATCCGCAGGAAATATTCCACCGAAAAGATGACCACGGTAAAGACCTCGAAAAGATAAAAGAGCGGCTCGTACCCTGCCCGCAGCGGTTGGTACGACTCCAGAATGATGGCGGTAATACTCAGCAGGATCAAGGTGATGATAAACAGGTGAAAGGCCTGGTTCCAGCGCGATTTTTTGCGGCCTGCTTCATCAATTAGCAGAAATATTTTATGCTTCATGTAGGGTTTGTTTATTTGTTAGGTACGCTCCTCCTTTGGATACGTTTGATGTTGGGTTAGCCCCCCGTTTACACCTTTCCACCTTTCCACGCGCCTGCCACGTCTTCAGCATTGCCTGCCACGTCTTCAGCATTGCCTGCCACGTCTTCAGCGTTGCCTGCCACGTCTTCAGCGTTGCCTGCCACGTCTTCAGCGTTGCCTGCCACGTCTTCAGCGTGGGTCTAAAACTTCCCACTTCAAACTACTTTTTTCTTAAGCTATTGACTACCAGTGTTTTGTGAAATATTGTTTTTGAGCTGGCAATTAAAGGTAGCAACCTCTTTTTTGGTTGGCGTGCAGCGGCGGCTTATAGCCTTCCGATTTCCGACTTCCGACTTCGAGTCGCCTTTACACGTTTTGGTCCTCCTTCGCCCACCCCATCGTCCGTTTTACGGCTTTCTGCCAGTTGGCGTACAGTTTATGCCGCTGATCGGCTGGCATTTTGGGGTAAAAAGCGGTGTCGAGGTGCCACTTGGCGGCGAGTTCCTCCTGCGACCAGTACCCAATGGCGATGCCCGCCAGGTAAGCTGCGCCCAGGGCGGTGGTTTCGATGATAGAAGGGCGTTCTACGGGCGCGTTGAGCATATCGGCCTGAAACTGCATCAGGAGGTTGTTGGCACTGGCGCCGCCATCGACCTTGAGGGTTTTCAGGGGAGTGGCCGCGTCTTTTTCCATGGCGTCCAGGACGTCCTTGGTTTGAAAGGCCAGGGATTCCAAGGTAGCGCGGATCAGGTGGTTCTTGTCGGTGCCCCGCGTCAGGCCAAAGATGGCGCCGCGGGCGTACATGTCCCAGTAGGGAGCGCCCAGGCCCGCGAAAGCTGGCACGACCACCACGCCCTCGGAGCTGGTGTTTTTCATGGCGTAGTATTCCGAATCGGGGGCATCATCAATGAGTTTCAGGCCGTCGCGTAGCCACTGGATGGCCGCTCCCGCGATGAAGACACTGCCCTCCAGGGCGTAGGTTACCTCCTGGCCGATGCCCCAGGCAATGGTGGTGAGCAGGCCCGACTTGGAATGCACCAGTTCCGTGCCCGTGTTCAGGAGCAGGAAGCAGCCAGTACCGTAGGTGTTCTTGGCCATCCCGGGTTGGTGACAAACCTGCCCAAAAAGGGCGGCCTGCTGGTCGCCGGCAATACCCGTGATGGGAATTTCGGCGCCCAGCAAACTGGCTTTGGTGGTGCCAAAATGGCCACTCGAAGGCTTTACCGCGGGCAACATCGCGCGGGGAATATCCAGTAATTCCAGCAGGTGGTCGTCCCAGTCGAGGCGCTGGATATTGTAGATGAGGGTCCGGGAAGCATTGGAGTAATCGGTAGCGTGTTCCTGACCGCCGGTGAGTTGATAGACGAGCCAGCTGTCGATGGTACCGAAGCACAGTTCCCCGCGGGCGGCCCGCTCGCGGGCACCGGGAATCTCGTCGAGCAACCATTTTATTTTCGTTCCGCTGAAGTAGGCGTCAATCACCAGCCCGGTGTTTTCGCGCACGTAGTCCGTGTGCCCGGCGGCGGTGAGGGTGTCACAAATGGCGGCGGTCCGGCGGTCTTGCCAGACAATGGCGTGGTGGATAGGTTTGCCCGTTGCCCGGTCCCAGATGAGGGTCGTCTCCCGTTGGTTGGTGATGCCAATGGCCGCCACCTGAGCGGCCGTTACGCCGGTCTTTTCCAAAACCTGCCGGGCAACGGTCAACTGGGTATCCCAAATCTCATTGGCATCGTGTTCGACCCAACCGGGTTGCGGAAAAATTTGGGTAAATTCCTGTTGCGCTGAGCCCACAATTTCACCGGCCGGGTTGAACAAAATAGCGCGGGAGCTGGTCGTGCCCTGATCCAAAGCCAAGATATATTTTTCCACGTTTTGCAACTATTTAGGGGTTCAGAACTTTATGTTTCTACTTGACACCGTTGGGGAGCCGGATGCTTTGTAAACATTCGCATCCCTCACTGGTGTTAGTTAAATTTTTCAAAAATAGAATTCCCTGACCAACTGCTGTTAATTGAGCGGGCGTTTTCTGATATTCCGTTCAAAAAAAATTTACTTGCTGGTATGAACATCCACCGTATTCCTTTTACCGAAGTTTCCCAATTGTCGGCGAGCGATGTCGCTTATGCTACCCAAAATCCGGCCCTCCGTCCTTTTTACCAATACGAAACGACCCTTGACGCTTTCGCGCAAGTGATCAAAGATAAGGCGAAAAACCCTACCGACCGCGCCACCCTGGTACAGGTACTGCGCGACCAGTACGCCAGCTTACCGGCCCACCCCGGGGTGCAGGCACAGGTGGAAGCCCTGGCTGATGAGCGTACCTTTACCGTGGTGACGGCCCACCAGCCCAGCTTGTTCACGGGGCCACTTTACTTTATTATCAAAATTTGTGCGACCATCCATTTGGCACAAAAGTTGCGCGCCGCCTACCCCGACTACCAGTTTGTCCCCGTCTTCGTGACGGGCGGCGAAGACCACGATTTTGAAGAGATCAACCACCTCAACCTCTTTTGCAATACCCTCACCTGGACCAACGACGAAGCTGGCGCCGTTGGGCAAATGTCGGCCGCTACGTTGGCGCCGGTGCTGGCCCAACTCCAGGAGATGCTCGGCGATTCGGAGGCAGCCCAACGGGTCTACCAGGAACTCGCCGCTTCCTACACCCGCCACGCCACCTATGGCCAGGCGACCGTAGACTACGTACATACCCTCTTTGCGGACTACGGACTGGTGGTAGTAGACATGAACAAACCAGCCCTCAAGCGGCTCTTTGTACCCATCATGCGGGAGGAACTGCTCCACCAACCTTCCCAACCCCTGATCGAAAAAGCCCAGGCCGAGCTGACAGCAGCCGGCTTTTCCGGGCAGGCCCACGCCCGCCACATCAACCTCTTTTACTTGCGCGATGGCCTGCGCGAACGCATCGAACGCAAGGGTGACCAGTACACGGTACTGAACACGGATTACCGCTTTACGGAAGCCGAAATGCTCGCTGAACTGGAAGCCCACCCCGAGCATTTTAGCCCCAATGTCATCATGCGCCCCCTCTACCAGGAGCTCGTTTTGCCCAACCTCGCCTACATTGGTGGCGGTGGAGAAATTGCTTACTGGCTGGAGCGCAAGGAACAGTTTGCCCATTTCGGGCTCAACTTCCCCATGCTCATCCGCCGCAACTCCTTGCTGTGGCTCGATCGCGGCACCGTCAAGCGGATGGCCAAACTGGAATTGCAGGTACCTGATTTGTTCCTGGAAACCGAAACCCTGCTCAAGAAATTCGTCAAAAATCAAACCGACAACGAACTGACCATCCAGGCCGAGAAGGAACAGTTGGCACAGCTGTTTCAAAGCATCGCCGCCAAGGCCCGCGAAATCGACCCTACCCTGGCCCAGGCCATCGAAGCCGAGTATACCCGCCAGGCCAAAAGTGTGGAGAACCTGGAAGGCCGCCTCATGCGCGCCGAAAAGCAGAAACACGAAACGGCCCTCAACCAGATCCGTACACTCAAGGAGAAACTCTTCCCCAATAACGGCCTGCAGGAACGCACCGACAATTTCCTGGCCTTTTACCTGCGCCAGGGTCCCGATTTTTTTGCGCAGTTGATCGAAGTGCTCGATCCGCTGGAGGAAGGCTTCGTCGTCGTGGAGGAGTAGCGGCATACACGTGCTTTTTCAATTGCCGATTATTGTTATTTTTGTCTTCGTCTCCTGCGGGCTTACGGAGGGCTATCCCCTGTGTTCGCAGTTTTAGGAAAAACCGGCGGTAGCACTGCCATAAAACCCAATTTGATGAAGGTCATCTATACCCTTTTCGGCTTCGGCCTGTTCGCCGCGGGTTGTTCACCACAACCCACCCCCAAAGAGCTGACGCCAGCAGCTACCGTGGTGGGCCAGGAAGCAGCTATTTATACCACTGCCGACAGTACCACCTTGCGGTTGACCCGGACCGACAGCAAAACCTTCGTACCCGGCCAACAACCGCTGGAAACGGAGATTGCCGTGTTTGTCAATCCCCACAAAACCTTCCAGACCATGCTGGGCATTGGTGGCGCCATCACCGATGCCTCGGCCGAAGTCTTCGCCTCCTTACCCGCCGACAAGCAGGAAGAATTGCTGAAGGCCTACTACGACCCCGAGACAGGTATCGGGTATACCCTGGCGCGCACCACCATCCACAGCTGTGATTTTGCTAAGGGGAGCTACACCTACGTGAGCGACGAGGACAAAGACCTGGGCACTTTTAACATCGATCACGACCTGGCTTTTCGCATTCCGCTCCTCAAACGGGTCATCGCCGCCGCCGGGGGTGAAATCCCCTTGTATGTCAGCCCCTGGAGCCCCCCTCCTTTTATGAAAAGCAACCAGTCGATGTTGCAGGGCGGTAAGTTGTTGCCAGAATTTGCTGCATCCTGGGCCCTGTATTACGCCAAATTCATCAAAGCCTACGAGGCCCTCGATATCCCCATTTGGGGCCTGACCATCCAGAACGAACCGATGGCCACCCAGCGCTGGGAGTCGTGCATCTACACGGCCGCCGAGGAACGGGACTTCCTCAAGAATCACCTGGGACCCACCCTGGAACGCGAAGGCCTGGGCGACAAGAAGATCATCGTCTGGGATCACAACCGCGACCTCATCAACGACCGGGCCAATACCATTCTGGAGGATCCGGCGGCGGCGAAATACGTCTGGGGTGTCGGTTTTCACTGGTACGAAACCTGGACCGGCGGGGCACCTATGTTCACCAACCTGGGGAATATCAAGGAATCGTTCCCCGACAAAAACCTGATCTTCACCGAAGGGTGCAACGAAAGCTTTGACCCCTTGAAGTACGAATACTGGCCGAACGCCGAACGCTACGGCCGGTCCATGATCAACGACTTCAACGAAGGCACTGTGGCCTGGACCGACTGGAACATCCTGCTCGATGAGACCGGCGGCCCCAACCACGTCAACAACCTCTGCTTCGCGCCCGTGCATGCCGACACGCGCACGGGTGAGCTGATCTACACCCCCACGTACTATTACCTCGGGCACTTCTCCAAGTTCATCCGCCCCGGCGCCCGGCGCGTGAGTACCACCACCAGCCGCAGCGTACTGCTGAGTACCACTTTCCAAAATGAAGATGGCACCCTGGTTACCGTCGTCATGAACGCCACCGACAGCCCTATCACCTACAAGCTGTACGTAGGCGAACACATGTTGGAAACGACCATCTTGCCGCACGCGCTGCAATCGCTGGTGTATTAGTAGCGCAAAAGGGACGCTCCGGTGTAAAGCACCTGCTTTTTGATAAATAGCAACAATCTATCATGTTGAACACAATTGCGCTATTGTTACCGGTGTTTCTATTGTTGGTAGGCGTCGAGTGGTACATCAGCTATCGGCGGGGAGACGAGCGCTACACCGCCGGCAATACCGCCATGAATATGACTATCGGGGCCATGGACCAGATCGGGGCGCTCTTCTATTTTGTGCTGTTGTACCTGGTACTGGAATACGTCTATGCGCATTTCCGGCTGTTTACCCTCGGAAATAATTGGTACCAATGGGTGCTGGCCTACGTCGTGGTCGATTTTTTATCTTATTGGTACCACCGTTTTTCCCACGAGATCAATATCCTGTGGGCGGGTCATGTTACCCACCACTCCTCGTCATTGTTCAATTTTTCCAACGGGTTCAGGACTTCCCTTTTCCAGGGACTGAACCGAATCCTGTTCTGGGCACTGCTACCCGTCTTTGGTTTTTCTCCGGTAATATTGGTCATTATCCTGAAGATATCGGGCGTCTATGATTTCTTTCTGCATACCCAGTACATTCCTAAATTGGGGTTTTTAGAAAAAATATTAATTACCCCTTCCCAGCACCGGGTTCACCACGGAAAAAACGAGCTTTATCTGGATAAGAACTACGGTTCGACCTTTGTCATTTGGGATAAACTTTTCGGCACCTTCCAGGAGGAAACCGAACCGGTAGTCTATGGAATTACCAGTCCTTACGTGGACAACAATCCCTGGGTGGCTATTAACTACCATTACGTCTATTTATGGCGAACCATGCAAACCATTCCCGGATGGTGGGGAAAGCTCCGGCTTTTACTGATGTCACCGGCCTGGCAACCCCCTTCCATTCAGAAAAACAACCCTCCCGTTGCCGAAAACGAACTGCCCGTAGGCACTTATTTTCGCCGTTACGCCTGGTTTCAAGTCGCCGGCTGTACGGCAGGGGTGATTACCGTATTGGCTGTTCAGGACTTTCTCTCCCTGGGTGAGCTTTTATGCTGTATGGGCGTCCTTGTTTTTTTCATGGTGTCCAGCACAAAATTTTTGAATAATAACGTTACCGCAGGATTTGAAAAACGAGAATCTGCCCGGCTGATTTTTGCTGTTTTACTGCTATTGGTGGCCCTTTTGGGATTTGCGAACCACTACCTTTGGGTGCTTCTAACCTTCCTGGTGTTTTCGCTGGTACTGGTGTTGGTGGCGCCTCCGGAAGCTGACGTATTATCAAGTGTAAAATGAGGGTTGGGGTCTCGGCGAATTGCTGCCCACTTTTTGCCCTATTGGCGGGGAGTTCCCGACCAGACAAGGGTGCTGGCAACGGCGGCAGCAGTGGCGGTTATAGTCCTCCAAGGCAGGATTTATGAAAAATTGACGACGCTATTTTTTCGACTCGCAAGGCGAAACCTCGAAGAAGCCGCGAAGCGAAACGTAGGAAACGCAGCGCATTGGCGAGGCTTTTCAACGTAGCGAGGCGGGAAAAGAGCGAGTCAAAATTCATTAATTTCGCCTTGGAGGACTATAAATCCGAATTCAGCAGACCCGTTCTCACCGCAGCAGCAGCACATCGCCACTGAAGGTCTCCACCAATCCGTCCAGGAACTCAATTTCGGCTTGCCACAGGTACACCCCCGGTTCGAGCGGTTTGCCCGTGTTATTGGCGCGGCCATTCCAGCCCGAGCTCGTGAAATTCATTTCGCTACTGGTTGTGCTGAAGATGACACTGCCCCAGCGGTTGTAGACGCGCAACAGCCGGATGCGGCCAAAATCGGGGCTCTGGAGAAAGAAATAATCATTGACCCCATCGCGATTGGCGGAAAAGACATTGGGGGCGTAGACGCGGCGCGTATTGTCGACGATGAAATGAATGACGGTCGAATCCGTGCACACTTCATTGGCTACTTTCAGCACGTAAGTGGTGGTGGTGAGCGACCGGGCCGTCGCCGCCAGGCAATCCAGGCAACTCAGCGTGGAATCCACCGCCGCCACCCAGCTGACGAGCAGGGAATCGCTCTGGTTGTTGACCAGGGGCGAAAACTGGTGGGATTCGCCCAGGAAAACCGTCACTTCGTCTTCCACCGTCAGGTTGATGGGCGTACCCTCCGTAACGTTGAAAAACACGTAGGAAGGCTCGCAACCGTCCAGGATCGTCACTGCGTAATTCCCTGGTTCAATGATTGTGAGCACAGAGTCGCGCGAGCCATCTTCCCACAAAAAATTGCGCCCGTAAGGCGCCGCATTCAAGTCCAGTTCGGCTCGGGCACAGATGATCTGGTCGACGTAGAAGCTGTCGGTAGGCACGCCCAGCACGGTCATGATGGTGCTGTCGACCCGTTGCGTCAGCGGATCATCGGATACCCGAAAAGGGCCCAGCGCCCGCGGAAAACCTTCCATGCGGGCTTGGTTGGGATAGGAGCCCGGTGGCAGATCGCCAACTTCCACCAGGATTTCCAGGGTGTCGATGCCCAGTGGCAAGGTCATATTCGCGATCCGAACAACCTGTGGATCGGGATCGTCCACCAGGTTGCCACCAAAGGGATTGGTCACAATCCCCAACAGGCTGACGCCCGCCGGCAAGGTATTGGAAAAAGTGATGTTGCGGCGCGGCAGCCCGGACGAATTTTCGATATAATACCGATAAAGCACTTCGCTACACGGCAACACCTCCTGGGGAACCATCTGGTGCCGCATTTCCAGGGTGTAGGGGCAAGACGCATAAGACACATCGAACTCGACGTATACGTCCTGGCAACCACTGTTCACGTTGAGGTAGTACAGCCCTTCTTCGGTGACCGTCAGGATGGGGGCAGTGCTGCCCGTATTCCACACGATGTTGGCCCCGTACTCGCTGGCATCGATGCTCACGGTATTCCCCAGGCAGGAGAAGCGGTTGACAAAAATGCTGTCTTCGTCAATGCGATTGACGTCGATGTAGGTACTGTCGGCGGGCGTGAACGTATAGAAATCGTCGGTACGCCGCTGGGACCCCATGCGGGTGGGCAGGTTGGTGATGCGCCCCTGGCTCCGGTAGCGCCCACCGGGGATATCGCCCAGCAAAATGCGCACGATGATGCTGTCGAGCCCGGGGTCCACCGTCATGTTGGTGATGCGCAGCAGGTCCGACCCGACCCCCGTGACGGTGCCGCCGTAGGGATTGCGCAGTACCAACTGGATATTGAAACCCGTCGGGAAATCGTATTCAAAATCCAGGTTGGTCAGGTTTTGCCCCGCGCCGTTGCCTACGTAATAGGTATAGGTGACTTCCTCGCAAGGAAACAGAATACGCGGAAAACCTTTGGCTTTCAGGTCCAGCCCGTAGGGGCAGCCCGCCAGGTCGGTCACGAAAGCCACGGGGCCGGTGGAGCGGCGGGTTTCGATCCCAAAATCATTGGAAATACTAAAAATTGCCCCCGCCACGCCGAAGGCAGAACGGCCAAAGCCGTAAAGCTGCCCACCTGCATTGAAATAACAGGCTTGAATGTCGTTTTCCGGCAGGGTCACGTTGTACCCGGTGTAGGTAAGGGGACTCAGGTTGATCGACAAGAAAGAGCGGTTGTTGTAATCGTAGCCCCATAGTTTGTTGGTATACGGATGAAAGGCCATGTCCTGCAGGTTGACGCCCCCGGCTACGGGCAGCAGCGTGACACTGCGGTCGGTCAGATCAATCCGCGCCAGGTGTTGGTCTACCCCGTTGAGCGAGCCGGTGGTGTAGAAGAATTGCCCGGTATTGTCGATGTCGCCGGCATCGTAGTTGTAGGCCGGATTCAGGGCCACGCTACCCAGGTCGACCACCGTACCCAGGGCATCGATCTGGTACAGCCGCTGGTCGTTGCGGCCCACGCCGTAGATGAGGTTATCCGTTATCCGGTAGCCCAGGGCGTAGATCTGCACGTTGCCCATGCTGCTGATGGGCACCATGTCCGCGCTGCCGTTGGCGGGATTGATGACGAGTTGCCCAAACTGATTGGTGGGTTGGATGATGCCGTAGACGGTACCATCGCAGGTGAAGGGGGTCTGCGCCGCCAATCCGGAAAAACAGACCAACTGTAAAACGATTAGCACCTTGGCCCAGGCATTTTTCATCGGATACAAACTTCGCGGTTTAATAAGAGCCTGTTTAAAAATTTTGCGAACTGATTTTAGCTTCGCTGATCGTCGTTCCTCCTCGGAGTTCAACGATTTGAGGTTCTGGCTAAGGGATTAAAATTGAATTTAGCGGGCTAAATGAAATTTTCATGCCGACGCCAGGTTCTAAACCACGGAGTAGCAGCGAAGCTAATCCTTGAAAATCAGGAAGCATTAACCTTTTTATTTTGTTTGATTTGGCATATTCATTTTTAGCCAAATTAAATTTTTAAACAGGCTCTAATGCAGTCACCGGCAGCTAAACTGCCAGGTAGACAAAAATAAGGATAAATACCCAGTTTTGCCCCTCCCGCAACAGGTAATTCAACCGCATGAAGCCTTGCCGACTTTTTATTCCTCCTCCTCAGGCCGTCACAAAATACATCTCCACTGCGCCCAGGTTTTTCACTTCGATAAAACCCCGAGATTCGCAATGGAAATAAGATTGGACCAAGGCGTAGGTTTGGCCCGAAATATTGACCGCGCCCGCCTGCCCGCTGCTTTCCATGCGGGAGGCGATGTTGACGGTATCGCCCCAGATATCGTAGGCGAATTTCTTCATGCCCACCACCCCGGCCACCAGCGGGCCGGTATGGATACCGATACGGGCTTCAAAAATGGGCAATCCGGCAGCCTGGCGGGTCGTATTCCAGGTCGTGAGAAACGCCTGGATGTCGAGCCCGGCCTGCACCACTTCCCGGGGGTGGGTTTCGTTGACACTCGGTAGCCCGCCCGCACACATGTAGGCATCGCCAATGGTCTTAATTTTTTCCAGTTTGTGGCGACCAATGATTTCGTCAAACGCCTTGAAGGCATAGTCCAGCGCTTCCACCAGTTCGTCGGCCGGCAGCTGCTGGGCAATGATGGAAAAACCTTTAAAATCGGTAAACAGCACCGTCGCCTGATCGTAGAATCGCGCCTGAGCGGAGCCAGTAATTTTCAACTCATTGGCAATGGCCAGGGGCAGGATATTGAGGAGCAACGCTTCGGAGCGTTGTTTCTCGGCGGTAATGATTTCGTTTTTCTCCGCCAGCGTTTTGTTGTGTTGCACGATGGCGCGGTGCCGGTGCAACAACCCGCTGGCAATGGCCAGGATCAGGCCCGCCAGGATCATCCACACCTTGCGTTGGCTGTTGTGCAGATCGATTTCGGCAGTTTGTTGTTGCAGGCGCATTTCTTTTCTGGAAAGGGCGACGGCCTGGTTGGCCAATTGCAGGGAATCCAGCACGGAAAGAAAGGTGAGCGAATCCAGCAGCCGGTTCTGTTCCAGGAACATGACTTCCCGCCGCATCTGTTCGGCGTTCATCGCGCGGAGGGTCGCTTCCTTGCTGGCCAGGGCGCGCGACAGTTGGGCTTCCTGCTTTTGCATTTGTTCCTGCGTGAGCGAGAGGGTCTGCCAGGCCAGGGCGCGGTCGGTTTGGGCTGCGTTAAGGGCCCGCTTGCGGCTGCCAAACAACCCACTGCGCTCCGCGGGCGCTTCCTGGGTACCGTTGAGGATGGCCAGTTCGGTATCCGCACTGGCTACCACCAGGGGCTTATCCAGGGCGGTGGCCACGCGGCGGATGGCTGCCCAATTGGCCTTTTTCAGTTCCTGGTCCTGGGTAGCGTTGTTGCTGTCGGCAAACGACTTGAGGGCGCGGTTGCGCTGGGTTCTTTTATCGGAGGCAGCCAGAGCCAGACCTTTTTGGTGGTAGGCCCGGGCGATGTATTCTGTGGCCCGAAGGCTTTGCGCCTGCTCCAGCAGGTGGTCGGCCCAGGCGGCGGAAGCTTCCCAATCGCCAGCCGCCAGTTCGGCCGCGGCCAGAGCCTGCAGCGTCCCCAGCAAGGCTTCCCCCTTTTGGATGGCGGCAGTGCTTTTCAGGGCCTCGATGGTAGGTGCCTGGGCTATTAGGCCCGCACCCAAGGACAATAGGAAAAAAGAGAGGATAAGCAGGGATTTCATGACGGGTATCTGTTCGGGGTTTGGTAAAGCACGGCGACGTAAATAAAGTGATTCTCCTAAGCTGACAAAACTGATAACGGCTTTAGGAGGCTGGCAAAGAATAAAAGTAACACTTCCGTTAGTCTCTTTTGCTTTTATTTTCCTTTGACCGACTGACAGGGGCACGTTATTTTTATTTTCACTTGACTTTAAGCACAAAAAATGTCAGAAATTCATGGAAAGCTCCTTGCAGGTACACCCTGACGAAGTAGCCACGGTTTGCGTACAGCGATCGGGACAAACACAATCTTTAAATTCGCTTGTTTATGTGGATTTAAAAAACGAGGGCGCTCCACATTTAGGCGAATTTCTGTATGCCCTACTCAGTTTTCCTTTAAACCAAAACCAAGTTTGCTTTGATTTGCCTATTGCGGCGGTAAATGTGGCAGCGAGTTACGAGTTGAAAATTCGGGGTACGGAGGAGATTTTGGTGGTGGAAGTGGAGGAGGAGGCCGCGGAGCCAGTCCACTATTGCGGGGTCATCCCGCCATCAGACGCTCAAGATATAGGGGAAGCCCCTGATTTATACCTTTACTCCAGAGCGTTCGACCGTTTCGGGAACATTTTCAATAGCAAGGACTTATCCCCCTTTGATTCGTTCCTTACCGGTGGTTGCCGTTGCCCAGAAGGAAGTGGTATTTTTGAACTCTCCTTTGAGGACATCTGTGCGAATAGGAACTATGGTTTTGCAGACCCAACACTTGGTGGTGCCCGAAGAAATACTGCGTGTAGAGTATTCTCTGATTTGTCGGTATTATTGAACCCCACAGGGCAGATAGCACAAGGAACTTGTCAGGGTAAATTTCTTGAATTTTTCATTTTTCTCTAGTAATAACCCCACTGCATCAGCCCCTGCGGGAATGCGCGACCTCTACACAACCATTTTACATGAAGCCTGCCACCTACTGGGGGTGTACTCCCTGATTGATGCGTCTTCATCAAATGCGAGTCTGCTGTCCAGCGTCGGATCAACTGCTGCCTACTCGAAGTACGATACACGCATAAGGACAATAGGGGGGACTACAAACACCGACAATGACTCTCCCAATTATATACGCTACCCCACCGCCTTACCATATTTGGCACAGGTAGCTGGTAATAGCTTTATCAACCAACCCCAGTGCAGTTCGAATGCCGAGCTTTTTGGGGCATCCCTTCCCAGCCAACCCCTATACTTGCCCTTCCCATGGAACTCGTCGGGACTAAGCCATCTGAATTGCAACCCATCTTCGGCGGATGGTTGTGCGACTTCCAATGGTTTTATTATGAATTCTTGTGGCCCTGCAGGATACAACCAGCGGCATCCCAACCAGCAGGAAGTAAAACTTCTTTGTGAGTTGGGGTATTCATTATCAGGAACATTCGGTACGACCCAATTTGCGGGTACGGGCGGACACCTACCTTGGCAGACTTATGAACCATGCGGCACAGGATGCCGTGCCGTTGGAGTTAACGACGTCATTCTTGCGGAAGCAAGCACGAACGGCCCTCCTTTGGTGGTGGATGCCGCAACATTTTTATCCAACGACGTCAACACAACGGGGTATGTCCCCAACAGTTTCCAAATGGTGGCCAGCAATTTGCCTGTGGGACAGATAACAGACCGGGGGAATGGGCTGGGGTTCAGCTTTGTACCTAACGGACAAGTGATTGGATGGGGAGTGGCGCGATACCTGCCGCGCTGCGCAGATGGGAGCCCCGGGGACTGGGCGTACTTGTTTCTACCTATAGTTCCTGTCGGGTTGGATGAATTGGATTGTCCCTTCACCGTGGACTGTAATCTAGTTTGCGATGGCGATTTTGAAGCTTCAAACGAAGCTCTCGCTGCTGCGCATTATGATTTCAACTATGGTGCTGGCAATATTGGATTCTTTGTTTCACCTGATCCTATACGTAGTGAAACTAACTTTCAATTTCCCGTTGCACAGATACCCTATTGTGATGTGCTCAACACCAACGACCGCTGCCTGGCCATCCGGGGGCGACTAATCCTAGACAACGCCATAGCGGCACCTTCTTCGACCGACTGGACATTCCTGCCCGGTGAGGTACGGATGCAGCCAGGTGCGGAAATAGCCGTCGATCCGCAGGCCCGTGTGCGCATCGACGGCCCGCAAGGAGCGGGCAACCCCGTCGTTTTCTCTGGCTGTGAGATGATGTGGGCCGGTTTCAATATGGGGCAGGGAGCCTCCATCGAGATAGCGCGGACGACCATCATGGATGCACAGGCCGCCTTCCGGCTAGGATCCCGTTCCGTTTTGGCGATGCGGGAAAATATCCTGCAGCGCAACTTCGTGGGTGTCTATCACTGGGGCGACGGCGGATTCAAACTCATTTCCCAATCCGACGTATTCGACGGCTTGCAACCGCTACTGCCACCCTTCGATGCCTTTGCCGTGGCACCAATGACGATCTAGAGCCGCAGCGCGGCGGGTATGTACTTGTCTCCAGTTGGGTCGGTGGAAGGTTCTACCGTAGTTCTTGGCGACAATACCGCCGCCCAAGGTATCTTCCGCAACCTGCCTGCTGGAGTCGTATCGGTGGGCAATGTGAATATGCATGTAGCCAACACCCGGTTTGAGAACATCCTGCCCCAAACCGGCATTAACTACCCCATAGCGGGTAAGGCCATACACTTCGTCGGGTTTTCCCAGATGGCTTCTACGTTGTTCGTGAGTGGCCAATCGGCGGCGATACGCCCTGTGTTCAACGCTTGTACGACGGCCATTGACGTCCGTTCGGCGAGCGTACAGATTCGCGAAAGCACCGTGACAAACTGCCGCTACGGCTTCATCGTCCAGCAGGTGTCCAATGCGCCCATCGACATACAGGGCGACATTGTACATTCCTTCACCCGTGCGGGCATCGACCTGCGGCACAACGACGGCGCGCTGAGCCTGCGGGTGTCGCGCAACGACCTCCGCCTGGCCGCTGGGGCGAAAGGTACGGCCATCAGCATCCAAGAGGCAGGCACCCGCGCCGCCAACCGGACAGCCATCATCAGCAGCAACGCTATTTCGCTATACGACGGGTCTGTGTCAGGAAACGGCATCTGGGCCAATACCACAAACAACCTGCACCTGCTGGCGAACACCCCCATCCAACTCCGGCAAGCATCCGACCAGGTGGGCATCTACATGGTCAATGGCGACGCCAACTACGTGGATGGCAACGAGGTGGCCAGCCTCGCCTCCGACGATACGCCCGGCCGCCGCACCGGCATGGTGGTGGAAAGCACCACCAACACGACCTACGCCTGCAACGACTTCCTCGGCCTGCACACGGGCGTGAAATTCTTGTCCGGCAACTCCGAGGACACGGACTTCCAGAACAACTTCCTACAAGCCCCCATGGTGAACGGCCTGCACTACGAGGATATGCTCACCGTCGGGCAGCAGAACTGGCGCGGCAATAGCTGGAATACCGCGCAAGGGGCTTTCACGGGGAAAGCGGCGCTGAATGAGGTTATGGCTATTACACCCCAACCTGTATTCGCACAACGCTACCTCATCCACAGCACCACCAACGGCTTCTTCCCGCCCAGCATCGGCCTGCCGAACTATACGGGTACGGGGCAGCCGTGGTTTGTTTTCAACGCAGCAGGAACGCCACCACTCTGCCAAACAGATGGCTATGTGCCACCCGGCGGCGGCAAGGTAACGGAATGGGACGGCCGCATCGTAGCGGGTGACGGGCTGCCGGGCGGCTATGCCGACCAACGGATTTGGGAGAGCCGAAAATACACTTATGGAAAATTGCAGGCGATACACGCCCAAGGGCTTGAATTGTCAAGCGCCAATAATACTTGGCGGCAAGGGCAAGCTGCTACCCCAATCGGTGCTTACCAGACCATCGCCATGCGTATGGCCGCCGAACTCAACCCAACTGTTGCTACCACGGGCCAACTCGACGGCCTTTGGGCTACCAAATGGCAGCGCCTGACAAGCGTAAACGAAGCCGCCAACCAATACGCACAAAGCTTTGGCTACACCGACTACCTGCGCTACGTGGATGCGTTGGAAGATCTGTCGGACACAGATGCGCAACTTACGGCACTTTTAACCCAGTCTGCCCAGTCGCACGAAGCGGCCGCATCCCAGATCGGCACAGCCAATAGCAACCTGGCTGCAACGACCGACGTGCAGCAAAACGAAAAGGTGGTCAATGGCGCGTACCTCAAGGCACTTGCTTCGGGGGAATCGGGTTTCTCGACCGAGGCGGCAGCCCTACTCTTGAGCGTGGCCAACCAATGTCCGCTGGCGGGCGGCAAAATTGTACACAAGGCCCGAAGCCTTTACCAGTTGGTGGATGCGGATTATGAATTTGATAATGGTTGTTCGCCCAATCAAGCACTGCAAGGCAGTGGATTAGATATGCACCAGGCCGAGCGTTCCGCTCAAATGGCAGCAGAAAAATCGGCTACGGGCAGTGTCCTTTCCGTCCATCCCAACCCTGTGGCAAGCGAACTGTTTGTGACCCTATCCGGCACGGAAGCCGGGGTGCTGGGCATATACAGTCCAGTCGGCCAATTGCTGCTAACGCACAAAACAATCGGTGGCGAAACCCTCGTTTCCTTTGATACGCAGGCTTTGGCATCTGGCATCTATTACCTCCAGTTTGCGGACGAGAGCGGTAAGGCAGAAGCCAGGAAAATAGTCATCATCCGGTAGTAACCGGGATTACCTTATGTTGGGCTTTGCATTAACTAGACCTTTTTGGGGTTTAGGGAATGCAAAGCCCTTTTAAAATTTGACTATTAATGAAATATACACATATAATGCTCGCCCTCCTATGTTGCATCCTTTGGCGAACGGCAGCCGGGCAAACCATTTTTGAGCGCGGCAAATATGACCATCGCTGGTTGTTTGGTTCTTTCAGCCTTACCATCCCCACCGCTTCCAATGCGAGCATGAATTTCAACTCCAACCCAGTCCATGTCACACAAGGATACTATGGTGCACGTTTCGACGCAACCAATGCCAGCGTTTGCAATGCGGAAAGGCAACTGCAATTTTACACCAACGGAATTGGCATTGCCAGCCGAACGCACCAGCCTATGCAGAACGGGGAGCGCATCAACCCCGGGGAATATACAGATGATTGGGTAGAAATAGGTAACCCTATTATTCAGGGTGCTATGATCATTCCCTCACCAGAGCGTGATGGCGAGTACCACCTGTTTTACAGCGAACGGACAGCTATATCCAATCATCCAGATGGATACACCTCATTTGTACTGGATTTAAAATACGCCGTGATTGACATGGGTATGAACAATAGGCTTGGCCGAGTCTTGGAAAAAGAAATTTCACTGATACAAGATACCCTAGATTTTGGTAAAATAACGGCCACCCGCCACGGTAACGGGCGCGATTGGTGGATAGTTGTTCCTTATTTTGATGGCGATTATTACCACCGCTTTCTACTCGATGATAGAGGCGTACACGACATGGGAATGGTCTTTACGACTGATATGGATATGCGCCCTGGTGTGGGGCAAGCCGTCTTTTCGCCAGATGGTAGTAAGTACATCAATTTCTCCTCCCTCTCCGTTTCTGAAGGCCAGTTTGTGGGTGTTTATAATTTTGACCGCTGCACGGGAAATTTATCCAATCCACGTCTGATTACCTACAATGATACGGCTTACGCAGCGGGAGTGGCCATATCCGAAAACGGGCGTTTTGCCTATATTTCGTCCTATACGCACCTCTATCAAATTGATTTGGATGCGGAAGACATTGCCGAAAGTTTCCATAAAATCGCCGACTACGACGGCTACTGGGAGGAAATTGAATTTCTGCAAACCACTTTCTTTATGGCGCAGCTCACGCCCGACGGGCGCATTTTCATTAACAGCCCCAATTCCGCCCGCTACTTGCACAGCGTGGAGCATCCCAATCGGCGCGGGGTGGCTTCTGACTTCCGACAGCACAGCGTACACCTGCCCGTTTGGAACCAACTCACCCTACCCAACTTCCCTTACTACGGCCTCGGCCCGCTCGATGGCAGCCCCTGCGACACACTCAACATCAACAACCCCGCCCCAGTAGCCGACTTCGAGTACACCCAAGATACAACTGCGCTAGCCGTAGAGTTCTTCGATGCCAGCTTCTACGCCTACGCATGGGTGTGGGATTTTGGCGATGGTAGTGCCAGCAGCAGTGAACATCATCCCGTGCACAGCTATGCGCAGGATGGGGCTTGTGAGGTATGCCTGACGGTGAGTAATGTTACGGGGGTAGATACCTACTGCGAAAGCATCTACGTGGGCGTGTCCAGCACGCAGGAGTACGTGGCCGAAGGCGTGGAGGTGCGGGTGTGGCCGAACCCAACAGCGTCTGTGCTGCATATACGTTTACTCAACCTTGAAGGTTTAGTAAACGTGAGCCACGTCCTCCTCCGCGATTTGCAGGGGCGGGAAGTGCTGCGGCAAGTATCATCTAGCATGGGGGATATGTCCCTTGATGTGTCGGCATTGCCCGCTGGTTTGTATATTTACGAGGTGTATGGCGATCGCTTGCTGGCTAGTGGCAAGGTGGTGAAGCGCTGATGTCGCGTGAAATTTATTTCGCGCCAATACTGGTTGCTGCTGGGCGAAATAAATTTCACCCGACGAAATCTACCGCACCACCCCCACTGCCGCGCTCCCCCGCACCACCTGTCCTTCGAACAGGGTAAAAAAGTAGACGCCGTTGGGCAAAGTCGGCAAATCCAGCGTAAAGGCGGCGGTGTCGGTAGGCAATTCCCGCCAATCTTGTACGCCTTTGCCATCCACATTGAAGAGCACAGCGTGCCAGTTTCCGGTAGGAAGGGGCTCCGTCAGGGCAACTTGTACTTGTTGACTGGCCGGTTGGTAGGAAAGCGTCAGCTTAGTAGTTCCTGTGCCGGGTTGTGCCACCCCGGTGGGTCCAAAATCGGCGCCGAGCCAGGCCATGCCACCCGTCGGAAGTACGTTGTTGTTAAAGTCGAAAAAAGCGGCGTGTTCCTGGTGCGACCCCTGCCCCCAGGGGGTCCGGCAGGGCGAAGAAACCCAGGCGGGTTCCCAGTACAGGACGCCGCTGCCCCCGCTTTGGCGTACCTCTTGCGAAAGGTCCACCAGCCACTGGTACTGGGCCTCGGGGCTGGCGGGCGAATAGGCGGGGCTCAGGTCGTTGATGATGTTGGCCGCGCTATCGTTCCACGCCAGGGTCCAGGGGTAGCCGGTTTCCAGGGGTAGCCGGTTTCCAGGATCAGCACTTCCTTGTTCGGATGGGCCTGCCGCAAACGGCTGATCACGTCGCCCGTCTGGGCAATGGTGGTGGGTTGGTGCCAGGCCCAATAGTAGGAGATGCCGATGAAGTTGTAGTCGGTCACCCCGTGTTGGGTAAATTGATCCACGTACCACTCCACGCTGGCGGGGCCCGCCAGGTGCAGGCCGATCTTTACCTGCTGCTGGTAGTCGGCAGCAGCGGCGCGGATGGCGCTGAGTCCGCGGTTGAAGAGGGTGGCGTTGCGGTGCCAGTCGAGTACCCAGCCGCCGTCGTTGGCTGCCTGCGTCTGCAGGATGCCGCGGTTGGTTTCGTTGCCCAGTTGTACCATCTCGGGCCACAGGTCTTGCTCGGCCAGTTCCCGCAGCACCCCGTACACGTACTGGTACACGGAGTCGCCCAACACGGGTGTATTGCCCACCACGGCGGCCCAGGCGGCGGGAACCACCTGGTGCCCGGGGTCGGCCCAGGAATCGGACAAATGAAAATCCAGCAGCACCTGCATCCCCTGCGCGTGAACGCGGGCAATGCTGCGCTTCACATCCGCAAAATCGGAATAGCGGTTGCCCACATGGAGGGTGTCGTACCAGGCGGGGGTATGCCAGAGGCGCAGGCGCACCAGGTTGGCGCCGTGGTCGGCAAAAATGGCGAAGGGGTCGCGGGGTTGGTTGTCATCCAGGAAGACGACGCCGCAGTCTTCCATCTCGTTGGTGTAAGAAAGATCCGCGCCTACGTAAAAGGGCTGACCAAGAAGGATGTTGCTCAGCAGCAGGAGCAAGATCAGTGGCTGGCTTGTTTTTTTCATGGCACTAAAATAGAAAAATTTACTAAGGAGCGTTAAAAAAGCAGAAAACCAACGATCTTACTTTCTTTAATAAAGGTATTACTATAACTTGTAGAACTATTGTAGGTTCCATGATGTTCCACAGCCTATGTCACCCATGAGATTGATCCTAATATTATTCCTCCTGACGGCTATTGTCTCCAACAAGATCGTAGCCGAGCTGCTGCTTGCTCAAGGCTTCCGTATCAGTCTATTCGATGAGCAGGGCGTGGATCAATCCGAAAAAGAAAACAAAGCAGGTGAAGAAGACGAAACTACTACGGAATATGTGGTAGGCCAGCTGGCTTTCCTACCAATCAGAACGGGTGAAAAAAGCGCCACCCACCGTTGTATTGCTGGCTGCTTACCAGCTGCTTACCTCGAAGTCTTCAATCCCCCTCCAGAATAATTCCAATTCTTTCAGCAGGGCGTTTTGCTGCGCTGGCCATTTTCCTGGCCCTAAGAGCAATTTTTTCATTAGCCACGGTATGCCTTCCCGAGTGGAGAGAAGGCCGTTGGCTTCCAGATTATATCTTTCAAATTACCAAGTCATGGGTTCAAACAAACAGGATTCCCTTTTGGGTAACCTAAAAAGCGATATTCCGGCCAGTGTGGTCGTCTTCTTTGTGGCATTGCCCTTGTGTTTGGGCATTGCGCTAGCCAGTGGCGCCCCGCTTTTCTCGGGGGTCATTGCGGGAATTATTGGTGGCATCATCGTGGGTAGCCTCAGTGGTTCCCAGGTGGGGGTCAGTGGCCCTGCTGCTGGCCTGGCGGCGATTGTCCTGACGGCCATCGGCAGCCTGGGCGGTTTCGAAAACTTCCTGGTAGCAGTCGTTTTGGGTGGCGTCATCCAGATCGTTTTTGGCCTCCTCCGTGCCGGTGTCATTGGCTATTACTTCCCTTCCTCCGTCATCAAGGGCATGCTCACGGGTATTGGCATTATCATCATCCTCAAACAGATTCCCCACTTCTTTGGCTACGATGCCGACCCCGAAGGCGATTTTGCCTTTTTCCAGATGGATGGAAAAAACACCTTCTCCGAAATGTTCCTGGTCTTCAAAACGATCAGCCTGGGGCCCACCCTTATTGCCAGCGCAGGCCTGGCGGTGATACTTTTCTGGGACAATGTCCTGGCCCGGCGCGCCAAGATCTTCAAGGTCATCCAGGGCCCACTGGTAGCAGTGGTGCTGGGCATCCTCTACTTCAACCTTACCCGCGATACGAGCCTGGCCATCAGCGCGGAACACCTGGTGAGTGTGCCAATTCCGGATGATTTTTCGTCCTTCCTGACCCAGTTCAGTTTCCCCAATTTTGGTGCCATCACGAATCCTGCCATTTGGGTGACGGCATTCACCATTGCCCTGGTCGCGAGCCTGGAGACCCTCCTCTGCGTAGAAGCCACCGATAAGATTGATCCGGCGAAACACGTCACCCCCACCAACCGGGAATTGCTGGCCCAGGGCACGGGCAATATTATTTCGGGGCTGGTGGGTGGTTTGCCCATCACCCAGGTGATCGTCCGCAGTTCGGCCAACATCCAATCGGGCAACAAAACCAAGCTGTCGGCCATTTTTCACGGTTTTTTGCTGCTGATTTCGGTGGTACTCATCCCGGGGCTGCTAAACATGATCCCGCTTTCGGTATTGGCAGCCATCCTCTTGATCGTGGGTTACAAGCTGGCTAAGCCCGCCCTGTTCAAGGTGATGTACAACCTGGGGCCCAAGCAATTTATTCCTTTTATGGTAACGGTAGTCGGCATTATTTTCACCGACCTGCTGATCGGCATTTCCATGGGTTTGTTAGTGGGTATCGTAATTATTTTATACAAAAGCTACCAAAATTCCCACTTCCTGCACATTGAGGACAAAAGCAATGGCCAGCACCGGATAAAAATGACGTTGGCCGAAGAAGTCACCTTTTTCAACAAAGGGGCTATCCTCAAGGAGTTGGAGCAAATTCCGGAGGACACCTTTCTGGAACTCGACGTGCGCAAGACCCGCTACCTGGATAACGACGTGATCGAGATCCTGGAAGATTTCTCGGAGAAGGCCCGCAACCGCAACATCCACATCAAACTCATTTCTGAGCGAGGTACGGTTGATAACCCGGAGAGTTTTATCCAATTCTTTCAGCTTAACTCCACGGTGTAACGACTAAGCGCCTGTTTAGAAAACCCTGATCCGTGCAGATTTTGTGCAGATCAGGGTTTTTAATTTCAGCGACTTGTCCTAAGGGGTCGGGGGGGCTCCCTAAAGTGCGAAAAGGTGTCTGCCCGGATACAATTTGCGATCAGCAGTCTCCTAATTTTTCCGTTTATTCCCACCTACAAGGCAAAAATCTGCACCTTTATGAAAGCCAAGGCCAATTAGCGCTTGTTGAATATTCAGGTTGAAGTTGTTTTTGCTAAATGAGTGTTACAAGGACCCACATATTATTCCTCCTGCTGGTGATCCTGCTCCCCTTGCTACTGGGTGGGCAGCCTTTTACCAGCACCGCTGCCAGCCCATCCACCACCGTACCCCTGGCGGTGGAACTCCCGCGGGTACGCAATTTCACGCCCAACGACTACCATGCCGCCAACCAAAACTGGATGTTGGCCCAGGCGGCTGACGGCAGCATCCATGCCGCCAACTCCAGCGGATTGGTCACCTTTAACGGCACCTACTGGCAACAACGATCGCTGCCCGGGCAGAAGATAGTCCGGGCCGTAGCTACGGCCCATGATGGCCGTATCTACGTGGGTGCGTACAACGAATTCGGCTATTTCACCGATAGCCTGGCGGACGAGGGCAGCTACGTTTCCCTCAGTCGGCAACTCCCGCAGGAGGCCCTGGGCGAGGAAATATGGAATATCATCGTCCAGGACACTGCCGTCATCTTTCATTCTTTTGGCGCGATTTATTGCTACACGGGCCAGCAGGTGGCGAAAATTCTTCCTCCGGGGGTTATCCTCAATATTATCCCCGTTGGCCATCAGTTGATCGTACCGGTTATCGACCAGGGCTTGTACAGCTGGGAACCCGGCCAATCCTTTGTCTTAGTCGCAGGCACGGAAAAGCTGATCGGGAAGAATGTCCGGGGCATCATCCCGGTGGACAGGGCCTTGCTTATTGCCACCGAGCGCAGTGGTATCTACTGGCTGCGCAACGGACAACTGACGCCCTGGCAGACCCCTCTATTTACCGCGCTGGCCAACGAGCAGATCAACCGTTTCCAGCAGCTGCACGATGGCACCATCGCGGTAGGCACCATTCTGGGCGGGCTTTACTTGCTGCACCCCGATGGTACGTTGTTGTATCACCTCGACCGCTCGAGCGGCCTCCAGAACAATACCGTCATTGGGCTGCTACAAGACGCTGCGGGTGACCTCTGGCTCGGCCTCGACCGGGGCATTGACCTGGTGGTCCTGAGCGATCCCCTGCGGTATTTCACCGCCAATCAGCAAGCCATTGGCACGGTTTACGCAGCCTGTATTTTTCAGGACAGGCAGTATTTGGGTACCAACCAGGGACTGTTTCAGCGCCCCCTCGACGGTACCCTACCCTACCAACTGGTGGCTGGCACCCAGGGCCAGGTCTGGGAGTTGCGAATAATCGACAACCAACTCCTGTGCGGCCACAACAACGGGACTTACCGCATTGCGCAACGCCGTGCGACCTTGGTTTCCCCCGTTACCGGTGGCTGGCAGTTGTTGCTACTCCACCACCCCACCAGGCGCCTCCTACAGGCTACTTACACCGGCCTGATCTGCCTGGACCAGCAACCGGACCAATCGTGGGCTTTCAGCCACCGCATTGAAGGACTCTCGGCCCCCTTGCGGGAAATTGTGCGCACCGACACCTTCGAGCTGCTGGCGGCCCACGCTGCGGAAGGACTGTACCGGTTGCGGCTGGCGCCGGATGGCCGAAATTACCAGCAAATCGAACTGCTGGGACCGGCACAAGGACTGCCAACCGGCAACGTCTACCACCTCACCGATTTCCCCGAAGGGGTGCTGGTAGAAACCGGCAATCAGAAATGGCTGTACCAGCAACATCGCTTTTTTCCCATCGATAGCTTTCGCGGCGAACGGCTCCTGCCAGCTGCCCAGGTCCAGGGGGCAGGCCCTGAAGCGTGGATCCAGGCCACAACCAGCCTCTTGTGGCGCTACCAAAACAACATGCCGACGCGCCGGCTGGTGGTTCAACTGGCCCGTGACCACCCCCAGGTCATTGCCCTCGGCAATGGTACCTCACTGTTGTGTCAGGACGAAGGCTACGCCCTGCTGAATGAAAGGAATACGCCCCCCCCGGCACCCCCACCACCCGTAACCATTAACTGGAAATTTTACTACCACAACCAATGGCGTTACCTCCCCCCGGTGACGGGCAGTGTGCGCAGTGCCCAGGAAAACCAATTGCGCTTCGTGTTCCACCAACCCTTATTTGCGCAACCCGACCGGTACCGGTACCAGCTGCAAGGTTTTGACGCGGATTGGTCGGAATGGTCGACCCGCTACGAAAAAGAATACGCCAATCTACCCGCCGGCGATTACGTCTTTCGCGTAGCCGCCCAATTGAGCAACACCACCGCCGAGCTGAGCTTTAGCATTCGCCCCCCCTGGTACTGGTCGGCCTGGAGTCTGTTCATCTACACCATTATCGGATTACTTACCTTGCGGGGGCTGTACCAATGGCACGAATGGCGGCTCCAGCGCCAGGCCCGCGAACTGGAATTGAAGCGGGAAAGGCAACTGCATAACGAACGGATTCAATTGCGCAACGAACAATTGCAGGCCGACATCATCGGCAAAAGCAAAGCCCTGGCCAACAGCACCCTTAACCTGGTTCGCAAAAACGAAATTTTACTCCAACTCAAACAAGAACTCAAAGCCGCTACCCGCCGCAGCCTCTCCGAACGCGACCATTACAAACTCCAGGAAATGATCGACAAGCACCTGACCGGCGAACAGGATTGGGAAATTTTCGAATCCAACTTCAACCAGGTACACGAAGACTTTTTTAAACGCCTCAAAATAGCCTACCCCGAGCTTACGCCCGGCGACCTGAAACTGGCTGCTTACCTGCGGATGAACTTGTCCTCCAAAGAAATTGCGCCCCTGCTCCACATCTCCATTCGGGGAGTGGAAAACAAACGCTACCGCCTCCGCAAGAAGACCGGCTTGGACGCTGATGCTAACCTGACGGGTTTTTTTATGGATTATTAGCGGGTACTGTTATGCGGAACAGACCAACCGGCAACCTGGGCAATGGTGTAGTCATTCACCCCTTGCCGACGGCTTAAACGTTTGCCGAATTGCTTTGCTAAAATTTTGTTTTTCAACAATTTACCAACCTGCCCCACTCGTTAAGCCAACTGTTCTTTTCTGTAAATAAATCAGCAATGGCGTAGTCGTGGTGAGGTCTTTTTTTAGGTTACAGGGTAATAAATTCGCAATTTTGTAACAACACAAAACACATTAGCCAATAAAAATTTGGCATCAACTGTATTTAAAGTATGATAAAACTGTTTACCCGTTCGCAATGCTTTTGCGTGTTCTTCCCTGTGCTTTTCTCTTGTTTTACGTGCTTACTAGTTGCCCAACCCGCTGCACCAACCGGGATCAGCGTAATACCTTACGACCACCATTGTGAAATCCGCTGGGACGCCAGCGCGGATCCCAGCCTGCAGGGCTACCGCATCTATGCCCGCCACGAAGGGGACGCGGCCTTTAGCTTCGCCGGTTACCGGAACAACATCAAAACCAGCTACATCGACTTCGTCGGTGCCTGGGACAAAACCACCGATTATTACGTGACGGCCGTCAACCTGGCTGCTCAGGAAAGTACGCCCTCCGACACCATAGCGGCCACCACCTTCGAGATGACCGATGACCAGCTCATGGACATGGTGCAAGCCTACACCTTCCGCTACTTCTGGGATTTTGCCCACCCGGTTTCCGGGCTGGCCCGGGAACGCAACACCACGGGCACCGTCACGACGGGTGGCAGTGGCTTTGGCGTAATGGCCATCATTGTGGGCGCAGAGCGCGGCTTTGTCACCTACGAACAAGCCCTGGAACGCACCGATAAAATTGTCAACTTCCTGCACAACGACGCCGACCGCTTCAAAGGCGCCTTCCCCCACTGGATGAATGGGGCCACCGGCCAGGTGATTCCCTTCAGCGCCCAGGACAACGGCGGCGACCTCGTGGAAACGGCTTTCATGATCCAGGGGCTGCTCACTGCGCGGGAATACTTCAGCGGCAACAGCGAAATGGAAATCGCGCTGCGCCAAAATATCACCGACATCTGGGAAGCCGTCGATTGGAACTGGTACCGCAAGCTGGTGGGCAACGTCCTGTACTGGCACTGGTCACCGAATTTCAATTTCAACATCAACTTCGCACTCCGGGGGTTCAACGAAACGCACATCACCTACCTGCTGGCGATTGCCTCGCCGGTGGCGTCGCGCAAGATTCCCGCTTCCCTCTACCACAGTGGATGGGCGGCCAACAATTACACCAGTAGCAACAGCTACTACGGCTACCCCCTGGAAGTGGGTGGATTTCGCGGCGGCCCCCTGTTCTTCAGCCACTACAGCTACCTGGGCTTCGATCCGCGCGGCATTGCCGACCAGTACACCAACTACTTTAACCGCAACACCTACCATACGCTCATCAACCGCGCGCACTGCGTGGCCAACCCCTTCAACCGGGCAGGCTACGGCGAAAGCAGTTGGGGACTGACGGCCAGCGACAACCAAAACGGTTACCTGGCACACGAACCGGCCAATAACATCACCGACAACGGCACCCTCACCCCTACCGCCGCGCTCAGCTCTATGCCCTACACCCCCGCCCTGAGTATGGCGGTATTGAAACACTTCTACCGCACCTACGGCGACCGGCTCTGGGGCGAATACGGCTTCTACGACGCCTTCAACCCCGGTACCAACTGGTTTGCGACCAGCTACCTGGCCATCGACCAGGGGCCCATCATCTGTATGATCGAAAATTACCGCACCGGCTTGCTTTGGGACCTGTTTATGCAAAATCCCGAAATCCAGCCAGCCCTCGATGCGATCGGTTTTCAGCCCGACGAAACAGTGGTCACCAGCCTGACCTCCCCCGGGAATTTGCTGGAAGGTGCCGTCACGGTGGCCCCTAATCCGGCGACGCGGTTTACCACCCTGGCTTTCCAACTCCGGCAGCCCACCCAGCTGGGCGTCTACCTGCTCAACGCCAACGGCCAGGAAGTAGCTACGCTCCAGGCTGCTACCGCCATCGCCGCTGGTGAACAACACTTTAACTATAATTTACCGGCCCTTCCGGCCGGACTCTATTTTATACAAATAAAATCAGAAAGCGAGCAACACCTGTCCCCACTGGTGCTGACCGGCTCCTGATTTCATCCAATCTCTAATCAATAAAAAATGTCGAAATGTTAAAAAATCTACTGATTCCAATTTTACTATTCCTCGTCACTTGCAGCCTGGCGGCTCAGGCGACACTGGAAGACTTTGAGGGCGGTTCCTCCATTGTCTGGACCGTCGGTGATGGTACCTACAATGGTATCGTAGACAACCCCGCGGCAGCCGGTATCAACACCAGCGCCAACGTCGGCTCGTACACCAAAAGCGACCAACATGCCTACAGCTTCTTCTTCGGAGAAACCGGTACCCCGCTGGACCTTTCCGTCAACAACCAGTTCACCATCCAGTTGTACGCAGGCGCTGCTACCCGGTTGCTCCTGAAACTGGAGGGAACCGGTGAAGCAATTGAAATCACCAAAAATATTGCGATCACCGACCGGTGGATCGAGTATACGTTTGATTTCAGCGCGGCCGCCAATTTTACGACCCTGACCAAAATTATTCTATTCTTTGATCCCGGGGTCATGGAAAGTGGTGACACCTACCTGTTCGACAACCTGGTGGCCAGCCCGGCTGGTCCTTGCGCCGGAACCGTACCCAACTCCCTGGTCATCGACAACTTTGAGTGCCAGCGCAATGCCACCTATGCCATTCCTGGCTACGATGATATTGAGGCCATTGCCAATCCCGATCCCACGGGTATCAATACCAGTGCTGGTGTAGGCCGGTACACCGACCGCGACGGTACCTTCCACGCCATGGTGATCGACTACAACAGTGCCCTCGACCTGTCGGTCAACAACTACCTCTGCCTGAAGGTATGGGCCCCCGTAACGGGCAACCTGCTCTTCAAATTGGAAGGCGGCGTATCCCCGCAATTTGAACAAGGCGTGCAGGTTACCGAAACCAATACCTGGGTAGAGATATGTGCCGATTTCAGCAGCCAGGCTGCCGCCAACCACAAAAAGCTGGTCTTCTTTTTCAATGCCGGCGAGAATGGCGATGGCGACATCTACTACCTGGACGACATCACCCGGACGCCGGTGCCAGCTCTCGAGCCCCTCGAAGATTTCGAAGGCGGTGCGAGCCTGGGTTGGATGCCCCTGAACGACGATAACGTGCTGCACGGTACGTTCAACGGTGCCCTTGCCAATCCAGATGCGGCCGGTGGCAATATTACCCCCACCGTCGGTAGCTATACCCGGGGTTCCTCCAACTTCAGCACCCTCACGGCGATCTTGCCCGAAGGCATCGACTTGTCGGGCAACCCCCAGATCAACATGCAGGTGTGGGCGCCAGCGGGTGCTACCGAAGTGACCATGCAGCTGTCGAGCCCTACCCAAGGTGCAGCAAGCGTAACCCAGAGCATCGCCGCTACGGAAAGCTGGCAGTCGCTCAACTTTACGTTCGAGGATTTCGTCAGTGTCACCGATTATGAGCGGATTAACCTTTTGTTCGATCCAGGTACCAGCACGGCTGGCACCTACTACTTCGACAACATCGGCCAGGGCGAAAGCACCGTGGATCCTTGTGATGGGGTGGAGCCCATCACCGGTGTGCTCGACAACTTCGAATGCCAGCGCAACGCCAGCTACAGCGTGGGCGCTGAGCGGCTGACCGTCATTGACAACCCAGACCTTACCCCCGCCAACCCCAGCACCAAAGTAGGTGAATACGTAGACCCCAACGATCCGTGGTCGGCCCTGGTAATCGACAACGGAGCGCCCCTGGATCTTTCCCGCTACAACCAGCTGTCGGCCCTGATCTGGTCGCCCCAGGCAGTGCCCGTTCTTTTCAAACTGGAAGGCGGCCCCAATGCCCCTACGGAAGTATTTGTGGACATTACCGAGACCAACGCCTGGGTACGCTACCAGGTAGACTTCAGCAGCGCAGAAGGTATGGGTTATACCCGGATCGCTATTTTTCTGAACGCTGGCGTAGAGCCCGGTGGCGAGGTGACGTATTACCTCGACAATATCGAACTGCGCCACGAGCCGTTCGTCGACTGTGTGAGCAACTACGAAACCTCCGCCCTAAGCCTCATCGGCTGGCGCTACTTTGCCAACGGGGCACTGGAAGGCAACCCCTTCATTGTGCAGGCTAACCCCGCACCCGATGCCGTTAACAGCAGCTCCATGGTGGGTACCTTCGAAGAATCCAACGACGGCGCCGAGTTTGCCGGTGCCTTTGCGGATCCGGTCGGCCCTATTGCCATGCCCAACGGTAACAAAACCATGACCATGAAGGTGTGGATGCCCGTGGCCGGTATCTTTACCATGAAGCTCGAAGGTGGTATTGACGGGGTGCCCAACTCTGGCGACAACAACGTGGACTATACCACCCCTAACCAGTGGCAAGAACTGACCTGGGACTTTAGCGCCCTGCCAGACGATGCCCAGTACGCCCGCGTGACCATTATCCCCAACTTCGGGGTGATTCCTGCCGAAAACCTGACCCACTACTTTGATGACATTTCAGTAGCCGGACAGACTTGTATTCCAGTCGGTACTTTCGAACCCGTTCGCGTGGCCCAAATGCGGGTAATGCCCAACCCTGCGCAGGACTTCCTCCGCATTGAAAACGTCGAAAATGCGACGACCTTCCGGGTCATCAACCTGCTCGGACAACCCGTGAAAACCTTGCAACTGGCCAGCAGCACGACCCTGGCAGAGATGGACCTGATTGGTCTGGCACCCGGCGTATACGTCCTGGCGGCCTACGACCAGACCGGGCAACTGGTGGCTAACGCCAAATTTATCAAGAACTAAGCAGCGCTGGCCTTAGCGGCCGAGCCGATCCGACTTAGTTGATTTTAAGTATACAAAGGTAGAGAGATGGTTCCTGCAAAGCAGCCGTCTCTCTACCCCTTTGCTGCTGGGCTGGACTTACGGGCAGATTTCCCCATTGGCAAATTACCTACACCTGGTAGCCATCGCTTTACGCATAGGTGCCCTTGGTGCCTCATGTGGTTATTTTTCTCCATTACCTCCAAACCCAACCGGCCATGAATCGGCACCTTCTTGCCTTATTCCTGTTTGCTTTCGTCGGGCTCGCTGGCTGTCAGCAGGGGAGTCATCCTGCGGAAGCCGCCCTTGCTGCGGAGCCCCCGCTACAGCAGCCCGTGGCCTTCAGTATGGACGAGTTGCAGCAACGGACTTTTCAGTATTTCTGGGATTTGGCCCTCCCGGATAACTTCCAAATCCCCGACCGTTGGCCCACCAAAAGATTTTCCAGCATTGCCGCTACCGGCTTTGGCTTGTCGGCTTACCAGACCGGGGTAGCCAGGGGCTACGTGAGCCGCGCTGCGGCCGCCGACCGCACCCTAAACACCCTGCAGGTCCTTTGGAACCTCCCCCAGGGGCCAGGCTCCAGTGGCGTTAGCGGCTACAAGGGCTTGTTTTACCACTTCCTCACCAATGACCAGGCGCTCCGCTACAAGACCGTAGAATTGTCGACCATCGACACGGGCCTCCTCATGGCCGGTGTCCTGTCGGCACAAGCCTACTTCAACAACAATGACCCGACCGAAAACGAGATCCGCCGCCTGGCCGACGCCCTCTACCGCCGGGTAGAATGGGACTGGATGCTCGACGACGAGGGCCGCATCAGCATGGGCTGGCATCCCGAGAAAGGTTTCCTGAAGACCAACTGGCACGGCTACAACGAAGCCATGATCTTGGTTGTCCTGGCCATGGCCTCCCCTACCCACCCCATTCCGGCCAACAGCTGGGAATTGTGGTGTGAGACCTACGAATGGGACACTTTCCAGGGGGAAACCCACCTGAATTTCGACCCGCTTTTTGGCCACCAGTACAGCCAGCTGTACATCGACTTCCGCGGCATCCAGGATGATTTCATGCGGCAGCACAACAGCGACTATTTTATCAACAGCCGCCAGGCCACCCTGGCCAACCGGGCCTACTGTATCGACAACCCCCAGGGTTTCGTCGGTTACGGTCCCAACCAGTGGGGACTGACGGCCTGCGACGGCCCGGCAGGATTGGACACCAGCTGGCAAGGAAAGCCCGTATCTTTCTTCACCTACCGCGCCCGGGGGGCAGCCGTGCAGCAGGTTATTGACGATGGCACCATTGCCCCTACTGCGGCCGGAGGTTCCGTGCCTTTTGCCCCCGAAGAATGCCTGGCTACCCTGGAAAACCTCTGGACGACCCACTACGACAGCCTCGTGGGCCCGTACGGATTCAAGGATGCCTTTAACCTGACCTACACCACTCCCGACCACCCTACCGGCTGGTATGACATCGACTACCTGGGCATTGACCAGGGACCCATTTTATTGCAAATAGAAAACTACCGCAGTGGCCTGTTGTGGGAAACTATGAAACGCAGTCCGTACATCCGGGCGGGCTTACGCCGGGCGGGTTTTCGGGGCGGCTGGCTGGCGGAAGCTGGCGGGTAGTAAAAACCTAGCGTATAAACGCATCTTTACGTTGGAGATTCGTCAAAAAAACGACATTGAAAAACAACCAAAAAAATGTATAAATCAATCCTTATTTTGCTGCTGGTACTGGGTATCCACACGCTCGAAGCACAATCCCGCTGGACAACCGCAGCGGAAGAAAAAGCCATCACAGATCTCATGGCACAAATGACCCTGGCGGAAAAGGTGGGTCAAATGACGTTGTTTACCAGCGACTGGGACCAAACCGGCCCGACCTTGCGGGAAGGTTACCGGGAAGACATCAAAACCGGAAAAGTAGGCGCGATCTTCAACGCCCACACCGCCGACTACAACCGGGAATTGCAACGCATCTCGGTAGAAGAAACGCGCCTGGGCATTCCGCTGATTTTCGGCTACGACGTCGTGCATGGCTACCGCACCATTTTCCCGATCCCGCTGGGCGAAGCAGCCAGTTGGAACGTCGTCTCCGCACAGGAGAACGCCCGCATTGCGGCCCGGGAGGCCGCTTCGGCGGGTTTGCACTGGACCTTTGCCCCTATGGTTGATGTAGCACGAGATGCCCGCTGGGGCCGGGTAATGGAAGGCGCCGGTGAAGATGTTTACCTGGGACAAGTCATGGCCCGGGCCCGGGTCAAAGGCTTTCAGGGCGACGACCTGGCCGATCCGTTCACCGTGGTGGCTTGTGCCAAACACTTTGCCGCCTACGGCGCAGCCCAGGCCGGGCGCGACTACCACACCGTGGACATTTCCGAGCGCAGCCTGCGCGAAATATACCTGCCCCCATTTAAAACGGCACTCGACGCCGGGGTGGGCACCTTTATGACCAGCTTCAACGAAGTAGACGGCGTGCCCGCTTCTGGCAACCACCACCTGCTCACCGATATTTTGCGCAATGAGTGGGGCTTCGAAGGTTTCGTCGTGACGGACTATACCAGTATCAATGAAATGATTCCCCACGGCATTGTAGCCAACGAAGCAGAAGCGGGTGAACTCGCCGCCAATGCCGGCGTGGACATGGACATGCAAGGCGCCATTTATTACAACAACCTCGTCGATCAGGTAGCAAATGACCTGGTCAGCCTGGAGCGGGTGGACGAAGCGGTGCGGGAGATCCTGCGCATCAAGTACGCCCTGGGGCTTTTTGACGACCCCTACCGCTACAATGACCTGGAGCGCCAGCGCGACAACATTTTTACCGCCGACCACATCGCCGCCGCGCGCGCCGCCGCACGCGAAAGTCTGGTGCTCTTAAAAAACGACCAGCAGACCCTGCCACTGGCTAAAACCATCAAAAAACTCGCCGTTATTGGCCCGCTGGCCATCAGCCAGGAGGATATGCTGGGTGCCTGGCACGCCGATGGCCGGGGTGCCAACTGCGTGAGCGTCCTCAGCGGCATCCAGGAAGCCCTGGGCAAGGGGGCGGCGGTCACCTACCTGCCTGGTGTTCCGGTAGTAGGTGACGATGCTACGGGCATCCCCGCCGCCGTAGCAGCCGCGAAACTGGCCGACGCCGTGATCGTCGTTGCTGGTGAAAACTGGACCATGTCGGGCGAAGCCGCCAGTAGAACCGACATCAACCTGCCCGGCCGACAGGCCGAACTCATCCGCCAACTGCACGCCACGGGCACGCCGGTTATCGTCGTGCTCCTGAACGGCCGCCCACTGGCCCTGACCGACATCGTCGACTACGCCGACGCCATCCTCGAAGCCTGGTATCCCGGCACCGCTGGTGGGCAGGCGATAGCGGATATTGTTTTCGGCGACTACGCCCCCGCCGGTAAACTACCCATCACGTTTCCGCGCTCCGTTGGGCAGATTCCCATTTACTACAACATGAAAAACACGGGGCGCCCCCTGGATTTCGCCAATAAATACACCAGCAAGTACCTCGACGAAAGTAACGATCCCTTGTTTCCTTTTGGTTTTGGCCTCACCTACACGACTTTCAGCTTCGGAACGCCGGAAGCCACCGTGGAACAGTCGCGCGACAGCGTCACCATTTCCGTCAGCATTGACGTCACCAACACCGGAAAACGCGCCGGACGGGAAGTGGTACAACTGTATATTCGTGACCTCGTTGGCAGTGTAACCCGCCCGGTACGCGAATTGAAAGCCTTCCAATTGGTGGACCTCGCCGCTGGTGAGCGCCAAACGGTACAGTTTTCCCTGACGGCGGAAGATCTCTCGTTTCTCCGACGCGACATGAGCTGGGGAATGGAACCCGGCGCATTTGATATCTTTATCGGCAACGATTCGCGGGCCACGCAGCGAGTCAGCGTCGTGATTGAATAATTACCTCACTATTGAAATTGCCCTTGAAATCATAAAAACCTGATTATGAAACAAATAGCCTACATTTTACTCCTCCTGCTACCCGTTGGCCTGCTCGCGCAGCGGTCGGTGAAGGGAACGGTCACTGATGTGGACGGACCACTAACGGGTGTCAGCATCCTGGCGGTGGGTTCTTCTACGGGAACCATTACCGACCTGGATGGGAACTACGACCTGACGTTGCCACCAGCAACTGACTCGTTGGAGTTCTCCTACATTGGCTACACGACGCAGAAAATCGCCGTTGCCGGGCGCAGTCAAATCGATTTGACCTTGTCAGAATCCACCCAATTGCTCGAACAAGTGGTGGTAATCGGCTACGGCAGCCAAAAGAAAGGTGACCTGACGGGTGCCGTCTCCGTGGTGGAATCCAAAGACCTGGACAACCTGCCCACCCAATCGCTGGGGCAGGCCCTGCAAGGGAAAGTTACCGGATTACAGATTATACCTACCTCCGGCGCACCCGGAGCAGACGCCATCTTTCGGATTCGCGGCGTCGGGACGCTCAATGATGCCGACCCCCTCTTTGTGGTGGATGGGATGATTGTCAACGACATATCGTTTATCAACCCCCAGGACGTGGCGAGTGTATCGGTGCTCAAAGATGCTTCGGCTACCTCCATCTACGGCGCGCGGGGCGCCAATGGGGTGATCATTATTACCACCAAGCTGGGCAATACCGACGGTCGCGGCAATGTCAACCTGAGCGCCTACACGGGTACCCAGGAGATCACCAAGACCATCGACCTCGTCAATGCGCAGCAGTATGCTACGCTGATCAACGAAGCCGACGTCAACGAAGGTCGTCAGCCCCGTTTTGCGAACCCGGACCAGTACACGACCTCTACCAATTGGCAGGATGAAGTACTGCAAACGGCGGCGGTCAACAACGTCCAGCTCAGTTTCAACGGCGGCAACCAGCAGTCGCAGTACAATTTTAGCGTCAATTACTTTGGCCAGGACGGCATCATCAAAGGGTCGGATTTTGACCGGATTACGACGCGTTTCAACAACCAACTCAAAGTAAAAAGCTGGCTGACCGTGGCTTCCAACGTTTCCCTGGGCTATACCACCAGCAACAACATCAACGGTGGCTCCATTCTCCTGGACGCTTACCGGGCCGACCCGCTCACGCCCGCCATCGATTCCCTCGGCAACTTTGGCAATACGGCTAATTTCGGCTCCACGGGCAACCCGGTAGCCACCATCTTCTACACCAACAACAAGTCGCAAGGTTACCGCGTCGTAGGCAACACCTACGCCGATGTGTCTTTCTTGAAGCACTTCACCTTCCGCACCAACTTTGGTTTGGACTACGTCAGCAACTCCAACAAGGATTTTGTGCCCGTATTCCAGGTGTCGCCCATTCAGCAAAACCAGCAGAACCGCTTATCGGTATCCCAGGCGTACTACCGCAACTGGCTCTGGGAAAACACGCTGTCCTACGCCAACAACTGGGGCGATCACCAGGTGGACGGTCTTGCCGGGCTTACCTACCAGGACAATTTTGGCGAATTCCTTTCGGGCAGCCGGCAAAACCTGGTGGGCGAGAGCCCCGACTTGCAGTACCTCAACGCCGGTGAGCAACTGACGAGCCTGGCCAACAACGGCGTCAACGGCGGCGACTGGGGCCTGGTGTCCTACCTCGGGCGCGTGAACTATACCTTCGCCAGCCGCTACCTGCTGACGTTGGCGGGCCGGATCGACGGTTCTTCGCGCTTCGGCGCCAACAATCGCTACGGGGTATTCCCCTCCGTCGGCCTGGGTTGGAACATCTCCAACGAGCCTTTCTTTCAGCAATCTGACCTGCTCAGCCGCCTGAAACTGCGCTTCAGCTGGGGCCGTACCGGCAACGACCGCATTGGCGACTACCGCTATACGGCCCTCGTGAATACCGGACTCGGTGCCGTTTTTGGTGCCAACGAAACCCTCAACCAGGGCTCTACCCTCCAGCAGTTGGCCAACCCGGATATCCGTTGGGAAGAAACCACCCAGCTGGACCTGGGCCTGGAAGCAGGCTTCTTCGACAACAAACTGCAACTCGAGATCGACGCCTACCAGCGCACGACCGCCGGCATTCTTTTCGCCGCCGAAATCCCCGACTACCTCGGTGCATCAGCGCCTACGCGCAACATCGCCGAAGTGCTGAACCAGGGGATTGACATCAAACTGGACTGGCGCCAGAAAGGCCGGGTGGTGCGCTATGGTGTTGGCGTACTCGGCTCCATCCTGCACAACGAAGTCCTGAAAGTAGACGACCTGGACAGCGACCTCTTCGGCGGTGGCCTCGGCATTGGTGGCCAGCTGGGTACCAACTCCCGGGCGGGCTTTCCCGTAGGCGCTTTTTACGGCCTGGTGGTGGAAGGCGTCTTCCAGAATGCTGCCGACCTGGAAAAATACCCGACCCTGGGCAACCAGGTGCCCGGTGACCTGCGCTTTGCCGACCTCGATGGCGATGGCATCATCACGGCCGAAGGCGATCGCACGATCCTGGGATCAGCCATCCCCGATTTCATTCTCGGCGCCAATGCCTTCATTGAGGTAGCTGGTTTTGATTTGAATGTGGACTTCGTCGGCCAGTTTGGCAACGAAGTCATCAACGCCAAGAAGATGTCGCGCTTCGGTGCTTACAACTTTGAGTCTTCTTTCCTCGACCGCTGGACGGGCGAAGGAACCAGCAACAGCGAGCCCCGGGTAACCTTTGGCGGCACCAATATCGAACGCCTGAGCAGCCGCTTTGTCGAAGATGGTTCCTATATTCGCTTGCGCAACCTGCAGTTGGGTTATACCCTCCCCGTAGCGGTCGCACAGCGGATTTACCTGCAAAGCCTGCGGGTCTACGTCAGTGGCACCAACCTTTGGACCTCGACGGATTTCACGGGTTACAACCCGGAGATCTACAATGGTTCGGTCTTTGACAACGGCATCGACCGCGGTACCATTTACCCCATTTCCAAAACCATAAACGTGGGTATTGATATCCAGTTTTAAAATAACAACCATGAAAAAGCTAAGCTATCTTTTTCCCATCCTCCTCCTGGCCACGGCCTGCACCGACGTGCTGGACCGCGCGCCCCAGGAGAGCTACACCCTGGACAATTACTTCCAGGACGCAGAGCAGGCCACCCAGGCCACTAACGCCATTTATTCGCAAATGCGCGACTGGGAAACCCACGTCTTCAGCTACATTGGGATGACGGACATCGTCAGCGATGATGCCGACAAGGGCAGTACCGCCAACGATGGCTTCTTCCTGCAGGAAGTGGATGATTTCACCCTGACGGCCACCAACGTGGCGCCAGCCAGCGTCTGGTCGGGCTACTATACGGGCATCTTTCGGGCCAACCTGGCCATCGAGCGCATTCCCCTGGTACCCGAAATGGACGAAAATCTGCGCAAACGACTGATCGGCGAGGCCAAATTCCTGCGGGGCTATTTTTATTTCAACCTCGTGCGCTGGTTTGGCGACCTGCCCCTGGTTACGGAACCATTCCCCAGTGAATTTGCTATTCCCCGGAGCCCCAAGAGCGCCGTTTACGAACAAATTATCTCCGACCTGGAAGATGCGATCGCAGTGTTGCCGACCAAGTCGGGCTACGCCGCCAAAGACCTGGGCCGCGCGACGCAGGGTGCCGCCAAAGGCCTGTTGGCCAAGGTATACCTGACGGTGCAAAACTGGCCCGAGGCCGAGCGCCTGGCCCTGGAGGTGATCAATTCCGGTCAGTACGGCCTGTATCCCAGCTACGCCAGGCTTTTCCGCAAGGAAGGCGAGAACGCAGTGGAAAGCCTCTTCGAAGTGCAGACGGCAGCCTACGAGACGGGCGGTGGCGGTAGCCAGTACAACGAAGTACAAGGCGTACGGGGTGACCCTAACCTCGGCTGGGGTTTCAACCGGCCCAGCAACGACCTGCTCACGGCCTACGAATCTGGCGATCCCCGCCGCGAAGCGACCATCCTCTACGTCGGGGAAGTGCTGCCCGATGGCTCGGATATCGTCCAGGACAACCCCAATATCGTGGGTGAACGCTACAACCAAAAAGCGTGGGTACCCGAACACACTGGTGGAAATGATAATGGCCCTGGCAACATTCGCATCCTGCGCTACGCCGATATTTTGCTCATCGCCGCGGAGGCACTCAACGAAAATGGCAAAACCGCCATGGCGCTGCCCTACATCAATGAGGTACGTGAGCGGGCCCGCAGCGGCAGCGCCTCCGTACTACCCAACCTGACCCTGACCGACCCCGCTTTGCTGCGGCAGGCCATCTGGCGCGAACGCCGCGTGGAACTGGCCCTGGAGCAACACCGCTGGTTCGATCTGGTGCGCCAGCAACGCGCCGCTACGGTGATGCAAAACGTGGGTAAGAATTTTGTCGCCGGGCAACACGAGTTGTTCCCCATCCCCCAGGGTGAAATCGACCTGAGCCAGAATGCGCTGATCCAGAATCCGGGGTATAATTAAGCATTTGTTGGGAATTAGATCCAATAAAAAAGCGGTAACAAGGCTTCTTGTTACCGCTTTTTTATGAGCTTATTTTTGCAAAACGCACCGGGGCTGTAAGTAAATTCGCGCCAGGTCGTTTGGCGTAATTCCTTTGTATGATGACCGCAGTCACAGACTGCTGATCTTATAGATTGGGCATGAAGCCTGCGAATAGCGACGTGAGACAACTCTGAGGTCTCGCAAAATGACCGCAGCGCGGTCAAATTATGTTAGCCATGGCAATCCCAATGTTCTCCGACCCCAGCGGGGTCGCACCTGCC
>PZPC01000104.1 GCA_003045895.1 Bacteroidota bacterium
AAAAACACGGCTTATCCGTGTATGAGGAACTCATCAATGCCATCAAGGGAGAGTCGTTCCTACGCACCATGCAGATGGCTACCTAAATAGTTACCCTGAATTGTAATAAAAGGACAGCATATTAATACCGCGTACACCAAAAGAATGCCGGTAGTCTGCTATATTTGCACCTCGAATAATTTATCAAAATATAATTAGCCTAAAAAGGGGGAAGACCAGGGTGATGAATCACCGATTAATTTGGACGTTTTCTTACCCGTACGGCTCGGCTCACGCCATTTTTATATTTTGACCAGCCCGCAAGGGAAAACCAATTGAAACATGAGTACAGAAGCCCGTGAAAGCCTCAACTTTATTGAGCAAATTATCGCTGAAGACATTGCCAATGGCAAACACAACGGTATGGTACACACCCGCTTCCCCCCCGAACCCAATGGCTTTCTGCACGTGGGGCACTGCCGGGCGATTGTGCTCAACTTCGACCTGGGCCTCAAGTACGGAGGCAAGACCAACCTGCGGATGGACGACACCAACCCGAGCACCGAAAAAACCGACTTCGTCGACAACATCAAAAACGATATCCACTGGCTGGGCTACGAATGGGCCAACGACGTCTTGTATGCCTCCGACTATTTCGGGCAACTCTATGATTTTGCGACCCAACTCATCGAGAAAGGGCTGGCCTACGTAGATGATTCTTCGGCAGCAGAAATTGCCGCCACGAAAGGCGATACCACCTCTCCCGGACAAAACAGCCCCTACCGCAGTCGTAGCATCGCGGAAAACCTCGACCTTTTTGCCCGCATGAAAGCCGGAGAATTTCCCGATGGGAGCCGCGTGCTGCGGGCTAAGATAGACATGGCTGCGCCCAATCTGCTGCTGCGCGACCCCGTGCTCTACCGCATCAAGCACGAACACCACCACCGGACGGGCGATGCCTGGTGCATCTATCCGATGTATGATTTTGCCCACGGGCAGAGTGATTCGATCGAAGGGATTACCCACTCCCTGTGTTCGCTGGAATTCCGGCATCACCGCGACCTGTATGATTGGCTGATTGAGAAGCTGGAGATCTTTCCCAGCCGGCAGATCGAGTTTGCGCGCATGAACGTCACCTACATGATCACCAGCAAGCGCAAGCTACTCAAGTTGGTAGAAGAAGGCCTCGTCAGCAATTGGGACGACCCCCGCATGCCCACCATTGCCGGTATGCGCCGGCGGGGTTACCCGGCGGCGGCCATCGTCGATTTCTGTCGGGGAATCGGGCTGACCAAGCGCGACAACATGATCGAGATCGAACGCCTGGAATACCACGTACGCCAGGAACTCAACCAGTCGGCTACCCGGGTAATGGCCGTGCTGGACCCCCTAAAGGTCGTTATCACCAACTACCCCGCAGGGCAGGTAGAATGGCTCGCTACGGAGAACAACCCCGAAGATCCGGAAAGTGGCACCCACGAGTTGCCGTTCAGCCGGGAGATCTATATTGAGCGGGAGGATTTCGCCACCGAAGCGCCCAACCGCAAGTACTTCCGCATGGCGCCAGACCGGGATGTGCGGCTTAAAAGTGCCTACATCCTGCACTGCACGGGCTATGAAACCGACCCCGCCACGGGCGAGGTGACCGAAGTGCACTGCACCTACTACCCCGACAGCAAAAGCGGAGAAGACACCTCGGGCGTAAAAGCCAAGGGAACCCTGCACTTTGTGAGCATTGCCCAGGCCGTAAAAGCCGAGGTGCGGATGTACGATCGCCTCTTTACCGATCCGAATCCAACGAACCACGAAGACCGCGATTTCCTGGAGTTTTTCAATCCCGACAGCCTCACGGTCATCACCGGCTACGCCGAGCCCAGCCTGGCCCAGGCCGCACCGGGAGCAGCCTACCAGTTTATGCGCCTGGGCTACTTTGTGGCCGACGAATCTACGCGGCCCGACGCACCGGTTTTCAACCAAACGGTCACGCTGAAAGATTCTTACCGGCCTTAGGAAAAACTATAACTTTGACTGTTAAAGTATTAGCAATAAATACCGGTGAACGCACCATTTATTTTGCTTCGCGGAGCAACTTTCTGCCTCACCCTGGTGTTTAATAGAAGTAAAGTCCAAAAGTGGGCTCCCTACATTTCCTGGGGACGTTTTGGTATCGACAGGAAAGTGAACGGTTTAGTAAGCATGCCGGAGTACGACAGCTCATCTCCGTTATCAAACGGCTATCAACCTTTTCAAATGGCAATACTCAGTATGCCATGGCTGCCTAATTCTAGGAATTAGAAGCCATTGTGCCTCGCGTTTGACGCCTAATACACAACGCGGCTGCACATCAACCAACCCCTTAGGCTAGCGATCCGTCTTACTCTGAACGGTTAGCGAAATTCAGGAGTTAAGGTCAGTGTACGGGAGGTTTTCCAATCCTACCACTGGCTCGAAAATCCAAATTGGAAAATAAGCATGTAGAAAGCTCTATCGTGCTTTGTCTGGACCCGAGTTCGAGTCTCGGCGTCTCCACAGCACCAAAGCCCTGGTCCATTCGATCAGGGCTTTTTTTATTTGTCCACCCCCACAATCCCCTCATTTCATGGCCTCTCCCCTACCCATTACCGACCTCCACTGCGACCTCCTCCACTACCTGGCCCACGTGCCGGGCGCCACCGTTTACGATACAGCCGACATCGGCTTCACCCTGCCCTACCTGCGGGCGGGCCACGTGAAGCACCAGGTGCTGGCCCTGTACTGCGCGACCGAGGCGGGCAGCACCACCAGCGGCGCCCGCCAGGTGCAGGCTTTTCAGGATCTGCTCCAATTGCCCGAATTCTACCACCTGCAAACCACCGAGCAGGCCCACCGGGCGGCTCAGGAGGAAGCCATCGGCGTGACGGCGGCCATTGAGAATGCCAGCATTTTTGCCGAGGAAACCGAACCGTTGGCACAGGCCTTCCAACGCCTCGATCAAATCAGGGAAGCCTGTGGGCGCCTTTTCTACGTCACCATGACCCACCACGCCGAAAACCGTTTCGGGGGCGGCAACTACAGCCAGGTAGGCCTCAAAGCCGATGGCAAACACTTGCTGGATTACCTGGCGGCGCACCAGATCACGGTCGACCTGTCACACACCAGCGATGCCCTGGCTCACGATATCCTCAACTACCTGGATGCCCATTCGCTGGCGGTGCCGGTTATCGCCAGCCATTCCAACTTCCGCAACCTTTGCGACCAGCCCCGCAACTTACCCCCCGAGCTGGTGCAGGAGATCATCCGCCGCCAGGGGCTCATTGGTATCAATTTTCTGCGCCTGTTTGTCCACGAAAGCGACCCGGCCTACCTGCTTGAGCATATTTTGTACGGCCTGGCCACAGCCCCCGACCAACTGGCTTTCGGGGCCGACTTTTTTTACCGCCTGGCCATCCCTTCCCCCGATCGGCAGCCTTTATTCTTTCCGGCTTACGAAAGCGCTGCTGCCTATCCCGCCATTTTAACTGCCCTGCGCGAGCAACAAATCGGGGAAAAGCAATTGCGCCAGTTGGCCCAGGATAATGTGCTGGCTTTTATAGGGCGGAATTGGAGCTTAGAAGGTGTAAAAGTTTAAAAGTGTAAAAGTGTAAAGGGGGGGGTGAGACCAACGGCAGGCGTATCCCTATTTTCAGGAGCCGCTGCGAGCCGCTGCTGCGCTGCCCCGCTGCGAGAACCAATTGGAGGGGGGGAAGCGGCCCACACTGAAGAAGTGGCAGGCACGTGTAAAGGTGTAAAAGTAGAAAGGTGTAAACGGCTGGTGAACTTTGGGATGGTTCAATTGTTTAAACGCATCTTTACGTTTTAACTCCCCTTGACCCATTTCTAATGCCACGCCAACAACAACCCTCATGAAAAAACCATACACCCTCCAAACCGCCCCTTTCGTGGTGCCCACTACCGACGGCAAACGGATCGAAGAACACTTCGGCCGCGCTTCCACGGGGGAGAATCAGCTCAGTATTGCCCACATGGTGGCGCCTCCGGGTTGGAGCGAACCTTTCCAAACCCCGGAATTTAACGAGTACACCTACATCATTCGTGGAAAAAAGCAGTTCAACATCGCCGGAGAAATGGTCGTACTCCACGCTGGGCAGTCGATAAAAATTGAAAAAAATACCCGTATTCAATACGCCAATCCTTTTTCGGAGCCCTGTGAATACCTGGCAATCTGCCTACCCGCATTCGGCATGGATAACGTACACCGTGAAGAGGAGTAGTAGCGGCCGTAAGGCTACCCAATAGACTACGCGACAATCTTTAAGCGGGTATCATTTTTTTCCTTTTGGTTTCACCAGCCCCTGCTGCACCAGCCCGTCCTCGATAGCTGCTATGAGCCTGGTGTAGACCTTGCGGTCGACACCGAAGAGTTTAGCCCCGAGGCGGATGTACCACTTGGCATCTTGCAGGAAATACTGGCGGATGCCTTTGATCCGCCCCATGATGGCCGTTTTGTATTTCCCTTCCAACGCAGCCATACTTACAGTTGGAAATACCGGCTGCGGCAATTTGCCTTCCGCCCCGTAGGCCTCGTCGATCTGCTCGTTGAAGGCCACCACCAGTTTCATATCCGGGATAATGGGAAAGTACTGCTTCTGGGCGTCGATGTCCCGGGGAGCGGCTGCGGGGCGAAAAAAACCAAACCGATCCATGGCTTCCTGCGTCACCGGCTGGTTCAGCTTTTCGGCACATTTATCGGTTTTGATGGCGAAGTGATAGCGTAGGAAACTCTGGCAATTTTTACGCCCCAGCGCAAAATCATGTTCCCGCAAGTCGCGACTCAGGAAACCCGAAAAGCCCGCCAGCCCGCCGCAACCGAGTGCGCAATCTTGTTCTTTTTTATCTCCGATCCACCGGATTGGGGCGATCAGGAAACGGGTATCCTGGTTTTCGTTGAGGGCCGCAAAAATATCGTCCTGCTTGAACATGACCTGGTTGCGCAAGGCCCCAAAAACCTTCTGGGCAATGTAGCCAATGCTCTTGTCGGCTACCGAAAAATCGTCGGTTTTATTAAAATTGGGGAAGGGGTCAATCATTAGCACCGCGTGATTCACGGCGCCCGGAGTCGCGTTGCCATTGGCATTGGCCTGCGCAATTTTTTCGTTCAAAATTTTGGTGGTGTACCCAAACGGCTCATTGTTGAGAAGGCCACCATCTACCGTTCTGAATTTAAAAACAGGATCAGGCAGTTCGTCGGAGGTGACGCATTCCGGGTCGGAGAACAGGTATTTTTTATAGCGATCCAGGTAGTCCCGCGGAATGGTATTCACCCTGGACTTTAGCCCGATCGGGAAAGCGGCTGTGCTGAGGGCCGCATTTTTCAGGTTATCCAGGTCGGCCCTGGACAGGGTGACCTGGTCAGCCGTCTTCTGCTTCGCCAGTACGTAGTACAAGTCCTCTACCGAAGGCGGAATCCCCGGCTTGAGTTCGTCGGTCTCGATGCGGTAGCGAAAAAAGCCCGAATGGGTAGTAATGTAATGCTGGGTGCCTTTGCCTTCCTCGGCGTTGCCCGTAAAACCCACTTTGTACCGAATGCCACGCAGGTTGCTCACCGTGAGGAACAGATCCAGGTCTTTGGCTACGTAAGCCGGATAATCGCCAATGGCGGTTTCCTGGATGGCTACATCCGCGATCCGCTCCAGGGCATCGGAATTAAGCAGCGATTCCAGCACCTGACCATCGGCCAGGTCGTCATTGGACAGCAGTTGCAACAGGGTATCCTGCGCAGGCGTGTCGGCCATGGCCACCCAGGCCTGGTAGAGCTTGTTGTCTTCCTTGCGGTGTACGCCCGGCGCGCCCAGATGGATACCTTCCAGGAGCGACAGGAAAGTCAGCATGCTGGTAATTCCGCCAGCCGAGGCCCCGGAAACCACTTCGATCTGCACCTCGTGCATGGGCACGGAGGGGTCGTACCCATTTTTCAGATAGGTATCCGGGAAAGCGGCCTTGATGCGGTTGTTTTCGTCTTTGGCCCGCTGCCAAAGTTCGAGGGTTTCGAGCAGGTAGTCGATGACACCGCCGGTGTAGGCACCAGCGGAAACAGCGCCTGCCATGGTGAGGCAGAGCTTGAAGGGTGGAGTGGTTTGTGGCAAGATCTTGGATTTTGGTGTAGCCAAATCTAAGCATATTTAGCTGTATTCCAAATTTTCTGGAACAGGAGGAAGGTCCTAGAGCTTGTTTTGGACGGGTAGCTTTCTGTACGGATTATTTAATTAAACCTCAAAAGCGATTTTGATAATTTTAAATTCCTCAAAATTTAAAAAATAAAAAATAAAAATTATTATTCCACGATTTATCCAATATAATACGTATCTTGAAAGGGACATTTTTCTCTCTACAAAAACGAACGCTCTGACCTTTTTTGCGCCTAATAAATCGTAAAATATTTTCGCGACAACTTACTGCAAAAATATCCAAAGCAAGTAAAACCTTTCTGAAATGAAAAAACTTCTCTTCTCTCTTCTGGCTCTTCTGGCCTGTGGCTTCCTACCTGCTCAAATTGACTGGAATTGTGGCACGGCTTTTGCCCCCCCCCTATAATTTTTCGGGAGGATGCCTAAACCTGACTCCCTGGAGTTTATCAAGAGCCTACCGACCTTACGATCCTGATATTACCCGCTTACTCGTAAAAGTTAATTTCATTTTCTGGGAACACCAAACACCTCTGGTAGAAAGTGACGGCACGATTACGCATGGTAATTTTGACATGAATGACCCTGTACAACGACAATTTATTAATAATTTTATTGCAGAAATGAATAGCCGTGTTGGAGACTTGAACTTGCCCACTAACACAACATGCTTTAATGCCAGTGACCTGGATTTAGGGCAATATATTCAGTTTTCTAAAATTCAATTTGATGTCCAGACCTACAATATCCGTGACAGCTATCTTTGGAATATCCAAAACGCGACGGATAACGACTGATATTGTCCTGATTCGTGGAGCGCAGAATACACCTCACGCGCTTACCAAAAATTGGCAGAAGCAGGTGTGCGGCCAGCCATTAATGTATTCTTTCCTCAAGAAGGTACACCTTATAATCGGCTAATAGTTGATCGCGATTTTAGTATCACATCAACCAGTATTGGGCCTTACGCCAGTACTACCGATTGTTCTGAATTTCCAGGTGGCCAAACCAATTTAGCTCAGCCCCAACGAGTAGCTATGACCAATGAATACCTAGAGTATCGGTTTAGTGAAATTTTAGCTACGCAACAAGGTCAGCCATCAACCTTTGATCGAATTAACGGCGCTGGTATTGTAATCAACACGGGGCAGGCCAGTATTCTGACTGGCAATACCTTTCAGTACTGCGATTATGGGGTCTATGCTGTTGGCCGAGACCCCATGGGCGATGGTATAGTAGTAGGTACGGCCACGGCCACAGGTACCGAGCGCAACTTTTTGCAGCGCAATGGGGTAGGCATCTATGCCGGAGGAGTAGCCAATATTATTATCCGCGCCAACGACTTCCTGGAAAACAATGTTGGCGTAAATATCAGTGGAGAAACTGGTTTTATCATTCGTGGCAACAACTACTCCGAGCACATTGTAGCCGAAAATTACGAAAACACAGGAAATATTAATGAAAATTCCAGCTTATGCAATACCTACATCGATGCCGGTTACGGACTGCGTTTTTTAGGTGACAACCAGAGTATAAGAATAGATGGAAATGATTTTCAGTTGGTTGGAACCAATAATTTCACTCGGCAAGACATCAGCCTCCGCCATGCCAATAATCGTGGACAAATTATTTTGGGCGGCCTAAAAACCCAGGGATCACCCCAAGATGGTGCGGAGAACGACTTCAGCGGACCGAACACCGGAGGCCTTAATGTGTCTACCGATATTGCTACTGAAAGAGAACCCAATACCGGTAATTTTCTTACCGATGATTTCCTCTATTACTCGCGCCTGGCTACCCATACCGATTTTAATCCTCGCTGCGCCAGCAATGAACCTTGCACGAATGAGGTGTACAATTTTTCCCATTTTAGGGTAGATTCTCCATTACAAGAAACCGATCCTTGTTCCAGTTCTGGCGGCCTCACTGGCGGCGAATGCGTGACCAAGGAATGTTTGGAGAAATATTACGAGAACATGGCCGATTTGGACCACAAATGGGATGGGGACCAAACAGTACAGCTGTCGAATCTCATCCATAATTACCCCAACAGCTACCAGAGTCGGAATATGTTGTTGGCACAAAGCCCTTTATTGTCTGATGAGTTGTTAATGGCGCTGTTGGAGAACACGCAAATGTCGGTAGCCAGCAAGGCCACTGTCTTGTATGCAAATGTACCCCTCAGCAAGGAACTGCTTGTGGTGGCAGCACAACGCTTGAGCAACAGTACCTGGACAGAATTGCTGCGCCGCCAAAAGGAAACGCCTATTGCTGAACGGGTGCAACAACAGCTGGAAGTGCTGGAAGCCGAACAAAGTAAAAACCAGGCGCTATTGGCTACGGCCCATCACTTGTTTGAAAAAAATGAACCGCAGGAAGCATTTACATTACTCGCAAATGATGGCAGCAAACTGGCCCAACGCGCCAGCATAGCCCTTAGGTTGCGTACCTACCACCCTTCCTTAACAGTTTTAACGCCCCTTAAATACTTCCTGCTATGAAATACTTACTCTCTTTACTGCTGACAGGAATAGCCCTGCTACTGTATGGCCAAGGCACTTTTGATGCAAATTATGATTTCGCGGGCCAACAAGGTACGGACCGGGGCGCCAATGTGTCGGATGTAGGCGATGGACTGATGCTCACTACGACCTCATATTGCGGCAATTATGGTTGTGATCGTATTGCCAAACTCAGTTATACCGGAGAATTGCTTTGGACTTTTGATCAATTTTCGGATGATTACATTTTTTACAACCCACAATCAAAGTTGGACATATACGAACTGAACGACAGCAGCTATGTGGCGCTTTTTGCCGTAGAATCTGCGGCTACAGGACGCTTGAAGACCTCCTGGATCAATTTTAACGAGCATGGTATTATCCACGAAATGCCCATATCAGACACCAGCCAATCTGAGGCAATCTTAGCCTGGAAAAAATACCAGGATGTTTTTTGGACCTGGACAAATATTTCTTATGAGCCCATGCTGGTGCGCAAGCTTACACCCGACGGAACAGTGCTGTTTGAAAAGCTCCACGACGAGCACAATTTCCTGGTTGAAGCAGGTAGTGATTTTGCGCCGCTGCCCGATGGCGGCTACCTCTACATCAATCGGTTTGGCACCGGGGGGTTCAACAATGCTACTATGTGGGGGCGACGCGACTCGTTGGGAGAAATCATTTGGGAGCACCTGGACCCGCTGGGTACCCGCGAAAATAGCGTTGATAATATTGTGCTCACAACAGATAATAAGGTAATTGTTTCTTATCGTATTCAAGACCGATATGTAGTGGAAAACCCTTTAGCTGACTTCGGAGGCGACTATATCATTCATTGCCAGGATCTGGAGGGTAATGTGCAGTGGGTGAGGCCGCTCACATATATGCCATATCAGCAGGTATATCATATTATTCCGGCTGCCAACGGAGACATTATCGGGGTAGGAGAGAAAATGGTTCTCGACTGGCAGGGTACCCCGGATGAGGATTTTATCGCCGCCTGGATGTTCCGTATGAATGCTGCTGGCGAAATGCTTTGGCAACACCATTTTGTTCCTGACCAGCCACAGCATGATCAGTATACCTTCTACGACGCCGTAGAACTGGCCGACGGGCGTATTGCCGCTATCGGTTACTACATCGACTCCTTTCCCAACGGATTGCTCAATGCAGACACCTGGCTGGTGGTCACCGATGGCAACGGCTGCATCTACGACGAATGTACCAATGACATATTTGTCGGTAGCGCTGACCTTACCGTGATTGGCGCCGCACCGGCTGTGCAGGGTTTTCGATTAAGCCCCAATCCAGTGGCCACAAATGGTACGCTGTGGCTAAACTGGCCAGAAAGCGCCTCCCACCACCAAAGCGACAGGCTTGTCCTATACGACACCAATGGGCGGGTCATCAGGCAATGGGCGTCAGCAGACGCCCCCGAAAACCTGGCAATGACCAACCTACCACCCGGCATTTACCAACTCGTACTTACCCGGCAAGGGCGGCGCTGGCAAACCGAGCGAGTGCTGGTGTTGTAGGGGGAGCGCTGGCTGGGGTGCTTACACCTGCGTCCCCACCTCCGCAAAAACATCCAGCTGGTTTCGCCGAATATCTTCCATCGTTTCGCGCTGACGGATGAGGTACGCCTGGCCTTCGTGTACCAGCACCTCCGCCGGGCGGTAGCGGCTGTTGTAGTTCGAAGCCATGGAAAAACAGTAGGCGCCGGCATTGTGGAGGCACAGCACGTCGCCCTCGCGGACCTCGCTGAGTTGGCGGTTGGCGCCGAAGGTATCGGTTTCGCAGATGTAACCCACCACCGTGTAAATGCGCATTTTGCCAGCGGGGTTGCTGATGTTGGTGATGTGGTGGTAAGCGTCGTACATCATGGGCCGGATGAGGTGATTGAGGCCGGAATCTACGCCCACGAAAGCCGTAGCGGGGGTGGTTTTGACGACGTTGCAACGCACAAAAAAGTTGCCCGCTTCGCTCACCAGGAATTTGCCGGGTTCGAACATGAGCATGAGGTCGCGACCGTATTCCTGGCAAAACTCCTTGAACCGCTCGCTGAGGCGTTCGCCAAAGTCTTCGATGTCGGTAGCGATCCCGCCGGGCTTGTAGGGCACGCGGAAGCCACTGCCAAAATCGACGTAATCGAGGTCGGGAAACTCGCGGGCACAGTTGAGTAAAATTTCCGCCGCCTGCAGGAAGGACTCGGCGTTGAGGATGTCCGACCCCGTGTGCATGTGGATGCCTTCGATCTGGAGGTTGAGGGCCTTCACGATCTTGAGGATGTGGGGAAGCTGGTGGATGGAGATCCCAAATTTGGAGTCGATATGGCCGACAGATATCTTGGAATTGCCGCCCGCCATAATGTGGGGATTGATGCGGATGCAAACGGGTACGGCTGGAAAAAGGTGACCGAACTGCTCGAGGATGGAGATATTGTCGATGTTGATTCGTACGCCCATGCTTACTGCTTCGGAAATTTCTTCCAACGACACGCAATTGGGGGTATAAATGATGTCCTGGGGCGCAAAGCCAGCCTCCAGGCCCAATTTCAGCTCCTGGATGGATACGGTATCGAGGCCACTCCCCCACCCCTGCAACAGGCGCATGATGGTGAGGTTGGTATTGGCTTTGCAAGCGTAGTTGATTTTGAGGCGGGGCACGGAAAAAGCCGACGTGATGCGGTCGTACTGGCGCTTGATCACCGCGCTTTCGTACACGTACAAGGGGCAGGCAAATTCCGCCACCAGCTGCAGCGGGTCAATACCTCCGGACAATAAAAAGCGATCGTTTTCCAAGGTCATGGCAAAAAGGCTAAATGGGTAATTGAAATTCCAAACTACAAAATTAGGGCAATTCGTCCCAATTCAGGCGCATTTGGGTGATTATCCTAGCGTTAAAACCGATTTCTAAGGGGCATAAAAAAACAAATTTACCTTTTGCCCCATTACTAGAGTATAAATGTTTCCCCGTACACCAATTAATTCCCAATTTGCATCTGTCCAATAGCATTGCAACGACCATAAAAACGACCAGGTGACGGAACAGGAACTCATAACAGGCTGCCAACATGCTGATCCTCTGGCTCAGCGGGCCTTGTACGAGTGCTACGCCCCCACGATGCTGGGGGTTTGCCGGCGCTACCTGAGCCGTACCGAAGACGCCGAAGACGTGCTGGTCGAAAGTTTTTGCAAGGTGTTTGAACACCTGGACCAGTACAGCGGCAACGGCAGCTTTGAAGGTTGGATTCGGCGGATCGTGGTGAATGAAAGTCTCATGTTTTTGCGTAAGAAACACGCCCTGCGCAACGCTTACGAAATCCAGGAGCATTTTGACCTGCGTTCCGACGAGAATATTGTAGCAGAACTGGCCGCCCAGGACATTTTATTTCTCCTGGACCAGTTGCCCAATGGCTACCGCACGGTGTTTAACCTCTACGTCGTGGAAGGCTACAAACACCGCGAGATCGCCGACTTGCTGGAGATCAGTATCAACACCTCCAAATCGCAGTTGATTCTGGCCAAAAAACGATTGCAGCAATTGCTGCTGGAGCGCAATTACCCCGGTGTGCAGGAACGATTGAACCAAAACCGTTGATTGTTTCGCCCACTAGTTAACCAAAAGTACAACACCATGTCTGATAAGGAATTTTTTGACCGCTTTCGCCAAGACGCAGCAAAAATCGAGCAAACACCCACGCCACCTACCTGGTCGCGCATCGAGCGCCGTATCCAGCCACAGCGGCCAGCGACCCGGTGGGCGGCCAGCCGGCAACTGCCGCGCCCCCTGGCCATTGCGGCGGCCCTGGCCCTGGTACTGGGGCTGACGGTGGTCTTCCTCTGGTTGTCTGACCAGCAAAACGGAACCGGCCTGGCCCAGACCAGAGGCCCCCTGAAAATGGAGGAACTGACCATCGAGCCCATCGCGGCCAGCACGACTACCCCGGCCCGTACGATTGCGGTAGCACAAAAATTGCTCACCCCAGCCAAACCCATCAACGAAGGGAATGCCAGCCAACGCCTGGTGGCGAAAAACGAAGTGCGTACGGACGGCCAGAAGACTACCACGCCGCGGACCGATAGTACCCGGCAGGAGCGGGAGGATCGCACCGGGAAGTAGCGATGCAGTCTGCCGGGCCTATATCGAAAAGGTCATTTACCCCTTCACAAAATCGCAGCGTATCGTACTGCGTCTGCCAGGCAGGGTAGATGCTCCCGCCGCCGCCACCACCGCTAGTGCCGCCACCACCAACCGAAAAATCAGCAGGAGCTTGCCAACACCAGACCCATATTACTAGTGTTTTCTTTTAATGAGGCACTCTGGTTCAGGATAAAAAAATCTTCGGTTTTCAAAATTCTTTAGCTTTACTTTAAGACCAAATCCTCTTTTTTTAGAATCAGTAGTAAACACAGCCTTTGAATGAATAATTGATTCTAACGAAGATTGATCAGCAGCACAATTATTAATTATTTGGTCTTTAAAATTTTTTCTTATCTCTCTAATTTTTTCAGTACCATATTGATTAATTAATGATATCAGCACTCATATACTCAAGTTCTAATTCCTTGATTTTACCTTTTCTAATTTCAAATTTCCTTATACACCTCATCAATATCCATTTGTCATATTCCTCCAAGTGCGTTTTTTGATAGATATATTGTTGTATATAATATCGATTCTCAAAAAGTTCGGACTTTAATAATGGCGACATAAACATAACGCTAGTACTGTCTTTTGTTAAAGCATTGACAATGTCCCCATCAAAATACAAATACGTATTTCTCCATTTTCTAGGAATTTTCAATATTATAGGGTTCGTTCCGTACAACTTATCTTCAATAAAAAAAGTATCTTGTGTACCTGTAAAAAATGACTCTGGGTAAATTGTAGGTCTGAAAACGAGCTGTGAGTCTATATATATTTTACGGTATCTTTCCTCTTTTTGTTTCCAATTGTCAAGGTATTTTGAATCAAACAGTATCTTGTTTAGATAGCGTGCTTCCTTATTGCTGCTGACAGCACACGAATTAACAAATACACCCAAAAGCAAATAAATCATTATATTTTTCACACAACTTTTTTTTAGAATAAAGGTTATCTGGATGGGCAAATTAGCCTAAATTTTGCCCATCCAGAATATACAACTACTGACATGCCTGAGAAAATTCCTCCTCAAAATAGACCACATGTAAATCCTCATACTCGGTGAGTCGCAATACAGTTGATAGTGACGGAAGACTAGATTCATGTATATGCCCACTATTGTGTCCTGCACATTCAAGTACTTGAACTGTAAATGCTTTTTGAATTTCAATCCATATAGTATACCTGGTCAAATTAGCTGTAGAAATAGGGACGGGGGTATTTCCTGCCAAGTTTTGACCACCTACCAAATTACCATCTGCAATTCTTTGAATACCATTAACAAGGCCGATATTCAATGCGTTTGCAGTTATTTGTTCTAACGAATTATTGCAAACAGCATCTATTCGATTACAGTCAAATAAGGTAAACTTGAAAGAAAAAAAATGATCCGTTCCATTGATTGGAACTGCCATATTCAAATTTTTCAAACAAGCCCTCTGTCGATCAGTATCAAAAGGGTCGTTATCATATCTGATTAATTCTGAACATACAGGGTTTGTTGTGCTATAATACACGCTTGGCTCATCAATTTCTTCTATTGCTTCATTCATCCAATCTGGATCCTCTTCAAAATCACCGAGTAGTTTTTCCACCAAGACTAGGTCAAGATATTGATCTAGCCCCCACTCCTCAAACGCCACCTCATCCCCACAATCCGGCCTACCGGCAGCGCTCAAGATAGCCAGCCGCTGAAACTTATCCAAGGTCAATCCGTAGGTTGTTGCAAATTTCTGCAGGGCATCCACACACGCCGCGTCCAGTACGTCTGTTTCGGGGGTGAAGTCATCCAGTTCACTCGTAGCGGTTTCCGGGTTGGAAATCGTGTAAAAATCAATCAGGAGCTTAATCGTGACAACCAGGGTCTCCATTTTTTTTCATCATAAATCTAGCGACTTTATTTGCCTGGCGGGTAAGTCCCAGAACTCAATGGATTTGGCATTTATTGTTGTGACAGGAAGAAGCGTTGTAAGCTCCTTCTCTACCTTAACTAAGAAATAGTAACCATCAATGATTTTTAATTGTACCTGTTCCGGAAAGGCAGGCAGTGGATCGATTAGCTTAGGTCTTTTGAGGCGATGATAGGTAACTAGTCAGGGGTATGTAGCTAATTTTAAATATTCTTTATTGCCTGGTGTAAAAACGTGCATCAATATTTGCATTGGGCAAAAAGCCTGTTTGACTGCGGTACTAACGAGAGACCTGATGATCATAAACTGTTCAGCAGCAATTATGGAGCGGAAGCCACCTGATACCTTTGCCCGAACTTTATTCATTCGTAAGGGGCCAGCAAAAAATAACTTCCCGATATTAATTGGGAACAAGGGTGAAAACAGG
>PZPC01000105.1 GCA_003045895.1 Bacteroidota bacterium
TCCCGCCGCTGGTCGGCAATACCCTGTCCCTGCAGGCGCTTGCTTTCGGCATCGGCCTTGGCTTTGGCCACAATCCGGATCCGTTCGGCTTCGCCTTCGTATTCGGCGGCGAGCTTTTCGCGTTCGGCCGCGTTGATGCGGTTCATGGCATTCTTTACCGTGTGGTCGGGATCAATATCGGTTACCAGCGCCTTGACGATGCCGTAACCGTAGCCTTCCATGGCTTCGGAAAGCTCGCGCTTGATGGCATTGGCAATATCGTCTTTGCGTTCGAAGACATCGTCCAGTTTCAGTTTGGGTACTTCGGCGCGGACGACGTCAAAAACGTAGGCGTTGATCTGCTCGTAAGGATTTTCCAGTTTGTAGAAAGCCTCGTAAATTTTATCCGCGCTAACCGCAAATTGAACACTCACTTTGAGCTTTACGAAAACGTTGTCTTTGGTTTTGGTTTCTACGAGCACGTCGAGTTGTTGGATCTTCAGACTTACCCGCCCGGATACGCGATCGACAAAAGGAATCTTGAATTGCAGCCCGGAATTCTTGACGCCTTCAAAGCGACCAAAGCGTTCAATCAGCGCTGCCGATTGCTGCTTCACCGTAAAAACGCCGGAGAGCAGGACCATGAAACTAAAAAATGCGATAATGGCTATAACTGTCATAGTTGAATAGTTTGGTTGTTTTGTATTAAACAGGGTTTAAATGATGACTCCCTAAATATACAGATTTTGTGGTATTGGACTGTCTTTTTGCGATGAAAACCCGCTTTTTTTCGTCTAATCATCATCGTCGAAACATTGGCGCTCCGTATCCTGACGGTTCACGGGGATTGCCCTTTCGGGGCGGCACCCCATCAGCCACCTGCTCTTCGTCCGCAACCTGCTGTATCCGGGGGGTTAAGCCTTCTTCATTTTGTGGCTGAAAAGCTTGCGGAATTTGCTCACCTTGGGGGTAATCACAAACGTGCAGTAAGGGTTGCGTTCGCCTACTTTTTGGTAGTACCCATGGTGGTATTCTTCGGCGGGGTAGAAGGTTTCGAACGGCGCAATCTCCGTGACGATGGGATCGTCCCAAACCTGGGGGGCAAAATCCTTTTTCACGCGTTCGGCGATCTGGCGCTGTTCCTCATCGTGGAAAAAGACCACGGAGCGGTACTGGGGCCCCACGTCGTTGCCCTGGCGATTAGGCGTCGTCGGATCGTGGGTGGCGAAGAAAATTTCCAAAATCTCTTCGTAACCAATAACCGCGGGGTCGAAGTGAACCTGCACCACTTCCGCGTGGCGGGTAGTGCCCGAGCAAACGGTTTTGTAATCGGCAGTCGCCTGGGTACCCCCGCTGTAACCCGACAGCACGTGGTCGACGCCCTGCACTTGCTCAAGGATAGCCTCGACGCACCAAAAACAGCCACCGCCCAGGGTCGCTACAGAAAGAGATGGATTCATGTTTAATGTATTTATGGTTGATTAACATGGGTAGGGGGGGCAATAGTTGCGTTTGCCGCCAGGTATTGCAAAAAGAGGTCCAGGGCCCGCCGTTTGGGGTCATCCAGGTGGTAGCTGATAAATTGGGTGAAATAGGTTTCCAGGTCAAAATTGGGAGGGGAAGGCAAAAGCAGTTTGAGCTTGGGAATAGCTGCTATGCCATTGGCCATGGCCTGGTTGAAAGCCGTGGTGAAGGCCGGATCCAGCGGGCGGGTGCTCACCCAGGCCGCAAAGACAAAGGGCAGCCCGGTGAAGGACTCCCAGGCTTCGCTGAGGTCGTAGACGTAGGGATAGCGGCCCTCCAGCGCAATGGTGCGATCGCCGATGACGACGCCGCCGGTACGGCCCTTGATCTGGTCGAGATAGCCTTCCTGAGCCGGGAGCAAACGGGGCTGCAAGTGCCAGAAATCGCGGAGTAAAACCTGGGTCAGCGCCACCGAAGTCCGCGAGTGGTGATCGAGGTAGATGGCATCCATCTCAGACAGCGGTACTTCTCCGTAGATGTTGACGGTCTTCACGGCTCCTTCTGCGCCGATACAATAGTCGGACACCAGGTGCCAGCTGGGCAATTCGGGCAGTACGGCTACCGGTGTCAGGGCCAGGTCAACTTCTCCGTCGCGCAGCTTGCGGGCGCACTCACTGGGGATGTCCAGGGCCAGGTCGATGTATTCGGCCAGGGGGCTGGTGAGCAAGCCGTACAACAAGGGCTTGGTGTTTAAATAGCTGACGGCGGTAATCCGTATTTTATCCATGGTGGTGGTTATCCGTTAACGGAGACTTTTCCATTGCTTGTCTTGCAGGGTCAGCAAGTGGCTGGTGTCATTTTCCAGGGTCAACCGGAATCCCGGTTGTACTTGCTCAGCTACCCACAAACCGGTATTGGCGTGAGAAAAGCTGTTCATGCGGGAGAGGGGTAAGTCGCCCAACACACACATCAGCCCCCGCATGGCCCGGCCGTGCGAGCAGATGAGCAACAGTTCTTCCGGGCGGTTGCGCAGGGTCGTTACAAAACGTTGCAGGCGGGTCGCCAGTTCGGCGGCGGACTCACCATTGGGCATGGCGGCGTGGTAGTTGCCCGTGTCCCAGGCCGTCAGCACCGCCTGGTACTCGGCGTGGCTGCGGGGGGTGCTGGCTTTGCCTTCCTGGTCACCCCAGCCCATCTCGTTGAGGTCGGCAAATTGTTCCCAGGGCAGTCCGTTTTCCAGAAACGGTGCCACCGTCTGGTGGGTGCGTTGCAGGCTGGAAGTGAGCACCGCCTCAAAGGGCAAATGGCTGTAGGCCGCGTGAAAAGCCCGGGCTTGTTGACGGCCCGTATCGTTGAGCGAGGTGTCGACGCCTCCGCCCTGGACAATACCCTGCAGGTTGTAGTCGGTTTGCCCGTGACGGAGAATATAAATGGTTTTGGTACGCACTGCTAGTTGGTTTGAGTGAATGGCGTTCGGATAGTTTGCGGTGAACAGTCGGAGTACAACAAGTCGCCTAAACCACCGGCAAGCTGAAATAACCCTGGAATTGCTTGTCGTCGGCGAAAACCGCATCGCTATAGTCCTGGATGACCCCGTAAAGGGTATCCCGTTCGATGGCCTGGCGGCCAACTGCGCGAATTAGTTTGACCAATTCTTCGGTACTCAGGGCGGGCGTCTGTTCTTCGGAGCCGGCCATGGAATAGATTTTGGTCGTATCGTCGATGGTGCCGTCTATGTCGTTGACACCGTAAGCCAGGGAGAGCTGGGCAATTTCCCGGCCGATCATGGGCCAGTAGGCTTTGATGTGGTCGAAGTTGTCGAGGTAAATTCTGCTGATGGCGTAATTGCGCAGGTCTTCAATGACCGTACTTTCGGGTACGTGCGACAATTGGTTGCCCTGGTTGCGGAACTTGAGGGGAATAAACGTCTGGAATCCCCCGGTTTTGTCTTGCAGTTCCCGCAGTTTCTCCAGGTGGTCCATGCGGTGGCTGAAGTTTTCGATGTGGCCATAGAGCATGGTGGCGTTGGAACGCCCGCCCAACTCGTGCCAGATCTCGTGGATCCGCAACCACTGCTCCCCGCTGCATTTGCCGCCGGCGATCTGGTCGCGAATTTCGGGGTGGAAAATTTCGGCACCGCCACCGGGCATCGAGTCCAGACCAGCGGCCAGCATCCGCGCCATCCCTTCTTCGTAGCTGATCTTGGCTTTTTTGAAGATGTAGTGGTATTCCACGGGGGTCAGCGCCTTGATGTGCAAATCGGGCCGGTGCGCCTTGATCGCCTGGAACAAAGATTCGTAAAAAGGGACATCATACTGGGGTAGCACCCCACCCACGATGTGTACTTCCGTCACGGGTTGGCCATCGTAACTTTTAACGATGTCCAGGATGTCGTCCAGGGAGTATTCCCAGCCGTCGGAGCGCTGTTTGATGAGGCGGGAGTAGGAACAGAACGTGCAGGTATACAAACACACATTGGTGGGCTCAATATGGAAGTTGCGGTTGAAATAGGTGTGGTCACCGTGGCGCCGTTCCCGGATCGTGTTGGCCAAAACCCCCAGGAAACCCAGTTCGCCTTCTTCGAAAAGCAGTAAACCTTCGGCGGAACTGATGCGTTCGCCAGCCGCTACCTTTTCGGCAATGGCACGCATCGCTGCCGGAAGGGTGCGATCGGCCAGGAGGGTTTGAATTGTTGTGCTGCTTACCATGCTGTATTGTTTATGATTTCAACCGGAACTTCTAAAGTTTCAATTTTTATTGAAAACAAAAGAGGGGTGTAAAAGTTGTCCCCAAAGGTAAAGTTTCTGCCTTTCTCTGGCGTTATACCAGTGGGGAACTTCAAAAAAAAGGATTTGGGGGATCGGGATTAAGCAATTGCTGCACCACGAGGGGATCAAATATTATAAAATTGAAATGCTGCTGGTCTATTCATTTATAATTGTTACTTTTACCTGTTCCGATAGGCGTTTGCCGCTTATAAAAAGCACCTGCGCGGGCAATTTTGTAGCCAGCCTTAAACGAGAATCGACTGCTATTGACCAGGCACCTGATTTTCGTTTTTGACTGACTTAAGGCACAAAAAATGTCAGCGAATATAGAACTATTTAAACCGAACTCTGCCTTGCTTAATAGTCGTTTGCTTTCTGTGAAAATTACCATTATAGGCCTTGTAATGGGCCTTGCAACAGCCGTTTTTGCCCAATCGGGTAGTAAAACCATTCCCGAGTTGTGGTTGGAATACGAAACGGCTGCCAATGATTCCATTCGCTTCTATACCCTTTCCTCCCTGGCCTCGGCTTTTGTGCGTAGCAATCCCGATTCAGCCATTATTCTGGCGGAGGCCGCCCTGGCCGGCGCGCAGATTGCCCAACTGTCCAGTGTGGAAGCGGCGGCCTACGTGTCGTTGGGTGAGGCCTATGATGTGAGCGGCAAGCTGGAGCCTGCCCTGGAAAATTTTGCCAAAGGCATCACTATTTATCAGCGGTTAAAATCAGACGAAGGTCTTTCCCGGGCCTATAATTCCCGCGGATTAGCCCACTCTTTTGCGGGTCAGGCCGATGCTGCTATCCCCGATTTCGAAGCGGCCCAACGCCTGGCCGAAGGGGATCAAAATCTGGTGCAGCTGGCCAAAATTTACCACAACCTGGGGATGGCCTACAACCAGAAAAACCAGGTCTATCCAGCGCTGAAATCCTACCTCCGCGCGCGCAACCTCAAGGACAGCCTGGTAAATAGCGGTTTCGAAGGAATCAGCGCCCGCGATCAGATCAGCACCTACACCATGCTGGGTTCTTTTTACCAACAACTGGGCCAGTTGGACAAAGCCCGCGAAAGCATCCAGGTCTCCCTCAACCTCACGACCTCCGATCAGCCGTTGCGCCAGTTGGTGACCCTCTATAACCTGGGCAACGTGGAAGAACAGGATTCGAACTACGTCAAAGCCCAGGAGTTGTACCAGCAGGCCCTGGATATTGCCATTGCCAATAACTTCCTGCCCAACCAGACCTTTATCTACGACGCCCTTGGGAATACCTCCCGCGAGCTGAAGTCGATGGAGCGGGCGGCTACCTATTACCAGCAGGCTTTGTTGCTGTTGAAAAAGTTCAATAACCCGGAAGTTTACGCCAGCGTCCTCAACGACCAGGGCATCATGCTGGTTCGCCAGGGCAATTTTAGCCAGGGGCGTGCCAATGGTGAAGAAGCCCTCCGGGTTGCTACGGAAGGTAATTTTCGGCAAAAGATCCTCGAAGCCCACGACTTGCTGGCACGGGCGGCCGAAGGGATGGGCGACCAGCTGGCAGCAGCGTTTCATTTGCGGAAATACGCCGATCTCAAGGCCATTGTCGATGCGGAAAGCCGGCAGCAGGAGCTCATTGGCCTCCAGGCGGTGATGGACGTGGAATTGGCCACCGCCCGCCACGAGAAGGAATTGCGCGACCAGCAACTGGCCATTTCTAAGCAATGGATAGCCCGCTTGATTTTTGCTCTGGTGGCTATCGCCTTATTGACGGTTTTGCTGGCTTTTGCCCGGCGGAAACTGGCCATCACCAACCAGCAACTCGAAATTTCCAACGACAACCTGGCCGACAACAACATCCAGCTGGCAAGCACCAACCAGCAACTCAGTCTGGCCAACAACAAACTCCAGCAATTTGCTTTCGCTACGGGGCATGACCTCAAGGAGTCGCTCCGCAATATCACCAGTTTCACCCAGTTGGCCTCCATCGAAATGGCCGAAGACCTGGGCACTGCGCAGTCTCACCTCAAGGAAGCGGCCGCCGGCGGCGTGCGGATGCGCAAAATGCTCGACGATTTGCTGCACTACAGCAACATTGGAGGTAACGATACGGTCACGGCTTCCTTCCCGCTGCTGGAGGTGGTCAGTAGCGTCAAACAGCAGCTGAAAGAAGAAATTGTCCTGGCGCAGGGCGATGTGCACCTCACGACCCCAGCGACCCTCAAAGCCAGCCGGGTAGAAATTGAACAGTTGTTCTACAACCTCATCCACAATGCCTTGCGTTACCGGTCGCCGGAAACGCCAGCACGCATCAACATTCAACTGGAACAACGCAGCGATGAGGTGGTGTTCAAGGTCAAAGACAATGGCCTGGGCATCGCGGCAGAACAGCGCGAAAACATCTTCAAGCCTTTCCACCGCCTGCACAACCGCAGCAAGAGTGGTTCTGGCCTGGGGCTTTCCATCTGCCAAAAGGTGGTCGAGATATACGGCGGCAAAATTTGGTACGAACCCGTAGCCGAAGGTGGATCCCTCTTTTGTTTTACCCTCCCCCAGGCAGCGCCTAAAGGGGCCTTTGCCCAACCCCAGTAAAGCTTGTTATCCATCCTCATTCCCGTCTATGCGTATGATGTGCGCCCCCTGGTGTACGACCTACACCAGCAGGCGCAGGCTTTAGCGGTACCCTGGGAAATCCTCCTGTTGGATGACGCTTCGCCGCCAGCGTGGCAACACCTGAACCAATCGCTGGGCGAGTTGGCTGGGGTTACTTACCACGAATTGCCACAAAATTCAGGTCGGGCCGCCATCCGCAACACCCTGGCCCGCCAGGCTCAGTACGATTACCTGTTGTTTATGGATTGTGACAGCGGGGTAGCAGCGCCCGCTTACCTGAACCGTTACCTCCAGGCGCTGCTGCCGGAAACCGTCCTCTGTGGTGGGCGAACCTACCAGGCTACTCCGCCGCCTCCACCGTTCTATCTGCACTGGTGGTATGGCTGCCAACGGGAAGTGAAAAGCGCCCGCGAACGCAGCCAGGCGCCTTACGCAGGGTTTATGACCAATAATTTTGTCGTGCCCCGCACCCGCTTCCTGGCCATCGGCCTCGACGAGCGCCTGCGCCAGTATGGCCACGAAGACACCCTCTTTGGGCTGCAACTCCAACAAGCGGGTATCCCTATCCTTCACCTGGACAACCCACTTTTACACCTGGGCCTGGAACCCGCCGCCGAATGGCTCCAAAAACAACGACAGGCGATCGATAACCTGTACGAATTATACCTGCTGTACCCCGCCCTGCAGACCCGCGCCCTGGTCGCCTGGCGACGACTGCACCGCAGTGGCCTGCTCCGCTGGGGCTATCCCTGGCTGCAACGGCAAGCCCGGCGCTGGGAAAAGCAATTGGTAGAACAACCGAAGCCCGCGCTGCACCTGCTGGATATGCTCAAACTGGTCTGGCTGGAAGCCGCGCACCGCCGTAAATACCGGGGGTATGTGGAATCGTGAACCGGTACGCTGGCGGCGGGATATTCCTCTTTTTGTCGATAAATCGCCCGCTGATTTCCAGGCCGACCCCTACGAACGTTACCGGGAAGTCGTCACCCGGCAAATGCTGCTGCACCTGGCCGATGCCTACTGGGGTGGCTATCCCTTTCAGGTGGTGCCTGATTGGTTGCTGCCGCGGCTGCCAGTGGCTCCAACCGGGGTGTTGGTGGATGTGGGTTGTGGCCTGGGCCGACTGCTGGCGGAGATCGCTACTCACCGACCCGGTTGGTCGTTACTGGGTATGGACTACTCCTACAACTTGTTGCGCACCGCCCACGAGCTGTGGCAACAAGGCGCAACGGTGAACATTGACTACCGCGATCGGGGGTTTCCCCTGCTGTCTTTTCAGGGCAAGGCACTGCCCCAGCTCCAGTTGGGCCTGGCCCGCGCTAACCACCTGCCACTGGCGGATGGGGGTGTAGATACCGTTGTCAGCACTTTTTTGCTGGATCGACTGGATCATCCGGCTGCCGCTCTCCAGGAATGGCAGCGCATCCTGCGCCCGGGTGGGCGGTTGTACTTGGTTAGTCCTTTGAATTGGCAAAATGCCGAAAACTGGACGGCCTTTGCTGAGCCTGGGGCGGTGGTGGAACACCTCTCCGAACACCATTGGACGGTTCTCGATCAAACCGAATTTTTGCTGGAAGAACCGCTGGACGTACGGGGGAATAAGGTCGTCTGGAAAGTGCTGGCCCTGGTGGCACAGGTGAAATTATAGTCCTTGAATGGGCAAAAAAAACTACCTTGAGCGCTTCGGGGCGTTAAAAAAACTAAGTTCAGTTATTATGCGCAAAGATTTTATCGTTTTCGTGATTTTCAGCCTGGTTGGTACCTGCTTGCTGGGGTATTTTGTTCATCCCCTGTGGCACCGGCTGCTGTTCCTGCTCGTGCCGCTGGCCATCATGGGGATTTACGATATGTTGCAGTACAAACATGCCATCATGCGCAACTTCCCGATTTTGGGTCGGGGGCGCTACATCATGGAAGAACTGCGCCCCAAATTGTACCAGTACTTCATCGAATCCGACACCAACGGCCGGCCCATCAACCGGATCAACCGCTCGCTGGTCTACCAGCGGGCCAAAGGCCAGGTCGACACCACGCCCTTTGGTACGCAGATGGAAGTGTACGACGAAGGGTACGAATGGATGAACCATTCGATTGCGTCGCTCGATACGCACAGCCTGATGGCCGATCCCCGCGTACTGATCGGCGGACCCGCCTGTAAACAGCCTTATTCCGCCTCCATTTACAATGTCTCCGCCATGAGCTTCGGTAGTCTGAGCAGTGCTGCCGTAGAAGCGCTCAACGGCGGTGCTCAAATTGGTGGCTTTGCCCACAATACCGGCGAAGGAGGCGTAAGTACCTACCACGAAACCTTCCAGGGCGACCTGATCTGGCAGATCGGGACGGGGTATTTTGGCTGTCGCAACCAGGCGGGTGGCTTCGATGCCGAAAAATTCGCCCAACGCGTGAGTACTCCCAATATTAAAATGGTGGAGTTGAAGCTCTCGCAAGGCGCTAAACCAGGGCACGGTGGAATCTTACCCGCCAGTAAAAATACCCCGGAAATTGCTAAAATCCGCGGGGTAGAACCAGGAACCATTGTGCTGTCGCCGCCCTTTCACACGGCCTTCACCACGCCCATAGAATTGTTGGAACTGCTGCAAAAAATGCGGGACCTGAGCGGCGGCAAACCCGTGGGCTTTAAACTCTGTATTGGCCAGCCCAGTGAATTTATGGGCATCTGTAAGGCCATGGTCGCGACCGGCATCTACCCTGATTTTATCACCGTTGATGGTGGTGAGGGCGGTACCGGGGCAGCTCCGCCGGAGTTCTCCAATGCGGTCGGGATGCCTTTCAAGGAAGGGTTGGCTTTCGTGGCGGATACCCTGTGCGGTTTCGACCTCAAGCAACACATCAAAATTCTGGCTTCGGGAAAAATTCTTTCGGGTTTCGATATTGTGCGGGCCCTGGCGCTGGGAGCCGATGCCACCTACAGCGCCCGGGCCATGATGCTGGCCCTGGGCTGTATCCAGGCCCTGGAATGCAATAAAAATACGTGCCCCACCGGGGTCGCCACCCAGGATCCTGAACTGGTAGCTGGTCTGGTGGTAAGTGATAAGAAGCAGCGGGTGGCCAACTTTCACCGCGAAACGGTGCACAGCTTTGTGGAATTATTAGCCGCTGCCGGCTTGCACGATCCTACTGAAATTACCCGCTGGCACATATACCGCCGCACCAGCCTGAATGAGGTACGCCGGTACAGCGTCGTTTTTCCCGGACTGGAAAAAGGCGCCTTGCTCCAGGAAGCCACCGTGCCACCCAACTGGTTGGAGGAATGGCAGGCTGCCCACGCCGATACGTTTTCGGCGGCCCCGAAAGTAGTCGTGATGTAACCTTAGGGATCGTTTTATCTAAATTTTCAACAATGAGTTTTCTAACTGCTGGCTGGCGAAAATTAGCCATTGCCAATTACGAAATTGATCCAACGGTACTGGCACTTTACATCCCGTACGGAACGGAACTCGACCTGTGGCAGGGCAAGTGTTATGCCAGCCTGATCGGGTTTATGTTTGTCGATACCCGTTTGCTGGGCATTAAAATTCCTTTTCACGTAAATTTTGAAGAAGTGAACCTGCGCTTCTACGTCCGCCGCCAGGAGGGAGGCGAGTGGCGACGGGGCGTGGTTTTTATCAAAGAAATTGTGCCCCGGGCGGCACTTTCCTTCGTGGCCAATACCCTCTACAACGAACATTACGAAACCCTGCCCATGCGCCACAGTTGGGTGGCTGACGACCAGTTCCTGACGGTAGCCTACGGCTGGAAACGGAGGGGAGAATGGCAGTCCCTGGAAGTTCGCGCCGACAAAATGGCCCAGCCGATTGCGCCCGGAAGCGCCGAAGAGTTTATTACGGAGCACTACTGGGGGTACGCCCAGGTCAACGACCGCAAAACCAACGAGTACGAAGTGACCCACCCCCGCTGGGAACACTACCCCGTGCAGGATTTTACCATTCGGGCCGACTTTGCCCAGAACTACGGCGCCGACTTCGGTTTCATGAACAACCTGGTCCCCGCTTCGGTGATGTTGGCGGAAGGGTCGGCTATTACGGTGGAAAGTAAGCGGACGATCCGGAGCCCCGACTGACCCTTTTGCGTTAAAAAACCACTACCACAACCTTTCTTTCGGCCACACCTTTTTCTAATTAGCGAAAATTCGCTAATTTGCGATCGCATTGCAAAATCATCCTGCAGGCTATTGTTCAAAAAAACAAATCAACAGATAAATGAGTAGAAGAATCCGTAAGGCAGCAGTTCTTGGTTCGGGTGTGATGGGATCGGGCATTGCCTGTCATTTTGCCAATATTGGACTGGAAGTGTTATTGTTGGATATGGTTCCCCGCGATCTGAAAGACGAGGAAAAGAACCAGCCGGCAGCCCGCAACCGAATCGTGGATACCGCGTTGGCCACGGCCATCAAAGCCAAACCGGCTCCCCTGTACGATAAAGATTTTGCCAGCAACATCACAACGGGAAATTTTGACGATGACTTCGAAAAAATTGCCGACTGCGACTGGATCATCGAAGTGGTGGTCGAACGCCTGGACATCAAAAACCTCATCCTGGCCAAGGTGGACCAGTACCGCAAGCCGGGGTCGCTGGTGACCTCCAATACCTCGGGTATTCCCATTCACCTGATGACCAAAGACCGGAGTGAAGATTTCGTCGGTCATTTCTGTGGCACCCACTTTTTCAATCCGCCCCGTTACCTGCGGCTGTTCGAAGTTATTCCGACGGCTCAGACCAAGCCAGAGGTGGTGGATTTCTTCATGTCCTACGGCGATGTCTATTTGGGCAAACAAACCGTTCTCGCCAAAGACACGCCCGCCTTTATCGGCAACCGGGTAGGGGTGTACGCCATGGCCAAAGTGTATCAATTGACCACTGAGCTGGCGCTGCCCATCAGCACCGTCGACAAGCTCACGGGACCCGCCATCGGCCGCCCCAAGACGGGAACCTTCCGCCTCGGCGACCTGGTGGGGCACGATACCAGCGTCAAGGTCATTCAGGGGGTCAAGGACAACTGCCCCGACGACGAGCAGGCCGGTACCTTCGTGGTACCCAAGTACATGCAGTTCCTCGTAGACAACAACTTCCTGGGCAACAAATCCGGGCAGGGTTTTTATAAGAAGACGACGGGTAAAGATGGCCAGCGCAACGTGCTGGAGCTCAACCTGGACACCCTGGAATACCAGGAAACCCCGAGCGTGGATCTGCCGAGCCTGAAGATGGCCAAGCAAATCGACGACCTCGGCAAGCGGGTAGCTGCGCTCTTCCAGGCCGAAGACCAGGGCGGACAACTCATTCGCCGCAGTTTGGCGGGCCTGTTTGCCTACGTGTCGAACCGCATTCCGGAAATCGCCGACTACCTCTACAGCATCGATGATGCCATGACGGCGGGTTACGCCTGGGAAATGGGCCCCTTCCAGTACTGGGATGCCATTGGCCTGGAAGCAGGCATTGCCGCCGCCGAAGCCCACGGCGACCACGTGGCCGACTGGGTCAAGGCGATGGTCAAAGCCGGCCACCATTCGTTCTACAAGCGCGAAGGGGGCAAGCTGAAATTTTACGATATCAAAAGTGGCAAGTACCAGGTGAAGCCGGGTACGGAATCCTTCATTGTGTTGGACAACTACCGCGACCAAGCGCCGGTTTTCAAAAACAATGAGGTGACCCTCCACGACATTGGCGACGGGGTATTGAACCTCGAATTCACCAGTGCCCACAACTCCATCGGCGAAGGCGTATTGCGCGGTATCAACGAGGCCATCGAAATTGCCGAAGCAGGCGATTGGAAAGGACTGGTGATCGGCAACAACGCCACCAACTTTTCGGTGGGCGCCAACCTGATGATGATCGGCATGTACGCCTACCAGCAGGAATTTGACGAACTGAACATGGCCATCAACCTCTTCCAGCAAACGACGATGCGTTGCCGGTACAGCGCCATTCCGGTGGTGGCTGCCACCCAGGGCTACGTCTTTGGTGGCGGTTGTGAAACGCTCATGCACTGCGACGGTGCCGTGATGGCGGCCGAGTCTTACGTCGGTCTGGTGGAAGTCGGCGTCGGCCTCATCCCTGGGGGTGGCGGAACCAAAGAATTCGCCCTCCGGGCCAGCGACCAGTTTTTCGAAGGCGACGTACAGATTCCTACCCTGATCGACAAGTTCAAAACCATTGCCCTGGCTTCGGTGGCTACTTCGGCCCACGAAGCCTATAAGATGGGGTACGCCCTGCACCACCGCGACGAAGTGGTGCTGAACAAAGACCGCAACATCGCCCTGGCCAAACACAAGGTCCTGGACCTGGCCCGCAACTATACCCAACCCGTCCACCGCAATGACATTACGGTACTCGGGCGCGGCGGATTGGCGGCTCTTTACGCAGCAGCCAATGAGCTCAGGCTGGGCCGTTACGCCAGCGAGCACGACATCAAGATCGCTAAAAAAGTAGCCTTTGTACTTTGCGGAGGAGACCTGACCGGCACGCAAAAAGTGAGCGAGCAATACCTGCTGGATGTGGAACGCGAAGCTTTCCTCAGCCTTTGCGGCGAACAGAAAACGCTGGAACGCATCCAGCATATGTTACAGACCAACAAGCCGTTGCGTAACTAAGTAATTGGAGGGAAATCAATTGCTTGTCTTTTTTTAAAAACCAAAAATGAAACAATCAATTTTTTTCCCGTCACGAACCTCCTCAATTCTATAAAATAACGATCATGGAAGCATATATTATAAAAGGATACCGCTCAGCGATTGGCAAGGCCGGTCGGGGTGGTTTTTCCAACTACCGGTCCGATGATTTGGCGGTAGACATCATCAAGCGGCTGCTGGCGGATACGCCGGAGCTGGACCCCCGCATCATCGACGACGTAATCGTGGGTTGTGCCAACCCCGAAGGAGAGCAAGGGCTGCAAATTGGCCGCCAGATCTCGCTGCGGGCACTGGGCAAAGAAGTGCCCGGCGTCACGGTGAATCGCTACTGCGCCTCGGGCCTGGAGACCATCGCCATCGCTACGGCGAAAATCAAGGCGGGAATGGGCCACATCTTTATTGCGGGTGGCACCGAAAGCATGAGCACCATTCCTATGACGGGCTACAAGCTGGCCCCCAGCTACCAGGTGGCTTCCACCACCCCCGACTACCTGGTGAGCATGGGCCTGACGGCCGAAGCCGTAGCCAATAAGTACAAGATCAGCCGGGAACAGGCCGACGAGTTCGCCTATCAGTCGCACGTCAAAGCCGCGGCGGCCATTGATGGCGGCCGGTTTACCGACGAGATCATCCCCGTTGAGGTGGAAGATGTCTACGTCAAGGACGGCAAACGCGTCAGCAGCTCCCATACGGTGGCCATGGACGAAGGCGTACGCCGGTCTACTACGCCAGAAGGATTGTCCAAATTGCGGGCCGTATTTGCCAACGGCGGCGTCGTGACGGCGGGCAATTCCTCTCAAACCAGCGATGGCGCTGCCTTTACCATCGTCATGAGCGAAGAGATGATGAAACAACTGGGCCTGGCACCAGTTGCACGCCTGGTCAACTGCGCCGTGGGCGGCGTTGATCCGCTGTACATGGGTATCGGCCCTTGCGTAGCTATTCCCAAGGCCCTCAAGCAGGCTGGCCTGAAGTTGAATGATATCGAACTGATTGAGCTGAACGAAGCTTTTGCCGCCCAGGCACTGGCGGTCATTCAGGAAGCCGGTCTCGATCCCAGCATCGTCAACGTCAACGGCGGCGCGATCGCCCTGGGGCATCCGCTGGGATGTACGGGTGCGAAGCTGTCGATCCAGTTGATCAACGAGATGCGCCGCCGCAACCAACGCTACGGCCTGGTCACGGCCTGTGTGGGTGGCGGTCAGGGTATTGCCGGCATCATCGAGCGGTTGGCGTAAGATTCCGCTTTTCGTAGATTTTGTCTACGAATAAATAGTTACAGCAGTCTGTGACTGCGGTGCCAGGTATTGAGCGTACGGTATCGCGGATGCAATCCGCGACAATCCCGGTTCAATTTATTAGATTGTAAAACAGACATCATCCCGGATTTTGGTTTAGGCCAGGGTTCGGGATGGTTCGTTTTTGAGGGGATCAGGGCTATCGAATCTGGAAATACTCAATATGATCAACAGAATTTTCGCCTAAAGTTGGTTCTCGCGCCTGCCACGTCTTCAGCGTTGCCTGCCACGTCTTCAGCGTTGCCTGCCACGTCT
>PZPC01000106.1 GCA_003045895.1 Bacteroidota bacterium
CCATTTTCGTAATGGGTGAGGATCGGGTCGAGGGAGCCATTGTCGTCAAAATCCCGTACGTACAGGCGCAGGGGTTCCGCGGCGGTTGCCTGCAAGCGGGTGTTGAGGCCGAGGTTGCCAGCCACCAGATCCAGGTCGCCGTCGTTGTCCATGTCCTTCACCAGTAGGGAGTTCCACCAACCGTTGGTTTGGTCCAGCCCGAAGGCGGCGGTGGCATCCTGGTACTGCCCGTTGCGGTAGGCAAAAACAGTTACGGGCAGCCATTCGCCGGTAATGATCATTTCGGCCGTCCCGTTGCCGTTGAGGTCGGCAAACTGAATGGCCGTGAGCATTCCGTACTGGTGCAGGCCTGGTGCCACCTGTGCGGTTACGTCCGAAAAGGTGCCCTGGTTGTTTTGCAGGACGTAGCTGAGCGGTGCCGTAGGGTAGGCTCCGGCCACCACCCGGCCGCCGATGAAGAGGTCGGCGTCGCCATCCTGGTCGTAATCGAAAGCCGTGACGCAGGCCCCGCTGTCGCGATTTTTGGGTAGAGACTGGTTGCTTTTCAGGAAGTTTCCGCTTCCGTCGTTGAGGTAGAGCCGGCTTTGGTAGAGGTCGGTGCCGGGCGGATTGACGTTGCCTCCGCTGACCACGTACAGGTCGAGGTCCTGATCGCCGTCGGCGTCGAAGAAGGTGGCCCCCGTGTCTTCGTAGTTTTGGTCGGCGGCCCAGGTAGCGGCAGCCATGGGCCGGAAGGTGCCCGTGGGGGTTTGTACAAACAAGGCACCCGGCTGTCCGGTGGCGCCACCCACGTAGAAATCATCGAGGCCATCGCCGTTGACATCTCCGCTCACCAGGCAGGGCCCCTGGGTGGAGAGGTTGTGCGGCAGCAGGAACTCCCGGTCGTAATCCAGAAATACATTTTCCTGGTGGGTGAAGTTGATCCCCAGTTGGGCGGGCTGCAGTTCGGCAAAGAGCGGGCTGGGCGCTGGGGTCTCCTGCCATTTGCCCTTTTGGGCGTCGGCGTACCGGACGGTTATTCGCTGGTTGACGGTGGGGTTGTTCAGGGTTTGAATTTTGCCGTCGGGCCAGGCCACCTCCAACATTTTCACCGTTTGCTGCTGGCCCAGGCCAAAGTGCACGAGGTAGGCTTGTGAGGCAAAGAAGCCCCGGCTGGGCGTCAGCTCCTGGTACTGCACACTACCGTCGGCGAGCGTGATCCGGGCAGCGGCACCGATGGCGAAAGGATTGGCCGGGCTACCGGAAAACGTGACCTGGAGGTAGTTGTTGGCCGCGCGTTGGCGCGCCTGGTTGTCATAGATGCCAGCGGGTTCCCGCAGGTTGTTGACGATGAGCTCGAGGTCGCCGTCGCCGTCCAGGTCGGCAAAAACGCCACCGTTGGAGAAGGTTTTGTCGCCGAAACCCCAGGCCACCGAAACGTCCTCAAAGGTCAGGTCGCCGCGGTTGCGGTAGAGGTAGTTGTGAACGGGTACCGAAGGAATCTTCTCGATCAGGCCGTTGATGTTTCCCTGAATTTGACCACCCGCCTTCATGACCGAGTCGAGGGTAAAGTTGATGTAGTCATTGTTGGTGAATTCGCGCAGGATGCCATTGCTCATGAAGATGTCTTTCCAGCCGTCGTTGTCATAATCCATGGCCAGGGGGCCCCACGTCCAGTCGGTAGCGGAAATTCCCGCCATCACCCCAATATCAGAAAAGTCCCGGCCATTGTTGAGCTGCAGCATGTTGCGCATGATTTGGTGCCCGTAGCCGTATTGCAGGAGGGTGTTGTACCGGTTGCTCATCATGGCCGTGGCCAGGCTTTTCTGGCGGGCGTTCCCTTCGGGCAACATGTCCATCGCCAGCAAATCCTGCTGGCCATCGTTGTTGATATCGGAAAAGTCGGTACCCATGGTAAACTGGGAGGTATGGCGGAAGTAATCGTTAATTTTGTTGGTAAAGGTTCCGTTTTTGTTGTTGATGTAAAAGAAGTCTGGTTCGATGTAGTCATTGGCCACGTAAATATCCAGGTACCCATCCCGATTGATATCACTGACGGTACAGCTGAGGCCAAAGGCCCGGTTGACGATGCCCGCGGCGGTGCTCACGTCGGTAAAGGTGTTATTGCCGTTGTTGCGGAAGAGTTGGTCCGACTCGAAAGGCTGCTCGGGGGTGGTAGAGCGTACTGGTTTGCCATTTACTTCTACCAAACGCATTTGCGAAGTGGTCGTGAAATTTTCCGGATGGTTGAGCAGGTACATGTCCAGATCACCGTCCTGATCGTAGTCGAAGAAATTGGCCTGGTTGCTGGGGCTGGTCGAAGCCAGGCCGTAAGCCTGGGCGCTTTCGGTAAAGGTGAGGTCCTGGTTGTTGATAAACAGTAAATTGGCGCGGTCGGCGGTCGTTGCGCCCGTCCGGCAAAGATAAATGTCGAGGTAGCCATCGGCGTTGACGTCGGCCACGGTGACGCCCATCTTTACCCCTTTTTCGGCAGCTACCCCGGCGCTGGCCGTAATATCGTCAAACTTCAGCCCCCCTTTATTGAGGTACAGCTTGTTAGCACCCAGGGTAGAAGTAAAGTAAAGGTCATCCAAACCATCGTTGTTGAAATCGCCTACGCCCACGGCGCCGCCAATGTATAAATAGCTGAAGGTGATGACGTTGAGGTTGTTGTTGTCCTGCACACCGTTCTGGAATTGGATACCCGTTGCCGCGGGGTCCAGTTTTTGGAACAAAGGCGGATTTTTACGGAGGTCAGTTTCCGGTGCCTTTTCAGTTGCTTGTGGTGGGTTACAGGCAGCGAGCAGGAGCAGGAGGCTGAGGCAGGCAAAATAAGTGGGGTGGTTCGGAAGCATTTGCATGAAGGTCAAATTTTATTGAGGCCAGCGATTGCGCAAATATAACAGATTAAATAAGTAGCGGACTTTCCCCCGGTAGCATTATAGCGCTCTCAACGCACAAGATTTTACGGTGGGTATTTTTATTGGCTTTTTTTGCCCGGGTATCGTGGTTTTTTACGGCTTGTGGCGCGTTTTTGTTTTCTTTGTAAAAATTATTTCTGATGAACAAGTTACTTGTAGCCACGGGTGGTGGTGATTGTCCAGGTTTGAATGCGGTGCTTCGCGCACTGGTGAAAGCGGCCAAGACGGCTGGTGATTGGGAAGTGTGGGGCAGCCTGGAGGCGTTCAACGGCCTGCTGGACGACCCCGTTGAGCTGGTGAAACTGACCCCCAAGCGAGTAGCAGGTATCCATGTCAAAGGCGGAACCATCATCAAAACGACCAACCGCGGTAATCCCATCGCTTACCCCATAGAACAACCCGATGGCAGCATTGAACTGGTCGACCGCAGCGAAGAAATGATCGACAAATTACAAGCACTGGGTTTTGCGGCCGTCATCAATATCGGTGGCGATGGCAGCCAGCGTATTTCGCAACATCTTTATGAGCGCGGCTGCCCCATTATTGGCGTGCCGAAGACGATCGACAACGACCTCGGCGCTACGGATTATTCCTTTGGCTTCTCGACGGCCGTACAGATCGCCACCGATTGTTTCGACAAACTGGTCACTACCGCCGAAAGCCATCACCGGGTCATGATTATGGAAGTAATGGGCCGCGACGCCGGCTGGATTGCCCTGCACACTGCGGTGGCAGGTGGCGCCGAAATTTGCCTGATCCCGGAAATTCCCTACAGTGTGGAGAAGATCAAGGCGATGATCGATAAACGTTACCGCAAAGGCAAAGGATTTATGAATATCGTGATAGCGGAGGGCGCTATGGCCATGGATGGCCACGTCTTCGGGGAAAAACCAACCGATATCGGTGACAGCCACCTGAAACTGGGCGGCGTCTGCAACCTCCTGCGCTACCAACTGGAACAAATGGGGTGTATTCCGCAAATCCGGACCACGGTGCTGGGGCACATCCAGCGGGGAGGAACGCCCATTGCCTTCGACCGGATTCTGGCCACGGTCATGGGGGTGAAAGCTTTTTCCATGATCCAACAGGGGCAATTTGGCGAAATGGTGTCTTTCCGCAACAACTCCTTCACCAGTGTGCCGCTGGCCGAGGCTATTTTACACAACAACAATGTAGCGCCTGATCATGCACTGGTGGAGGCTGCCCGGGCCATCGGCATTTCTTTTGGCGACTAATCTTGCAGGAAACCCGAATGTTGGTGCAATGTTTTTACCGTAAGGCGCTAAAAACCGACCGTTTTCTAACCGGCGGTGAGATACGCTGCTGTTATATGCAAGAATATGAGCTTAATTGTGGAAATTTAAGTCATATTTTTTTTGCGAGCGAAAACTACCCAAGTAAAGTATTGTTTTTTGTTTCCAGTTAGATAGAAACCTGCCTTTTAAACGCCCAGTTGTTAAAATGACTTGCTGATACCAAGTCCTTTTTATTCTTTCCCAAGCATATTTACACATCTTGGTTTGCGACAACTTTCCGGTTCAACACTGGCCTGGCAAAGCAGTCAAATTATTGTGCCAATCCAGGCCCTTGATTGATGCCATTGCTATGGCGTTAGCTGGAAGAATGTGCTTTGTCTGTAAAGCTTTGTATTACTGTGCTGATCAGTTTTGTAAAGTACCACCGTGTTGGTGGTCTTGTTATACCCCCTTGTAATGCAAACAAAACAGCGTATCACAACCGGGAAAGGTTTAATGAATTTCATGTTAGGAAAACATGACCTCTCCCTGAAAGAAAGAACACTGCAGTTTAATGCTTTTCTGACCGAATTGAAACGGGACGAGCATTATTCCTACCAGCGCGTTTGTCTTTCCCCCATGGATCGGGAAGTAATGATTCTCGATTCTTTTACCCGGCGAGCTAAGCCCATGCTGATGTTCGCTTCCAACAACTACCTGGGTTTGGGCAACCACCCCTATGTGAAAAAGGCGGTTCAGGATATTGTCAATACCTACGGCGTTGGTGTCGGTGGGCCGCCCCTGCTGAATGGGTACAGCCTGCTCATGCAATCGTTGGAGGAGAAAATTGCGGCCTTCAAAGGCAAGGAAGCGGCCATTATTTTCCCCGCCGGATTCATGACCAATTTGGGTGCCATCAGTGCCCTGGCCAACCGCAACGACGTGGTGATCCACGACCAGTTGAGCCATGCCTCCCTGCACGCTGCGTTGCAGCTGACGGAAGCGGAAAATATCCGCTTCCCCCACAATAACACGGCGAAGATGGAGCAATTGATTGTTGAGCGCAAACCCAACTACACCACGGTTTTCGCGGCAATGGAAGGGGTGTACTCGATGGACGGCGACCTGGCTCCCCTGGATGAAATGATTCCTGTTTGCCAAAAACACGGTGCTTTCGTGCTGCTCGACGACGCCCACGGCATTGGCGTACTGGGTAAAAACGGCCGGGGTTCGGCCGAACTCCTGGGCGTAGAAGACGGTATCGACCTGTACGTAGGCACCTTCAGCAAGGCCTTCTCCGTGACGGGGGGGTACCTGGTGGGCAACCGGGACCTCATCGAATACCTGCGGTATTTCGCCCGCTCCTACGTTTTTTCGGCGGCGCTGCCACCGATGACCCTGGCGGCGGTCAGTGCGGGCATTGACGTGATCCAGAACGAGCCGGAACGGCGGGCAAAACTGCTGGACAATGCGGCTTATGCCGCTTGCAAGTTGCAGGATTTTGGTTTAAGCATCCCACCGGCAGGCGCCATTCTGGCCTTGCGGACACCGCGGTGGATGAATATTCGCGCTGCCAATCGCAAACTGCACGAGTTGGGCATCTTTATCAACGCGATCGAATATCCGGCAGTAAGTGTCAATAAGCAACGCTTCCGGGCCAGCATCAGCGCCAACCATACCTATGCGGATATTGATCGGTTGGCCGATTGCTTTGCACAAGTTTGGAACGATCCAGATTGCCGTAAAGCAGGTTATTAAATAATTAATCTTATTGGGCTAGCGCCAACAGCACCAGGCGCAACAAGCTGCATTTATGCAACTTGTTGCGCTGGTGCTTTGTTGCTAGCTGAAACTGCGGTAATTTTAAGCCGTTGCCCGTAATTGTGGCTGCTGGTGATTCATCATGCTGAATTATTCTATCGATAACTGGTTTTCTCTCCTGAGTGGTTTTGCCATCTTCATTATGGGCTTGCGCGTGTACTGGTTAGATACCTTCAATAGGATGTATCAGTCGTTCATGGTCGTTACTTTTCTGCTTTTTGCCCAGAATCTCTTTTTTTTCGAAATGGACCAAATGACCAGCCTGGCTCAGGTCAACGAATTGCGGCCTTACCAGGAGGGGGTGTGGAATCTGACGGTGTTTTTTATCATCCTTACCATGTGGCACTACGCCCGCCAGTTTGCCGCGCGCGAAATGAAACGCTGGGAGAAACGCTGGATGCAGTTTTCGCTGGTCACCAGTGTGGTATTTATCGTATTACAAGTGTACACACCGTACGGGCATGGCGAGTTGGTCTTGAGTGAATCCGGCCGCTGGACGGTGGTCTTGAACCACGCTGCCGGCATTGACCTGCTGCGCGCGGGCTGGGCCCTTAGCTGTTACATCCTAAGTACGTATTTTGCTTTTTTACCGTATCTCTTTGCCACGAGCAGGCAATCGCGCTGGATACGGTTCAGCATTTTTTCGGTTTTTGGGCTGATCACTTTTGGCTCTTTTATTCAAAATTATGTGCTCACTTATTTTTTTGCCATCCCCTCTATTCTCAACGAAAACATCAATGTAGCGGTCGGTGCCATCTTTTGTGGGTTGATGATTACCAATCTGCAATTGTACGATCTGCAATCCCGCTACGCGGTACCGAATTTGTTGAAGACCATGACCAACTGGTTCATTTTGGTGGATGATAGTTTTAATATCCGACAGGTCAACGAAGCTTTTGTTAACCTCATGGGGCAGAATTTAAAATATTGGCAAAATGTGAATATTGATACGGTATTTACGGATAAGAAATGGCAGGTCACCAAACAGCAGTTGATTGAATTAGCCAATAATCAGACCATTAACTACGAATTTGAAATGATGGACAAGGAGCAGAAAATATTTCTCCTGTTTGTCATTACACCGTTATTTCAACCTTCGCTGCGGAGTGAAAAAAAGCGAAAAAAGGGCTACGTTTTGGTAGGCACCGACCTCAGTATTTTTAAAGCTTCGGAAGAAAAGATCAAAGCATACGCTAATGAACTGGAAACTTCTAATGAGGCGCTGGAGCGCTTCGCCTTCATTGCCTCGCACGACTTGAAGGAACCCATTCGCAATATTGGTAATTTTGCCGGTCTGCTGCGGCGTCGGCTGGGTGCCAACACAACGGAAGATGTCCAGGATTTTATAGGCTTTATCGAACAGAATGTCAGGGGGATGAACAAACTCATCGAGGCGGTCATGACGGTTTCGCGCCTCGGGCAGGAAGAACTTCAGTTGCGTACTGTTGGCAGCGAAGAGATCGTGAAGATCGCGTGTAAAAACCTGGAGCGGTTGATCCAGGAGACGGGGGCCGTAGTGGATGTCTCGCAAGTTGAATTGACGATGCTGAAAGGAGATCGGGAACTCCTGCAACAGTTGGTGCAAAACCTGATTGAAAACGGGATCAAATACAACCAGCAACAGGTTCCCAGGGTAAGCATCAGCATCGCTTCCGCAGGGGGGGCTGAATACACCACGCTGCGGTTCGAAGACAACGGCATTGGGATCGCAGTGGAATTTCGCGAACAGGTTTTCGAGATGTTCAAACGCTTGCATTCCCGTGCCGACTACGTAGGCACAGGTATCGGGCTGGCCATTTGCCGCCGGATTGTAGAGTTGCACAAAGGCAAAATCTGGATTGAAGATAGCCAGCAAGGAACGGGTACCGCATTTGTGGTGCAATTGCCGCGTTTTAATAGCCACTAACAGACAAAACAAGGATTATTGGGTGCCAATTATTTCCCTTGTGCTATTTTTGCAGCCTAAAATAAACAATCATATGAGATTCTATTATACGCTTTGCCTGGTAGTGCTCGGTTTAAGTGGTCTTACCGCCCAGGATTTTCAATTCATTGCCGAACAGCAAGTCCAGCTTCCCGCTACGGCGGAAGTCTACTTTCCGCTGAGCACATACCGTACGTTAAGGGTGGAGCTCGCTGCGGTCCGTCAGCACTTACAAGCTGCTCCTGCCGAATCAGCGCGGGAATTGGCCAAGTCTACGGCAACCATCGCGTTGCCGCTACCCGATGGCCGCACGCAGGCTTACCGGGTGGTGGAAAGCTCGGTGCTGCAGCCCGAGACCCAGGCCCGTTGGCCTCAACTGCGCACTTACCGTCTGCTCAACGTGGACGATTCGCGGTATACCGGGCGACTGAGTGTGACTCCCCGCGGGGTGACGGCCGTGATGAACTCGGCCAAAGGATTGATTTTTATCGAACCCTACGCCGCCGATGCCCTGCCTTACCACCTCGTTTATTACGGCGATGATGTGGTGCTGGACGAAGTCACCCAATCCCAACTGACCTGCGGCAATGCGCCCGACGAGCAGCGGGAATTGTTCTCTGACAACCTTGCCAGCTTCTCGCCGGTACCCCTGGCAGGGGAGGAGAAGACCAGCCTGCCGTCCCAGATTCGCGAATACATCCTGGCCCTCACCTGTACCGGTGAATACGCCCAAACCCAGGGGGGCACCATCGAAGGGGTGTTGGCCTCTTTTGTGACCATTGTCAACGTCGCCAATGCGTCCTTCGAGCAGGAGGCCGGGGTACGCGTGACCCTCATTGGCAATGTAGAGCAGTTGATTTTCCTCAATGGCGCTACCGATCCTTTTGCGGCCTACAACAGCGCCCCCGATTTGCTGCCGGCCGTACGGGGAGCGATCACGTCCCAGGGCTTTCCTACCTCTGCCTACGACATGGGGCACGTCTTTACCGTAGGCCCCTGCCTCGACGCTATGGGCGACCCTACCATTGGTGGACAAGCCGCGCTGGGTTCGATCTGCCAGGGCAACAAAGACCGCGCCCTGACTTGCCTGCAAGGGAGTGTTACGGCCGTCGTCCGGCGCGTGTTCGTGCACGAGGTGGGCCACCAGTTTAACATGCAGCACACCTGGGCCAATTGCCCGGGATCGCTCGACCAATTGTCTTCCGGTTCTGCTTTCGAGCCCGGTTCGGGTTCTACCATCATGTCTTACTCCGGCTCTTGTGGCGACCAGAATGTAGGAGGGGCCGTTGCGCCTTATTACCACGGGCATTCCATCGACCAGTTCAAGTCGTTCACCCAGGAAGGGGCCGGGAGCGTTTGCCCAACCATCATTGAAACCAACAATACCGATCCCAAGGTGAGCACCGATTACGCCAACGGATTTTATATTCCCATCAGTACGCCTTTCGAGTTGGTGGCCAGTGCCATTGATGCGGAAAATGACAACTTGACCTATTGCTGGGAAGAGATGGACCTGGGCCCCGTGTCCATCCTGGGCACCCCCAATGGCAATGCGCCTATTTTTCGCAGTTATGACCCCGTTTCAGATCCCAGCCGGGTGTTCCCCCGGCTATCCCGGATCATCAACAATACCACTTCGGTAGCAGAAGTACTGCCCACCTACTCCCGCAACCTTACCTTTGCCTGTACCGTCAGAGACAACAACCCGGAGGTGGGAGCAACGGGCAAAGCTACGGTGGCCTTCAAAAGCACGGCTACGGCCGGCCCCTTCCTGGTGCTTTCGCCCAACGATGGTTCCGAAACCTGGCAGGTGGGCGATACCCGCGAGGTCCGTTGGGACGTTGCCAATACGACCAACGAACTGGTGAATTGCCAGTTGGTCAACATCCGGTTGTCGGCCGATGGCGGCCTCACCTATCCCTATCTGCTGGCGGAAGGAACGCCCAATAGTGGTTCGGCGCTGGTTTCCGTGCCGAATGTGGTAGGCGGCAATATGCGCATTCGGGTAGAAGCAAACCGGAATGTTTTCTTTGATATTTCCAATGCCAACTTTTCCATTCAACCCGCTACTGCACCTACCTATACCCTGGATTATGGCCCCATTTTCCAGCAGGTCTGTTTGCCGAATACGGTGGAAGTGAATTTTAATACCAACGCCATTCTTGCATACGAAGGCACCATCAGCCTGGGGATTAGCAGTGAATTGCCCGCCGGGGTAACGGCCAGCTTTTCGGCCAATGACATCCAGGCCGGCGCTTCCTCTACCCTGCAACTGGATTTGGAGAACCTTCAGGGTTTCGACGGCCCGCTGGCGGTAGTGGTTGCTGCCGCTACGGCTGATCTGGACACTTTTTTCCGAACGGTTTATCTAAACGTCGTGGATAACAACTTCAGCGACCTGGCCCTGCTGACCCCTGCCGAAGGCGCCATGGATATTTTGCTGTCTACGGATTTTAGCTGGACCCTCCTGCCGAATGCCGAGACTTACGACTGGGAATTGGCTACGGATGCGGGCTTTTCGAATGTAATCGATAGCCGGATGGGTTTAGGCCAAACGACGTTTACCTCGGCCCTGCAATTTGCCGCCAACAGCCTGTTTTTCTGGCGGGTGCGGCCCAGCAATGCCTGTGGGACCGGCGCGTGGTCGGCTCCTCAGGTTTTCCATACCGTCAACGCGGTTTGTAGCCCGCTACCGTCCGAAGATACGCCGGTTAATATTCCGGGTACCGGGCCGTTGCCGACCCGGACGTCCGAAATTTTTGTTCCTTTTACCGGGTTGATCAGCGACATCAACATCCCGTTTCTGCGCGTCGGCTACCAGCCGATCCAAAACTTCCGGATTACCCTGATCAGTCCGGCCGGCACCCGCGTGGTCCTGTACAACCGCAATTGTTTTTCAACTTCGGAAGTGACGGTGGGCTTTGATGACGATGCCCCAAATTCGATCGTGTGCCCACCCGACGATGGCATTGTGTTTAGGCCTTTTGAACCCCTATCGGTCCTCATCGGCGAAAACAGCCAGGGCATCTGGACCCTGGAAGTGAAAGTCCTGGAAACGGGCTTTGGTGCGCCGGGAACCATCGGGGAGTGGAACATCGAATTCTGTGCCCTGGGCAATGCCGTGGGCCCGGAGATGATGACCAATGATACGCTCTTTGTGCCTCCGAGCATGGCCAATCCGGTAACGGCGGATCTGCTGCGCGCGGTGGATACGGAACAAGGACCAGGCGAACTGGTCTATTCGCTGGTCAGCACACCCGCCTTCGGGTCGCTCTACGTGATCGACCGGGAACTGGAGCCCGGGAGCACCTTTACCCAGGCGACCATCAATGCGGGCAACCTGGTCTACCTGAATACGGATCCGGCGGCGGTGAACGATGCTTTCTCTTTCGTCGTCGAAGACGGTACCGGTGGGTTCCTGGCCGTCCAGCGGTTTAATATCAAAATCGATGAGAACGCGGTGGTGGGTACGACGGAAATTGCTGCGGCCACGGCGTTTAAACTTTTCCCGAACCCCACCACCGACCGGGCGCGGATTCAATTGGCCGCACCGCTTGCCCAGTCGGTACCCTTGCGCATTTTCAATGTCAACGGGCAGACCATGTTGCAAACGACGCTGGCTACGGGGTCGCTGGACTTCGAATGGACAACCGCCGCCTGGCCAGCGGGTATCTACCTGGTTCAAATGGGGGACCAAACGCGGCGACTGGTTAAGCAATAAGTACTTTAATACATTGTTCCTCCTGCAGGCTGCCTTCCAATACGGGGGGCAGCCTGTCGTTTTTAGCGGCACCAACAGTTTTCTTTCCAGCTGGTTGTAACCAATTTAGCGTTTTGTCAGGCAGCTGGCAAACCGCCGCGTTTGTGCAAACAAATGTCGGGTGGGTCTGTTTGCCAAATGTAAACTTTCTTAAAAAACCAAAAATCAAATTGAAATGAAATTAAATGCCTTTTCCTTGAGCATGTTGCTGCTACTTACCCTGGGTATGTTTTTTGCTTCCTGTGAGGATGACGAGCCGGCGGATCAACCCACCATTGTCGGATTTGCCCAGGACAACCCTGATTTCAGCATCCTGGTTGACGCCCTGACGGCGGCCGATCTCGTTACCGCACTCGACGACCGTTCGGCTTCGCTGACGGTTTTTGCACCCAACAATGCCGCTTTCCAGGCCTTTCTGGCGGCCAATAATTTCGCTAGCCTGGCCGACGTGCCGGTGGCTACGCTGCGCCAGGTACTGTTGTACCACGTGTTGGGCACTGCCGAAACTTCTGACAAGCTGGAAACCAAATACTACAACACCCTGGCCGAATACGCTGCGGGCGAACCCCTGAGCTTTTTCCTGAATACCAGCGGCGGCGTGAAGATCAATGCCGATGTAGACGTCATTTTGGCCGATCAGCAGGTAGCTAACGGTGTCATCCATGCGGTAGATAAGGTGATTGCCCCGGCTAATATCGTTACTTTGGCGCTAGCCAATACGAATTTCAGCAACCTGGTGGCAGCGCTTACCCGTACCGACCTGACGGCCGATTTCGTCACCATTCTTTCCGGTACAGGTCCATTTACGGTTTTTGCGCCCACCAACCAGGCCTTTGTCAACTTGTTGGCTTCCAATCCTGCCTGGAACAGCATCAATGATGTTCCGGTGGCCACGCTGGAAGCGGTACTGAAATACCACGTCGTAGCGGGTGCCAACGTGCGCGCTGGCGACATCCAGGACGACGCGCCGGTCACGACCTTCGAAGGTTCTACCTTCTCCATCGACCTTTCGGGCGCCGTACCAGTGATCAACGCCGGTTCTAATATCGCTAACATTGTAGCAACCGATGTGCAAGGAACAAACGGGGTGGTTCACGCCATTGACACCGTGTTGTTGCCCTAACGGCAGAAGACAAATTGTATAAACTTAGGTACGTTTATATAAGCAGGCTACTCACACCAAGGTGGGTAGCCTGTCGTTTTTGGCGGCAATGCGTTAGGCCAAATTAAGATAGCCGCCCGATTTTTCAATCTCCTGGAAACGCTGCCAGGCCTGGGCGCAGAGCTGTTGGGTCAGGTTGTCGAGGAAGTAGCTGCCAGCCGCCGGATCGACCACCCGGTTCAGGCCGCTTTCCAGTTGCAACAAGTGTTGCACATTGCGGGCAATGCGCCGGGTAAAGGCGGTGCTGGGCTCGTTTTTAGCAAAATTTGCGGGCAGGACGTACACCAGGTCGGCGCCGCCAATGGCCGCGGCCATGGCCTGGGTAGCGGCCATAATCATGTTGTATTCCGTTTGCGGGGTCTGGCTTTCCGGCGCGAGGTGGGCCGCTACGGGGGGGATGGGAGCACCAGGCAGTTGGTACCCGTTCAGGACATTGGCCCACAAGATTTTGAGGGCCCTGATTTTAGCGATCTCCACAAAATAGCTGGTACTGGTGGCCACCGTAAACTGCAGGTGTCGGTTGGTCAGTGCCGGCGGAATGCCGAGGAGGTCCAGTTGGGCCAGGTATTCTGTTCCTTTGGCCAGCAGGAGGGCGAGTTCGCGGCTGGTGTTTTCAATGCCGGTGTGCAATACCTGCCCGTTGACTTGCAGCACTTTGAAGTTGGGCATGTACCGATCGGCAAACCGGAGAATGCGGGCCAGGGCGCGGAAGGGTGGATCGGTCCAGTCGAGGAGCGGATCAAAATCCATGGATCCACTGATGTCGGCCAGCTCAACGCCGCGGTAGCGCACGTAGTAGATGAGGTTGCGAAACAGTTCGGCGGGGTCCCGGCCAGGGTACAAGGGGGCAAAATGAGCTGAAATAAAGTGGGGCTCGATATCCGCCAGCAAAATTTTAAGCTCTTCAACATTGGGCAGGTGATGCAGGCGAAAAAGGGGGGCATTGCAACCACCAACGAGCCCTTCTAAAGCCTGCGCATTGGCTGCCCCGAGGTCGGCTACTTCGATGTATTCGCCGATTTGCCAGGTGTTATCCGGTCGGCCACTGGTCAGGGGCGAAGTGGAGCGCGGCAGATCCTCCGCAGTTTGGAGTGGAGACAGCCGGAGGTGCTCCTCGAGCTGCCAGTTGAGGTCAGCCAGGGACCTTCCTTTTAAATCTTTGGTCAGTTGTTGCTCCCAATCTTGTCTAGAGGCGGGGGGGAAGGCGGCAAATAATCGTTGGTAATCGGGCATGTTCAGCAACTTTATTGATGTGTTACCCTCGTTTGTTGAATGGGAATTTTGCGGGTAAGTCAGATAATTAGGTAAAGTTATCCAATTGTTATAAAAAGGGATGACACGGGTAAAAGTATTTTTTATTCCCGGCAAACTTTTTTGTCCAATTTTCGTTACCTTTGTAAGAATGTAATTTAATTAGAATCAATCTAAATAAACTTTTTCTCGGTCAATTTTAGCTTGACTTTAATCGCATAAATTGTCAGAGAACCAATAAACTTTGTATAGCAGATGGGAAATCGCTTGATCTACTTGGATAATAACGCCACTACCCCTACCGATCCACGGGCAGTGGAAGCCATGTTGCCTTATTTTTACGAGCATCCGGGAAACGCCGCCAGCCGCAACCACCCTTTTGGTTGGGTCGCCGAGGAAGCAGTGGATTACGCCCGCGAACAAATTGCTCAACTGCTAAACGTTGATTCCAAGGAAATTATCTTTACCAGCGGTGCGACCGAAGGGGATAACCTGGCCCTGAAAGGCGTCTTCGAAATGTACCAGCGCAAAGGCAACCACATCATCACCGTAAAAACAGAACACAAGGCGGTGTTGGACGCTTGCCAGAAGATCGAAAAGATGGGCGGTGAGGTGACTTACCTCAACGTGGGCCGGGATGGGCTGATTGACCTCGGGGAACTGGAAGCGGCTATCACCGACAAAACCATCCTGGTGTCCGTCATGTGGGCCAACAACGAAACGGGGGTGATCCAACCCATGAAGGCCATTGGCGACATCTGTGCCAAACACGGCGTGCTCTTCATGAGCGATGCCACGCAGGTGGTCG
>PZPC01000107.1 GCA_003045895.1 Bacteroidota bacterium
CCAAGGACATGATCCAGGGTGCTACCGGCGTACTGACGTACACGGTGACCTCGGGTGCGTTTACGGCTACGAAGACGATGGTGGTTGTGAAGTAAGCTAACGGTTGCTTGAAATTTATTTCAAGCGACAAGCAACATTGAGCGCCGCTCCGATTAATTTCGGGGCGGCGCTCTTGTTTTGGGGTGGAGGGGTTGGGGGTTGCCCGTGCTTCAGCGCGGGCCTGGTTTTGGTAAATCTTGGTGGCGAACCTGGCCAGGGAAGAACGTCGGCCAGGGCCCGAACGCCGGCCGGAGGCCGAGGAATACGGTATCGTAGGCTGGAGCCTACGACAATAGGGTGAGCTGCTTGAAATAAATTTCAAGCGACAGGAAGGCTTGAAATAAATTTCAAGCGACGGGATGGCTTGAAATGAATTTCAAGCGACTACCCGGCCTCCTGCGCAGCCAGTACTGCCTCGGCGATTTCCACGAATCCTTCGACGCTTATCTGTTCGGGGCGCTGCTGGTAGCGGGGATCTTCCAGGGTGGTGGGTGAGAGCAATGGTTTGAGGGTATTGCGCAACATTTTGCGGCGCTGGCCGAAGGTAACTTTAACGACCTGGCGGAAGGTCTTCCAGAGTTCGTCGCTGACCAGGGGCTCGGCGCGGCGCACGAGGCGGATGACGGCCGACTGTACCTTGGGGGGTGGGTTGAAGTTGTCGGGGGTGACGGTAAACAGGTAGTGGGGTTCGAAGAACGCCTGGACGAGAATGCCAATGATGCCGTAGGTTTTACTGCCCGGTGGAGCCACCACGCGGTCGGCGACTTCCTTCTGAAACATGCCCACGAGCTCGGGCACGCGGTCGCGGTAGTCGACGGCCTTGATGAGAATCTGCGAGGAGATATTGTAGGGGAAATTACCGATAATGGCAAAGGGCCCGGCAAAATACTCGTGCAGGCGCAACTTGAGGAAGTCGGCCTCGATGACGTCGGCGGCAGGCAGCTGCCGGTAATGTTGGGCCAGGTAAGCGACCATATCCCGATCGGCCTCGACGACCTTGAGGGCGAAGGGTTTCTCCAGCAGGTATTTGGTGAGCATGCCCTGGCCGGGGCCCACCTCGAGTACGTCGGCGTACTGATCGGTCAGGAGCAGGGCATCGGCGATGGCCTGCGCGTATTTTTCGTTGGTGAGAAAATGCTGACCGTAAGATTTTTTTGCTTGCACGAGGTGTGGGGATTTATAAGAAGGTAAAGGTACGGGATTATTATTGGTAGACAAATAGGGTGTTGAAGGGCGTAAAATGTATCCCCCCAGCCCTCGGTACACGGTATTACGGAAGTGTTGAAGAAACGCTGGCGAAGTTTTTTGCTCCCCCAAACGGAGGTGCGCCGCAGACAAAAAAATAACATTCTCCACCAAAAGTAAATCGGATTAATAAAGTGGCTAAATTTGCCGCGCAAACCATTAATAAATACCCACTGATGAAAATCAAGAAGTCGTTAAGCTGTGCGAGAGTAGATACGTACCGCATCGACACCAGCAGCAACGAGACCTACTATCCCCAGAGCGGCGACGTGGCAGTATTCCGGATTACGCACGAGGAAGAATGCTACCTGGCGGGTCCCGACTGGGTGAACCGCTACCTCTTTACCGGCGACCTGATTCTGGCCACCTACGGCAACCGCTACGCGACTTCGCAAATGGAAGGCTACGTGCCCCAGGCACCTGGTACGCCGCTGCACCTGATCGGGCGCGGCGGCGTGGTAGGTACCCTGAAGACGGTGAATGCCACTTATAAAACAGAGGTTCCCACGGTCGAGCTGGTGGGCTACGCCGTCGATATGCAGGGACAGGTGATCAACACGCGGGAGCAAAACCTCCTCCCCTTTGATCCCTCCCAGGTGCGGAGCAAGGTCATCCTATCCATCGGCTCGTCGATGGATGCAGGTAAGACGACCACGGCGGCCTACCTGTCGGCCGGCCTGCAAAGCCAGGGCGCGCAGGTGGCCTTCATCAAGCTGACGGGCACGACCTTCCCCAAAGACAAGCGCTTTGTGCGCGACCGCGGTACGGACTACGTCTGCGATTTTGCCGACCTGGGTTTCCCATCTACTTTCCTGGAGGACGAAACAACCTTGTTGGGCATTTACCAGACCCTCGTTGACCAGTGTTGGGAGGCTGTGCAGCCGGAATACATCGTGCTGGAAATTGCCGACGGCATTTTGCAACGGGAAACCGAATTGCTGCTGGACAACCCGGCTTTTATGAACACCATTTACGATGTCATCCTGTCGTGTGCGACCAGCCTGGAGGTACAAAGTGCGCTGCACATCCTGGACCGCAAAGGGATTCGGCCGTTCGCACTGGCTGGCCTGTTTACCGCCAGCGAACTGATGATCCAGGAAGTGGCCCGGTCGGTGGAGATTCCCATCATCCGTCTGCCTCACCTGCTGACGCAGGAGCCGCTGCGATTATTGGAACACCAGGCATTGGCGCTGGCCCGGCGGGTTTAGGGCCGCCCGGTTGTTCGGTGGTATAAAAGCAGGAAAAAATAGAATTAAGGGAAAATTAAGCGCCATTAAGTCGCGATTAAGTGTGGATTTAGTGCTGGTTAACCAGGCGGTGGTAGTTTTGTTGGTGTTCACATCATTCATATAATCATCACCGCGGTTACCGACTCACCCTATTAATCATCGGCAATCGTTGACCGCTCAAACCCTGTTTCTATGTTTACTGTTGAAAATGTAATTCCAAAAGCACTTTTTGAATTAGCAAACGCTAAAGTACACCTTCACGAAAGCCCTTCCACGGCGGGTTTACCCGAAGCCAGCCCGGTTAGCATTGTGCAGACGGACCAGACGGTGTTCGCCCACTTCCTCTGGGATCAAAAGGGATGGCTGGCCAACCTGCTTTCGCCTGGTTGTTCCTACGAATGCCGCATCTACATTGAGCAGATGGGCGCTGGCGAAGCCGCCAATCCTGCTCCGGCGATCGTTAATTTCGTCCCCGGCATCGGAAAATCTTACAGTGCGGTCATTCCCGTCGCAGGTCTGCCCGAAGGTGCCTACAAGTTGGTAGCGACGTTGCTGTTCCGCGGCCCTGCCGGCTCACCTTCTCCGATTGCATCTTACGATGAAATCGGTTACCTGCAGGTGTACAAAGACATGTAAGTCTGGTCACCAGGTTTTCCCGGAAAGGGCCGCCTGTTATCGGCGGCCCTTTTCTTACTTGTTTCACCTAAAAACCGACAACCATGGAACCTTCCACCTTGCCGAAACTGGTGGCCGCGATTGGAGCGGTCAGTGGTTCGGGCTTCTTCCTGCACCAGGACCGGCCCGCCAAAAAATATTTCTTCTACTGGGCCAACAGCCAAAAACAGGTGCTGCTGGTGAGCAAAATTTACCAAACGGTAAAAAGCTGCAAGCAGGCCATGGCCCAGGCTCAACAAGGACGCTATACCCTCCAACCGACCCAGGACAAAAAGCACTGGGGCCTGGAAATGGTTAATACCAATGGACAGGTTATCGCCATCAGTCTTCCTTTTGATCAAGCCAGCGAACGCGACCAAGCCCTCGCCGAACTCCAGCAATCTATACAGCGAATGGCCGCACCAACGAAAAAACCGGCTGCGCCAAAAGCAAGTGCGCCCCAAGCAAGTGCACCCAGTACAGGTACGCCCAAAGCAAGCGCGCCCACAAGTGCGCCCACCAGTGCGCCCAAACTACTGCCAACAGTAGGTTCTCCCGACAGTGGTGGCAGTGACCGCCACAGTTTCCGCCTTGTTTATTACCGCAGTGGGGAGCAAAAAAGCTGGCAGGGCGTACTGACGCATTCGCTCAGTGGGGAGAAGATTGTTTTAAAAGGTACCGAAACCAGTGAAATTCGTCCGTTTGTGGCGCAATTTCTTTCCGGGAAAAAAGACCAACTGCCGAAGGGGAACCTTCCGCCCCCCACGGATGGCCTGGAAGTGGAATGGCAGAATGTGAGTGAAACCCAACGAATTGGTGCGCCCGTAGGGATAAAAGTAATGACCAAAAAACCATTGTACAACAAGCGCGTGGAGGCCAGCCTTTTTTCCAAGTCTTTGATCGACGGACGCAAAACACTCATTGGCCGGAGCCAGGGTTACGTGGCGCCGGAGCAGGCCTTACAACTGAAGGCCATCACCAATGACCTGAATCCCGGTATGTACCGGCTGACCGTCACTATTGACGATGCAGAGCAGCATGTACCAGACCACCTATTGGAAGATAGTCGGTTGCTGTTGCTGGTATGAGCAGCAGGAGCAGGGATCAGATTCGGGTAATAGGAAGGGGTATAGGTGGGTAGCAGGGCCTAATTACTTGCCGCCTGCTCAACTTGTTGCACCAGCCCGACAGGCTGGTGGGAGCCACGGTGCAAGACCTCGGGGTCGCCGAGATGGACGGTAGACAGGTCACCAGAATCGATGTTCATCTTGCGGAGAAAACCGCAGGAATTACACGCAAAAACGATGAATCCATCCTCCACCCAGGTCACGCATTCGTGCCGGTCGGCATCTTGCCGAAATTCATACTTCCTTTCCATTTTTATGTATGGATTAAACAATAAAGTGTTCAAGGTAAACAAATATTCTGACACTCAGGTTATTACAACCATTGATAAAATGGGTATTTTAGCTTATCTTTAAGAAAACGACAACACCTTATTAACCGATTTAGGCAACAAAGAATGAATTCCTGGAATCTTTCGTAATTTCCTATTGGGCAGTTCTCATTGCTCAAAATGGTTCTATCCCCAACCAAACGGATTTCACCATCCAAACACAACTACATTAAAACTTATCCAGCAATTTATTTTGCAGGTATTATTACTGGGTTTTCGCGAATCCACTTTTCTTAAGAGGGTCAGGCATCGGGTCAACTCAGCAGTTGCCTGTTTTGCTTTTTTTTCTTGTCCAAACCGGTTTGGGGTTAATGATTTTGTTGCCCAGCAGTAACAAAAATAAAGGGTTGTGCATTAAAAATAGGGGGTGTTGTTATTGAACAGGATGGATAACGGAGACCTTTAGTTATGTCTAAACCTAAACCACTGGTGGCGCTGATAAGCAGTGTCCCAGACCAACTTCAGGAATTATTAGCGGTGGTCACCCTGCGGTATTCAGCGGTCGTGATTCCACCCGGTAGTATATTTTCTTTAGCATCGCTACCATTCCTGGTCATTCTCCATTTTCAAGCCCATACCTCCCAGCAATGGTTACTGGTGGAACATTTACGGCGGGTTTTCCCCGATAGTAAAGTGTTTGGCGTTGGACAACCCACGCAGGCCGAGGATGTCGTCAATGCTTACCGGCATGGCATCATGGCCTATTTCATGGCGCCGGTAGGCTACCAGCAACTACTCGCCCAGTTGGATCGCCAGTCCCGGCCAACCTGGCAGCAATGGTGGGCCCGATTAATGACTTTTTGGCAAAAGCCCGTGTCGGAGGCTCCCCTACAGCTGATAACACCAACCGTCCTGCCGCTTAAGCCCGGAAAAAAGGTCGATTTCCAGCTCCGCTTTCTAGGCCGCTTCAGCATAACCACGGCCACCGGCGAATGCCTACCCCTGAATAACAACCGGACGACATTGCTCCTGGCCTGCCTGCTCTACCACCGCCACCGGGGTATTGACCGCGACCGGCTGATCGACTACTTCTGGCCCGACGTCCCCCTTGATTGTGCCCGCAATTCACTGAATGTAGCGATTTCGCAAGTCCGACAGCTACTCAAAGATTCCACCCAGCACGCCGATTTTATCAACTTTCGCGACGGCAAGTACGAAGTGAATCCCACCATTACCTTTAGCAGCGATGTCGATACGTTCCAGCAACTCGTCAAGCGGGGTAAAAGCGACCAGCAATTAGGTCACATTCGGGAAGCCAGCGTCTGGTTCCAACAGGCACTGGACCACTACCGGGGCGATTTTCTGGCGGATTTGCCCCAGTTGGAATGGATGAGTACCATCCGGGATACGTGGTGGGAAACCCGCCTTTTTGTACTCGAACAGCTGACCGCCCTGTTCCTGGAGCAGGAGCAGTTCAAGGAAGCCCTGAAAACCGGCCACCAGGTCCTCTCGCTGGACAATTGCCTGGAGCGTACCCACCGCCAGCTCATGTACGCGTACTACCGCAGCGGTGAACGCTCGCGTGCCCTGCGCCAGTACGCGGAGTGCCAGCAAATACTGCAGGAAGAATTTGACACCTCCCCCTCGCTGGAAACCATGGAGTTGCACGAAATTATCGTCCGGCAGGAACGGAAAAAAGTGTCTTTCCCCCTCATCTGACAACCGAGCACCTGGGGCCGCCACTTTATTAAGCGTTTGGTGGAAATACCGGTTTCAACTTGCTGTTTGTGCCGCCACTTCCCTATCTTTGCTGCTTCCTTCACAACCGCTCTAATTTACCTCAACTTTGACACCAGCAGCCATTACCCAGGAGCTCCAGCATTTAATCGAAATTCTCGCGGTGGAAAAAGCCGCCGATCTGGAATTTCACCGCCAGAAGATCCAAAGTCTTCCGTTGGAAAAACGGGTGAAGGAAGGGTATTCCTGGTATGGCGTCAGCGTTGTCAAGTCGGGGTATACCATTGGCAACCGGGCCTACGTCATTGTGGAGCGGGCCCTGCCCCACCCCCCCGACCAGTTTCGCGCGGGCAAAACCGTCAGCTTATTCACCCGCCAGCCCCAGGTACACAAACCCGAGTGGAGCGGCATTCTGCAGTACGCCGATCGCGGCAAGATGAAGATCGTCCTCAATGCCTCGGACCTGCCCGAATGGTTGGGCATGGGCCTCATTGGCGTGGATCTCCTTTTCGATGACCGCACCTACCAGGAGATGGAAAAGGCCCTGCGCAAAGTCATTAACGCCAGCAAGGACCGACTGGCCGAGTTGCGGGATGTTCTCCTGGGCCGCCACCAGGCCCAGTTTCGGGAAGTGAATGAATGGCTGCGCAGCGAGCGACTCAACGATTCGCAGAACAGTGCCCTGCGCGATGTCGTCGGTTCCTTCGACGTGACGGTCATCCACGGTCCGCCGGGGACGGGCAAGACCACAACCCTGGTAGAGGTGGTGCAGCAATTGACGCAAACCGAGCAGACCGTGCTGGTAGCCGCCCCCAGCAACACCGCCGTAGACCTGCTCACCGAGCGCATTGCCGCAGCCGGTTTGCGGGTGCTCCGCATTGGCAACATCAGCCGGGTAGACGAAGAGGTGATCCGCCATACCCTCGAGATGCAGGTGGCCCAACATCCCGACAGCAAGACCATCAAAAAACTAAAAATCGAAGCCGAAGAATTGCGCCGCAAAGCCAAGCGTTTCAAGCGCAACTACGGAGCGGAAGAACGCAGTAACCGCGGCCAGATGTTTCGCGAAGCCGGGCAGATCAACCAGTGGGCCAACCAGCTTGAGCAACGCCTCCTCGACCAAATCATCGAAAGTGCCCAGGTCATCACCTGTACACTCGTCGGGGCGGCTAACGCCGTCCTCGACAAGCGAAATTTTCGCACCGTCATCATCGACGAGGCGGCCCAGGCGCTGGAACCCGCCACCTGGATTCCGATCCTCAAGGCCAGCCGCGTGGTCCTCACCGGCGACCCCTTCCAACTGCCACCTACCATCAAAAGCCACGAAGCCCGCCGTGGCGGCCTGGAGGTTACCCTCATCGAAAAAACCTTGCAGCGCCAACACCACACCAGCCTGCTGCGCACCCAGTACCGGATGCACGAAACCATCATGGGTTTCTCCAATACCCACTTTTACGACGGCCTCCTGGAGGCAGCTCCGGCCGTCGCCCGGCACACGGTATCCAAAGATCCCGAGACACCCGTAGTTTTTATCGATACGGCCGGTGCCGGCTGCGATGAACAGGTGCAGCCGGCCTATCAAAGCCGCTACAACGACGGGGAGTTCCACATCCTGCGCGAACACCTCTACGAATTGCTCGACCACTGCCTCAGTTACGATATCCTGCCCCTGCCTTCTATTGCCCTGATCTCGCCCTACCGCGAGCAGGTGATCCAAATGCGCCAGGCCGTCAAAGAAGACCCCCGCCTGGCCGGCCTTCCCATCACGATCAACACCATCGACGGCTTCCAGGGCCAGGAGCGCGATGTGGTCTACATCAGTCTCGTACGCTCCAACAGCAAATGCGAAATCGGCTTCCTTCAGGACTACCGCCGCATGAACGTGGCCATGACCCGCGCCCGCCAAAAACTTGTCATCGTTGGCGACAGCGCCACCATCGGCAACAACGACTTTTACCGCTCCTTCCTGGAATACTGCGAAGCCCACGGGACTTACCGAACGGCCTGGGATTTTATGGCCTGAGGCGCTCGAAGTCGGAGGTGGGAGGCCGGAAATCGGAAGTAACAGCCGGTGGAGAGGTGGAAATGGAAGAGGTGGAAATGGGAGAGGTGGAAACGGGAGAGGTGGAAACGGGAGAGGTGGAAACGTGTAAAAGTGTAAAAGTGTAAAAGTGAGTCTGAGTAATCTCTTGACCGATTTTATACCTTTTATACAGGGGCCTATTTCCGACTTCCGACCTCCAATTTCCGACTTCGAGTTGGTTCTCGCACCTGCCACGTCTTCAGCGTGGGCGACGCAGCGCAGCAACCTGCCACGTCTTCAGCGTTGACGGCTCGCGCCTGCCACGTCTTCAGCGTGGGCGCATGCGAGAGGATGGATACGCCGGATGTTGGTCTCGCCCTACTTTTACACTTTTACACTTTTCCCCTTTTACACCTCATACTTTTACACCTTTACACGGTCTAAAACTTCCCACCTCCCACCTCCGATTTCCGACTTCGAGTTGGTTCTCGCACCTGCCACGTCTTCAGCGTGGGCGCATGCGGGAGGATGGATACGCCGGATGTTGGTCTCGCCCTACTTTTACACTTTTACACTTGCCCAACTTTTACACGCGGTTACTTCCCCCTTCCCACCTCCGACTTCCGATTTCAAGCCCCCTCCACCCATTCCCACACCATAATCGACCGGTCGTCGCTGGCGCTGGCGAAGCAGTTGGTGCCGGGAATCCAGAGGAGGCGGTTGACGCTATTGATGTGCCCCCCGTCGCGGGCGGCATCGAGGGTTTGGAGGAGCTGGTAATCGCTGCCAGTCCAGATGCGGACCGACTTGTCGCGGCTCGCGGTCAGGAAGCAGTCTTTTTCCGGGTGGGCGATCACCTGGTTGAGGGTGAACCAGTGGGCGGGTTGGCTACTGACCGGGGTGCCGGGCGCCGCCAGATCCCAGACCTTCAGGTGGGCATCGCGGCCACCACTGAGCAGGAAGCCCGGCTGGTAGGGATGGTAGAGTACGCTGAAGACCGAATTGTCGTGGGCGCCGACCAGCCGTTGGCGGATGGAAAAATCGGCCACATCCAGGAGGAAGATGCTATTGTCGCTGCTGCCGATGGCCAGTTCCTGGCGGTCGGCAGCGTAGCTGATGCTGCGCAGGGCCTGGTTGCTGAGCTGTAGGCTTTCGATGCTGCGCTGCCCGGCAATATCCCAACGGGTAAGGACACCGTCGCCACCGAGGGTGAAGAGGTGCTCGTCTACGGCCAGCACGGCGTAGGTACCCTGGCGGTGGTGTGCCAGGTGCTTGTTGGGGCGGTCTTCGTGCAGGTTGAGCCAGTGCACGCCGCCGTTCATGTCGCCCGCCACCAGGGTGTGGGTAGCGGGCAGGTAGGCCAGGCTGAAAACCTGGGTATTGACCTGGGCCAGCAGCCGACCGGTTTCCGGATCGTCCAGCGACCACTGCACGATCATCCCGTCGCCGGATGCCGAGAGGAAGGTGCCCGCGCCCGGGCCGGGTACCAGGGTGTAGATGGCCGCGTTGTGCCCGGTGAGTTGGTGCTTTTTTTGGATTTTCATGGTGGTCGGCATAACAACAGTAGATTGAACGGCAGGAAGACAAAAACAGCTCCCAAATTATTAAAGATGCTAAATTTCACCAAAGATAACCCGCACCCGTGACCAACGGGTGATATCGGGTGAAATAACAGCTGGACTGCCAGCGAAAACAAGGCCCACTAAAGTTATCCACAGAAAAGTTATCCACACTGTGGAAAACTTAATCAACAAGCAAAATGATATGATAATCAGTACTTTAGACTAGTTATCAACATAGTGTGGAAAACTGATTTGGTTTTTTTTGGCAAAGACAACTATCTTAGTGAAACCAAATCGTCGAATAGCAAAATTTACTGATACCAACTGACTATTTCTTATCCAGCAGGAACTATTCGACCACAAACAATAAGGGGAAAACGACGGTGGGGCAACCCACCGGGTAAAGCTGAAAAAGTATAACATTTCCCGCGGTTAACCGCGACAAATTGACCCTTTTTTCGCTTTGCTACTCTGTGACAATGGTTACTTCCTGTAAGGAGCCATTGTCACACCCTGACCCTTATGATAAACAAAAGACAGTCCGGTGCTTCCAATCCCGCCAATTTACCATCCAGTGGCTGGATTTTGCTACGGCTGGTCGCAGCGGTATTTTGACACCTTTATTTGATTTGCATTAGTAACATAAACACATCTTTAAACGGAAGCAGAAAATGAGTGTACGCGTAGAACCAATTTTGGAGGAAAACCCTAACCGCTTTGTCCTATTCCCTATCCAGCACAATGATATTTGGGCAGAGTACAAGAAGTCCCAGGCTTGTTTTTGGACGGCCGAGGAAATTGACCTGAGCCAGGACATGACCGACTGGCAGGATAAGCTCAACAATGATGAGCGGCATTTTGTTAAACACGTGCTGGCCTTTTTCGCGGCCTCCGACGGCATCGTGAACGAAAACCTGGCCGAAAATTTCATTTCGGAAGTACAGTACACCGAAGCCAAGTTCTTCTACGGTTTCCAGATTATGATGGAGAACATCCACTCGGAAACCTATTCGCTGCTCATCGACACCTATATAAAGGACAACAAAGAAAAGGACTACCTCTTCAACGCCATCGAAACGATGGACTGCGTGAAGAAGAAAGCCGAATGGGCCCTGCGCTGGATCGACAACGGCGATTTCCCCGAGCGGATCGTCGCTTTTGCCGCCGTGGAAGGAATCTTCTTTTCGGGCTCGTTCTGCTCCATCTTCTGGCTCAAGAAGCGGGGCCTGATGCCCGGGCTGAGCTTCTCGAACGAACTGATCAGTCGGGACGAAGGCATGCACTGCGACTTCGCCTGCCTGCTCTACAACGAACACATCGTCAACAAGCTCGACCCGGAAAAAGTACGGGGCATCATCACCGATGCCGTGACCATCGAAAAGGAATTCGTCACCGACGCCCTGCCCGTGAGCCTCATCGGCATGAACGCCGACATGATGTGCCAGTACATTGAGTTTGTGGCCGACCGCCTGCTGGTGGCCCTGGGTTGCCGCAAAGAATACAACGTGGAAAACCCCTTCCCCTGGATGGACCTCATCTCCCTGGAAGGTAAAACCAACTTCTTCGAAAAACGCGTGGGCGACTACCAGAAGAGCGGCGTCATGGCCGACCGGGATAGCCAGGTTTTTTCGCTGGATGAAGATTTCTAGTGAGAGGTGTAAAGGGGGAAAAGTGTAAAGGGGTAAAAGAGGGGTGGAAAAGAGAGGTGGAAAAGTGTAAAGGGGTAAAAGTGTAAAAGGAGAGGTGTAAAAGTGGAAAGGGGGAAAGGTGTAAAAGTGATTACAGCCCTACCCTTACACCTTTACACGTTCCCAATCCTTACACTTCCCCCTTACACGTTCCCTTTACACCTTCCCAACCCTTACCCCTTTACCACTTCACCCTTACACCCACCCAACCCTTACACCTTTACACGTTTCGTCACACCTTACCTTAAACACGAATAAATTTAACCATACTATGGAAGTCATCAAAAGAACCGGTAAGCGGGAGCCCGTGAGCTTCGACAAGATTACCGCACGCATTAAGAAACTCAATTACGGACTGGACGAGCAAGTCAGCCACATTGAAATAGCCAAGAAGGTCATCCAGGGCCTGTTTGACGGGGTTACGACCACCGAACTGGACAACCTGGCGGCAGAAACGGCCGCCAGCATGGCCACCGACCACCCGGACTACGCCATCCTGGCGGCGCGGATTGCGGTGTCGAACCTGCACAAGAACACCGACAAGTCGTTTAGTCGGACCATGAAGGCACTCTACAACTACATCGACCCCGTCAACGGCCAACCCGCCGGACTGATCAGTGACGAGGCGTACAAGATCATGTGGAAACACCGCGACGCTTTTGACAGCGCCATCATCTACGACCGCGACTATGCCTTCGACTACTTCGGTTTCAAGACCCTGGAGCGCTCCTACCTGATGCGCACCAACGGCAACGTCATCGAGCGCCCGCAGCACATGCTCATGCGCGTAGCCGTGGGCATTCACGGCGAGGATATCGACGCGGCCGTGGAGACCTACAACCTCATGTCGCAGAAGTGGTTCATCCACGCCACCCCTACCCTCTTCAATGCGGGCACGCCACGGCCCCAGCTGTCGAGCTGTTTCCTCTTGTCGATGACGGACGACAGCATTCCCGGCATCTTCGAGACCCTCGACCGCTGCGCCCGCATCTCGCAGTCGGCCGGCGGCATTGGCCTCAGCATCCACAACATCCGCGCCAAGGGCAGCTACATCAAAGGCACCGGCGGCACGAGCAACGGCATTGTGCCCATGCTGAAAGTATACAACGACACGGCCCGCTACGTAGACCAGGGCGGTGGCAAGCGCAAGGGCGCCTTCGCCATCTACCTGGAGCCCTGGCACGCCGATATTTTCGACTTCCTGGAACTGAAGAAAAACCACGGCAAGGAAGAGATGCGCGCCCGCGACCTGTTCTACGCCATGTGGATGCCCGACCTCTTCATGCTGCGCGTGAAGGAGAACGGCAACTGGTCGCTCTTTGACCCCAACGAGGCCCCCGGCCTGTTCGACGTGCACAGTGGCGAATTCGAAGCCCTCTACCACAAATACGAGCAGGAAGGCCGCGCCCGCAAGACCATCAAGGCGCAGGACCTCTGGTTTGCGATCCTGGAGAGCCAGATCGAGACGGGTACGCCCTACATCCTCTACAAAGACGCCGCCAACCGCAAGAGCAACCAGCAAAACCTGGGTACCATCCGCAGCTCCAACCTCTGTACCGAGATCATGGAGTACACCTCGCCCGACGAGGTGGCGGTCTGCAACCTGGGTAGCCTCTCGCTGGGCAAATTCGTGAAGGCCGACGGCACCTACGACTTCGACTACCTCTTCGAGGTGACGCGCATCCTGACGCGCAACCTCAACAAGGTCATCGATGTGAACTACTACCCCATTCCGGAGGCCCGCAACAGCAACATGCGCCACCGCCCCATCGGGTTGGGCGTGCAGGGACTGGCCGACGCCTTCATCCTCATGCGCTTTCCGTTTGACAGCCCCGAGGCGCACAAGTTGAACAAAGACATCTTCGAGACCATCTACTACGCGGCCCTCACCGAGAGCTGCGCCCTGGCCGCCAAGGACGGCGCCTACCAGAGCTTCCCCGGCTCACCATCGAGCAAGGGCATCCTGCAGTACGACATGTGGGGCGTGACGCCGAGCGACCGCTGGGACTGGATTGAGCTGAAAAAGAACATCCAAACCCACGGCCTGCGCAACAGCTTGCTGGTGGCGCCCATGCCGACGGCCTCGACGTCCCAGATCCTGGGCAACAACGAGTGCTTCGAGCCCTACACCTCCAACATCTACTCCCGCCGGACCCTCTCGGGCGAGTTCGTGGTGGTGAACAAGCACCTCCTGCGCGACCTCAACCGCCTGGGCCTCTGGAACGAGGACATGAAGCAGCGCCTGATGGCCGCCAACGGCTCGGTGCAGAACTTCGACGAGATCCCCCAGGAGCTGAAAGACCTGTACAAGACCGTCTGGGAGATCAGCCAGCGCGTGATCATCGACATGGCTGCCGACCGCGGCGCCTTCATCTGCCAGAGCCAGAGCATGAACCTCTTTGTGCAGAGCCCCACCTTCGGGAAGCTCTCGTCCATGCATTTCTACGCCTGGGAACAGGGCCTGAAGACGGGCATGTACTACCTGCGCAGCAAAGCTGCCGTGAACCCCATCAAGTTTACCGTGACGGCCGAAGCACAAGCCGCCGTGAAAGCGGGCAACCTGGCCGCCGTGAACGCCGCCGCCGAAGGCAGCATCAGCGACGCCACCGCCAGCGAGGAAGGGCAGGCTTGTAGCCTGGATGACCCGGATTGTATTATGTGTTCGGGTTGAGGCGGGGATGCAGGTTGGCTATGGACACATGGAAGTGTTAGGTAGCTTGCTATTATTAGGGGAGACAACCCCAAGGTGGTTTTTGACTGGCTTGGGGTTGTTTTTTGGGGGTACGGAGTTCGAAACTCCGTACAGCGGGGTATGGCGTTGTGAACGCCGTAAGCATGAGTACGGAGTTGTAAACTCCGTATAGCGGGGGGGTGGGGTGATATAAGTGAGTTGTAGGTAAGCAAAAATAAATTAAATGAGAGTAAAGCGAATTAAAAATCCTGATGAAAATGGATTCTTCACAGTTGCTGAAGGTGGCGATTTTGAATATGGCAATCCATTAGAAAAAATCGAAGAAGCAATAGTACTTGCGAATATTGTCTTTGAAGAAAATATATTTTTACTAAAGGCAGAAAGAGATGCTGAATTAAAGAAGTTGATAGAGAATAGAAAGATGTTCATTCCATTCCTTTATGAAAGAGCCATGAAGGAATGGAATGAAAAGAAAAAAGGTAACTATTTAGGTAGCCATCTGCATGGTGCGTAGGAACGACTCTCCCTTGATGGCATTGATGAGTTCCTCATACACGGATAAGCCGTGTTTTT
>PZPC01000003.1 GCA_003045895.1 Bacteroidota bacterium
TTCCAGATTAAATGCTTGCTAATTTTGAGGTTGGAGAGATGTGTCCCAACCGTAGCGCTGAAGCACGAAGAACCCCGAGGACGAGGATCAGCGGTGACGCCGACCCTCCGGACGAAGGATGGCAGCGGTAGCCCGACGCAGGAGGGCTAAGAGCGAACAGCCTGGTGCCTCCCGCAATAGCGGGGGGCACGGCCCCAAAAAAGGAGGAACGACGATGAGTGAAGTTAAGCAGGGATGCTAAAGGTCCCAAAAAGACCGCGGGCGACGACGAACGATCAGGTAATCGCGGAGCGTATGCCAGGCGTAAATGACGATGAAAAGCAAGAGGAGGATAATCAGCTCTTCGTACAGAAAATACCCTAAGAGCAGCAATGGCGCTACCCAAAGGTACCAGCGGCGGCTGCGGTGGTGGTAATCGAGCCAGAGCTCAAGGGCACTGCCCGTTTGCCACAGCCACAGAACCCACAGGGCTAAAAGTCCCAGACCCAGCGAATAGGTCGACCAGGCGATGAAACCCAGTATGCCCAGCCCCAATTGTACCCAACCATCTATTTGCAAACGTTGTAGACTGATCATAAGGCGGAGCTACTTTTTTGGGCATTATAACACAGCGTGGTGAAATAAAATGCACCTAAAAGTGGCAACAGGTAAAACGCCAAAGCCAGCGCGGCGTTTTTTAAATTACCGTCTGCGACGCTGAAGAGCCATTCCGTTAAAGGAAAGAGCAGCATTGGATAGCCAATAGCAAAACACAGGTAATAAGCTTTTTGTACATTACCCCGAATAGCGCCAACACTGGCACTTAGCAATTGGTAGCCGCCAAGTAGCAGGTGCCAAAGCAGGGCAAATATCATCATATCCTGTGCTGGCAGAACGATAATGCCCAGGAGTAAGGAAATGGTGACAAGAAAAGCATTGATACCAAAATCGAGGTTATTACGGCGGGTAAATTTGTGATTAAGAGCGGCCATCGCTCCGAGCTCATCCAGTGGTGTATCTAAAATTTCTTGCTGCTTATCCATGCTTTTTTGCTTCGTTTAACCTGAACATACGGGCTGACGCTAAACCAGCCAACCATTTTTCCAAAGCTTCGTTTTCAAAGATACAGGTAATTATCAAAACTTTCAATAAATATTGAAAATAAACTTTAGGCACGGATATCCCCGTCATAAGTGGTATGTTTGTAAGCTATAAATACGGAATGTATGAAACCAATGCCATCACCCGAAGAAGTACGCGCCCTGTTGCGGGGCCGGCGCGCTATCTTTCCTCCGCTTTATACCGACGAGCCCATTTCCCGGGAAATCATTGAAGACCTGTTGGAGAATGCCAACTGGGCACCTACGCACAAGAAAACAGAACCCTGGCGTTTTAAGGTGATCCGCGGCGCGGCGCGGCAGCGGTTAGCTGATTTTCTGCAGGCAACCTATCAGGCCGTCACACCTGTAGCAGCCTTTTCGGAAAAAAAGTTCGAAAAATTGGGACAGAATCCGCTAAAATCAGATACCGTCATCGCGATCTGTATGCAACGGGATCCGGCGGCATCCTTGCCGGAATGGGAGGAATTGGCGGCGGTAGCCATGGCGGTGCAAAACCTTTGGCTAACGGCTGCGGCCTATAATTTGGGGGGCTACTGGTCGTCACCTAACTTGATGGACCACGCGCAGGAATTGCTGGACTTACGGGAGGGAGAACGCTGTTTCGGCTTGTTCTATCTGGGGCACCACCAGGCACCCGACCTGCCCGGGGAGCGCGGCCCGGTAGCCGACAAAGTGGTATGGATGGAATAAGGGTTTAGTCCTCTTTCCGAATCGTTTCAATACGGACTGTTTCGATGCGGGTGTTGCTCACCAACTCGATGATAAAACGGTAATCGCCCAGTTCCATCACCTGGCCTTGTTCGGGGATATCTTCGGTAATGTTCACCAGGTACCCCGAAAGGGTGTGGTATTCGCCTTCTGGTAAAAAGAGTTTAAACTTTTCGTTGAGGTAGTCAATCTCCAGGCGGCCGGAGAAGCGGTATTCCGTAGGGGAGAGTTGTTCTTCGATATAAGCTTCCTGATCGTGCTCGTCTTCAATTTCACCAAAAATTTCTTCGAGAATATCTTCGAGCGCAATGATGCCCGCTACCCCACCAAATTCATCCACTACGCAAGCGATACTCATTTTTTCTTTGATCAGCTTATTCATGAGCTCGGTGACCCGCATGACTTCCGGCACAAAAGGGATGTCCATAATCAGTTGGCGAATATTTTTGGGTTCCTCAAAGAGCTGTTGGTGGTGCACATAGCCCAATACGTTGTCAATATCTTCGTCGATGACCAGAAGCCGCGAAAGTTTAGTTTCCTGAAAGAGTTCGGCCAGTTCCTGCACGGAGGCGTTCACATCGATGCTTTCAATTTCGGTACGGGGAACCATGCTTTCGCGCACCCGCACGTCGCGTAGGTTGAGTGCTTTGCCAAAAAGTTCTTTGTCGATCCCTTCCTGTGCTTCGGAGCGGGAATCGCGCACAAAATTCTCCAGATCGAGGCGGGTAAAGGCCTGCTCGGTGGCCACGATCTCGTTTTTAAAGAATAGCTTGAGCAAAAGATTGGAGGATTTGGTCATGACCCAGGCCGGAACGAAGAGCAGGTACTGCAGGCCTTGCAGCGGGAAGGCCAACAGGTAGAGGAGGTCATCGGCAAAGAGGCGAAACAAGGTTTTGGGTAAAAACTCGCCAAACACCAAAATTACAATGGTAATGAACAGTGTTTGCAACAGAATTTGCCAGATACTCTCTTCCGGAAGGCCCAGCCAGAGGCTGATCCAGGGAGTAAGCAGGGTGCCCATGAGGGAGGTGAAAATGACCAGCGCAGCATTGTTGCCCACCAGCATGGTGCTGATGAAATCCGTCGGTCGGTCGTACCAGTTGGTCAGGATCAAACTTCGGTAAGATCCCTTGTTTTTCTTTAGCTCGATTTTCAACTTGTTGGCGGAAACAAAAGCCATTTCCGACCCCGAGAACAGGGCCGAGAGCACCAGCGCCAATACTATTCCAAAAAGTATACCCATCATTTTTCGAATTCAGAGGCTAAAGGTAAGGTGTTTTTTCGTGAAACTGGTGATACTTCCGCTGCCCCTGGCCGTTTCTGGCTGGTTGGGGTTACCGGATAACTGTTACGTCACCTTCGACCTGCACCACTTCGGTGTCGACAAAGCGGAGCTGAGCGAGGTACACGAAAACGCCAGGGTTCACCGGTTCACCATTGAAGCGGCCGTCCCAGCCGAGTTTTACATCGTTGGGATCAATGTTGGTGGTCTCAAAAACGAGGGAGCCCCAGCGACTGAAAATCTGTAGTTTTTCTATTTTCTCGAGGGCTGGTCCCCCGAAAACGGTGAAGCCGTCGTTGGTGCCGTCGTCGTTGGCGCTGAACACATTGGGAATAAACACTGGCCGGTCCTTGATGACGCGAACCGTCACTTCGTCGGTGGCCATACACCCATCTTCATTGACCGCAGTAACCTGATAGGTCGTGGTGGACGTTGGGTTGACCCGTACCAGGCTGCAATCGGCGTTGAGGCACACCAACGAATCCTGGGGCGTCCAGACAAAAGTAACGGGTACGTAATTGGAAACTGCGCGGAGGAGGGTATCGAAACCCAGGACCAACAGCCGATCGGCACCGGCATCGACCAACAACTCCAGGGGTTGGGTGATGGTAGCCGCAACCGTAGCCGTGCAGCCTTCGGCATCCAGCACGGTCACCAGGAAGTCGCTGGCGGGGAGGTTGTTCAGCGTCAGGTCGGTTTGGTAGGTGAAACCGTCCAGGCTGTACTCGTAAGGTGGCGATCCGCCCACTGCTTCCACGGTTATGCTGCCGTCGCGCTGGCCAAAGCAGATGTTGTCGATTACTTCCACCAGCCCCAGCCCCAGGCTATCGGGTTGGGTGACGGTGGCCGAGCCGAGGATTTCGCAGTTGTTGGCATCCAGCACCTGCAAGCTGTAGTCGCCAGCCGGCAAATTGTCGTTGGTGGCGGTGTTCGCGCCGTTGCTCCAGTTGTAGGTATAGGCACCAAAACCACCACCGACGAGCGCCATCACGGTTCCGTCGCTTTCTCCGAAGCAACTGACGTTTTTGATGTCGAAATCCAGGGTCAGCGGCGGGTAATCTTCCACCAGCAATTCAAAGGTCCCCCGACAGCGGTTGGCATCCAGGACATCTACCTGGTAGAGGCCAGCCGGAATGTTGCTGAGGGTGTTGTTGGCCACAAAGCCGCTGCCATTGTTGAAGTCGTACTGGTAGGCGGGCAGCCCGTTGCTGATGGCGATCACGATGGCGCCGTTGCTAAAGCCGAAGCAGGTGGGTGGCGTGATGGTCTGTACCGTGGGATCGAGGGCCAGTTCCAGTTCGCGGACGGCCAGCACCTGGGTGAAGGTGCAATTGTTGGCGTCGCGCACGGTCACGGTATAGTCGCCCTGGCTGATGTTGCTCAGGGTGTTGCTGGGGCCAAAACCGGTATTTTGCCAGTTGTAGGCGTAGGGTGGCGTGCCGCCGTCGACCACCAGGGTAACTTCACCGTCGGTGCCGCCGTCGCAGGTCGGCATGACGATGAGGGTGTCAAAGACAAAAGGTGGCGGGCTGTCTACGGTAAAGGAAAAGGTATCCTCGCAAGTTGCCTGGTCTACTACGGTGACCGCGTAGTCACCGGGCGGCAATCCGGTGAGGTCCTGGGTTTGGGCGCCGGTACTCCAGGTGTAAACGTAGGGGCCGTAGTCGCTCATGATACTGAAATCGATGGCGCCGTCGGTACTGTCGGGGCAGTCTACGTTGCTGACGGCAGCGCTGCCCGTAAAGTGGTCGGTGCAGCAGATGACCTCGGTGGCCAGGTCGATGCGGGTGACGATACAGCCCCGCTCGCTCGTGATCTCCAGTACCACCGGCTTGATGCCTGGCGTATTGTACACGACCTGATGGGGGCCAATGCCCGTAGCTGTGCGCGGGGTGGCACTAGGGCCGAAGTCCCAGTCGTAGGCCTCGATGACGCCCACAAAGGAGGATGCATCGGAAAAGGTGACGGTTTCGCCGACACAGGCTACCGCCGGGCTGAAGTTGAAGTTAGCGGTGGGGCCAAGGAAGGTGCCTGAGGTCGGGCTCTGGTCGAACTCGATAGAAAAACCAGCGCCCGACTGGCTGAAATTGTTGATCACCAGGGCGTAGCTGCGTCCGGCAACCATATCGATAGCACGGGCAAAGTTGTTGTTGCCGGGCTGGCAGCCACAGGTTTCCGATTCGTCGGGATCGGCCAGGCTGAGGCCCGTTTGGCCCGTACAGGGTGCCCACTCGCTGAAGGGTGCGCCGACATTTTCGCCCGAAGCCATGCAGCGCAAGTCTACGCGACCGTTACAATTGTCGAGGCCATTGGGGAGTTCGAAAATGACAAAATCGAGGTCGTCGGCAGGGTTTTGGGGCGTCAGGGTGAAGGCCAGCGGCCCCGACTGTTCGCAGGTCCATTTGTACCAGGTGCTGCTCGACTCGTCGAACGGGCAAGAGCTGGAAGCGCAGCTGACATCGCCAATTTCGTTGGGAATGCTCCCCACCCCAGCCACGAAGCCGACGGAAAAGGGGGACTTGTCACAAAGGATTACTGCCGTGGGGCAGTCGCCATCTGGTGGTGGCACTTCGTTGTAGTTGTTGATGCACAACTGAAAGGTGCCGGTTTGGTTGAAGCGGGCGCTCACGCGGATGTAATAGGTGCTGCCAATGTCCAGGCCCGCCTGGAAGGCGCCGATCTCGTCGTTATTGGCATTGTCCGACTGGCAGGTCAGGATGCTGAGGTTACCACAGGTGCCTTCGTACAGGGCGAATTGCGGATCCTGGATGGTGCCGCCGTCGTTGGTATCGGTTTCACCAATGACGTTGATGCTCACGATGGGACCCACGGCCACGAAAGAGAACCAAACATCAAAAGCTTCCTGGGTATTGGGGAAACAGGTAGGGCTGGCTTCGGGAGAGACCGTGGCGTTGATGGTGGTGAAGGCATCCGGTTGAGAACACCACAAGACCACATCATCCAGTGGAATGGCGTTCGCACATTCATCGTTGGCGGGCTGAGCCCAGGCAACCTGGGTACTAACCAGGACGCAGGCGATGAAAAAAAAGAGATTTCGCATAGTAGGATGATTTGACATAAGTAGTTGGACGAAAATAAAGCGATTAACTTGTTGTCACTTTTCGCTGGTAAAATTGGTACCTTAATGATTGAACGTTCCTTAATAACGAACGAAAGCACCAGATGGTGGACACTTCGGTCATTAAATAGAAGCTTTTGTCCGGCGAGTTGCTGTGCAAAAAGCGTATTTTAACTTTTTCTTATCACTTTTGCCTGATGAAACACATTCCCAACCTTATTACCCTGGTTAATTTGTTGTGCGGTTGTGCCGCCCTACTGAGCCTTTTTCAGGGCTGGTACTACGCTACGGCTGGCTGGCTGGCGGCGGCGGCGGTTGCCGATTTTGGCGATGGCCTGGCCGCGCGGGCCCTGGGTGTCAGTTCGCCCGAAGGCAAAGAACTCGACAGCCTGGCCGACCTGATCTCCTTCGGGTTGGTTCCCGGCGCTATATTTTATACCCTGTTGGTGCTGGGCGAACATCCCCAGGTCGCCAGCCCCCTCAGCGGCGGCCTTTACTGGTTTGCTTTTCCAGGGTTTCTGCTCACCGCTTTTGCCGCGTTGCGGTTGGCGCGGTTCAACCTGGATGAACGCCAGACGGACGGTTTTATCGGTCTGGCGACGCCGGCTTGTACGCTGCTGGTGCTCGGCTTGTTGCTGCTTTATGAGCAAGACAGCTGGGGTGCCCGGGAATGGTTGGGGCAGAAAGCTGTTCTTTATGCACTCATTGGGCTGCTTTCCTACCTGATGTTGGCCGAAATACCCATGTTTAGCTTCAAATTTAAGCAACTGCGTTGGGAAGGCAACGCCCTGCGGGTTATCTTTGCGACTTTAGCTCTTGTTTTATTAATTATCTGGCGCGAAGTGGCGCTTGCTCCTATTGTCGGGATTTATATTCTGATCAATGTTGTTCGCCACTTGACCACTAATCGTACGACCGTATGAATTTCATTGCTGAAATTGATATTATGCCCAAACCGGAATTGCTCGACCCCCAGGGTAAGACCGTGACCAAGAACATGAAACACCTCCACCTCAGCGGCGTCGCCGATGTGCGCATTGGTAAGCACGTGACGATGAAATTGCAGGCTGCCACCGAGGCGGAAGCGCGTCAGATGGTAGAAACCGCCTGCCAGAAACTGCTGGCCAATGTGATCATGGAGTCATTTGCCTACGAATTGCGGCAGGCATAACCCGAAAAAGAAAAACATGGCAGAACAACTATTCGATAAGGTACGCGCAATGATCACTGCGATCCAAAGTGCAGCGCCGGCCAATGCCGAGGAGTTGGAGCAATTTCGCATCCGCTACCTGGGTAGTAAGAACGAGTTGAAGCCCCTGATGGGGGAAATTCGGAACATCGTCAACGAGCGGAAAAAAGAATTCGGGCAACTGGTCAACGAGGCCAAGCAGGCAGCCGAAGCCAAGTTGGAAGAACTCCGGGCGCAACTGGACGGTTCGGCCGTAGCAGTTGCCGCCACCGAGTTGGACCTCTCGGCCCCCGGTGAACCCCTCGTGCTGGGGTCGCGCCACCCAATCGCGGCGACCATGAACCGCATCGTTGGCATCTTTGAGCGCATCGGATTTGTCGTGGCGGAAGGCCCCGAGATTGAAGACGACTGGCACAACTTCACGGCCCTGAATACGCCCGAAGACCACCCTGCCCGCGACATGCAGGATACCTACTACCTCAAAGGCTACGAACCCGGCGCCGGCGCCCAGCTGTTGCGTACTCACACGTCATCGGTGCAGGCACGCACCATGAAAAGCACGCCGCCACCCATCCGCATCATCGCACCGGGGCGGGTGTACCGCAACGAGACCATCTCGGCCCGCTCGCACGCCCAGTTTCACCAGGTAGAAGGCCTCTACATCGACGAGAAAGTTTCTTTCGCCGATATGCAGCAGACCTTGTTCTACTTTGCCCGCGAAATGTACGGTGCAAATACCCGCATCCGGCTGCGACCCTCCTATTTTCCCTTTACCGAGCCCAGCGCAGAGATGGATGTTTCGTGCTTCATCTGCAATGCCGAGGGCTGTAACATCTGTAAGTACACCGGTTGGGTAGAAATTTTGGGTTGCGGCATGGTCGATCCCAACGTGCTGGAAGAATGCGGCATCGATTCGGAAAAATACACGGGCTTTGCCTTTGGTATGGGCATCGAACGCCAGGCTATGATGCTCTACAACATCACCGATATCCGCCTCATGTTCGAAAATGACGTGCGTTTTCTCAAACAGTTCAACAGCGTTATTTAGCAATGAAGTGAGGGGGAACCACCAGCTGGCAACGATCCAGACGAAAGTTGATCGCTTTATTTTCACCCCACTACTTAAGTGTACCCCGGCAGGTAGCGCATTTTGCAAAAAAAGCTAACCTGCTCAGAGCAACAGCATACATGAAACCAAGTATCCCGAAAGGTACCCGCGACTTTTTACCCCAGCAGGTCAATCGCCGCAATTACATCTTTGATATTATCCGGCGGGTATTTATCAAGTATGGTTACCAGGCGATTGAAACGCCGGTCATGGAAAACCTGAGTACCCTCACCGGCAAGTACGGCGAAGAAGGGGACCGCCTGCTCTTCAAGGTCCTCAACAATGGTGACTTCCTGAACAAAGCCGACGAAGCCGCCCTCCGCGAACGCGATTCCACCAAACTCATTCCCTCTATTTCCAAGCGGGGATTGCGCTATGACCTCACGGTGCCTTTTGCTCGCTTTGTGGTCATGTACCAGAACGACCTGGCCTTCCCCTTCAAGCGCTACCAGATCCAGCCCGTCTGGCGGGCCGACCGCCCCCAGAAAGGACGTTACCAGGAGTTTTACCAGTGCGATGTGGATGTGGTGGGTTCCGAATCGTTGAGCTACGAAGCGGAATTGGTTCAGATTTACGACGAAGTCTTTGCACAGCTGGGCATCAAGACGGTGATCCGGATCAACAACCGCAAGATCCTGGCCGGGATCGCCGAAGTAGCGGGTATCCCCGAACAGCTGGTGGACATGACCGTGGCCATCGACAAGCTCGACAAAATAGGCATCGAAGGCGTGCGCAAAGAACTCACCGAGCGGGGAATCGGTGCCCCGGCGATTGCGACCATCGAAAAAATTCTTGCGATCCAAACCTTGCCCGAATTGGAACAGGCCCTGGCTGCCAGTCCTACCGGCCTGCTGGGGGTAACAGAGATTGCGGCAGTAATGAATTACCTGGAAGGCTACCAACTGACCAATACCCTCCACTTCGATATTACCCTGGCCCGCGGCCTGAGCTACTATACCGGCTGCATCTTCGAGGTGAACGTGGATACCACCGCGCACCCCGACGTGAAGATGGGCAGCATTGGTGGTGGCGGCCGTTACGCCGACCTCACCAGCGTGTTCGGGATGCGGGATATGCCAGGCGTTGGGGTTTCCTTCGGGGCGGAACGCATCTATGATGTACTGGAAGAACTCCAGCTTTTTCCCGCCCAGGACGCGGCGGCACTGCAGGTGTTGTTCATTGCTTTTGATGCGGCCAGTCATCGCTACGCTTTCCGGTGCCTGAACCAGTTGCGTGCTGCGGGCATCAATGCCGACCTCTACCCCGATCCCGTCAAGTTGAAAAAGCAAATGAAATACGCCGATGACCGGCAGGTACCCTACGTCATCATCATTGGCGACCAGGAAATGAATACCGGACAACTGAGTTTTAAAACCATGGCCAATGGCGAACAGGAGCAGTTGACCATGGCGGAGATCATCGCGCGGTTTTAGCCGCTAAACAAAATCCCATGCCCCAATTTACCCACTTAGCTGAAGTACAAGCCCAATTGCAAGCAGGCAGCCTGACGACTCAGGCCCTGGTCGACGCCTACCTGGCGCGTATTGCTGCTACGGCGGATCTCAATATCTACGTGGAAGTGTGGGCGGACGAAGCACGGGCGGCTGCTCGCCAGCAGGACCAACGCCGCGCGGCGGGCGAACCGCTCGGCCGGTTGGCTGGCCTGGTAGTGTCCATCAAAGATGTCATTTGCTACAAAGACCACCAGGTGACGGCTGGCTCCCGAATCCTGCAGGGCTTCCGCTCCCTGTTTTCGGCTACGGCCGTGGAGCGGATGCTGGCCGAAGATGCAATCCTGATTGGGCGCACCAATTGTGATGAATTCGCGATGGGATCCACCAACGAAACATCCGTCTACGGCCCCACCCGCAACGCCGCCGACCCGACGCGGATTCCCGGCGGTTCGTCGGGGGCTGCTGCCGTTTCGGTACAGGCCGACACCTGCCTGATGGCCCTGGGTAGCGACACCGGTGGCTCGGTGCGCCAGCCGGCTGCCTTCTGTGGGGTAGTGGGTTTCAAGCCTTCGTACGGCCGTATATCGCGGCACGGGCTGCTGGCCTACGGCTCTTCTTTTGACCAAATTGGGGTGCTGGCGCACAACGTAACCGACACGGCGTTGCTACTGGAAATAATGGCGGGTGCCGACGAATTCGACGGCTCGGCCAGCGCGGCGCCCGTTCCGGCCTACAGCCAGTCTGCCGCCTGGAACAAGCCCGCCCGCATAGCCTACCTGCGCGCCGCGTTGGAACACCCAGGCCTGGATGTGGAAGTGCGGGAAAATGCCGGGCAATTTCTCGATCAACTCCGCGCAGCCGGACACACCGTAACGGCGGTCGACTTCGAACTGCTGGACTACATTATTCCGGCTTACTACGTGCTCACCACGGCGGAGGCCTCGAGCAATCTGTCCCGTTACGATGGCATCCGTTTTGGCTACCGCAACCAGGAAGCCACGAGCTTATTGGAAACCTACCAAAAATCGCGTACCGAAGGCTTCGGTACCGAGGTGAAGCGGCGAATCATGCTGGGAACGTTCGTGCTGAGTTCCGGCTACTACGATGCCTACTACGCCCGGGCCCAGAAGGTACGCCGCCTGATCGTCGACCGGCTGGAAGCTATTTTTTCCGGGCACGATTTCATTTTCCTTCCCACTTCACCCACGCCGGCCTGGCCCCTGGGCGAAAGCCTGAGCGACCCCGTGGCCATGTACCTGTCGGATATCTACACCGTGGCCGCCAACATGGCGGGCATTCCGGCCATCAGTATACCGAGCGGCATCCACGCTACTACGCAGATGCCGCTCGGTGTACAGTTGATGGCGCCGGCCTTTGCCGAGGAAGACCTCCTGGCCTTTGCGGCGAGTTTGCCCGTGCCGGGCTAATTTTGTGCTGGCGAAAGGCGGCGTCCGGCAACCTACTTCTTCAGGATCAGTTCTTTGTCCAGGGTGAAGCTTTGCGCAGCTTTGATGTCTTCACTCGACGCCCCCACTTTTACGGTATACGTACCTGCCTCGGCTACCCAATAGGCGCGGTTTTCGGCAAAGGAGGCCAGTTCGCGGGCCGTCAGCTTCACCTGAATGGTCTGCTTTTCGCCGGGTGCCAAGACCTTTGTTTTGGCAAATCCTTTCAGTTCCAGACTGGGTTTGTCCATGGATTCGTGCGGAGCCGTGAGGTACACCTGGACGACTTCCTGGCCAGCCACTTTTCCGGTATTGGTGAGGTCAATAGCAACCGTCAGCTCATCCGCAAACGCGGGGCTGCTCAGCGCCAGGTTGTCGAAAGAGAAGGTCGTGTACGAGAGGCCAAAACCAAACGGGAAAGCGGTTTTTACCCCAAACGTACTGAAGTACCGATAGCCCACGTAAATGCCTTCTTCGTAGGTTACTTCGGCGTCAAATCCTTTGGACAATCCAGAAAACAACACCTGCTCTTTGGCGCCAGGAAGGGCTACACCGGGGAAATTTTTGGCACTCGGAACATCGCGGTAGGCGACGGGGAAAGTGGTGGGTAGCTTTCCGGAAGGGTTCACCGCACCCACCAGCACATCGGCCAGGGCGTTGCCCGCTTCCTGCCCGCCTTGCCAGGCCAGTACAATACCGTCGGCCAGATTTACCCAACTGGCCATTTCAATAACATTACCAATATTCAATACGACCAACACTTTCTTACCTTCGGCGTGGTAAGCAGCGGAAACCTGCGTGAGCAGCTCCATTTCTGCTGCGGTAAGTAGAAAATCGTCGACTTCTTGCCGGTCCTGAAACTCGCCGGAATTTCGGCCAATGGTGACCAAAGCCAGCTCCGTGGATTTGGCCTTGGCGGCGATAACTGCTGGCGTTAAGGACAGCTCCGGAAATGGGGGGAGCAGTTCGAAAGGATTTTTCCTGGCGGGTTGTTTGGCCTTTTCCGCGGCCAGGTATTTTTCGTAGTCCGCCGCCAGTTGGTCGTCAATTGCATAATGGGCGTTGTGTAAGCCTTCTACGAGGGAAATCGTATAGGCTTCGTTCACATCTCCACTACCCGTACCGCCAGCAATGAATTCGTAGGAGCCGATGCCGAACGCCGCCAGTTTTTGGCTCGTATCAGTAAGTGGTAGTACGCCCTGGTTTTTTAACAGCACGATCCCTTCGGCAGCGGCCTGGCGCGCTAGTTGGGCATGGGCTTCCAGGTTGGGGCTATCGGAATAGGCGTAAGCAGCATACGAAGGCGATTCTAAAATGAGCCGGAGAATACGCTTCACATTTACATCCAGCGTAGCTTCGTCCAGCGAACCATTTTTCAGGGCAGCCAGGATGGCTTCTTTTTGCGCAGGTACGCCGGGCATCAGCAGGTCGTTGCCTGCCTTCAATTGTGCGGGTGCGTCGGCGCCGCCAAACCAGTCCGTCATGACCAAGCCCTGGAAGCCCCATTCGTTGCGCAGGATGGTATCGAGTAATTTTGAGCTTTCGGAAGCGTAAACACCGTTGATCTTGTTGTAGGCACTCATCACCGTCCAGGGCAGTCCTTCTTTGATGGCGATCTCAAAACCACGCAGGTAAATTTCCCGCAGGGCACGTTCGCCGATCACCGCATTGACGAGCATGCGATTGGTTTCCTGGTTGTTGGCGGCAAAATGCTTGACGGAGGCACCTACTCCTTTGCTTTGCAGGCCTTTTACAAAGGCAGCGCCCATATGCCCACTCAGCAGCGGGTCTTCGGAGTAGTACTCAAAATTGCGACCGGCCAATGGATTGCGATGAATATTCATGGCTGGCGCTAATAAAACATCAGCCCCGTATTCTTTGACCTCTTCGCCCATGGCTTCGCCAATTTGTTCCACCAACGCCGGGTTCCAGCTGGATGCCAGTACCGTAGCAATGGGGTAGGCCGTACAGTAATAGGTCTTGTCGGTACCTTCCCGGGTAGGGGCAATCCGCAGTCCAGCAGGGCCATCAACTAAAATGACAGCAGGAATACCCAGGGCGGGAATTGCCAGGGTACTACCCGCAGCGCCAGTTACTTTGTCGGCCTGCTTCGCTGTTGAAATTCCGGGTATATTCATCCCCGTTCCCACCACCAGATCTACCTTTTCGGCCAGGGTGAGCAGGGATAGCAGGTCGGCAACGCGCGCGTCGATGGGCGCGGCCGGATCTTCGTAGACGTCTTGTTTACCGTTGTTGTTGCGATCCATAAAATCGGTAGTTGGTGGGGCGTTACAGGTCCAAACCAGTAAGCTAAGTAGAATAAACTTGAGTAAATGCTTCATTGTTTTTTTCTTTATTGTGTCAATATGACGCAATTATAGACTTTTAAAGCTGATATTTACTACTTTTGTAAAAATTTATTTGTTCACGCTATTTTTAAAATGCTAATGAAAGCGCTCCACTTAGAAAAAATTCACCCTGGATTATCCATCGACTGCGTCGTATTCGGTTTGCATGGGGATACCCTCAAGGTGCTGATCCTGAAGTTGAAAAAAATCGATAAGTGGGCCTTACCGGGTGGATTTGTAGCAGCAACGGAAGCGGTGGATACCGAAGCTGCCCGGATGCTGAAAGACCGGACCGGGCTTGACCACCTGTTTTTACAGCAGTTTCACCTGTTCGGCGCCGTCGACCGGAATAAAGTGTCAGACATTCGCAATTTTGTCGACCAGCAAATTATCTCCGCAGCGGAAGGGGAAGTTCTCGCGCAGCGCTTTGTGACCATTAGTTACTACGCCGTGGTGGATTACGCAAAAGTTCAGGCACCAACGCCCGATTATTCTTCCGAGTTTTGTGAATGGTGTCCGCTGAAAGAACTTCCCAGCCTGATCCACGATCATCGGGAAATAATTGCCAAAGCCTACCAGGTACTGAAGCGGGATTTGAATTATCAGCCCATCGGCTACAACTTGTTGCCCGATAAATTTACAATGCCGGAACTGCAGGCGGTCTACGAAACCATTTTGGAGAAAAAGATTGACCGGCGCAATTTCCGGCGCAAAATGCTCAGTTTTGATATTCTGATAGCGACCGATGAGGTAAGAACGGGCGGATCACACAAAGCGCCCATTTTGTATAAATTTGACGAGCAGAAATACCAGGCGGCCATGGTGGGCGGATTGGTTTCGCTGTGGTAGAAAATGGGTTGTTACAAGGCATTGGCGCAAGCCCCAAACCGTTGTAACAGTAGGGGGAGTTGGCTATAATATGGCGGCTGGAAGGTTGCTACTTCGACTTCTTCACGTACTTCGTCAGCAGCACAATATGCTGCCCGTCCACTTTGCCTTCGATTTGTTCGGCATTGTCGTGCACCAGGGAGATACGGCGCACGGCGGTGCCGCGTTTGGCGGTAAAGTTGGCTCCTTTTACTTTCAGATCCTGGATGAGCACCACCGTATCACCTGCTTCCAGCACGTTGCCGTTGCTGTCGATGTGGATGACGGCCTCGTCGGGGTGGGTACCCGAGCCGTCGGCTTTGGCCCAGGCGCGGGTGTCGTCGTCCAGGTAGCACGTTTCGATCAGTTCGTTGGGCCACCCTTCGCTGCGCAGGCGGTGGAGCAGGCGCCAGGCCATGACCTGCACGGCGGGCACTTCGCTCCAGATGCTGTCGTTGAGGCAGCGCCAGTGGTTGGCATCCATGGTGGTCGGGTCTTCGATTTGGCCGTGGCAGGTGTCACACACCAGAACGGTGGCAGGCGTGCCTTCCACCGGCGCGGCCGGCACGGTGTAGGCCAGCAGGCCGTTGGTGGCGCCGCAGAGTTCGCAAGCACCGCCGCTGCGGGTATTCAATTCACTTTCAATGCGCATAATAGACCGATTAAAATAGGAGGGCTGGCGATTGCCAGAACGACAAAGGTACGACAAGAAAACGGTACCCTGGCGGCAGGTACCCTGGCAGCTACACCGCTACCCACAGGGTTTACCGGTAAAGTGCGTTTTTTTGCAGGTAATCAAACACCGCGTCGGGTACCAGATACTGTACCGAATCACCCATTTGCAGGCACTCGCGGATATAGGAAGCAGAAAGCTGCATGAGGGGAGCATCCAGGATTTTGATCTGCGGGTGGGTCGCCCATTCGCCCAGGTCGTACTGGGGCCGTTGGTAAACGTAGATGGGGTAGTCGCGGAGGATGATCTCGTAGTTTTTCCACTTGGGCAGCGACACGAGGTTGTCACCTCCCATAATCAGGACAAATTGCCGTTGCGGATACTTTTCCTTCAGGTAGGCCAGGGTGTCAATCGTGTAGGACGGTTTGGGGAGCCCAAACTCAATATCGGAAGCCCGCAGCAGCAGGTTGTCGCCAATGGCCAACTGAACCAGGTGGAAGCGATCGTAGTCGCGGGCCAGGCTCTGCTTTTTTTTCAGGGGATTCTGTGGGCTCACCACCATCCACACTTCGTCCAGGTCGGTTTTCGTAGCCATGTAGTTGGCAATGACCATGTGTCCCGTGTGAACAGGATTGAAAGAGCCAAAAAATAAGCCGGTTTTGTGCATGTGGGCTATTCAGTTCAGGAATCGGGTGCTACTATTTCTTCGGTAGTTGTTGTTTCTCCTTTGGCGATAGGCTGGTCAATGCGCCAGCCCTGGGCGGTGAGGCGCAACTGATAGTCGGTATGGTAATCTTCGAAGCCATCGTATTCCGTCGTTTGGCACTGTGCCACGGCGTCGGTAGTGGTACACTTTATCTGCCGGATGATGATGGGTGTCGCATCGGGGGCTGCTTCGGCGGAAGTCATTACTTCCCCGAGTGCGACCAGGAAGGCCTGCCCGGCCGGGGTACACCATGCTTTGGCTGCTTCCAGCTGCCCCTGGTTGAGTAAACCGGCATACTGGCGCACGACTTCCTCGGGGCTAACCGGCGGTTCAGCACAGGCCTGGAACAGGAAGACCAGCAGAAAAACCCCCAGTAGCCAACGCAGGGGAGGAAGAAGCGGCTGGTTCCAATTTCCGGGTACCCAATGCATAGTACCTAGTTGCTGAGCATCACCGGCATAACCAGCATCAGGATTTCTTCTCCCACGGTTTCTTCCGACGGTAGCAGGATACCCGCCCGGGTGGCCGAGCTCATTTCTAACTTCACCTCGTCGGATTCCAGGATACCCAGCATTTCTACCAGGAAACGGGCATTGAACCCGATGGTTAGGGGATCGCCGTTGTAGGAGCAGCTGAGTTGTTCGGTGGCTTCGTTGGAAAAGTCAAGATCCTGGGCCGACACGTTCAGGCTGCCATCGCTGATGCTAAGGATGACCTGGTTGGTGGTTTTATTGGCGTAAATGGCAATGCGCTTGAGGGAGTTCTGGAAATCGGTACGGGAGACACTCAGCACATTGGGATTATCGACGGGAATGACTGCGTTGTAGTCTGGGTAGCGGGCATCGATCAGGCGGCAGACCAATTCGGTATCGCCAAAGCTGAAAAAAGCGTTGGCTTTGTTGAAAGACAACTTCACCTCGACACCGTCGGGCAACGCACTCTTCAACAGGTTGAGGGCTTTTTTGGGCACGATGAAGGTCGTAGACACTTCGCTGACCACCTCGCTGAAAGCGTACTTAACCAGCTTGTGGGCATCGGTAGCTACGAGGACAACCTTGTTGAAGTCGATCTGGAAATAAACGCCCGTCATGGCGGGGCGTAGTTCGTCGGAGCTGGTCGCAAAAAGCGTGTTGTTGATACCGTGCAACAACGTACGTGCCGGTAGCATGACGGTGTCGACGGTGTCGGCTTCAGGCACGTTGGGGTAATCGTCGCCATTTTCACCTGCCAGTTTGTATTTGCCGTAGGCCGAGGTAATCTCAATTCCGAAATTATCGTCGTTTACCGAAAAGGTGATGGGTTGTTGGGGCAACGCTTTGAGCGTTTCCAGCAAAATTTTAGCAGGAACTGCTATCTTGCCGTCTTTATCGGCCATGACCTCGATTTTAGTCGTGATCGACGTTTCCAGATCGGTAGCTGTGATCTGGAGTTGGTTGTTCTCGATGTGAAAGAGAAAATCCTCCAGGATCGGCAATACCGGATTGGAACTAATGGCTCCACCCGCAACTTGCAGGCGCTTGAGGAGGTCGGCAGATGATACGCTAAATTTCATAGAAAGATATAATGGTTATGGCAGGGTACAAAAATAGGGTTTACTTGGCTATTCTTTCGCTTTAGATGTTAACAATGTGTGGATAAGTTAGTTTTTGAATAATTTCACCCCTTCGTTTAATTAAAAACATGATCAATAATCCGTTGCCGCCGCCGATTCATCCGATACGCGCCATAGATTTACCCCCCCTGGAGCACACGCGTTTGTCTAACGGGCTGCCTTGTTACCAGGTTAATATGGGTACCCAGGACCTGGTTCGTATCGAAGCTGTTTTTTGGGCAGGTCGGCCTTACGAGCGGGAGAAACTCGTCGCCCGTACCACAACGTCCCTGATCAAAGAAGGGACCCTGCGTACCACTGGAGCTGCTATTGCTGAACATTTCGACTATTACGGAGCCGGCTTGAGTACGCCTTTTCAGTTGGACACCGGCAATGTAGCCATGTATTGCCTAAGCAAGCACGTACCTGAGATTTTGCCATTGTTTATGGAGCTACTCACCGAGCCGGCCTTTGCCCCTGGCGACCTGCAGGCCTACATCAAGCGCAAGCAGAGCAGCCTGAAAGAAGACCTTAGCAAACCCGAAGTTTTGGCCTACCGGCAGATCACGGAGTGTTTTTTCGGGGCGGAGCATCCCTACGGTTACAATTCCAATGCGGATACTTACGCTGCTTTGCAGGCCGAATGGCTCCACGAGCACCACCGGCGTTGTTTCCACGCGAACAATGGTTTTGTTCTGATCAGTGGCCGGGTGGATCAGGCTACCGAAGCTTATATTTACCAGCAATTGGCCCAGTTGCCGGCCCGGGCGGAAGTACCTGCCCCCCGATTGCTGCTTACGGCTGCTACCCCCGCCGAATTGCGGATCGCCCAGCCAGGCGCAGTGCAGGCTGCCATCCGGATGGGGCGGCGGCTGTTTTCCCGCAATCATCCCGATGCCAATGGTATGTACGTGCTGGCTACGCTGTTGGGCGGATACTTTGGTAGTCGGCTCATGGAAAACATCCGCGAAGACAAAGGTTATACGTATAATATCTCGGCCTCCTACGACAGCATGCGCTTCGATGGGGCCTTCCACATTGAAACAGAGGTGAGCCCCGACTTTCTGGAGCCTACCCTGCGGGAAATTCGCCTGGAAATGGCTCGCCTGCAAAATGAACCCATACCGGCAGACGAACTGGAGATGGTGCGCAATTACCTGATGGGCTCTTTCCTGACCATGATCGATGGCCCTTTCAACTGGGCGGAAACCGTGCGGACTTTGCTGGTAGAACAACTGGACACCACCGCGCTGCAACGCCTGGTGGAAACGGTACAAACCATCACGGCCGAACAATTACAGGATTTAGCGCAGCGTTATTTTAATCCGCAAGACAATTGGACGGTGCTCGTCGGGCATTAAAAAGGTGCTATTAAAAATATTTTTTCCGTAATACTTAACATTTTTTCCGTTGCTTTGTAGCAAGTTTCAAATTACTAGGTAAAATAGCGTCTTTGATACACTATTTTCTGTAATTTCAAGTTTTTAACGGTGCGAGGAGTAATCTGATCGCCGCTTTGCAAACTCAGGAGAACAACGTATTAATGAAGCTATTTAGCTTATTTAAACAAGAATTGGCCATTGACCTTGGAACGGCCAACACGCTGATCATTCAAGACGGGGTCGTCGTTGTAGACGAACCATCGATCGTAGCCTACAAGCGCAAAACGGGTGAAACCATTGCGGTTGGTCGTAAGGCTATGCAGATGCACGAGAAAACCCACGAGGATATAAAAACGATTCGCCCACTTCGGGATGGTGTTATCGCTGACTTTAAGGCAGCTGAAAGCATGATCGAAGGGATGATTCGGATGATCGGCCGCAAGCGCCGCTTTTTCACCCACCTCAAAATGGTCATTTGTATTCCTTCCGGCATTACCGAAGTGGAGAAAAGGGCCGTCTTTGACTCCGCAGACCACGTGGATTCCAAAGAAACCTACCTCATCTACGAACCCATGGCTGCTGCCCTGGGGATCGGGATCGATGTGGAAGAGCCGATTGGTAATATGATTATCGATATCGGGGGTGGAACCACTGAAATTGCGGTCATTGCCTTGTCCGGAATTGTTACCGACCAGTCGATTCGTATTGCGGGTGACGAGCTCACGACCGATATCATGAACTACATGAAACGGCAGCACAATATCCTGATTGGAGAACGCACGGCGGAGCAGATAAAAATCCATGTCGGTTCGGCGCTGCCGGAATTGGAGAATCCCCCGGAAGATTATGCCGTTAACGGACGTGACCTGATGACGGGTATTCCTAAGCAAATCTATGTGTCTTACCAGGAGATCGCGCATTCCATCGACGAGTCGATTACGGCGATTGAAGAAGCCGTGTTGCGCGCCTTGGAAGCTACGCCACCAGAGTTGGCGAGCGACATCTACCGCACCGGGCTCTACCTGACGGGGGGGGGTGCGTTGCTGCGCGGGCTGGACAAACGGATATCCGCTAAAACCAAATTACCGGTTCGGGTGGCCGATGATCCACTGCGGGCCGTTGTACGGGGTACCAGTGCGGCACTGGCAGAAACCGAACGCTATATGCACATCCTCATTCCCCGGGGAAGTGTATAATTAAGACTGAAAACAGGAACTGATGAGCAGCTTACTCCAGACCATTGCGCGTAGAGGAGCGTTCTTTTTGTTCGCTACCCTGGAGATAGGTTGTATTTATCTGGTCATCAAATACAACAGCAGCCAGCAGGAGGTTGCAAATTCATCGTGGCTGCTCTACTCGGGGCGCTTGATGGAAGAACGGGAGCAAATCAAGGAATACCTGAAGTTGGATCAGCTGAATCAGCAACTGCGGGAGGAAAATGCCAAGTTGCTGTCGCGCATGCCCAACGCGTTCTACACCGAAAAAGTAGTAATCGATAGCGTACAAAACGATTCGCTCCGCCAACGTTACACCATCATTGCTGCCGAGATCATCAACAAGTCGCCACTCAGTGGCAACATTACCTACGTGCTCAACCGGGGATACATTCACGGGGTTGAACCCCACCAGGGGGTCTTCAACCAGGAAGGCGTGGTGGGCATCGTTACCCAGGTGTCGCCACGGCACGCCCGGGTGATGAGTCTGATGCACCGCGACATGCGCCTGAGCGCCGGGCTGCGCGCCAAAGCATATTTTGGCACGCTGCGTTGGGTGGGCGGCGATACGCGTTATGCGACCCTGTCCGCCATTCCGGAATACGCGCCGGTAGCCACTGGTGATACCGTAGAAACAACAGGTTACTCCAATATTTTTCCTACGGGTATAGCCATCGGTACGGTCCATGAAATACAACCGATCAGCGGAGAAAATACCTATAATATCAAAGTGAAGCTGTTTAACGATTTTTTTAATGTCAACCATGCCTACATCGTCCGGGACCTGCTAAAGGAAGATTTGGAGCAACTTGATAAGCAACCGCAATAATGGACAAAGCCCTTACCAATAGTATTATTCGCTTTGTTCTGTTGTGGGCACTACAGGTGTTTCTGCTGAAGCAGATCTACTGGGGTTGGGGCGGCGAGGTCTACCTGCAGGTTCAGCTCTATCCCTTGTTTATTCTCTTGTTACCGTTCAATACGCCACGGGGAGTGGTCGTGTTATTGGGCTTCTTCCTGGGTTTCGCCGTCGACTGGCTCTACGATTCTCCGGGCATGAATGCCGGCGCCCTGGTCTTTACGGCTTTCATACGGGATATTGTCCTGCGGATACTCACCCCTCGCGAAGGTTACAATATCAAGGATACGCCCACCAAGGATTCGTTGGGGCACACCTGGTTTTTTCAGTACGCTGCCATCATGATGTTGTTGCACTTGTTTTTTTATTTTTCACTCGAAGCCTTTACTTTTGTGTACATTAAATCTATCTTACTAAAAGTGTTGTTCAGTTGGTTAGGGTCGATGTTCTTTTTGCTGACCAGTGTTTACATCACCAATCCCAAAATCTAAGACCCTCCGAAAAAAGTAACCGGGTATCAAATTAACAGAACTGTGGCAGTTGATAACAACAAAAATCGGGGTCCTGTTATTCAGGGTTTTTTCGTGCTGGCAACGTTGGTGTTGCTGGGGCAGTTGCTCAATTTACAAGTGGTCAATGCTTCTTTTCGTACGCGGGCCGAAGCGGCGGGATCCAGCAAACAGCTCGAATATCCTTCCCGCGGCCTGATTTTCGATCGCAACGACAAGTTGCTGGTGGTTAATACCCCCATTTACGATTTGCTGTTCGTCTACAACCAGTTTGAACCTACCGCTGCCCAGTTTGATACCCTGAAATTTTGCCGGCTGCTGGGGGTCACCAAGGATTATTTCATAGCAGCCCTCGATAAAAACTGGCGCGACCCCCGTTACTCCAAAGCCAAAGCAGAGCCTTTCCTTACCCGTATTACCCTGGAACAGTACGCCGCTTTTCAGGAAAGCCTCTACCAGTTTCCCGGGTTTTTCATTCAGGAACGCAACGCCCGCGCCTACCCGCACCACAATGCAGCCCACCTGCTGGGCTACATCGGAGAGATCAATCCGGACATGCTGAAGGATTCGACAGCTACCTACCTCGCAGGTGATTACATGGGGATTACCGGGCTCGAACGCCAGTACGAATACTACCTCCGCGGCGTTAAAGGTATCCGGCGGGTAGAAAAAGACATTCTCGGCCGGGTAATCGGCAGTGTAAACGATGGCCAGCTCGATGTGACCCCCATCTCGGGCTACGATCTTTTTTCCACCATCGACCTCGACCTGCAACGTTATGGCGAGGAATTGATGCAGAACAAAATTGGGGGGATTATCGCTATTGAACCAGCTACGGGCGAAATTTTGGCCATGGTGAGTACGCCGACCTACGACCCCGGCCGGTTGGCGATTGGTACCGGCCGCGGCCAACACTACACCGAGCTGCTCAACGACACCCTGGAACCCTTTTTTAACCGGGGTATTCAAGCCCAGTATCCGCCGGGATCGCTTTTCAAACCCATCGTTGCGCTCATTGGTATGCAACTGGGAGTATTGTCTCCCGACCGCGGCATCAGCTGCCAGGGCGCCTATTACCTCAATGGTATGCGCCTGACCGGCTGCCACAACCACGCTCATTGTGGCAGTGTGTCACAGGCCATTCAGCACTCTTGCAACGCTTATTTTGTGACGGTTTTTCGCGAAATTATTGACCACTACCAAGAAGAAAGCACGCCCCGGAAGGGGCTCGACGAGTTCGATGCCTACCTCCGGAATTTCGGAATGGGCAGCCAGTTGGGCCTGGACTTCCCCGGCGAAGCACCAGGCAATGTCCCTACGGCTGCTTATTATGACAAGGTCTACGCCAACGAAACGGGCTGGAAGTCCATTTGGGTTCGCTCGCTGGGTATTGGCCAGGGCGAATTGTTGGCAACCAACCTGCAACTGGCGAATATGGCGGCTGCTATCGCCAATAGGGGCTATTTCATTACTCCCCACCTGATCCGTCAAATGCGCGACCAGAATGGAAAAAAAATCCCCTCACCCCTTTCTTTGAAACGACGGAACACAGGTATTGACCAGCAGCACTTTCAGCCCGTCATCGATGGCATGGAGATGGTGGTGCAGGCCGGTACTGGCCGGGGCGCTTACATCGCCGATATTCCCATTTGTGGGAAAACGGGTACCGCCGAGAACACCCAGCGCGGCGGTAAAGACCACTCGATATTTTTTGCTTTTGCGCCGAAGGACAATCCCCAAATTGCGATTGCGGTATACGTCGAGAACAGTGGCTTTGGTGGGACGTACGCCGCTCCCATCGTGAGCCTGATGATCGAGCGCTACCTCAAAGGAGAAGTCGCCGAAAATCGCCTGTGGATGGAAGAACGCATGAAAGCAGCCGACCTGATCGGTAAATTAGCTAAGTAATTCATACCTTTATTTTCGTTAAATTACGAAGCAAGCACTTAAATCAAGCAGGAATGATCGTATCCGCTATCGTAGCCGCAGCCAGTAACCATGTCATCGGGGATGGAGCGGGTCTTCCGTGGCATTTGTCAACCGACATGAAGTACTTCAAGCGGGTTACCCTGGATCACCACGTGATCATGGGCCGGAAGACTTTCGATAGTATTGACCGGCCTTTACCCAAACGCACCAATATTGTGATCACCCGCGACCTGCTCTACGCCGGCACGGGTATTTTGGTAGCCCATTCCGTGGAGGAGGCGCTCACCATTGCCTATGACAATGACGAAACCGAGGCTTTTATCGTGGGCGGTGGAGAAATTTACCGGGAGAGCATGGCCTATTGCGATAAAATATACCTCACCCGGGTGCTGGCCGAACCAGCGGGTTCTGTTTTTTTTCCCGAACTCGATCCCGCCACCTGGGAACTCAGCAGTAGCGAAGCCCATCCGGCAAGTGAAAAAGATGACCACGCCTTTGTTATCGAAGTTTACACCAGGAAACAATAGTAACCGCAGTATGAAAAAATTAGCCTTACTCCTCGGCGGATTGTACCTACTGGCCACCGCCTGTACCTCCACTCCACCTGCTGCTCCGACAGCCGATGCCCTTCCTACCCTGAAGGAATATTTTGACAATACCGGGCGCAATGATGTCCTGGCAGGCGGGATCCGACTGATCCCCATCACCACCCCGAGTGGTACCTTTAAAGTTTGGACCAAACGCACGGGCAATAATCCCAAAATCAAGGTCTTGCTGCTCCACGGCGGCCCGGGCGGCACCCACGAGGAGTGGTTGGCCTGTGACAGCTATTTCCCCGGCGCAGGGATTGAATATTATTACTACGACCAGTTGGGCTCCTACTACTCCGACCAACCCGAGGATAGCACCCTCTGGCGCACCGAACGCTTTGTGGAGGAAGTCGAACAAGTACGGCAGGCCCTCGGACTCGACAGCACCAATTTCTTCCTCATGGGCCAGTCCTGGGGAGGGATTCTCGCAATGGAATATGCCCTCAAGTACCAGGAAAACCTTAAAGGGCTCATCATTTCCAACATGATGGCCAGTGGCCCGGAATACGGTGCCTACGCGATGGAAGTACTGGGGCCAGCGATGGATTCCGCCCTGTTTGCCGAAATCAAGGCCTTCGAAGCAGCCGAAGATTTTGGGAATCCGCGCTACATGGATATCCTGCTCAACCACCACTACACGGAACACGTGATCCGGATGCCGGTAGCCGACTGGCCCGACCCCATCAATCGCCTGTTTGCCCACATGAATCCGGCGGTTTACGTACCTATGCAGGGCCCTAGCGAGTTTGGTATTCGTGGCTTGTTGGCTGATTGGGACGTGAAAGACCGGCTCAAAGAAATTGCCGTGCCGACCCTCGTAATCGGTGCCACCCACGATACCATGGATCCCAAACACATGGAATGGATGGCGGGCGAAGTTCAGCACGGCCGTTTTCTGCTTTGCCCCAATGGGAGTCATTGTAGCCAGTACGATGACCCGGAGCACTATTTCCCTGGCGTCATCAGTTTTTTACACGATGTAGCCGCAGGGCGGTTTTAAGTGGAAGAGCGACTAGGCAGTTAGCGTCGCCGACAAGGTAATATGGGTGTTTAATAGCTTGGAAATGGGGCAAATTTCCTTGGCATTGGTGGCAATTTCGGCAAATTTTTCGGCCGTAATCCCGTCCACTTCACCTGTCAACTCCAGGTGGATATTGGTGATGGCGCCATCCTCAAAAGTAAGCTTGGCATCCGTATTCAGGACGCCGGGGGTAAAGCCCTCGGCACCCAGCAGAAAACTCAATTGCATCGTGAAACAGCCAGCGTGAGCGGCGGCAACGAGTTCTTCCGGGTTGGTACCAACACCTTCTTCAAAACGCGTTTTAAAGGAATATTGGGCAGCGTCAAGCACGGTGCTTTGGGTGGTTAACGTTCCTTTTCCATCTTTTCCGGACCCCGTCCATGCTGCGGTTGCTTTTCGCGTAAATTTCATTGAGCTATTATTTAAAGGTTGAAGAATATTTAACGTTAACAGCAAGAATACCCATAGTGTTGGGCGCTGGGGGGAATGTCGTAAAAAATCAAACCAAATTCCGATCTTTACCTCAAACCACCAGGCTATGCCATTCTCCCTCCGCGAAACCTTCGGCCACCGGCAGCCGCTCATTGCCATGATCCACTTACCGGCATTGCCGGGCACCCCGGCCTACGGCAACGACTGGCCAGCGGTGCTCCGGCAAGTGGAAGAAGAGGCTATCCTCCTGCGTGCTGCGGGCGTGGACGCCCTCTTGCTGGAGAACATGCACGATACCCCTTATCTGGCACGAACGGTGGGGCCGGAAATTGTGGCTGCTATGACGGTGGCAGCCCGTTGTGTGCGGCGGGTAGCTGCCGATTTGCCCTGTGGTATGCAGGTGCTGGCGGGTGCCAACCAGGCCGCGCTGGCTATTGCGTTGGCCGCCGACCTCCAGTTTATCCGCGCCGAAGGGTTCGTCTTCGGGCACGTGGCCGACGAAGGGTGGATCAACAGCGATGCCGGGGCACTACTGCGCTATCGCCGGGCCATTGGTGCAGACCACATCGCCATCTATACCGATATCAAGAAAAAGCACAGCGCCCACAGCGTCACTGCTGATGTTGACCTGGCTGAAACAGCCAAAGCGGCCGCTTTTTTTCGCACCGACGGACTCATTGTGACGGGGACGGCTACGGGAGCACCGGCTCAAATGGCCGATCTACAAGCCGTACGTGCCGCCTGCCCCGGCCTGCCGCTGCTGGTGGGCTCCGGCATTACGGCTGGTAATGTTGCTGCTTACCGGTCTGTTGCCGATGGATTTATCGTAGGTTCCGATCTGAAATACCAGGGGCACTGGGCCAACGAACTGGATATGCAACGCGTAACGGCCCTGGTAGCAGCCCTTAACCAGCAGGCGTAACCAGCTTTCATGCATTCTCCGAATAGAAATCTATTTTAGCAAGAAAACAAAGAACCAAAACCAAGGCAGGGTGTTTAAAACCTGCTTATTATTTGGTAAAGTTGCAATAAAGGTAGGCGTGTTTTCCAAACCTTACTTACTTTCACAGCCCAGAGCTTGATCAATTAAAAAATAGCTAGTATGAAAAAACGGAGTATGCTGCTGCTGGCGGCGATGATGTTGTTTGCCCTCACCACGTGGGCGCAAGCAACCTTTCCCTACAACGGCGTGAAAGACCAGCGCGATGGATGGTATGCCATTACCCACGCTACGGTGATACCACGGGCAGGTGAAGAGTTGGCCAATGCAACCCTGGTCATCAAGGCGGGCCGTGTTGTGAGCCTCACTGCAGGTGGAGCGGTACCCACCGGCGCCGTCGAGATCGACGCAACGGGCAAGTACGTTTATCCATCAATGATCGATCTGTACGCAGCGTACGGGTTGCCCAAAGCTACCCCGGCGGGGGAGCGGTCGCGCGAGCAACCACAAATGATCAGCAACAAAGAAGGGGCTTACGGCTGGAATGAGGCCCTCAAACCCGAGTTTCGGGCCCACGAGCATTTCGAACCCGACGCAAAGGCAGCTGAAAATTTACGGGCCATGGGCATTGGAATTATTTCTGCCCACCAGCAAGATGGCATTAGCCGAGGTACCTCAACCGTTGTTACCCTCGGTGGAGACCGCGCCAATGAGCTTATCGTCAAGGAACAGGGCGCTCATTACCTGTCGTTTCAGAAAGGTATTTCTACCCAGGCTTACCCCAATTCCCTCATGGGCATTATCGCGCTGCTGCGCCAAACCTACCTGGACGGCAACTGGTACAAAAACCAGCAGGAAGAGACCAACTTTTCGCTCGCCGCCTGGAACCAGGTGCAGGCATTGCCCCAAATATTTGCCGTGGGCAACTGGCAGGAAGCCCTGCGGGCTGGTAAGATCGCCCAGGAATTTGGCCAGCGGTACATCATCAAAGGGAGTGGTGACGAATACCAGCGGCTGGGCGACCTCAAAAGCATGGGGTCCACCTTCATCTTGCCCCTGGTATTCCCCGAGGCTTATGATGTGAGTGATCCGTATGATGCCAATCAACTTACGATCGACCAATTGCGGCACTGGGAAATGGCTCCCGCCAATGCCGGCCAGGTCGCTAAAGCGAATATTCCCTTCGCCCTTACCACCGATGGCTTCAGTAAGCCGAAAGACTTTTTTACGGCGCTCAACCAGGCCATTGCCAATGGGCTCAGTGAAACGGATGCCCTGCGGGCTTTCACCGAGACCCCCGCTGGCATCCTGGGCATTGCCAAGGACGCAGGTACCCTGGAAGCTGGCAAGTGGGCCAACTTCATGGTTACTTCCCAACCGCTGTTTGCCAAAGACACTAAAATTCACCACAACTGGGTGCAAGGCAAGCCCTATATTATTGAAGCCATCCCCGATGCCGAACTGCAAGGCCGCTACAACCTGCTGGCCGGCGCACGGGCCTACAACCTGGTCATCAACGATAAAGGCGGGAAGATCAATATCGATGAAGACACCAACCTCGAGGTAAAATACAGCTACCAGGACGGCCTGATCAGCATGTCCTTCCCGGCAGACAAAGGCGGAGATCTCGTGCGCTTATCGGGCCTTCGCCAGGGGCAGAATCTGGGCGGGCGTGGCCAGGATGCCACGGGCAATTGGATCGATTGGCAAGCGGAATACCTCGGCGCAGTAGTGGCCGAAGAAAAGCCTGCTGAAACACCTGCCGAACCCGAAAAAGCAGCGATGGTCAGCCAAATGACCTACCCTTATGGTGCATTCGGCTGGACCGAACGCCCCCAGGCCGAAACAGTAATCATTCGCAATGCAACCCTCTGGACAAACGAAGCCGAAGGCATCCTACCCAAGGGGGATATTATGCTGCAAAACGGCAAAATTGCACAGGTTGGCGGTAGTATCCGCGGGCCGCGTGGGGCGGTTGAAGTTGATGGCACGGGCATGCACGTCACCCCGGGTATCATTGACGAGCACAGCCATATTGCCATCAGCCGGGGGGTCAACGAAGGCTCCCAGGAAAGTACCGCGGAAGTACGCATTGGCGACGTTGTCGATGCGACGGACGTTGATATTTACCGCCAGTTGGCTGGTGGTGTTACCACTTCCCAGCTTCTGCATGGTTCTGCTAATCCGATTGGTGGGCAGAGTGCGCTGATCAAGCTGCGCTGGGGATCCAGCCCCGAGCAGATGAAATTTGCCGGTGCGCCCGGTTTCATCAAGTTTGCCTTGGGTGAGAACGTGAAGCAGTCGAACCGCAGCAATGCCGGTAGCCGCTATCCACAAACCCGGATGGGGGTAGAGCAGGTTTTTGAAAACTATTTCACCGAAGCCCGCCAGTACGGCGAGGCCCTTAAGCGGGGCGCAACGGTGCGGCGCGATCTGGACCTGGAAACACTCCTGGAAATTTTGGAAGGCAAGCGATTTATTACCTGTCACTCTTACCAACAGGGAGAAATCAACATGCTGATGAAGGTCGCCGACCGCTTTGGTTTCCGGGTCAATACCTTTACCCACATCCTGGAAGGTTACAAAGTGGCCGATAAAATGGCCAAACACGGCGTTGGCGCTTCTTCGTTCTCCGACTGGTGGGCCTACAAGTACGAGGTGGTGGAAGCTATTCCCTACAACGGTGCACTCATGCACGAACAAGGGGTAACCGTCGCTTTCAATTCGGACGACGCCGAAATGGCCCGACGCCTGAACCAGGAGGCAGGCAAAGCCGTCTTGTTCGGCGGGGTATCCGAAGTGGAGGCACTCAAGTTTGTCACACTCAACCCGGCTAAATTGCTCCATGTCGACGACCGCGTTGGTAGCCTCAAAGTGGGTAAAGATGCCGATATCGTACTGTGGACCGATAATCCCTTGTCCGTTTACGCCCGGGCGCAACAGACCTACGTCGATGGTATCAAATTCTTTGATATCGAAGCCGACAAAGTGCTCCAGCAAAGCTTGCAGGCCGAACGCCATGCACTGATCCAGAAGATGTTGCAAGCCAAGGACGGTGGTGCAAAAACGCAGGCCAGCGGTGGTCGGGGTAAGCGGCAGTACCATTGCGATACGGAGGATGATGAAGGGTAAGGGGGGATCTGAAATCGGAAATCGGAAGTGGGAAGTGGGAAGTTGAAAATTAATATTCAAAAAGAACCCGGTGGGGTTTTACAATATAAAAAAACATGCAAAAGATAATCTTCATTGCCATTATGGCGCTCACGAGTTGGACGCTGGCGGCCCAGAGCCCCGTGCCGGCGGCGGCCCAGGCGGGGCCGATTGCGATCGTGGGTGGCACGGCGCACCTGGGCAACGGACAAGTTGTTGAAAATGCGCTGATCACCTTAGAGGCGGGGAAAATTACCCGGGTTGACCAGGCTTCGGCCAAAATCGACCTGAGTGGTTTCACCAAAATAGATGCTACCGGTAAGCACATTTACCCGGGCTTCATTGCTGCCAATACTCAGTTGGGCCTCGTAGAAATTGGTGCCGTAAATGCGACCCACGACGAAGCCGAAACGGGTGATTTTAACCCCAATACCCGGGCGTTGATCGCTTACAATACGGACTCCCAGGTGACGCCTACGGTGCGTTCGCGCGGCGTCCTTTACGCCCAGACGACCCCCCAGGGTGGCCGCTTGTCGGGTTCTTCGAGTATCGTGCAACTGGATGCCTGGAATTGGGAAGACGCTGCCGTGCTTGCCGACGACGGTTTGCACCTGGAATGGCCGCGCCGCCGCTCCTATAACTGGCGCCAGGGAGAATGGACTAAAAACGAAAGCTACGATGCCCAGGTGCGGGAAATTGCGGATTTTCTGGAACAGAGTCGGGCCTACTGCGCAACTACCAACCGCAAGGAGCACAACCTCCGCCTGGCAGCTACCTGTGGCCTCTTCAGTGGTCAGCAGCGCCTGTTCGTCCACGCTGACCTGGCAAAAGACATGGAGCAGGCCATCCTGTTGGGCCAACAATTCGGGTTGCAGCTGGTCCTGGTTGGTGCTGGCGAAAGCTACCTGATCACCGATTTGTTGAAAACGGCTAACGTGCCGGTAATCCTGGGCTCCACGCATGCCTTGCCGGCTACCCTGGACAGCGACGTAGACCAACCCTACAAAACACCGGCCCAACTGGCGGCCGCAGGGGTGCAATTTTGTCTGAGCCACGAGGGGTACTGGGAGCAGCGCAACCTGCCTTTTCAGGCGGGTACAGCCGTGGCCTACGGCTTGCCTTACGAACGCGCCGTGCAGGCCATTACCCTGGATGCCGCCCGAATCCTGGGGGTAGCTGATCGGTTGGGATCCCTGGAGACGGGTAAAGATGCTTCTCTCCTCATCACTTCGGGTGATGCCCTGGACATGCGCACCAGTACGGTAGAGGTAGCCTTCATCGCCGGACGGCAGATTGACCTCGACAACAAACAGGCAGCGCTGTACCGTAAGTTTAAAACAAAATATGACCGCGGAGAGTAATACTTAAGTAAAAAAAGTGCGGTTAATCTTTTCCTTTGTTATATTTGTTATAATGGGTTGGGCTACTGCCTAACCCATTGTAGTTTATTGAAAATATAGCGGGACAGCTAAACATGATAACGGAAATAACCCACGTAGAGGATGGTGAAAAAAAGCTGATTCAGAGCGCCTACCGGCAGTTGCTGCGTTCGATCAAGTCTGAGATGGACGAGACCGATCAGAAAAACATCCGCCGGGCGTACGAATTGGCAGTGGAGGCTCATGCTTCACAGCGGCGGAAGTCGGGAGAACCTTACATCCTGCACCCCATTGCCGTAGCACGCATTTGCGCCGAAGAAATAGGCCTGGGCCCTACGGCCATCGTAGCGGCCTTGCTGCACGATGTCGTAGAAGATACGGATATTACCCTGACGGATATCCAAAAGCAGTTTGGGGTGCAGATCGCCAAAATGGTGGATGGGCTGACCAAATTGGACGGTGCCTACAACTCCGAGAGCCCGCAGGCCGAAAATTTCAAAAAAGTCCTCAGTACACTGGTGGAAGACGTGCGGATTGTGCTCATCAAGATGGCCGATCGCCTGCACAATATGCGGACGCTGGGCTCCATGCCGCCGCACAAGCAACTTAAAATTGCCGCCGAGACGAGTTACATTTACGCCCCGCTGGCCCACCGGCTCGGCCTGTACGCTTTCCGTACGGAGTTTCTGGATCTGTGTATGAAGATTACCGATCCGGAAGACTACCAGGCGATTGCCAAAAAACTGCAGGAAACCAAACGCAGCCGCGAAGATTATATCCAGTCTTTTATTGCGCCACTCAAGAAGCAACTGGATGAGATGGATGTGAAATACCGGATTTTTGGGCGGGCCAAGTCCATTTATTCCATCTGGAACAAACTCAAAAACAAGTCGGTCTCTTTTGATGAAATTTATGACCTCTTTGCGGTTCGGATCATTTTGAATGTGCCACCCAAGAAGGAAAAACTTTTTTGCTGGCAGGCCTACAGTATTGTTACCGATGTGCATCGCCCCATTACGGAACGACTGAAAGATTGGATCACCACCCCCAAAGCCAACGGCTACGAATCGTTACACACCACCGTGGTAGGGTCGCAGGGGCGGTTCGTGGAAGTACAGATCCGTACCGAGCGCATGGACGAAATTGCGGAACGGGGTTTTGCGGCGCACTGGAAATACAAGGGCGTCAACAATGCCGACGATGTTTTCGAACGGTGGCTGGACAGCGTGCGTGAAATACTCGAAGACCCTGAAGGAAGCCCCGTAGAGTTTTTGGACAGTTTCAAAGCCAACAGCCTTTTCAACGAAGAGGTGTATATCTACACCCCCAAAGGAGACTTGCGCGTCTTGCCAAAAGGAGCGACGGCGCTGGATTTTGCTTTCAGTATCCACTCGGATGTAGGCTACCACTGCACGGCCATCAAAATCGATAACCAGATCGTACCGATGGGCCGGATGCTGAAGAACGGCGACCGGGTAGAGATCATCACCAACAACAGCCAGAAGCCCTCGGAAGACTGGCTCAAGCTGGTGACCACGGGTAAAGCGAAGGCCAAGATCCGCTCGGCCATGAAGGAAGAGCGGCGCCACAAAGGGGAACTGGGAAAAGAAGCACTGGGCCGGAAATTTAAAAACCTGCGCCTGCAAGCCTACGAGGAAGCCATCGAGTTGCTGGTGCGGCACTACCGCTTGAACAGCCACGTGGATCTGTACTTCGCTATTGCCATGAATACCCTCACGATTCCCGAGATATTTAAAAAATTTCACGTCGAACACGGCCGCCTGAAGCTCATTGAAACGCTGAAGCCCGTAGAAACTAAAAAGGAAGAACCCGTCAGGCGGCCGCGCGCCTTGCCCCCGGTACCCCGCCTGATGATCAACGGAGAGCCCGGAGAGCAGTATGATTATGCGCTGGCTACCTGCTGTAACCCCGTGTTGGGCGACAACATCTTCGCCTACCTCACCGCTAATGCTGGCCTTAAAATTCACCGCATCAACTGCCCCAATGCCGCTAACCTCATGGTCAATTACGGTTACCGCATTATGAAAGCCGACTGGTCGAGCACGGTTACGCAGACCAATTTTGTCACGCGGTTGAAAATTACAGGCATTGATGATGGCCCCGGGGTAATTGAACGACTCACCCACCAACTTTCCCTCATGGGATTGAATATCCGCTCCCTCAATATCGCGGGTACCGAAGGTTTTTTTGAAGCCGATCTCAGCCTCGTCGTCTCCAATACCGACCAGTTGAACCAGGCTAGCCGAGCGTTGAAGAACTTGTCGAACATTTCAACTGTTACCAGAATAGAGTAAAGTAAGATTATGACAAAGGAAAACGATAAAATAGAGATTATTACCGCCGTGAAAAATATTTTCTCTTCCTACCTGGAGAAGCACGGGCTGCGGAAGACACCGGAGCGCTATGCTATTTTGGAGGAAATTTACAAACGGACTGATCACTTTGATGCCGAAGCGCTCTATATTCACATGAAGACCCAAAACTACCGGGTGAGCCGGGCCACGGTGTACAATACCCTGGAGTTGTTGGTCAACTGTGACCTGGTGACCAAACACCAGTTTGGAAAAAATTTGGCCCAGTACGAAAAATCTTACGGCTACAAACAGCACGACCACATCATTTGTGTAGATTGTAGCAAAGTGCTGGAATTTTGCGATCCTCGCATCCAACAGATCAAGAGCATGATGGGGGAATTGCTCCATTTTAATATTACCCATCACTCCCTAAATTTATACGGCCAGTGCCAGGGTGCCTGTGAAAAGACCAGACAGGATAACCCAAGCGTCGTAGAAGTGGAAGAAGTTCGCTAATTTTGCGGCATGGACGATAAGGCCTTTCAACTGATTCAATCAAACAAGATAAATGTGCTACGGGTGGATAACCTGTTGAGCGAGTACAAGAATCGTGAAATTCTTACGGTAGCACAAGATGCCATTGATGCAGGGTTTACTAAATTTGTCGTGGATTTAGACGGCATGCTCTACACCAATAGCGTTGGTCTTAATTTTTTGATCTCCCTCCAGGCCCGGTGTCAGGATCGGGAAGGAATGGTAGTCATTGCCAATGCTTCCAAAAAAATCATACAATTGCTGGAAATCACCAAGCTCCAGCCGTTGTTTCATTTAACTGATTCGGTAAAAGCTGGTCTTTTATTGATCAACAAGACAAAAAAACAGGAAGATCCAGGTTGATCTTTTTGCTTCTGTCTTTAAATATTCACTTCCGCATGACGGTAGATGTACTTTTAGGCCTGCAGTGGGGCGACGAAGGAAAAGGGAAAATTGTTGATTATCTGGCTCCTCGTTACGATATCATTGCCCGTTTTCAAGGTGGCCCCAACGCGGGACACACCCTGGTTTTTGAGGGCAAAAAGCATGTTTTGCATACGGTTCCTTCGGGTATTTTTCGCGAAGCACAACTGAATCTTATCGGCAATGGGGTGGTCATTGACCCCGTAACCCTGGCCCGCGAGCTCGAAGAGCTGACGGCCGTAGGGGTCGATTATGCCGACCGCCTGCTGGTTGCACGTAAGGCACACCTCATCCTGCCTACGCACCGCTACCTGGACAAAGCCAGTGAAAACGCCAAAGGCAAGGAGAAAATAGGCTCTACCCTGAAGGGTATTGGCCCGACTTATATGGACAAGACCGGTCGGAACGGCCTGCGGGTTGGCGATCTGGAGGCGGCCGATTTTCGGCAACGCTATGATAATCTCAAAGCCAAGCACCTGGAATTACTGCAAATTTACCCGGCAGTCGACTTTGACCTCGAGGGAGAAGAAGCCAAGTGGTTGGTGGCTGCCGAGAAACTACGCCAGCTCCACCTGGTCGACGGGGAGTATTATATCAACCAGGCGCTTCGCAATGGCAAGCGCGTACTGGCCGAAGGGGCGCAGGGCTCCATGCTCGACATTGACTACGGGACTTATCCATTTGTGACGTCGTCGAATACCATCACGGCGGGTGTTTGCACCGGTTTAGGAGTGAGCCCCCAGAAAATAGGGGAAGTTATCGGCATCACCAAGGCGTATTGTACCCGGGTAGGTTCAGGCCCTTTCCCCACGGAATTATTTGATGATATGGGCGAGTTCCTGCGCCAGGAAGGTGCAGAATTTGGCGCGACCACCGGCCGGCCCCGCCGTTGTGGCTGGATCGACCTGCCGCAGTTGCGCTACACCATTATGTTGAATGGCGTCACCCAGCTGGTCGTCACCAAAATTGATGTGCTCAATAAGCTGGAGGAAATTAAAATGGCCACGGCCTACGAACAGGACGGCGAATTGACCCAACGGCTACCCTACGACTTGTGCGACGAATCCTGTCAGCCCCATTACGAATCCTTTGCCGGTTGGCAAACGGATCTGGAGCGCGTAGCTACTTATGGTATGCTACCTGCCACGGCGCAGGAATTCATTGTCGAGTTAGAAAACCGCCTGGATGTACCCGTTACCATGGTATCTATCGGCCCCGGGCGACGCCAATTGTTGGAAAAGACGCAATTGATGGATAAGTAAGCCGGCAACCAGGCAGGTTCCGGCGATTGGAAATCCGAAAAAATTATCCATTGCTACACAATTCCCGTGGTGTCACGTCGTTTTGTTGTGTAAGAATACTTCATTAACACTCTTTTAAAACAACCTTAGGGTCTAACGTATAATATTACGCCTGAGGGGGGGGACCAGAGGACAAGTGCTTCGGCAAAAAGCCTCATCTTCAAACTGCCTACACAATTATGAGTTCAACAACAAATTCAAAAAACGGATTAACTGCAGCGGTCGTCATTTTGGCCTTGGCCCTGATCGGCTCGCTCATTTGGGGGTTCAACAAGAACACCCAGGCAACCAACTTGCAGGAAGACAACACGGAGGTACAAGAAGCCATGGAAGCGATGACCGCTTTGCGCGATGACCTGGCCCGTGAAGTCGACAGCCTGGCTGGCGAATACGATGTACTCGCCTCCGAGAATGTAGAATTGAATGGCCAACTGGCCGGAACCCGCGAAGAACTGACCAACGCACAGTCGGCCCTGAGCCGTGCTAAGAAAGGTGCTGCGGCCGAAATCAATGACCTGCGGGCTCAGATCGCAGCCCTGACGGCGGCTCGCTCCGAGTTGTCGAATTCGATCTCTGCCCTGGAAGACCAGAATGCCGACCTGCGCCAGCAAATGGGCGTACTCGAGATTAACCTCGCCGAATCAAAGACCGAGAACCAACAGATGAAGGAAATGGCCACGAACATGGAAGGCCAGATTCGCCAACTGACGTACGAAAATTTCCGGGCCACGGCCTTTCAGGTTACGCCTGAAGTGAAGCGTGGTAACCCTACCACCAATGCCAGCCGCGCCCGTCGCTTAGCCATCAGTTTCGACGTGGCTAATGTACCCGCTGAGTTTCATGGCGTTCGCCCTATCTATTTGGTGATCACCGATGAAAAAGGTACGCCTATCCCACGGACAGACTACGTTCGCACCAGTGTAACCGTAAATGGCCAAACGCAGGATATCATGGCCGTAGAAGCACGGGACGAAAACGTGGGCGAAAGCCAGCGCATCTCGTTCAACCACGAACTGGAAAACAAAATGGATGCTGGTTACTACCGGGTGAGCGTATTCACCGACACCGGTTTGTTGGGCTCTACCAATTTCCGCATGCGCTAGCAATAGCTTGCCTTTATGCATCAATAACAAAAGCCCCTCCGTTTTCGGAGGGGCTTTTGTTATTTGTGACACGTCCATAAGCCAAGTTATACCATCACTTCGGCTTCGGCTTCAGCTGGCACCACGGTTGCCGCCAGTTCTGCTTCAACCAGGTCATCCTTTTCTACCCGCAGGTTATCAATGATGAATTCCTGGCGGTCGGGGGTGTTTTTACCCATGTAGTAGGACAAGACCTGGTCGAGATCGGTGTTTTCGGCGATGACCACGGGGTCGAGGCGGATATTTTCGTTGATGAAGTCTTTGAATTCGCCGGGTGAAATCTCTCCCAGCCCCTTAAAGCGGGTGATTTCGGGTTTGCCGCGCAGCTTTTCAATGGCCTCCTGTTTTTCGACTTCGCTGTAGCAGTAAAACGTCTTCTGCTTGTCGCGAACGCGGAACAACGGCGTGTCCAGGATGTAGAGGTGGCCCTGGCGTACGAGGTCGGGGAAGAACTGGAGGAAGAAAGTCAGCAGGAGCAGGCGGATGTGCATGCCGTCGACGTCGGCGTCGGTAGCAATGACCACGCGGTTGTAACGCAGTTCGTCCATGCCGTCTTCGATATTGAGGGCGTGCTGCAGGAGGTTGAATTCTTCGTTCTCGTAGACGACCTTTTTCGTCAGGTTGAAGGTATTGAGCGGTTTTCCACGCAGACTGAAGACCGCCTGGGTTTGTACGTCACGGGCCTTGGTGATAGAGCCACTGGCCGAATCGCCCTCGGTGATAAAAACGGTAGACGATAGGCGCAGTTCTTCGGGTACTTTGCGGGTACCATCGCTAAAGTGAATCCGGCAATCGCGGAGTTTCTTGTTGTGGAGGTTGGCTTTTTTGGCTCGTTGGTTGGCCAGCTTCTTGATACCGGCAATCTCCTCGCGTTCCCGCTTCGACTGGAGGATGCGCTTTTCCAGCGATTTTGCGATCTCGGGGTTGCGGTGGAGAAAGTTATCGAGTTTTTCCGTCAGGAAATTCTTGAGGAAGGTCCGGATGCTTGGTCCCTTGGGGCCCATGTCCGTGGATCCGAGTTTGGTTTTAGTCTGCGATTCAAAGATCGGTTCTTCCACCTTGATGCTGATGGCGGTAATGATGGAACCGAGGATATCGCGGCGGTCGTAGCTTTTGTTGTAGAACTTTTGCATGGTCTCCACGATGGCCTCTTTGTAGGCGTTCAGGTGGGTACCCCCCTGGGTGGTGTGTTGGCCGTTGACGAAGGAGTAGTAGACCTCGCCGTACTGTCCGCCGTGGGTCAGCGCAAGTTCAATGTCTTCACCCACGAGGTGGATGATGGGGTAGCGGAGGGTGTCCGAACTGGTTTTTCGCTCCAGCAGGTCGAGCAAGCCATTCTTGCTCACCAGCGTTTTGCCGTTGATGACGATCTTGAGGCCGGCGTTCAGGTAGGCATAGTTCCACAACTGGTTCTCGATGTAGTCGAGACGGAATTTGTATTTTTTGAAAATGGCAGGATCCGGTTCAAAAACAATGAGGGTTCCGGATTCGTCGGTTGACTTGCTGATTTTGTGATCCTTGACCAGTTCGCCCTGGCTGAATTCGGCAATTTTGGATTTGCCTTCGCGGAAGGCCTGCACCTGGAAAAAACTCGACAGGGCGTTGACCGCTTTGGTACCTACGCCGTTGAGACCGACCGACTTCTTGAAGGCTTTGGAGTCGTATTTGCCACCGGTGTTGATTTTAGAAACACAATCGACCACTTTCCCCAGGGGAATCCCCCGGCCGTAGTCGCGGATGCTAACCTTGCCATCTTCGATGGTGATGTCGACAGTCTTGCCGTAGCCCATGACGTATTCGTCGATACAGTTGTCGATGACCTCTTTGAGGAGGATGTAGATGCCATCATCAGCCGAGGAGCCATCACCGAGCTTGCCAATGTACATACCCGGTCGCATGCGGATGTGTTCCTTCCAGTCGAGTGAACGGATATTGTCTTCGGTATAAGCGACGTGTTCCATGCTTTTTGGGTCAATTACTTGCGTGAGCATGTACCTGCAACAGGTGCACCGTACATGCAGCAAAAATAACAAAACCCATGGACTTTTAAAAACAAATTGTTAAAAACATTTGTTGAAACTAATCTTTTGCGGGGTCTGTTGCAACAAGCTAAGCCCTGCCGATCCAGTAACACTTAACCGGGCCAAACCAACAACGGCACGTGGGTATATCCCGCAGTGCGCTTGCTTTGGCTGCGGTGAAAAAGATTCTGAAAGAAACTACGGCGGGGTCGTACCAGCACCTGGAGGTCGATGTGAAAAAGGAGGTTGAACGCTTCCAGGGCTTCGGTGATGTCTTCTTCGTCGAGTTGGTGGAAGGTCATCGGGATATCTTTGATTTGCTCGCTGAAGACCGCAATGAGTTCTTCCAGTTCGATCTCGGTATGGGCCTTCGGGCTTTCGGTGATGTGTAGGCAGCGAATCTCGGGGGTCAAAGGGCGGAAAAACTCGACCAGCCGCAACAAGTGAAGTACATCGGCCTGGCGCAGGTCAGTGGCGAAACTGATCCGGTCGAGCGGTTGATAGGTCGCCTCCAGCGGAACGACCAGCACCGGAATGGCGGGGTGGTCGATGATCTCGCTCGATACGCTGGACATCCACCAGGGCCTTTCGGCGGCACCGCTGGTACCAACGACGATGAGGTTGACTCCTTTTTCGGTGGCCATTTCGTTGACGATGTAACCCACGGGACCCAGGGATACTTCGGTGGTGAGGGTCGGAATATGTTTGAGTTCGGCCGCTACTTCGGTGAGGGTGTTTTCCGCTAATTTTTGTAACCTCTCTTTGGCGGTTTCCAGTTCTTTACGGTTGATCATCGGGATGCTTTGCGGAATCTCCATGACGGCATCAGGAATAGGTTCCAACACGTGTAACAGGTGAACTTCGGCGGCGTAGGTATCGGCGTACCGCAGAGCGTACCGCAACGCATTTTCCGAGGCGGGCGAAAAATCGAGGGCACAGAGTATCTTTTTCATCGTCGTCATATGGTGGTTGTTTAACAAGCGGTAAGTTAGTGGCGAAATGGGTGTCCGGCGGCGGATGTTGTTAGCGGAGAAGGATGATTTTTGTCATCCTTCCTGCGCTTGGAGTGCCCGCACCATTTCCTGCCGGAAGTGCAAGGTTTGGAGGAGCTTTTCCACGAGGGCGTGCCAGCGCCCAAAGCGGGAAGTGCCCTGGAACCAGGCGTCTCTGATTGCGGGTAGCAGTTGGGGATCGCTTTGGTAGGCTGCCGCCTCGAGCAGGCGGTGGTAGTGGACGAGGCTCCAGTCCGACAATTGGCGCTGCTGGGCAATTTCCTGAAAACCGATGACAATGATCCTCGTCAGGGCGGGTTCCCAGGTTTGGGTGCCCCGGCTCAGCCAGAAAGCGGGCAGCGACTCGGCGGGTACCAGGGGGCCAAATTGTTCGAGCCAGGTCACCAGGCATTGGTTGAACAGCTGGGGCGTACTGTTTTCCAGCAGCTGGCGACCAGCAGGCGTGTTCCAGTAGGTTTCCTGGCCGGTCAGCAGCCACCATTTGATCAGCGCTGCTTCGCCAGCGGCATAGGGAAAGCGGTTGAGGCTGTCTGTTACGGCCTGGAGCAGGGGCAAAGTATGGGGCGCTTTCACGAACAGGCCAATCACCTCAGCGGGCGTCTTTTGCCAGTGTCGCTCCCAGAAATAGAACGGTATACGCGCTACCAGCTGGCACAACCAGTTGAGCTTCAGGCCACCGGGGGCTTTGCTTCCCGTGGGATAGATGCCGTCGGCCTGGGTGGCTTTGGGCAGGTGTTCGGGTAGCTCGATCACCAATTGCCCCCCGACCAGGTGGAGTGCTGCCTGGGCGTGTTGCCAGAGTCGTTGCACCAACAGGCTCGTGGGCAAGCTGGCCAACAGCCCGGCAGCCACCAGCCGCACTTCCTTGCGGCTGTGCTGCAGGGCCGTTTCCAGAAAAACTTCGTCGGCTGGCGCCAACCCGGTGGCCAGGGCCGGAAGCAGGCGCGCCTGAACTTTGGGCAGCAGCAAGGGCCATTGCAATACCAGGCTTTCCCGGGCGGCGGCGGCATCCAACTGGCGGAATTGTCGCAACAGGGCGGGTTGCGCCGCCGCGTCGGCAGTAGCCCACCCTCGTACCTGCCCGGGCGTTGGGGCGAGGACCGACCATCGGGGGTGCTGCCGCAGTAGCCAGTAGCCCCGCGGGCCGAGGATGGGTTCCAACAAGGGCCAGCCGTCGGCTTGCAGCAAGCAACGATCAAGGAGCAGCGGTATGCTCGTAGGGGGGAGTACTTTTTGGTACTGGTGCAGGAGCCGCGAAAATTCCGGCAGAGCCGGTCGGTGGTGGTCATTGAGGATAGCCTGAAGGTGCTGTACACTGCGCCAGGAACAAGGTGTACGAGGCTGCTCAATGGCCGATTCGGGCAGCGCAACCGCAGTTTCCAGCACCCGTGCGCCTTTGTGTAGCAAATGAACCAGCCCCAGGGCCTCGAGGAGAACCAGGGCTTCTTCTTCCGAATCGAGCTGCAGGGGCCCGAGGTCGGCCCGGAGGGTTGTCCCCAAACTTTGCTGGTCAGTACCCAGCAGCAAGTGGCGGCAGAGTGCCGGCCAGAGGTCCCGCAGTGTCGGCTGGTGGTTGGTCATGGGGTAAAATTAGGGCTTTGGGCCGAAGTTTGTACCTTTTTTTGATGCAGTGCCCCTCTGGAACCAGGAAAAGAACACGATTATTGCAACCGCTGAAAATACGTCGATATCCGAAATTGGAAAAATAAAGTTTGTTCTGGTGGGTGCCTGGCCGACGAATGCAGCTGTAAGGGGGCAATTGCCCTGGTATTATTATCAAAAGGAGCAGAAAGTGCGGTGTGTTTTGGTAAATAGTCAGGTAAGAAAATGGGCCTTGTTTTTTGATTATCAATTCAAAAGCCTATTTTTGTGCCGATTTTAAAGAACCTATTGTTGACAATTCTATAGAACGACAGATTATGGCAAATATCGGTCTAGTTAAGCAGGTTATCGGCCCGGTAGTAGACGTAAGTTTCTCCGGTGAAGGTTCCAAGCTACCCGAAATTTTAAGCGCTTTGGAAATTAAGCGTCCCAACGGTGATATTTTGGTACTGGAAGTACAAAAGCACCTGGGAGAAGACAGCGTACGTACCATTGCAATGGACGCTACCGACGGCTTGACCCGCGGTGCCCAGGCCGTGGACACCGGCGCTGCGATTGCGATGCCTACCGGCACGGTTATCAAAGGCCGCCTGTTCAACGTAGTAGGTGAAGCCATTGACGGCATTGGACCCGTTTCCAAAGCACAGTCGGCCCCCATCCACCGCAAGCCACCCCTGTACGAAGAGTTGTCAACGGAAAAAGAAGTTCTCTTGACCGGTATCAAAGTTATCGACCTGATCGCCCCCTACACCAAGGGTGGTAAAATTGGGCTGTTCGGTGGTGCCGGGGTAGGTAAGACGGTATTGATCCAGGAATTGATCAACAACATCGCCAAAGGCTACGACGGTATCTCGGTATTTGCCGGGGTAGGAGAGCGTACGCGCGAAGGAAATGACCTCATGCGCGAGATGTTGGAAGCCGGGATTATCAACTACGGGGAGAAATTCATGCACAGCATGGAAAAAGGGGGTTGGGACCTGAGCACCGTAGACATGAAGGCATTGGAAACTTCCAAAGCGACCTTCGTGTTCGGCCAGATGAACGAGCCTCCGGGAGCTCGCGCCCGCGTAGCCCTTTCCGGACTGACGATTGCCGAATACTACCGCGACGGGGACCTGAGTGACCCCACTGGTGGTCGCGATATCCTTTTCTTTATCGATAACATCTTCCGCTTTACGCAAGCCGGATCTGAAGTATCTGCCCTCTTGGGCCGGATGCCTTCAGCCGTAGGTTACCAGCCCACGCTGGCCTCGGAAATGGGACTGATGCAGGAGCGGATCACCTCTACCAAGCGCGGTTCCATTACCTCGGTTCAGGCCGTTTACGTACCTGCGGATGACTTGACGGACCCCGCGCCGGCAACGACTTTTGCCCACCTGGACGCCACTACGGTACTGAGCCGGAAGATCGCTTCCCTGGGTATCTACCCCGCGGTGGATCCCCTGGACTCTTCAAGCCGAATCCTCGACCCGAGCATCCTCGGTGATGAGCACTACGACTGCGCCCAGCGCGTGATGAACATCCTGCAGCGCTACAACGAATTGCAAGACATCATTGCCATCCTGGGAATGGAAGAATTGTCGGACGAAGATAAGCTCATCGTGAGCCGTGCCCGCCGGGTACAGCGCTTCCTGTCGCAGCCATTCCACGTAGCCGAGCAGTTTACGGGTCTCAAGGGCGTGTTGGTATCCATCGAGGAGACCATCAAAGGCTTCAACATGATCATGGATGGTGAAGTAGACGAATATCCCGAGGCCGCTTTCAACTTGAAAGGTAACATTGAGGATGTAATCGAATCGGGTAAGAAAATGCTGGCTGAAGTAGCGGCCTAAACTGAACAGATATGACCATTGCTGTATTGACCCCAGAGCGTGAAATTTTCAAAGGTGCCATCACCTCGGTGAAAGTACCCGGCACGCTGGGCGAATTTCAGGTGCTGAACAACCACGCACCGATCGTTTCTGCCCTGGAAAACGGAAAAATCGAGATTGTAACCGCCGAAGGGGGGTTCAATTATTTCGACGCCGCTACCAAGGAGAAGAAAAGCGGTACGGCGGCTGGCACGAAGATCACCTTCCAGATCGAAGGTGGTTTTATCGAAGTGATCAACAACGAAATTGCCCTGCTGGTACAGGGGGTGAGCGCGTTGTAAAATAATAAGACAGGTTTTCCTGTTTGCTGAGCGCCTTCCCAATGGTTTTGGGGAGGCGCTTTTTTTAAGGTGCGATGTTCCGCCTCGCGGCAGTGAAAACAACCCGTGCATTTGGCCTACTCAATCGGCACGCCATTTTCATCGGTAGTGAGTACTTCGCTCATGTAGTCGAAGAAGGGGCGCATCTTTTGGAAGACCTGCGCCGCCTGCGCCGGAAAATCGGGCGACAACGCTTCTTGGTCGGTAAAGGAATGGCTGATCAGAAACTGCTTGTAGCGCAGCAAGTCGATGGCGGGATGATCTTTGGGGTAGCCGGCGGGAGCCGTTTTGAGCTGCTCCCCGTGGAGCTGACCGAAGGTTTTTACAAAATCTGGTGCAGCGATAATGGCCCGCAGGGTTTCCGGGGCCGCCGCCAGGTCTGTCCGGATGCGCTGCAGATCGGCCTTCTCGGGGTCCCAAAAGCCACCGCCGACGAAGGTGTTGCCGGGTGCGATGTGGAAATAATAGCCACCCCGCCGCCACTTGGTAGCCCGTTCAAAGAAACCACTGAAATTGGATTTGTAGGGCGTCTTGTCCTTCGAGAAGCGCACATCGCGGTAGATGCGGTGCACCTGCATGCGCGCCAACTCGTCGTGCGAGGTCATGAGGTCCTGTAGGCCGTGGGCAAAAGCCTTAAAATTGTCGTAGGCCGCCTGGTAGTCCGCTTTGTGGGCGGTGAACCAGTCGCGGTCGTTGTGCGCCGCCAGGGCTTTCAGGAAGGTAAAGACCTGGGGTTGGAGGGTGGCAGACATAGGACAGGGAGGATTATGGTATGAATGAATAGGAAGGGGCATCGGAAATCCTAACACCAAAATATTAACACCAAAAAGTAGAATGGGTTTAAGATTTTCTACCTGGATCATAAGGCCAGTATGGCCGCTGGTGCATTGACAACAACTTTTTATACGTTATCCAATACGAAGGCTCGCTACAGGAATGTTTACGGCAAGAAAAAATAAAAATTTACCATTACGCAGTGCATCCTGAAAACCTCGCGCGGGGAATGCCATTGATCCGCCCACCAGGAAACAAACAAGACAATTAATATGAGTACCCTGTTAAATACCACTACCCGCCCCTTCCGTTTCGGAGCTATCGTTCACGAAGCACACCAGGAATTGGCTTTTCAGTTGGCAGATCTGGAAGATCGCTTAAACGAGGAACTGGTCCTGGAAGTGAACCCTTCGGGTATTAAACGCATCTATTTTATTCCAACTATTACTGCTGCCGAAATTTGCACAGCAGAGCAAGACGTAATCTTTGTGGACGAGGAAAGTTTGGTCATTGAGTTGGCATGTCCAACGGATTTTGGCCTTATTATTACCCGCTTCCTCGCAGCACTTCGCCAATCAGGCTGTTTTTCGGAAGGGTTTGTGGCGCGTTTGGAGCACATTATGAAATAATTTTTTTTGCCGCGCGCCCGTATTTCTCCGCATTCCATTCCGTTGTTGCTCACTTATTCCCTACCAACCTGGTAGGGCAGTTTTATGGCCACACCTGGCCTAAATCAGGCGGTAAATGGATGCAAAAACAAATTAATACCTTATTTTGGCCCTACCTGTACAAACAAGAAAACCTAATTCAAACCTATATTCGCATGAAAACCCAGTTTATCCTGCTGCTCCTGGGCAGCTTTTGCTTGCTCAGCAGCCATCCGCTAACCCTGGACGAGCGACCGGTGGTAGTCGAAAATTACATCAACCGGTACATCTATCTCTCCCGCGAGCTGAACCTCCAAACGGGGATTCCCGTACCCATCATCCTGGCCGTCGCCGGGCTGGAAAGCAACTGGGGCAACAGTGAGCTGGCCCTCAACGCCAACAACCACTTCGGGATCAAGGAAAAAGAAGAATGGCGGGGCAATACCTACTGCAAGGTGACGCAGGAATACGAGGGCTGGTTGGCCTACGAGACCCAGGCCTGCTTTCGGCAGTACCCCCTGATTCGGGAGAGTTACCTCGACTTTGGCCGCTTCATTACCACCCGCGAGAACTACCGCAGCATCAACGGCCTACCCACCTGGAACTACCGCGCCTGGATGGAAGGCCTCCACGCCGGCGGTTATGCCACCGACCCCGACTACGTCAACAAGGTACTTACCCTCATCTGGCGGTACCGCCTCTACGAACTGGCAGAGGAATAATCCGGAGTAGTCCCGTTTTTACAAAACCTGGTCAAAGGAATTTTGGTGCCAATAGGCGGCGGAAAAAACGGGCTTTAAAGCGGAATGATATCCGCCAGAAAAGGATATTCCACCTTAGAAAGGTAAAGCCCCTGGGGCGGCGCCGAAACAAAATAGGCCGACCGTTCCTTTGCGGCTACGAGTCGTTCGAATTCGGCTACCGACACCCGGCCACGACCCACATCCAACAATTGGGCGACGATGAGCCGAACCATGCCCCGCAAAAACCGATTGGCAGCAATCTGGAAGCGAAAGCTATTGGGCTGCTCGTCAAAGAAAAACCGGGCCGTCGACAGCTGACAAATGGTGCTATCGTGCTTTTCGGGCACCTTGCAAAAAGCCAGAAAGTCCGTGTAATTGAGCAGGCTGGCAGCAGCCTGCTGCATGGCTTCCCGGTTCAGGGTAGAACAATCTTCGAACAGGTAGGTGCTCAGGTGTTCCCGAAAAGGATCCTTCTCGGTATGCACGTGGTAATCGTAGGTGCGGCGGGTAGCAGCGTAGCGGGCGTGCCAGTCGCCAGCTACGGTAAAGACCTTGAAAATAGTGATGCTACCCGGAAGGGTAAGATTCATCTTGTAGAGAAATGCTTCGGGCAGACTCCCTTCCAGATCAAAATGCGCATAGTAGTCGCTGGCGTGAACCTCCGCATCGGTACGCCCACAGCCGATGAGCGAAACGGGCTGTCGAAGCACCTGCGCCAGGCATTCCTCCAGTTTAGCCTGTACACTTTTCACCTGGGGTTGGCGTTGCCAGCCCCGGAAGGAGGTGCCGCGGTAGGCGAGATGAAGGAAATAGCGGATCACGTGGATGGTTTTTGGTGAACGGACAAATTAGGGAATGTTTACGAGTAGGTGGGCAAATGCTTTTGCCGTACTTTTGCCAGCCGGGTTCAAAAGCGTCCACCATGAAGAAACTCACCAAGGCCGAAGAAGAGATCATGCACGCACTGTGGGCCCTCGGCGAAGGTACCGTCGGCGCTATTCGCAACCAGCTGGCGGCGCAGGCAGCCGGTCGGAAACCGGCGCACAGCACCATTTCTACCATGATGAAGATCCTGGGGGAAAAGGCCTTCGTAACCCACCAGGCTTACGGCCGCACCTTTGTGTACCGCCCCACCCTGAGCAAAGCCGACTACAGCCACCAGTTGTTGCAGTTGTTGGTGCACGATTATTTTGAGGATTCCGCCCACCAATTGGTCACCTTTTTGCTGGAAACAGGCGATCTCCGTGCCGACGAATTGCAAGCGCTGCTAAAAAAATCAACGAAATAGCTGCTCCAGCTTGCTAATGGCGTCGGGGAGAGCGAAAACGATGACCTTGTCGCCCACTTCCAGCTGGAAATCGCCGTTGGGGAAGTAACTCTCCTCGCCGCGGATAACACCACCGATCAGTGCGACTTTGGGGAAAGGCAGGTCGCGGATCGGCTTGCGGGTCAGCTGGTTTTTGCGGTGAACCACAAATTCAATGACCTCGGCATCGACACCGTGCAGACTGGTGATGGCTTCCACCTTGCCCTTGCGCACAAAACGGAAGATGTTGTTGGCTGCAATCAACTTTTTATTGATGAGGGTGTCCACGCCGATATTCTGGGAGATGTGGACGTATTCCTTGTTTTCTACCAGCGCGATGGTCTTGTAGACACCGTGGTTTTTCGCCGTCAGACTGGCGATGATGTTGGTCTCAGAGTTGCCCGCCAGGGCGATGCAGGCGTCCATGTTGTCAAGTCCTTCCTCGACGAGCAGGTTGATGTTGCTAAAATCCCCATTGATGATGAGGGTATTTGGCAGCACCTCCGCAAATTTTTTGCAGCATTCCTTGTCTTTGATCACCAGCGTGACGTTGTAATCGTTCTCCAGGCGCTGGGCGGTGGCCCGGCTCAACTCCGTCCCCCCCAGGATCATGATGTTCTTGACTTCCACCTTGCGGCGATCCAAAACTTGCTTAAGGTCGTCGATCCGCGATTTTTTGGTAATAAAATACACGTGGTCGTTGCGGCGCAAAACGGTATCGCCACGGGGAATGATGGTCCGGTGGCCCCGCAGTACCGCAATCGGCCGCAAGTCCACCTCCGAAGTGAAGCTGGGAAGCTCGCGGATACAGATGTTCAGGAGCGGGGAATATTCATCCAATGTCACCCCGACGAGGCTGATCTTGCCCTTCTCAAACTCGAAAATATCAGTAAAGTAGGCTTGTTTAACGAGGCGGTTGATCTCTTCGGCAGCCAGGTAGGTGGGCGAAAAGAGGTTGTCGACCCCGAGTTCACAAAACAGCTTGCGTTGGCTTTCGGCCAGGTAGCCGTCGTTGTTGACCCGGGCAATGGTTTGCCGGGCCCCCATCTTTTTGGCCAGAATGGCGGTGATGAGGTTGGTCTTTTCCGAGGTCGTCACGGCCAGCAGAATATCCGCTCGCTTGGCCCCCGCATTTTCCAATACCTCCACCGACCCACAGTCGCCCTTAAGGGTCAGGACATCGAGGTGCGTGGCCGCGTAATCCAGCACGTCCTGATCCTGATCGATCAGGGTGATATCCTGGTTTTCGTAAGCGAGTAGTTCGGCCAGGTGGAAACCAACGTCACCGGCACCGGCAATAATTATTTTCATGTGACAAAAATAGATGAAGTCTGGTGATTCAAAGGAAAAAAAACGTTCCTACCGCCACATTTAGGGTTTTTGTATCGTTATGCTAACAGAAGAGGATAAAATAAGCTCGTTTTTTTCTATATGATAAGTGAAATTAAGTGATTGACAAGGGGCTTTTTCGAGCTCGCCAGCGAAATCCAAGGGGTGATTTTTTTTACCCATGCGAAAGGAATCAATCGCCTAATATTCACCAAAAGCAAAGTCATCCCATGAAAATACTAATGGTTTGCCTGGGCAATATCTGCCGCAGCCCCCTGGCCGAAGGCATTATGCGCGAAAAGATCAATCAGCACCGCTTGCCCTGGCTGGTCGATTCTGCCGGTACCGGTTCCTGGCACGTAGGTAACCAACCCGACCTGCGTTCGCAGGCAGTAGCCCGCCAGCACGGACTGGACATCAGCCGCCAACGTGCCCGCCAGTTTCGCCCGGCGGATTTTCAGGATTTTGACCTCATCCTGGCCATGGATCACAGCAATTACCAAAATATTCAGCTACTGGCCCAAACGCCGGCACAGCGCGAAAAGGTGCACCTCATCCTGGAGCTCGCCGGAGCCAGCCAGGACGATATCCCCGATCCCTACTGGGATGATAATGGATTCGAAAAGGTATACACCCTGCTCGATGGCGCCTGTGAAAAGCTCGTAGCGTGCATGCAGGTAAAAACACCATAATCGCCTATCTTGGGTGCTTTTACCAAACGACAATTGCTGATGCGTCCTTTCTACGGCTTGTTTTTTTGTTTGCTGGGCTTTCCTGCTTGTTTATTGCTGGCCCAGTCTTCGCCCGCTGTTTACCCTTATGTCTTCCAGGATAAATGGGGCGTAGTCAATGCGGAACGCACCGTCATCCTGGAACCGAGCCTGGATACGATCGAGCAGTTCTGGGAGCAAGGACTCCCGACGGCCAACGCCATTGCCCGACTGAACGGCCGCGTAGGCTTACTGAGCGGTTCGGGCAAATGGATTATTAACCCCCGACTCGACAGTATTGGTTACAGCCACTATAATGCAGCCAACCTACGCTGGGGGGTAAAAGATGGGCAGTATGGACTTCTGACTACGGCTGGCAACAAAGGAAAATGGGCTGTTAAACCGCGTTTTACGGAAGTGACGGAATTTCACGGGCGTAAATTAGCCGTAGCTGCCGTGCGCAAGGACAACAAATGGGGCGTAGTCAACAGCCGGGGCAAAATGGTGGTACCCTGCGTCTACGACGCAATTAAAGTCATTGATGCTTATTCCGACTATCCCGACCTGAAATTGACCCAAAACGGAGTCGTCACCTACGTCGACGCCTTTGGCGCACGCCGGCCAACCGACGAGATGATGATTGCCGAACAGGAGGATGACCAATACAATGATATGATCTTTGAAGAGATGGTGGACCGGGAGTCCGCGTGGGAATCTGTTGTTAAGCCCCGCATCCGCCAGGAAAAAGGAGCCAGTGGAGAAACCATGGTAATCTTGGAAGCGGTTGGTGCCGGTAGTAGGGAGGAAAAAGCCCGGGTAACTATTGATCCGGGTTTTCGGGTGGAAGAGGTGAAGCTCGAAGACGAATACAGCCTCGTGGGCATTCGTTACATCCTGGTGAGCAATTCCGGCAAATACGGGTTTATTGGCCCCAATGGCCAACCTTGTACCCCGGTCATATACGATCGCATTGATTTCAATGGCCTCAGGTATGGCACTGCGGCGGTGCTCTACCGGGGTGCGCTGAAAGGCCTGGCCAACGGCCAGGGCGAACGCATACTGCCCGCCGTTTTTAGCGAGATCAAATGGTGTCGCAGCATGGTTTGGGTAACCCACCCCGCAGGCTACGAAGGCTACGCCGATTTTTTGGGTCAGGTGTTCCTGCCGCTGGCCGTAGATATGAACGAGCACTAGGGCGCCGTTAAGCTTGAAAGGGTTGGTGGTTGGTCGTGCATACGACCAGCAACAGTGGTGGTTTGCTCCGTACGGCCAGGGGGACGGAAATGGGGTCGGCGTTCAGTCCCTAGGCTAGGGTGAGCCCTCCCCAGGGGGGCTTTTGTGGCCAGTCGCAAAATTATCCATCAACCTCCGTCAGAAAATCCCACCCTTTCCTATCACCAGACTTATTTCTATCCTATTGTATCGTTATTGGGTGTTAAATCCAAATAATAACCTATCCTTTGTGTTGAATTCACGCAATAATTTTACCTTGGGAACTGGATTAAATTATTGAGGAGTTAACTATTCAGCACGTATGTATTTCAACTCACAAGGTAAGGCCGAGGTCACCTACGACGCAATTGTCGTTGGCTCGGGCATCAGTGGCGGCTGGGCCGCAAAAGAACTTAGCCAAAAGGGACTCAAGACCCTCGTATTGGAACGCGGGCGCCGGGTCCGTCACGGCGAATACCCGACGGCTGGTATGGATCCGTGGGACTACGAAAGTGGCGCCGGAGAACGGGTGCCGCAGGCCGAAATTGACCAACACTACGCCAAACAAGACCGCACAGGATTTGCCATCAAGCAGTCGAACAAGCAATGGTTCGTTAAAGACGACGAGCATCCCTATACCGAAGTTAAGCGCTTCGATTGGATTCGCGGTTACCACGAAGGCGGGCGCTCCCTTACCTGGGGCCGCCAGAGCTACCGGCTCAGTGACCTCGATTTTGAAGCCAACGCCCGGGATGGTATCGCCGTGGACTGGCCCATCCGCTACGCTGACCTGAAGCCCTGGTACGATTACGTGGAAACCTTCGCCGGTGTCAGTGGGCAGGCCGAGGGATTGGCCCACCTCCCCGACGGCAATTTCCTGCCGCCCATGGAGATGAACTGCGTGGAGAAAGAACTTAAGAAAGGCGTAGCAGCCAATTTTGGTGGCCGCCTGGTGACCATTGGCCGCACAGCCCACCTCACCCAGCCCAATCCGGCCATTCACGGCTCCCGCGGCAAATGCCAGTTTCGCAACCGCTGTGTCCGGGGCTGCCCTTACGGCGCTTACTTTAGCAGCAATGCTTCCACCATTCCCGCGGCCGAAGCCAGCGGCAATATGACCATGCGCCCGCACAGTGTGGTGCATTCCATTATTTTCGATAAAGAAACGGGCAAGGCTGCTGGCGTCCGTGTGATCGATGGGCAGACCGGCGAGCAGCACGAGTTTTTTGCCCGCATTGTTTTCCTCTGTGCTTCGGCCCTGGGCAGTACGCATATCTTGCTCAACTCCCAATCCGAAGAACACCCCGACGGCCTCGGCAATGGCAGCGGCCAGCTGGGGCGCAACCTCATGGACCACCACTTCAAGGTGGGAGCCAACGGCGTGTACGATGGTTTTCACGACCGCTACTACAAAGGCCGCCGGCCCAACGGCTTCTACATTCCCCGCTTCCGCAACCTCGGCCCCGACAGCAACCGCAAGGACTTCCTGCGCGGCTACGGCTACCAGGGCAGCGCCAGCCGCGACAACTGGATGCGTGGCGTCAAGGAAATGGAGATGACCATGGGGGCCGACTTCAAAGATGCCCTCGTGCTGCCAGGGGCGTGGCGAATGGGGATGACGGGTTTCGGCGAATGCCTCCCCTATGAGGACAACCGCGTATACCTGAACCAGGACGTGAAAGACATTCATGGTTTACCAACCCTCACGATCGACGCCGAGTTCAAAGAAAATGAAAAGGCCATGCGCAAAGATATGGCCCAAAGTGCCGCCGAAATGATGGAAGCGTCGGGATTCAAGGACGTAGAAATGTACGACGATGTGTCCTTTCCCGGCCTGGGAATCCACGAAATGGGTACCGCCCGCATGGGCCGCAGCGCCAAAACCAGTGTCCTGAACAAGTGGAACCAGGTATGGGAAGCACCCAACGTATTTGTGACCGACGGTGCCGCCATGACTTCCGCGGCTTGCCAAAATCCTTCGCTCACCTACATGGCCCTCACGGCCCGGGCTGCCGACTATGCGGTGAAGGAATTGAATAAAATGAACCTTTAAAATTTTCCCGTCATGAAGCGCAGAGAAATACTCAGATATACCGCCTACTTTACGGGGTACGCCGTGACCGCTCCGCTCACCAGCGCCATTCTCAGTGGCTGTAAAGCAGAACCTGCCGCGCCGGGATACGCCCCGGTATTCTGGTCGGAAGAGGCGTTCAAAAACGTGAGCGCCCTGGTCGACGTCATGCTGCCAGCTACCCAAACACCAGGGGCCAAAGAACTGGGGGTGCCGCAGTTTGTAGATCTGGTTTTACAAACTTATACGGAAGATAAAAACCAGCAAAAAATCCGAACCGGCCTGACGACCTGGACCGGGGAGATGGCCAGCCAACAAGGTAAACCCTACCACGAACTGGATCCTGGCGAGCAACTGCGGCTGCTCAATGAGTTGGATGCCGCCGCCCGCGCCCAGGACGAAAAACTAGCCGGCCCCGAGCTGTCGGCCGACGAAAAGGAAGCCCTCGCTCCCTGGTGGCTCCTGCTCAAAGACCTGGTGATTGGCGGCTACTTCTCTACCCAAAAAATGGGTACAGAAGTGTTGGCCTACGATCCGGTACCCGGTGTCTACGAAGGTTGTATCCCCCTGGCACCTGGCCAGGCCAACTGGAGTTTGTAGCACGGGGGCAAGCAAGCGCCGTGAAATGGCCGTGGAGCTTTTTCTTCCTGGGCAAAAAAAAAAAGAGGCAGCGCCACCACAGCACTACCTCAGCCCTAACCAAATAAAACCAAATTATATTATTGAAGTAAATTCTTCGTCTCTTTGCTAATCAAATATAGAGACTTATTGTACAAGTGACAATAAGAAAGAGCAGGCTTCGGCGAATCAGCTTTGTGTTTTTTACGATCCAAAAACCAGGGGATTTGGCGGGCGGTGCTAATAAACAGCGCTGGCGCTACCCCGTGATCTGATCAATTCCTGTTGCTGATGTGTCATTTTTGCAGGATGATTAGGGCGTTCGTCAAATAATATTTTGCCCTGATCAATTTTACGAAATTTATTTACTTTTTTAGCGGCTCGTTTTTTCAACCCCTTAATTGCAATGGGGGAGCACAAGCGGGCATCGTTTTTCTAATTTTTTACTATTCCAAGATGAATAAAATGAGATCATTTTTCTTGCTTGCGGGTTTTGTATTGGGTGTTTCGCCCCTGATTTTTGGCCAGAACCTTCCCCAGGAAGTGGATGCCCGGGCCATTCGTAAGATCTACGACCTGGCGCTGACGGAAAGTTCCTGCTACCAGTGGCTGTATCACCTGACCAAGGAAGTGGGTGGTCGCATGGCCGGAACGCCACAGTCGGCGGCGGCCATTGCCTACGGGCAGCAGATTATGGATACGTTGGGCCTGGACCGGGTTTATCTGCAGGAATGCACCGTACCCACCTGGGTGCGCGGTGAGCCGGAGCAGGTTAGGATTATCAATTCCAGTCAGATAGGTACCCAGGATCTGCACGCCCTGTCGTTGGGCAACAGTGTGGGCACCGGACCGGATGGCCTCGCCGCCGAGGTCATTGAAGTGCACAGCCTCGACGAAGTGGAAAAACTGGGCAGGGCCAAAATAGCCGGAAAGATCGTTTTTTACAACCGCCCCATGGACCCCACCCAACTCAGTACCGGGGCGGCCTACGGAGGTGCCGTAGACCAGCGGGGCCTCGGCGCTGCCCGCGCTGCCGAATACGGGGCGGTAGCGGCTCTGGTGCGTTCCATGACGACCCGCCTGGATGATTATCCCCACACCGGTGCCATGCGCTACCAGGACGGTATTGAACCCATTCCTTCCCTCGCCATCAGCACCAATGATGCCGAACTGCTAAGTCGCCTGCTCAAGAAAGAAGCGGTGCGGGTTTTTGTGCGTTCCACTTGCCGGCCTACCCCGCCAGCTATTTCCTACAACGTGATTGGCGAAATCAAAGGGAGTACCTATCCCGACGAGATCATCCTCGTGGGCGGCCACCTCGACTCCTGGGACCCCGGCGAGGGCGCCCACGACGACGGTACCGGCTGTGTGCACGCCATGGAGGTGATCGAACTGCTGAAGAAAATGAACTACCAGCCCCAGCGTACCATCCGCTGTGTGCTCTTCATGAACGAGGAAAATGGCCTCGGTGGAGCCCGGGCCTACTGGGCAGCCTCCAATGAAGCCAAGGAATACCACCTGGCAGCCATTGAATCCGATAGCGGCGGCTTCACTCCCCGGGGATTTAGCTGCGATGCCGACGACGAAGTTTTTGTCCAAAAGTTCCAAAGCCTCTACGCCTGGTCGCCTTTGCTGGAACCCTACGGACTTACGCTGGAAAAAGGAAGCTCCGGAGCAGATATCTCGGGGTTGAAATCGCAAAAAGGACTGCTCATCGGCTTCAAGCCCGATTCACAGCGCTACTTCGACTACCACCACACGGCCATCGATACCTTCGAGGCCGTCAACAAACGGGAACTCGAATTGGGAGCAGCTTCCATGACGGCACTGGTCTATTTGTTGGATAAGTACGGTTTGTAATAAGGCAGGCGGGAACACGGATGAGCTGAATACCCAGAAGGCGGTGCTGATTTTAAGCCAAAATTGGCACCGCCAAAAATTGGCACCGCCAGGTACAAGCGATCAAATCCGCGTCCCCGCCTCCTTTTCAGTAGTTGCCATTACCGACTACAAATCTAAAGCCTTAGCTTTGTGGCTCTTTCCTGGCTGCTTTTTTAATACGACATAAGATGTCTGACCGTGTTCAACTCCACGACTTGTTTTTTACCCCCTTCCTTACCGAAGCGCAAATTCAAACGCGGGTAGCCGAAATTGGGCAGGAGCTCAGTGAGGTATACCGCGATCAGCGGCCTGTTTTTCTGGTCATGCTCAAAGGGGCTTTTGTTTTTGCCACCGATCTGGTGCGTTGTTTTGCGGGGGATGCCGAAGTGAGTTTCGTGCGCACCCAGTCTTACGCGGGCACCACCTCGACGCAGGAGATCAAATTGATTTTAGGGCCAGAGCCCGCAGAAGTCCATGACCGCCACATCATTATCATTGAAGATATTGTGGATAGTGGTTACACGATGCACAACTTTCTGCCCGTACTGCAAGCCCAGGCGCCCCGATCGGTGAAGCTGGTTACCCTGCTCTTCAAACCCGATATGCTGAAAAAGGAAGTCCCGATCGACTACGTAGGTTTTTCCATTCCGCCAAAGTTTGTGGTAGGTTATGGCCTGGACTACAATGGCCTGGGGCGGAACCTACGGGAGATCTATCAGTTGGCGGAATAGAAAATTGCCCCCTCCACCAGGAAGCACATAAAAAGCAAACACCCCGGATTTCGGCCAAGCTGAAATCCGGGGTGTTTGTGGTTAGGCTGAGGGTAAGAAAGTGGTTAATATTGCTCCAGTAAATAATTGATCACATCCGTAGAAGTGAGTATACCTACCAATTTGCCCTCCTCCAGCACGGGTAGTGCGTGGTAGGTGCCGGTGGCCAGCAAAGTGGCCGCATCCCGGATAGCATCTTCGATGTCGACGGTTTCCACCTGGTGGGTCATCACCTGTTCCAGTTTCAGCAGGTTGAATACCGCCGTACTGGCACTATCGGCCTGGTAGGCGTCTACGTAAGATACCCGGTCAATATCCGTTTTGCTGATCATGCCGATCAGTTTGTCGCCGGATACCACCGGAATATGGTGGATGTTGTGGGTTTTGAATAATTCGACCACATCATTTACCTCGTTGGTGAGGTTGACACAGAGGGGGTTTCTGGTCATGATTTTGGCAACAGATTCTCTCTTCTTCATTTTTGTTGTGTTTAGTAGCAACACAAAAGTGAGGAAAGCCACCAGGCTGTCCCATGATTAAAATCAGGGAAAAGACTGACAATTCTTACCCCTTTAAAAGTCGCACTGCCCACCAAATTGCTTGAGCCAGGCTTCGTGTTCTTCGTAGTTGGGCATGGCCTGCTGCACCTGGTACCAAAAGCGGTCGGAATGGTTGAGTTCCACCAGGTGCGCGAGTTCGTGGATGATGACGTAATCAATCACCACTGGTGGGGCGAAGAGGAGGCGGGTACTGAGGTTGATGTTGCCGGAATTGGAGCAGGAGCCCCAGTTGGAATGGTTGTATTTGAGTTTGACGCCTTTAATGGGGCGGCGAAAAAAGCGCTGGTTCAGCTCGTGGACCCGCTGGGTGATGTAGGGCAACTGATCGAGCGCCACCAGGCGGCTAAGCAGGGTGCGGATGGCTTCGGAGCGTTGTTGCGCGTTCAGCTGGTCGCTGAGCAGGAGCCGGATGGTATCGTTCTCCACGTTGCCGGTGCTGGTTTTGCGGTCGGCTTGTTGCAGTTGCAGTTGGTACTGGCGCTGCCCTACGCGCAGGGTGTCGCCGGTCTGGTAGTCGGCGTGTTGGTAGCGTTGGAGAGCTCCTGCCCGCTTGCGGAATTGCTTGTGCAGCCACTGAATAAGCCGTTCGCGATGAAAAGCAGCTTCGGTAGGCGTGAGGTGGGAAGGGAAGCGAAAGATGACGTGTTCTTTACCCATATAGGCCCGGACACTGCGGCGACGCTCCCGGATAATCCGTACCGGAACATCCTGGTCACCTATGCGCAGTTTCAGCCATTCTTCACTCATGCTTAAAGGTACAATTTTAATAGATTTTGCCACAGCGCCAGGGCGCCAGGGCGTTTGTTTTAAACAAAGAAGCGCCGTGCCCAATAAGCGCTAAGTTTGACCTAATGGCTGGGGTTCCGGCAGTACAAGTTGATTTATGGGCGCCGCCCGCGTGTTGCGCCTCGGGCCTGGATGGGATGCGCGTGCCCTTGCGGGCACTGGGCTGGCCTTCCTGTTGGTACTCACCTGATTTGACTGCGTTGTGCTCATTTTGCGAGTTCCCACACGCGCTCAAAATATAGGAGCAGCAGTCTAATTAATCCATTGGTGCAACCCGAGATGGTCGCGCCAATGGATCAATGTTCTTAAGCGTAAAAGCGCCGCACTACGCGTGCTTGGCCGCAAACTCGCGCATAACGTCTACGAGTACCTGCACGCTGGCGATGGGCATGCTGTTGTAGATGGAAGCCCGGTAACCGCCCGCCGAGCGGTGGCCTTTCATGCCGTCGCAACCAGCGGCTTTGCAAGCGGCCAGGAATTCGGCATCGAGGTGTTCGTAACCCGGTTTGAGCAGGAAGGTGGCGTTCATACGGGAGCGATCCGCCACATCACTGATCACACCGGTGAAGAGTGGGCTGGCGTCGATCTCGTCGTAAACCAGCTTTGCTTTCGCCTCGTTGAGGGGAACCATAGCTGCTACCCCGCCCTGGGCTTTTACCCACCGCATGGTGAGCATACTCACGTAGATGGGGAAAACCGGTGGCGTATTGAAAGAAGATTCGTTCTCGATGTGGACGCGGTAGTCCAGCATGCTGGGAATGGCACGGGTTACTTTACCCAAAAGGTCTTTGCGCACAATGACGAGGGTAACGCCGGCAGGCCCCATATTCTTCTGGGCACCCGCGTAGATGATGCCGAAACGGTCGACGGGAATCGGCCGACTGAAAATATCACTCGACATATCCCCCACCAGCGGCGTGTCCGTTTCGGGCAGCGTCTGGAACTGGGAACCGTAGATGGTATTGTTGGTCGTGATGTGCACGTACTTCAGCCCGGTGGGGATGTCGTAGCCTTTGGGAATGTAGCTGAAATTTTTGTCCTTGCTGCTGGCCAGTTCCTTGACCTGTCCGAACAACTTGGCTTCTTTGATCGCCTTGGTTGACCAGGTGCCGGTATTGACGTAGCCTGCGGTATCTTCGGCATCCAGCAGGTTCATGGCGCACATAAAAAACTGGGAGCTGGCACCGCCGCTCAGAAAAAGCACGCCGTATTCATCGCTGACACCCAGCAACTCGCGTACCAGGGCTTCGGCTTCCTCCATGACGGCAATGAACTGCTTGGAACGGTGGGAAATCTCGAGGATAGACATGCCCATGCCATTAAATTCGCGCACCGCAGCAGCGGCTTCTTCCATAACACTAGCCGGCAATATGGCTGGTCCTGCGCTGAAGTTGTGAATTTTCATAAGAAAAGAAATATTTGCGGATGAAGTACAAAAATAGGCTTTTTCTACACCCAAACCAGTCTCCAACTGGCTTTCTCTGCGCAAACCAAGCCTGAAATACGATCCCTTGTTTTGTTAAATTTTTACAATATTTGGGGTAGCATATGCCCGCGACGAATAACTGCTTCGTTGGAACAAAGTAACCAAACATTTTTTGGCGCATAGTTGTTGCTGCCAAAGAACCATTGGAGGGCATTTACGGAATGGTGAATCCCTATTATTTGTCTATTATTACAAAAAAATTACCATGCGCAAGCTCATTTTCCCTACTTCCCTATTCGCCTTGTTCAGTATCTTGCTGGTCCTGGGTTGTACCCCCAAGACAACGGCAACCGTTACGCCACCCACCACGGCGCCCGCGCCGAAACCCGTGAGCCCGGCACCCGAACCCGTGAAGCTCAGCCCCTGCCCCAAGTTTTCGGACGCACCCAACCCCGACGATGCAGAGACCAACTACGTCCTCTACCGCGATTTTCTGCGGGCTAAAGACTACGACAAAGCCCATGCCTACTGGCAAAAAGTATACGCGGTAGCTCCCGCTGCCGATGGCCAGCGCAATACGGTCTTTTCCGACGGCATTTTATTTTACGAACACTTCCTCGCGCAAACGGGTAACCAGGCCTACGTGGATTCCATCTTCCAGATGTACGACCACATCCACGAATGTTACCCCGAAGGCGGCTACGTAGCCGGGCGCAAAGCTTTTGATTACTACTACAAATACCCCGAGCGTTCGACGCCACTGGCGACCTACAAACTGTTCAAGGAATCCATCGATCTCGACGGGATCAAGGCCAATGATTTTGTGATCAACCCCTTCACTGCCCTGCTCACCGAACTGCACGATTCTATGCTGGTATCCGATGCCGAGGCCAAGGCTTACGTAGGTAAGATCAAGGCGATCATCGCCAACGGGCTGGCCACCTGCGAAGAACCCTACTGCGAACGCTGGCGCATTGTGGCGGAATACGCGCCCGTGCGGTTGGAGTATTTCGAAACCGTGCAGGGTTTCTACGACTGTGATTACTACATCAAGAAATACTATCCGGCCTTCACCGAGAACCCGACCGATTGTGACAACGCCCGCGAGGTATTCAGTAGCCTGACCTGGGGCGGATGCACCGCCGGGCAGCCCGAATACGATGCTGTGAAGGCAGTTATTGACGGCAACGATTGTCGCTTCCAGTTTACCGGTCCGGCGGGTATCGGGGTGGAGTGCCTCCAGAATGCCAACTACAACTGCGCCATTGAGAACCTGTTGCTGGCTGCCGACCAGGAAACGGAGTCCATCCGCAAATCGGAACTGCTGCTGCTGGTGGCCAAGATCTACTACGTACACAAACGCAACTTCAGCCAGGCGCGCAACTACGCCCAGCAAGCCGCCGACGTACGGCCCAACTGGGGCGTCCCCTACATCCTCATCGGGCGCATGTACGCCAGCAGTGGCCCGCTCTGTGGCCCCGGTCGCGGCTGGGACAGCCAGGTGGTGGTGTGGGCCGCCCTGGACGCCTGGAGCCGCGCCAAAAGCATCGACTCCCGGTCGGCGGGCGAAGCCCAACGCTGGATCAACCAGTACAGCCAGTACATGCCCAAGCGGGAAGATATCTTCCTGCGGGGCCTGAAAGTAGGCGATACCTACAACATCGGATGCTGGATTCAGCGCAGCACGACGATCCGGACAGCGAATTGAGGAACACCCCCATTGGGATCACCAAATTCTTTGGCTTAACGTCATGCTAACAACATTTAGAATCGGGTTTTAAGGCAGGAACGGATAAAAAAGCTAATTTTAGGCTTTTAATCACTTTTTCAGGAACGTAATTGTTCGGTGCAAATTCCTCTTAATAAAAATATTCGTTTAGCATGGCTAACCCAAATCAAGATCCATTCGCCAACCAGCCCGAACTATTCGGGCATCCGGTAGGGCTGTATTTTCTGTTCTTTACCGAGATGTGGGAACGTTTTTCCTACTACGGCATGCGGGCGATCCTGACGCTGTTTTTGGCGGCACCCATTCTGCTGGACAACCCGCAGTCGGGCTTCGGCTGGAGCAACGCCGAAACCCTTTCCTTTTACGGTACCTACACCATGTTCGTATACCTGACGTCCATTCCCGGCGGCATCATTGCCGACCGCTACATCGGGCAGAAGAATGCCGTGATGTTGGGTGGGCTCCTCCTGTGTATCGGTCACGGTACGCTGGCCATCAACCAGGAATGGGCCTTTTTTACGGGGCTGGTACTGATTGTCCTGGGCGTTGGTTTCCTGAAACCCAATATCTCGACCATGGTTGGCGGCCTCTACAAGCAGGGTGATGCCCGCCGTGACAAAGGCTTCTACATTTTTTATATTGGTATCAACCTCGGTGCTTTCCTCGGGGCGCTGATCGTGGGGGTGGTAGCCGCCAGGTACGGCTGGCACGCAGGCTTTGGCCTCGCGGGTATCGGTATGGCCCTTGGCCAGCTGGTATACATCTACGGGCTGCGCTACCTGAAAACGGTGGGCAACTTCATCGGCAAAGCCGATTCTCCGGATAAAGAACTCCTGAAAAAGCCACTCACCAAAGTGGAGAAAGACCGTATGCTGGTCATGTTCCTGTCTTTCCTGATCATCATTGTTTTCTGGGGCGCTTTTGAGCAAGCCGGTGGCCTGATGAGCCTCTACACCGAGCAAAAAACCAATCGCATGCTGGGCTTCTCCCTGCCGATCATTGGCAATGAAGTACCCGCTGCGGTCTTCCAATCCATCAATGCCTTCTTTATCATTGCGCTGGGTACGCTGATGGGGGCTTTCTGGTACAAGTGGGCCAGGGCTGGCCGCGAATCCTCGTCCCTGTTCAAGATGGCGATCGGCGTGATCATTATGGGTACCGGGTTCCTCTTTATGAGTAAGGCGAGCACCGAAGTCGTAACGGCAGAAAATGGCGACCTTTTAGAAAAATCAGCGATGATCTGGCTGGTGTTGGCCTACCTTTTTCACACCGTTGGCGAGCTTTGTGCTTCTCCCGTGGCGCTGTCGTTTATCACCAAGCTGGCCCCCGTAAAATATGCATCTTTTATGATGGGTGCCTACTTTGCGGCTACGGGTATTGGCAACAAAGTAGCCGGGCTGATCGGTGAATCGGCAGCAGGTGCCGGCGACTTCCAGACCTTCACGGGGATTGCCGTCTTCTGTACCCTCTTCGGGCTGCTGGTATTGGCCATCCTCAAGCCCTTGAAACGCCTGACCCACGGGGCCGAAGATCTGGATCTCAGCCTGGAAAACGGGGTTGCTAACCCAAAAAACGTGACTGGGAAAGGAGCACTCCAGGTCAAAACCCACGAATAACCACCATTCACACTACAGCCTACCTAAACAATAAACATGAGTAATCCGACCGATTCTTTTTTTGAGTCCAAGGTGCTGGGGCACCCATCGGGCTTGTTTGTCCTGTTTTTTACCGAGATGTGGGAACGCTTTTCCTACTACGGCATGCGTTCCTTGCTGGTGATGTTCTTTACGGCCTCCTTGCTGGACGAAGGCTGGGGCTGGCCGCGCGAGCACGCCCTGTCGCTCTTTGGCTCCTACACGGCCCTGGTGTACCTGTCGACCATGTTGGGCGGCTGGTTTGCCGACAATAAAATCGGTTACCGCTGGGCGGTGGTAGTAGGAGCACTGCTGATGACCCTCGGGCACGCCTGCATGGCCATGGAAACGGCAGCCTTTATTTATACAGGACTTACGTTGCTCGTATTCGGTAGTGGTTTTTTTAAACCCAACATGACGTCCATTATCTCGGAGATGTACAAGTTTCACCCCGAGAAAAAAGACGGCGCCTACACCATTTTCTACATGGGGGTCAACGCTGGCGCCTTTCTGGGTATTCTCCTGTGTGGGTACCTGGGCGAGATGGTCGGCTGGAGCCTGGGCTTCGGGCTGGCGGGTATTTTTATGTTCTTTGGGTTGCTGCAATTCTGGTTTGCCCAGGGTATTTTCGGTGACATCGGGTTGAAGCCCAACAAAGAGAAAGCCAGGTTAGCTGAATCGGAAGACGAGCGCAACGACAAGCGGGTGCCTTTTACCACCTGGCAAAACGTGATCATTGCCCTGTGCGTCGTCATTGGTTTGGTGTGGATTATCAACGATCCCGTCTCTAAAATCTCCCAGAATGCTGCCGGAGTGGCCCAGTACGACCTGTTGGGCTTTTCGGTGTTGGGTTTTGCGGGAGCCGATTTCCTGATCCTCACGGCACTGGCTTTGTTTTTGGTCCTGCTGGTTTACCGGATTACGCAGTATTCGCCCATCACCCGCGACCGCCTGATTGCCGTCTCCTTCTTTGCCTTCCTGACGATTTTCTTCTGGGCCATTTTTGAACAATCGCCCGGCAGTTTGACCATTTTCGCGCGCGATTATACCAGTCGGGTGCTCGAAGGAAATGCTGCCAATATCTTCAAAATCGCCAATTCCCTGATGACCATCATTCCCCTGGGTATCATTACCTGGGTGCTGTATTTGCTGTTCAGGCAGACTTTTGGCAAGTACGCCTTGTCCAATATTCTGCTGGCCCTGAGCTTTGTCATCATCTGGGGCATTGCCCTGTGGATGCTCAACAACCAGTACCAGGCGGAAACCACGGAGATTCCTGCTTCCTGGTTCGGGGTGCTCAACTCCTTGTTCATCATCACTTTTGCCCCCTTGTTTTCCAAGTGGTGGGAGAGTAAATACAACCCCAGCGCCAATGTCAAGTACGCCATCGGCCTGTGGCTGTTGGGCCTGGGGATGGCTTTTGTAGCTTACGGTGCCCGCAACATCGTACCCGGTGCGGCTACGGCTTCGGTGAGTATTGTCTGGCTCATCATGGTCTACCTGTTCCACACCCTGGGCGAATTGTGTATTTCTCCGTTGGGCCTCTCCTACGTGAGTAAACTGGTGCCAGGGCGCATGATCGCCTTCATGTTCGGGGTTTGGTACCTGGCCATCGCTATTGGCATGAAAACCGCCGGTAAACTGGGCGAAAGCATTGACGCCATTGCTGCTGAGCACGGCTTGTCCTACTTCTTCTGGATCCTGACGGCCGTCCCCATCGTAATGGGTATTGTCTCAATCTTATTTACCCCGGTAATGAAGAAACTGATGCACGGGGTGCATTAAGATCCGGCCAACTGCCACGGAAATCCCGCGTATTGATTCAGTTCAATGCGCGGGATTTTTTTTATTGTCGAAAAGGAGTGAAGGGGTAAACGGATTCTTGTTTAAATCAATTCCACCCTTTTTTTGTGGGATGCCCGCACACGGTGCATTGTTGCGATTTTTTTTTACCACCCAACAAGGTCACTTCAGGTGCTAATATTAGGTTTTGGTGGCCAGCCAGTTAATTTTTTCGTATGTTTGCTGATGTCTAGATGCCCTGTTAGTATACACAAGAAGCCCTTCACTTGACATCATCTACGCACAACTATCACCATGAAAAAGTACAACTTTTGGCTACTAACGAGTAGCCTTTTCCTCTTGTTCGGCGGAGCGCTGAGCCTCTCTGGCCAGACCCCACTGTGGAAATTGACCGATCCCCAACGATTAACCGAGACCGCCGAAAGGAAGATCCTTCCCGACCAATTTTCGCTTTTTGAAGCCGACACGCTGGCGCTGCAAGTACTACTCCATAGCGCTCCTCCGGAGAATCTGCTGACCCTGGGCAGCAGCAGCGGGGCCACGATCCACCTACCTACCCCCACGGGCGAGTTGGAAGCGTTTGAAATTGTCGCTTACGACCTCCTGGAAGCCCCCTTGCAAAGCCAGTGGTGGTATATCCATACCTGGCGGGGCGTTAGCAAAAAAGACCCGACCACGACGGTACGCCTGGACTGGACCGCCCGTGGGTTCCACGCCATGGTGCTGGCACCCGGCGGAAGCTGGTTCATCGACCCTTACTTTTGGGAGAGCCGCACCTACTACCAATCGTACTTCAAAAAGAATTATCCCATTCCCACTACGCCTTTTTTCTGCGGGGTGGAAGATGAGGTTCCCGGCGATTTCCCGGATGAAGTGGCCACGCCCAAGGCCGGTGACTGTGTGTTCCGGCAATACCGGCTGGCCCTGGCCTGTACCGGCGAGTACGCCGCCTTCCACGGCGGTACCATCGCTGGTGCGGCTTCGGGCATGGCGACCAGCATGAACCGCGTCAACGGTGTCTACGAAACCCAGCTGGCCATGCGACTGGTTCTGGTGGGCAACAACAACGACCTCATCTACCTGGACGTTGCCAACGATCCCTATACCAATAACGACGGCCTCATCATGCTCGGCGAAAACCAAACCACCTGTGATGCCGTGATCGGCAGCGCCAATTACGACATAGGCCACGTATTCAGTACCGGCGGCGGTGGCATAGCCAGTTTGCGTTCACCTTGTACCAGTAGTCGCAAAGCCCAGGGCGTAACGGGCAGTTTGGCGCCGGTAGGCGACCCCTTCGATATCGACTACGTAACACACGAGATGGGGCACCAGTTTGGGGGCAACCACACCCAGAACAACGACTGCAACCGCGCCGGATTAGCAGCCAAAGAGCCCGGTAGCGCCAGCACCATTATGGGCTACGCCGGTATCTGCATGCCCAATGTGCAAAATAGAAGCGACCCCTATTACCACGGCTACTCTATTCAGGAGATCGCCGACTATATGCAGACTGGTTCGGGAGGCGCTTGCGCCACCGTGATCAGCAGCACGAATAGTGCGCCTACCATCACCACGGCGGTAAGCGACAGTTATACCATTCCCGGCGCCACGCCATTCCTGCTCACCGCAGCGGCTAGTGATCCCAATGGCCACGCCCTGCTGTACTGCTGGGAGCAGTTTGACAGCGAAGTAGGAGAAGCCATGCCTCCCCTGGCGACCAATACCCAGGGGCCGGTATTTCGTTCTTTTTCGTTTACCAGTAATCCGGGTCGGTATTTTCCCAACTTGCCGAATCTGGTCAACAACGTGGATCCGACCTGGGAGACCCTCCCCGCCACTACCCGCGGCCTGACCTTCCGGGCCACCGTGCTGGATGTAAATTCATCCTCTACCTATGGCTGCACCACTGAAGATGATGTAATGATGGCGGTGGATGGCACCACGGGGCCTTTCCTCGTGACCGTTCCCAATACCAACCTGACCTGGACGGAAGGCGAATCCGAAACCGTGACCTGGGACGTAGCTGGCACTACCGGTTCACCAGTGAGTTGTAGCCTCGTCGATATCCTCCTGTCGTATGACGGCGGCTTCACTTATCCCGGGGTACTGGCTACGCAGACCGCCAACGACGGATCCGCCACGATTATCGTCCCGGTGGGCACCACCACTACCGCCCGGGTGATGGTACGCTCGGTCAACAATGTCTTTTTTGATATTTCAAATGCCAACTTTACCATCGTCGCTCCCGTTGTGGCGGGGTATTCGGCCAGCTACAGCAGTGGCTCCCAGGTGGTTTGCGCGGGGAGCAGCGGCAGCCTGGATTACGTGGTCAATACGAGCAGTTTTCTGGGGTATTCCGATGACATCAACTTGTCTGCTACCAGTATGCCCAGTGGTACGAGCGTCTCTTTTTCCAGTAATCCCATTCAACCTGGCTTTCCGGTTACCGTCACGGTTGACAACCTTGGCGGGCTAACCGTGGGTAATTATTCGGTCATGGTGCAAACCTCCAGTACCAGCGGTATGCAGACCGTAGAGTTGCCCTTCGAGGTGCTGGGTATAGCGCCAGCGGCGGCGTTGGGTTCGCCCGCTGACAATGCCTTCAACCAAAGTATTTTCACGGGTTTTGATTGGGCTGACGTACCTGCTGCCAACGGCTACCTGCTGGAGGTCGCTACTGATGTGGGATTCAATAACCTGGTCCTTACGACCTCGCTGGCGGCCTCCCAATACCTGCCCCCGGCGGGTACGCTGAGCGGCGACACCGACTACTACTGGCGGGTTACGAGTACCAACAGCAATTGTGGCAATGGCGGCGTATCCGCCGTGCGATCCTTCCTTACCGAAGGCTGTTACTATTACGGCAAACCCAGCGCGGCGGTCGTTATTTCGGATGGTGCCGCGGCTGATTACGAAGACCTGTTGACGGTGGCTGATTTTGGTACGGTGACGGATATGCAAGTCATCAGGCTGGACGTCACCCATACCTATACCGGCGACCTCCTGTTCAGTCTGGTGGCGCCGGACAATACCAGCATTTCCCTTTTCAGCTCCTTGTGTGAGGATAACAACGATGTGCTGCTGACCTTCGACGATGCAGCCGCAGCACTTCCCGGCTGCCCCCTGAATACCGACGCCACCGTAAAGCCCGCGCAGTCCCTCAGCAGCTTCGATGGCAAAGAAATGAACGGCACCTGGAAGCTGGACTTCCGCGATGACTTCGACGCGGATGGCGGCATGTTGAACAGCTGGGGGCTGAAGGTATGTACCAACAACTTTTCGGTTCTGCCCGTCGAATGGCTAGGGTTCGCCGCGCGGGCTGCCGACCAGGCCATTGTACTGGATTGGCAAACGGCCAACGAGGAAAACAACGAAGGATTCGACGTGGAACGGCGCGCCGAAAACGAAGCCAGTTTTGTGCCCATTGGCTGGGTAGACGCCACGAAATCGCCCACCCCCGTCAATGATTATACCTTTGTTGATCGCCAGTTAAAGCCTGGGCTGACTTATTATTACCGCCTGCGGCAACTGGACTACGGTGGTAAATCCGACTATTCCGAGATCCGGGCGGCTCAGCTTCAGGGTGGCACCCCGCTGGTGGAGTTGTTTCCCAATCCGGCTTCCCGGGAGTTGAACGTGCGCATTTGGGGTGTCCGGGTGCCGGTGACGGCCCGGGTGATCGACAACGCTGGCCGGGTACGCTTGCAGGAAGAATGGGCCAGCCCGAGCGCCAGCACCATCGACGTGCATACCCTTCCCGCGGGGCTGTACTGGTTGCAACTAAGTACCGACACCTGGCAACGCATGGAAAAATTAATTCTCATCAAGTAGGTTGGCGAAAGTAAAACGATCTATTTTGCTCCATTCCTAAAATAACCGCGTCGCGCAGGCAACCTTTAAACCTTTTGGGCACCTGCCAGTCAGAACAGTGTGAAAAACTAAGCTTTTGGCAGCAGATGACCAACAATTGGTAAAGGCTTGCCTGCGCGGCAACCCCCGGGCGCAACGGCAATTGTACGAGCAACACAAGTTGCCGCTTTTTCGGTTGTGCTTGCGTTATGCCCGCGATCACCAGGAAGCGGAGGATTTCCTGCACGATGCTTTTCTGGTCATCTTCCGGGACCTGGGCCAATTTCGCGGAACGGGCCCACTGGGCGGCTGGATGCGGCGACTCACCATCAATGTGGCCCTGCAACAACTGCGCAAACAACGCCGCCTGCTTTTTCCCGAGACGGACCTGGAGCAGGCTGCCGATATAGCCGCCGTGGAGGAAGACCTACCACCATTGCATGACCTGGCTCAGGTTATTGCCCACATCCAGGCGCTCCCGGCGGGTTACCGCGCCGTTTTCAACCTGTTCGTTGTTGAGGGATTCTCCCACCAGCATATTGCCGACCAGCTCGGTATATCGGTAGGGGCGTCCAAATCGCAATTATCGAAAGCCAAAGCCATGCTGCGGGGCATATTGAAAAGCAAAACGGCGGTTTCCTGAAACGACACAGTACTATGGAGAAAGACAGACATACGGAAGATTGGGCAAAACGCCTCCGGGAGTGGGAACAAAACCCAGGGGCGGAGCCATGGGAACGTCCTGCGGCCGATCTTTGGGATAAGGTGGCGGCTGATCTGCCGGCACCCCGGCGGCGGCGGCGTTGGCGGCTGGGCGGTCTGCTGTTGGTAGGTGTGCTGGGCGTCGCTGTTTGGCTTTTCCTGGCAGCAGAACCCGTGACAAATGAACCCGTGGCAGACCGTTCGGTACCAACCACAAAAGAATTACCGGTGGGCCAGCGACCAGCAGCTGTTGTGGCTGCATCTGCTGCTACGGACCTGGTCGCAGCTGCTGCCGACAAGAATAGCAAGACTGCGGAAATGCCGCAGGAAGATCTCCCGCTAACGTTCACGACTAACCCTTCATCCAATAACCCGGGTAGCCGTCCCCCCCAAACAAATGAACTTGTCATAGCTGGCACGCAGCAGACCCCACGTAACCCCAGCGTGGCAACAACCGCTCTGCGGAGCGATTTGCCTGACCCTAAGCAAAGCAAGCAGGAAAACCGGCGGCCCGATCCCGCCCCGGTGAGCCCGGCTGTAAAGGCTGATGAGCCTGTTGCCCATGAGCCAGTAACCGCTGTCACCGAAACCTTGCTAAATGACAGCGCATCGGTAAACACCCACTTTGATCCAACGGGAACGACTGACCCGATCGGAATAGCTGATTCCACTACCCAACTTTTATCCTTTCCGCAAGCCGCGCTTACCACGTCTTCAGCGGGGGGGGAGGCTCAGCAGAAACTGCCCGCGGCGGAAGGAACGGTTCGCCGTCCCGCAATCGCGGCGGCCTTGCCTACGCCGGGCATTAGCGAACCCCATAGTCTTGCTGCCGCTACCCCAGGCGACTGGCCAGTCTTTGTGCCGCCAGCCCGCATTAGAAGCGGTTGGTCAATCGACGCCTTCCTGATGGCCGACCTACAACCTACCCAACAGACCAATACCCCAACCTGGCGGCTGCAACAACAGCAGCACCGGGGTGGGGGGCTGCAGCTCAATAAGCAACTGGGAACCCGCCTGAGCGTACAACTGGGGGGGCAGTACCAGCAAAACACGTACCGTGCCGAAAGCCGGTTTATCCGCTTGTTTGACCCCGCCCAGGAACAAAACAATGGCGCTACCAATACCAGTACCTTTAACCTGACCACCGCCCTGGTCAGCAGTAGTGGCAGCAGCGACGAGGAAGTGAAGCTCGACCGCGACCCTACCCGCCCCATTCCACTGGATCGCCGCTTGCTGATCACCCTGAACGACGAATTTAAATTCACCACCTATAGTTTCCCCATTCAGCTGAGCACCCCGCTTTGGCAGTCCTATCCTTTTCGCATCAGTGCCTTCGTAGGTGGTGAACTGGACATCAGCTACCGGACCCGTGTCCGGAAAAGCATCCAGGTCAGCACGCCTGGATTCACGATCCGACGGCTGGAAAACGCTACCCCCGTCAGCAACCGGATCAGGCAAGACAACCGTTTTCACGTCCAGGCCGGCGCCCGCGTCGACGTTAGTCTGGCGGCCCAGTGGAGCTTGCACCTGCAGTACCAATGGCAACCCGCGGCGCCGCGGCTACAAGACCAGCTGGCCACCGTACAGACGCCGTTGCGCCTGGGCCTGAGTTATGCCTGGTGATAAGGTGAAATGGAAGTTGTTGTAGCTGCGGCAAGCAGCATCTTTTAGAAAAATAGAAATTTTGGTAACGGAAGGCTTAGGGTATAGATAAATTACGATGAGTGGGCTGAAGCAGTTCCCTGTTTTATGCTGTATCCTAAACACCTCCTTATGAAACCATTCCTTACCCTCACCGCATTCCTTTTATTTGGCTTATTGCTGGCTGCCCAAAACGACATCTGTCGGATTGACCTGGGGTCCGGTACCCGCGCCGCGGCTTTTGTCAACGGTGAAAACGTGACTTTCGATTTTGAGTACAGTACCGACGAAGTTGCCGGGGTGCGCATCTTTGCCCGCCCTTTCACCAATGGTAGCCTGACACCCAACTACGCCGACAGCGGGTCGCCGCTCTATACGGGCTCAGGTGTCGGATTGACTAGCTTTACCATCAGTACTGGCACGGTGAAAGTAGACGAGATCCGCTTTCAGCTGCTTACCGCCGACCAATCGGTGTTGCTGCGGGAATTTTTTATTCCAGTAGCGTATGATTTTGGCGAAAACGGCGTGCATAGCCTCACCTTCTCCACCCCGGCCGAAGTGGGTTCGTTCCTGAATACCGAAGATGTGACACGGTAGTTTTTTTTCAAACACTTGAGCCGTCGTGACGCCGTGGCAAAACACGAAGCCGCAGAAAAAATGGTTATCTTTACGGTTCAAAAAAGCCTAAAGATGACCAGCCTGCACGCCGTTCCTACCGCTGCTGATATCACCGTCAGTCACGCACTCATTGCGCCCCTCATTCATCGTACCCCCGTACTTACTTGCCGGGCCATCAATGCGATGACGGGAGCCGATTTGTATTTCAAGTGTGAGAATTTCCAAAAAATTGGCGCCTTCAAGATGCGGGGAGCCGCCAACGCGGCGCTGCGGCTGAGCCCTGCTGAACGAGCGCGGGGATTGGCAACCCACTCTTCGGGTAACCACGCCCAGGCTGTGGCCCGGGCAGCGCAGGAGTTGGGGGTACCCGCCTACATTGTCATGCCCGAAAATGCTCCTCAGGTGAAGGTGGCTGGTACCCGGTCTTACGGGGCCGAAGTGATCTTTTGCGCCAGCACCCCGGAAGCACGGACAGCTAAACTGGCGGAAGTGGTGGCAGCTACCGGCGCCTACTTTATTCACCCCTTCGATGATTACAACGTGATTGCTGGCCAGGCAACGGCCGCCAAGGAGTTGCTGGAAGATGCGGGCTCCGAATTGGATATACTGATGGCCCCGGTAGGTGGTGGCGGCTTGCTGAGTGGCACGGCCCTGACCGCGCATTATTTTGCTCCCCAAGCCCTGGTCATTGCCAGCGAACCCCATGCTGTAGACGACGCTTACCGCTCGTTTCACAGCGGAAAAATCGAGCATAACGCCTCCACCGATACCATTGCCGATGGCCTCCGGACTCCCCTGAGCCAGAAGACTTTTGACCTGATCCGACAGCATGTGGACGAAATTATTCGGGTAGAGGAAACCGAGATCATTCACGCGATGCGCCAGGTTTGGGAACGGATGAAGATCATCATCGAACCCAGCTGTGCGGTACCATTGGCAGCGGTTTTTGCCCAGCCGGATACTTTCCGCGGCAAGCGGGTTGGGATTATCCTGACGGGTGGAAATGTGGACATTTCGCAGTTGCCATTTTAGCCCAATATGGCGGGGTTTAATCCACCACCCTCCCCCAGTGTACCGCACCCCCTACCGCTGCCCGTCGGGCACCCGTGACGGTGGGTAAAACGTTGGGCTGTTCCTGCCAGCGCAGCGCACCCGCCAGTGCCATCAGGGCCGCTTCCTTATAGGCCGTCAGGTCGGGGGTGGCGGGTTCGAGGCGAATGGGGGCGATGGCCCGGGCGATAAGTTCACACTGGAAAGCATTGAAACCACCACCGCCGGTGACCAGCATGGTCTCGTGGCCGGTGAGGGTCAGTTTTTCGGTAGCGATGACCTTTTTTACGGCCAACCCCAGCTGTTCGGCGACGTGGAAACAGTAAGTGTGGAGGCGATCAGCCAGGGAACCCGTGGAGGGTTGCTGGAACAGGGGCAGGAGTTGCTCGCGCACCCAGTCGTTACCCAGGGATTTGGGCGGCGGAAGCTGGTAAAATGGCAGCGCATTGGCAGCGGCCAACAGATCGGGGAGCAGACTGCCACTGCGGGCGAACTGCCCGTTGTCGTCGTAGGGAAGGCCGATTTCCTGCACGAGGGCATCGAGGACCTGGTTGGCGCCACTCACGTCGAACGCGATGTACTCCTTTGGGGTTTGGATGCTGACGTTGGCAATGCCACCCAGGTTGAGGCAGGCAAAGTAGTTGGCCAACAGGTACTGGTCGGCCAGGGGAGCCAGCGGCGCACCCTGGCCGCCGAGGGCCATGTCGAGCGCACGAAACTGGTCGATGACTACTTTATCCAATACCCCGGCCATGGCGGCGCCGTCGCCAATTTGGGTGGTCGTATGCTGGTCGGGGAAATGAAAAACAGTATGACCGTGGCTGGCCACCAGATCGACCGTGCCCGGGAGGGTAGCGATGAAATCGCGCACCAACTCGCCGAAATACCGCCCCAACTCGGTGTGCAGTAGCCACAATTCCCGGCCATTTAGCTCGGGCGCAGCGCGCAAGCGGTGTTGCCAGTTAGGGGGGTAGGGCAGCGTGACACCCCGGTGTAATTGCCAGTTGATGAGTTGGGCGGAATGGGCAGCCGCGAAAGTAAATTCACACCAGGCGAGATCTACCCCATCAAGGGACGAACCCGACATCAATCCGACCACAGATAGCTTTTGCATCAGCAATAATTTGAGCACCAGGGAGCGTTGCCCTCCGTTGCGGGGTTTGTGGTCTGTGCGGCTGTTCTATTCAGGCTGTGGGCGGGGTTACTTCTTCAGTTCCAGGGAGTACTGGGCAACGGCGGCAATCTGGTCCGCGTCGAGCAAATTCTCGAAAGGTGTCATGGCGCCCCGGCCTTTGGTGATGACTACGATGCGCTGCTCTAACGGCAGGACGGATTCCTGTAAATTCAGGGCACCGCTAGCTCCCATATCCCCGTAAAGGCCATGACAGGTGACGCAGTTCTGCTTGTAGATTTTTTTTCCGTCGGGAGCCGCAGCAGCCGTACTGGTCACGGCGTTGTCTGTTGGTGGTTGTTCGGATCCACCACAGGCCCAGACTACGGTGGTAATGACCAGGAACACAAAAAGCTGTTTCATAAAAAGGAATTTATTTTTGCCCAACTACGAAAGTTAAACACTTAAAGTTAAACACCAACGGGTACCGAGGGTTTACAAAAGTAGCACGGAAGCATCAATTCCTACTATCCATCCTGAAAAAAACAACCGCTATCTAAAAATCAAACCTATTTATACGCATTAACTGTTATCTTTAGACAAACTAAGTGTTGGACTAAGAAAACGTTTTCAATTTTTCAGTCCAACTTACAACCCAATACCTATGAGTGATCAGAGATACCGTACCGGTCAGAGCCGATTTATTAGTGTAGCCATTGTGGGCTTCCTTGTCCTGATGGTTTTAATCCTTTTCTCAAGCGCTACCTTCATTACCATTGAAGCAGGCGAACGAGGCGTACTATTCCGCCGGTTCAGTGGCGGCCTGGACAAGGAAAACATCTACACACCGGGCTTTCACGTGCTGGCCCCCTGGAACAGCATGTACGTGTATGACGTACGCGAGAAGCAAATTGAAGAAGGCATGGAAGTGCTTTCCAGCAACGGACTGAACATTAAAGTGGACATCACCGTTCGGGTAAATCCGATCTACAACAAGATCGGTCAGTTGCACGAAAATTTTGGGGTCGACTACCAAAAGAGCCTGGTCAGTCCGGAGGTGCGTTCCTCGGTGCGGCAGGTGATCGGCAAATTCACCCCCGAAGAGCTCTACTCGTCCAAGCGCGACGAAGTCCAAAGCCTCATCCAGTCGGAGTTGGAGAAGACGCTGGCTGACAACTACATAGAGCTGAAAGCCAGCCTGATTCGGGATATTCAGTTGCCCGAAAAAGTGCGTAACGCCATCGAAGAAAAGCTGGAAGCCGAACAGTCGTCGCTCAAGTATGAGTACATCCTGGTGCAGTCGCGCAAGGAAGCCGAACGGCGCATCATCGAAGCCCAGGCCAAGGCCCGGTCCAACGAGATCCTGAACGCCAGTCTCACGGCCAATATCCTAAAAGATAAAGGAATTGAGGCGACCATGGAACTGGCCAATTCGCCCAACAGCAAGGTCATCATCGTGGGGGGGCAAGGCTCCGGCGGCTTACCCCTGATTTTGGGTGGAAATTAAGCAATCCAACCAGCGTTGAATAAAAACGTACCAACTTCGTGCCGCAACGGCAAAAAATAAGGAGAAGATTTCGGGAAGGATAAAAGCCGTGGCCGCTGGCCACAGGTGGGCGATTTGCTCGCCTGCGGCCAGTTATCCACACTGCCGGGCAGTTGTTAACACGTGTGCGTTGACAAAAGCCTGCGGTCGGTTAGGGAAAAGGTTTTACTTTTGTAAGCTTAAGTACTAGGGTAAAATGGCGGAACCATTCACAGATAAGACGAGTACCCGCAAAAAAGCGGGCAGCAAGCAGGGCCGGGAGGACTTGTCGAGCTACCTTTTCGGGAAGGTGCCACCCCAGGCGGTGCCCCTGGAGGAAGCAATCCTCGGGGCCATTATGCTGGAGAAGGACGCCCTCACGCAAGTGTTGGACGTGCTCCAGGCCGACGCCTTCTACGTAGACGCCCACCAAATGATCTTCCAGGCCATGCTGCGCCTCTTCGACCGTTCGCAACCCATCGACTTGCTGACGATGATGGAAGAACTCAAGAAGGGCGGCGAGTTGGATGCTTCCGGCGGCCCCGCCTACCTGGCCGAACTGACCAACAAGGTGGCTTCGGCCGCCAATATTGAATACCACGCGCGGATCGTAGCCCAGAAATTTATCCAGCGGGAACTTATCCGCAACGCGACCAAGACCATCAACGACGCCTTCGAAGACACGACCGATGTGTTCGATCTGCTGGACGAAGCTGAGAACAGCCTCTTCAAGATCGCAGAGCGCAACATGGGCCGCAGTGTCGACCGCATGGGCTCCCTGGCGAGCAAGCTCCTCAAGCAGATCGAAACCCTCAAAGACAGCGAAGAAGGCCTCACGGGGGTACCCACCGGATTTACCGAAATGGACCGCCTGACGAGTGGCTTCCAGCGCTCAGACCTCATTATTCTGGCCGCGCGGCCAGGTATGGGTAAAACCGCCCTGACCCTGTCTATCGCCAAAAACGCGGCCCTGGACTTCAACAAGGGGGTCGCGATCTTCAGCCTGGAGATGTCGAGCCTGCAGTTGGCCCAGCGAATCATCTCCATGGAGGCCGAAATACCGGGCAGCAAGCTCCGCAACGGACAGATGGAAGAGTACGAATGGCAGCAGCTGCACAGCGCCATTGAGCGCGTAGCCGACGCCCCGATCTTTATTGACGATACCCCCGGTATCAACACCTTCGAGTTGCGGGCCAAGTGCCGGCGCCTGAAGATGCAGTACGATATTCAACTTATCATTATCGACTACCTGCAGCTGATGAGCGGCGGCAGTGACAGCAACAAGGGCGGCAATCGCGAACAGGAAGTGAGTGCCATCTCGCGGGCCCTCAAAGGCCTGGCCAAGGAGTTGGACGTACCCGTGATCGCCCTGTCGCAGCTGAGTCGGGCAGTAGAAACCCGCGGTGGTGACAAGCGTCCCCAGCTGAGTGACCTGCGGGAATCGGGATCGATCGAGCAGGATGCCGACATGGTCATGTTCATCTACCGCCCGGAATACTACCAGATTCTGGAAGACGAGGAAGGCCAATCGCTCAAGGGCGTAGCCGACGTAATCGTCGCCAAAAACCGCCACGGCGCCTTGCAAGACGTGCGCCTGCGCTTCACCGGCGAATTTGCCCGCTTCTCCAACATGGACGACCCCGACTTTGGCAACCTGCCCGGCGACACCTTCGAGAGCCCTTTCAATAACATCATCACCAAGCCTTCGCGGATGAATGATGATGAGGATATTCCGTTTTAGGAGGGGGAAATAGAGCAAATATTTAGCCAGTCGTTCGAATTTCACCAAGAGCTATATGATTGCCATCACACAAGCCCATACCCCCGCCGACTTTCAACAAATTGCCGATCTCGCTACCGTCATTTGGACGGATCACTACGTGCCCATCGTGGGGGTCGGGCAAATTGTTTACATGCTGGAAAAATTTCAGTCGGCCAGTGCTATCGTGCAACAGGTGCAGGAAGGTACGGCCTACTTTATCCTCCGTCACGGAGATGATTCCGCTGGCTATTTTTCTTATTACCCCAAAGGGGAATCCCTGTTTCTGAGTAAGTTGTATGTGTTATCTGCCTTCAGGGGCCAGGGGCTGGCGAAAATGGCCATCGCCTCCATCGCCGCCGCCGCTGCCGCATTGGAGTGCCGCCGCATTACCCTGACGGTGAACAAAAACAATACGGGCTCCATCCAGGCCTACGAAAAAATGGGGTTTACCAAAGTCGAGGCCATTGTGCTGGACATTGGGCAGGGTTACGTCATGGATGATTATCTGATGGAAAAGCGCCTGCCGCCAAGAGCAGATTAAGTTAGCGGTTGCGCCGCGGGTTGGCTAGTGTGATGGATTTTTAAGCGCTTTAAATGCCCCCTAACAGCACGCTGCCGACTGCGGCCTGGCCGAAAGAGGGGGTTATTTGCTAAGCATTTCGCAGGAAGGCCAACAATTTGTGACCAAAATCATTAAAGATTAAGCCCCGTAAGCTGGGCCTTAAAACTTGCGACTGATGAAAAAACAAAACCCAACCCGCCTACGGCATGATTGCCATCAACCCGGGAGCCGTGGCCGAAGCGCGGGAAAAAGACCGTCGCCGGTCCGTAAGTGATCATCCCATCTACGGGATACCCATTTTGCTGAAGGACAACATCGACGCTGCGGGCATGCCCACCACCGCCGGTGCCCACGCCCTGCTGAACAACAGCACGACCGACGCGTTTATCGTCACCCGGATCAAAGCGGCGGGTGGCATTGTGCTCGGAAAGACCAACCTGAGCGAATGGGCCAATTTTCTTTGTCAGGGTTGCCCCAATGGCTACAGTGCGGTTGGGGGGCAAACGCTCAATGCCTACGGCCGTAAGGTGTTTGATACGGGCGGGTCAAGCTCCGGCAGTGGTGCGGCTATGGCCGCCAACTACGCCGCCGCAGCGGTGGGTACCGAGACCTCGGGCTCCATCCTCTCCCCGTCGAGCAAAAGCTCCCTGGTGGGTTTGAAGCCTACCGTAGGGCTGTTGAGCCGGGGCGGCATCGTGCCCATCTCCAGCACCTTGGACACCCCCGGCCCCATGACCAGAAACGTGACCGACAACGCCATTCTGCTCTCTGCCATGGCGGGGGAAGACCCCGCTGACGCCGCCACCCGCAACAACCCCAAGGACCAACCCTACCTGGAAGAACTGAAAGGCGCCACCCTGCAGGGGCTGCGCTTCGGGGTGTTTAAAGACTACCTGAAAGATTCGCTCTATGAGTTGAGTGTGGCTGCCATTGTTGCACAAGGCGGTATCGCCGTTGAATTTGAACCGGTCGAACTGGATTTTAACGGCTTCGGGCGCATCCTGAGTGCAGATATGAAAGTGGATTTGCCCCACTACCTCCAGACCTACGCTTCTCCTGCGATTACCCTGCGCTCGGTGGCCGATGTGGTGCGGTACAACGAACAGGATACGTTGGTCCGGATTCCCGATGGTCAGGCACGCTTCGCCGGCATCCTGGACGAAGATATCACGCCGGAAGAGCTGCTCGTGCTGAAGAAACGTATCCACGACGAAGGTGTGCGCTTTTTTGAAGAACCGCTCGTGGCGCACCAATTGGACGCAATTTTGTCTGTCAATAACCAGCACGCGGGTTACGCCGCTGCTGCCCGGTATCCTTGCCTGACCGTTCCGATGGGGTACAGCGCCGCCGGCGAACCCAACGGCCTGACCTTTATCGGCCGGCCGTTTACGGAAGACCTCCTCCTGAAGATGGGCTATGCCTACGAGCAGGTTAGTAAGCGGCGGAAATTGCCCATAGCGACCGCGACCACTGGATGTCAGCGGAGGAAGCCGTAGCCTATGGAATTTTGGATGAAGTGCTAAAGAAAGGGTAGTCCCTGGGGAATATGACCTTCCACAAGTGGGCTGATCTACTCTTCTTCTTCCAGGTAACCGAACAAGTCCAATTCTTCGTCTTCGTCATCTGTCTGGAAGCGATAGACTTGCTTGGGCTTGTATTTTTGCTTATCCAGCGGTTTCAGCTTGGGTTTGCGCTGGCGTTCGTTGGATTCGCGGGGCGAAGAGTTGTTGGGTTCCAAACTCTTATTCTTCGTCTCTGACTGTTTCATGATCAGCAATGGTTAGAAAATGCTATTTGACCAGACAATTTTAAAGGAAAAAACAATAGCAGGAAAGGGGTAAAGCGCATTTTTTTTAGTTTGCGCCGGTTTTTTTTGATTTTTTTGTGAAAAGACGAATCCTAAAGGCTTGAAAAGTGCCTTTTGGTTAAATTTAAACAAATTTAGTTTTGTTTAAAAAAAATACTTCTAATGTAAATAAGTGATTTTTGAAACGTGTCGGAATAATATACTGCGACTATTTGCGGCTTTATGACAACCCTGGTGGCCTAATGCCAGTAGGGATATTTCCCTCCTCCTCCACACTTCAACCACCTGCCCACGGGGCGGTATGTCCTGCGTAAAGAAGGCCGCCATGGCCGCGGGCAGGGCTGTGCTAAGCCACCTCCCGTCCGCGCGCGGCTTCGAGGAGGGCAAACCAGTGTTCATCCGTTAGTTCAATAGCCAGCGCTTTCACTACTGCCTGAAGGCGTTCCGGGCGGGTGGTACCCAGCACGGGTAAGATGCCTGCAGGATGGTGCAACAACCAGGCCAGTAACAGGAGATCAGCGCCCGGGGAGTCATAGTAGGCACCTATTTCGGCCAGTTTGTCGGCGGTACGCAGGGCAGCCTCATCGGTACGGCCAAACAAACCACCCAGAGGCGACCAGGCCATGGGGCGAATGCGGTGTTGCAGGCACTGGTCGAAAGTACCGTCGAAGCAGGGCTCGAAGTGCAGCAAACTGGCCTTTACCTGGTTGGTGACCAGGGGCGTGACGCTGTGGAGGTAGTCGAACTGACTGGGTGTGAAATTGGAAACACCAAAATGGAGCACTTTGCCCTGGCTTTTGAGCTGGGCGATCGCCGCCGCTACCTCGTCGGCTTGCATCAGTGGACTGGGCCGGTGTACGAGTAGGAGGTCCAGGTAGTCGGTGCCCAGGTTGCGCAGGCTCTGTTCGGCCGAGGCGATGATGTAATCCTTGCGCAGGTCGTAACTTTTTAACGTGTTTTCGGGGCGTTGTGGGCATACCAGCCGGATGCCGCATTTCGAGATCAATTGCATTTGCTGGCGCCAGCCCTGGCGATGGCGCAGCGCAGCACCAAAAGCGGCTTCGGTGGTGTAGTGTCCGTAAATGTCGGCGTGGTCGAAAGTGGTGATGCCCACTTCCAGGCAGGTGTCGATCAGTTTTCCTATGGCCCTGGCCGATAAGTCGTGCCCCCAGACGCCCCAGGTCATGACGCCGGCTACCAGGCGAGAAAATTGAGGTCCGTGGGTGGAGAGTGCTATGGGTACTGGCATAGGGGGAGGATTGAATTTTAATTCTATAAGGTAAAGAAACAAAATATTAGGGAAGCGGTATAGTCACCGGCAGATTTGGGTAGATCATTCAAGACCACCGGTGGTTACCGGGCCGGTTGGCGGGGGGCTCTGGCAGTACAAGCTCCCGGTTATCTCTACGGAGCAAAGGTTAAAACGGGACTTAAAGGAAGGCAATGTGTCCTGGTTTTGACAAACCCCGGCACAAAAAACTGAACATTTCCTCCTCTAAAGTTATTACAAAAATATAGTATCTAATTTCAAAAACCCAAAGTGAATTTTTATGAAATACCTATTACTCACCGTGTTTACGGTCCTACTCAGTTGGACGGTGAACGCCCAGGAAATTTTTACGGCCACGCTGAGTGGTCGCCAGGAAGCACTGCCCGTGGCTACTCCTGCCAGTGGTACCCTTACCGCCGAACTGAACGGTACCACGCTTACGGTAAGCGGTTCTTTCCAGGATCTTTCCGGCGATTTCAATCCAGCGATCGCTGGGGGATCTCATTTGCATCTGGCTACGGCTGGTTCCAACGGGAGTATTGTTTTTGCCCTTGTTCCAGTGCTGGATACCGACCTTAAAGGTGGTGCCTTCCTGGCCGCAGCCAACACGTTCACCCTCACGGAAGAACAAGTGACGGCTTTGCGCAACCGCGAATTTTACGCCAATATTCATACGACCCGCTTCGGCAGTGGCGAGTTGCGTGGACAACTGTTACCTGCCGCCGCTGACTACTACTGGATCAATTTATTTGGAAGTAACGAAAATCCCGACATCATCACGGATGCCGCCGGTGCGCTGGCGCTGACAGTCGTTAACAACGAACTGGTCGTGAGTGGCTCCTTTGCCAATTTGAGCAGCCCGCTGGCCACTACCATTGCGGGTGGGGTACACCTGCACATCGCTGCTGCCGGCAGCAACGGCCCGGTAGCGATCCGCTTAAACCCGACGACTGCGCCCGATGGGTTGAGCGCTGTATTCCTGGCTGCCGATAACACTTTCGAACTCACCGCCGAGCAGGCTACCGCGCTGGCAGCCAGCAATGTGTACGCCAATGTACATTCCCTCAACTTCACCGGAGGTGAAATCCGCGGACAAGCCCTGCCCATCAGTCGGGTGGTTTTCCGCGCCGACCTGGCGGCCAGCAACGAGTTTCCCTACACCACGTCCTTCGCCCGCGGGCAGGTTTTACTGACCATGACTGATGACGAACTCATTGTTACCGGAAGCCTGGCTGGCCTGGAATCAGACCTGGCTACGGCCATTGCCGGTGGTATCCACCTGCACCAGGCTGCTGCGGGCAGCAATGGTGCCGTAATTATTCCCCTGACTATCGACCTCAATGCCGGTAACCGGAACGGTACCATCCTGGCCAGCAACAATACCTACCCGCTGACGCCCGAACTGGAAGAAATACTGCTGAATCGGCAGTTTTATATCAACGTGCACAGCGAAACCAACACGGGAGGCGAAATCCGCGGCCAGGTGCTGCCCGAGTGCCAGTTTGTACTCACGGCCGTACTTTCGGGTACGCAAGAAATCCCCGACGTCAGCACCGCTGCCCAGGGCATGGTGAAGCTGGAAGTTTCTGGCAACCGGGCCGTTGCTTCGGGTTCTTTCAACAACCTGTCCAGTGGCCTGAACGTAGCCATTGCCGGTGGGGCACATTTGCATCTGGGTTTGCCCGGCGAGTTGGGCCCTGTTGCTTACCTGTTGAACGCCACGGTAGCTGCTGATGGGCTAAGTGGTACGTTTGGGCCCAGTGACAACGTCATTGCCCTCGATGCCGCTAACCGGTCCGCACTGGTGGCCCGCGGGATGTACGTCAACGTGCACACCCTTGCCAATGCCGGTGGCGAAATCCGGGGCGCTGTACTCGGCGAAGCGGCCAACTACTTCTTTGCTCCCTTGTCGGGGGCCAGCGAAACCACGCCGGTGAATTCGCCAGCGCGGGGCATGTTGGCGCTGGAAGTGAACAGCAACGGCAGCGTGGCCGTCGGTTCTTTCCAGAATTTGGGTAGCGACCTGGCGACCAACGTGGCGGGCGGTGCCCACATCCACACCCAGTTTGCGGGCAGAAATGGCTCTATCCTGTCCCTCCTGAACGTGACCGGTACCGGTACGACGGGTGTTTTCGCAGCAGCGGATAACAAACTGACCTTCAGCAGCGGTGCGTTGGATACCCTGCGTGAGCGGATGTGGTACGTGAACGTACACTCGGTAAACAACCCCGGTGGTGAAATCCGCGGCCAGGTATTACCCATGGCTACCGGCTATTTTCACACCAGCCTCAGCGGGATCAACGAAACTTCACCGCTGGCCGTATCCGGTACAGGAAGCCTGAAGCTGGAACTGGTTAACAACAAGCTGGTAGTAACGGGTGGCTTTGGTAGCCTGGTGGGTGAATTTGCCGCCAATGTGGGCGGAGGCGCTCACCTCCACCTCGGTAACACGGGGAGCAATGGCGCCGTAGATATTCCGTTGGCGGCAACCGTAGCGACGGATAACCTGAGTGGCTACTTTGCCGCTGCCAACAATACCTTTACCCTGACGGATGATCAATTGACCAGTCTGCGCTCGGGTGGCTATTACGCCAACATCCACACCCAAGCCCAAACGAGTGGGGAGATTCGCGGACAAATCTTACCGGAAGTTAATTTTTTCCCTACCGCGTCCGAAATTGAACTGCCTGCCGAAGGTACCACACTGACCATTGCCGGCAACGCCCTTACCGAATTTACGGCAACCTGGCTACCCACCACGGATCCCGACGGCGACCTGGTTGCTTACGTATGGCAGTTGGCGCTTGACGAAGCCTTTACCACCGTTTTATTCTCTACCGCAACAGCTCAGGAGGCGTTCTTTACGACCAACTTCGGTACCGTAGATGCCTTACTGGCCGCCAATGGCGTAACCGTTGGCGCAGCGGTAACGCTCTACCACCGCGTTGTGGTAACCGATGGCAGCAACGCCACCCCAGGTGCCGCGAAGTCGGTGGTACTGACGCGCGGTGAAGTAACGGCCACCAACAACATACTGGCCCGCCTGATCCAGTTGGAAGTATATCCCAACCAGACCAGCGGTGCACCCGTAACCCTCGCTATTACCAGTGATCGCCGCATCGCGGCCGAGGTACTGTTGGTCAATGGCCTGGGACAGACCCTGCAGCAGCAAAAGACGGAACTGGTAGAAGGCGAAATGCGCCTGCCGCTGGAACTGAGCGCCTTGCCCGCAGGCCGTTATTTTGTGATGCTTCGCATCGACGGCCAGGTATTGCCCGCACAACCCGTACTGAAATTCTAAGAGCCTGTTTGAAAATTTCAATAGTCGCTTAGTGAAAACAGCATAAAAAGAAGTCCCCGATCTGGTTACGGCCAGATCGGGGCTTCTGCTTAGTGGGAAAGCGGTCTTTTATTAAGGCGGCGCAGGTGCGATTGCGACCCCGAATTTTTACCTCAGCTTAACTCGGCTCAGTCCTGAATGATATGTACAATGACCAGGGTCAGCAAGGCGAGAATCAGTACGACAATGATGCCTACGACCGGATCGTGGCGAATTTCGTCGACGAGGGGGGTAATGCGCTTCATTCCCATGGTTAAGCCACCGCCAATGATCAGGCCACCGATGATCCAGCGTCTGGTGTCCTGGGAAGCGAAGGAAGATTGCTTTTTCATGATGCGTTAGAAGTTTTTTGAGTTGGCCTTGATTTTAAGCACCAACAAACCGATTAATAGAACAACAATAGTCAGCGAAAGGATGATGGTTGCCGTTTCACTGAGCAGCATATTTTCGGGTATCATAATGGTTGGATTATTGTTTGTCGGAATATTATAGCTAATTTTGCTGTTTACAAAACCTCTTGGCAAGATTTACAGTTTGTTAAGATATTTGAGACTTTAAAGACAGCAGGGCTTAACTAAGCTCCCTACACATGGCCAAATCAGCAGCTCCCACGGCGGAAGTAACCACCGCCGAACCATTGTTCAACGAAGACTTCATCCAGGTAATTGGTGCCCGGGAACACAACCTCAAAGACATTGATGTTGCCATTCCGCGCAACCAGCTCGTGGTGATCACGGGAATCAGCGGTAGTGGAAAATCCTCGCTGGCTTTCGATACCATCTACGCCGAAGGGCAGCGCCGCTACATGGAAACTTTTTCGGCCTACGCCCGCCAGTTTATTGGCGAGATGGAACGACCAGAGGTGGAACAGATTACGGGCCTGAGCCCGGTCATCAGCATTGAACAGAAGACCACGGGCCGCAATCCGCGCTCCACCGTGGGGACGGTAACGGAGGTGTACGACTTTCTGCGCCTGCTCTTTGCCCGGGTAGGGGAAGCCTACAGCTACGAGACGGGCCAGAAAATGGTGAGCTACACCGAAGAGCAGATCCGCGAACAAATCTTCCTGGATTTCCAGGATCGGAAAATATCGGTACTCGCACCCCTGGTACGCGGCCGCAAAGGGCACTACCGCGAGTTGTTCGAGCAGATGCGCAAGCAGGGCTATACCAAGATGCGCATTGATGGCCAGATCGAAGACATTACGCCTGGTATGCAGGTTGACCGGTACAAGGTGCACGACCTGGAATTGGTGATCGATCGCCTGAAGGTCGGCACCGAGCGCAGCGAGCGCCTGACCAACAGCCTGGAGACGGCCCTGAAAATGGGCAACGACCTGGTGATGATCGCCGACCACGATGACGAGCGCGTGGTAACCTTCAGTCGCAACCTCATGGACGCCACCAGCGGCTTGTCCTACGAAGAACCCTCTCCCAATACCTTCTCCTTCAACTCGCCCTACGGCTACTGCCAGGAATGCAAGGGGCTGGGTGTCGTGAATGCGGTAGACGAAAGCAAGGTCATCCCCGATGACAGCAAAAGCATCAACGATGCGGCCATCGCGCCTTTTGGCGAAGTCCGGGACAACATGACCTTCAAGCAGTTGCGGGCCATTGCCAAAAAATACAAGTTTACGTTTTCGACCCCCGTGAGCGAGATTCCGGCGGAAGCCCTCCGCATTATCCTGCACGGCGGCGACGAAAGTTTTCAGATCCGCAGCCAGAGCGCCCACGATTTTTCCTACAACCTGGCCAAGGAAGGGATCATCCCGATGCTACAACGGTGGTACGACAACTCCACTTCGGAGAAGGTTCGCCGGTGGGCCGAGGATTTCATGACCATCGACACCTGCGCTTCCTGCCAGGGCCAGCGCCTGCGCAAGGAAGCCCTGCACTTCAAAATTCACGGCAAAAACATCTCCGACCTCGCCCAGATGGACCTGGTCGCGTTGGAAGAGTGGATGAATACCGTAGAGCCATTCCTGAGCAACCGGCAACAACTGATCGGCAAGGACATTTTTAAGGAAATTCGCTTTCGCCTCGAGTTCCTGTTGCAGGTGGGCCTCGATTACCTCAACCTCGACCGGCCCGCCCGCACCCTTTCCGGGGGCGAAGCCCAACGCATTCGCCTGGCTACCCAGATCGGCTCCATGCTTACGGGTATCACTTATATCCTGGACGAACCCAGCATCGGCTTGCACCAACGCGATAACCAGCGCCTGATTGAGGCCCTGCGCGAACTCACCGACATCGGCAATACGGTGCTCGTCGTAGAACACGACCGCGATATCATGCTCGCCTCCGATTACCTGATCGACCTCGGACCCGGCGCTGGCCGCCTGGGCGGTGAACTCGTGGCGCAAGGGTTGCCCCAGGACATCGTCGCTGCCGGCAAAACGCTGACGGCCCAGTACCTGAGTCGCCAGAAAGACATCGAAATCCCGCTGACCCGCCGGACCGGCAACGGCAAGTTCTTGGAAATAAAAGGCGCGACGGGGAATAACCTGCAAGCGGTAGACGTGACCATTCCGCTCGGGACTTTCTGTTGTATTACGGGCGTATCGGGGAGTGGGAAGTCCACCCTCATCAACGAGACGCTCTACCCCATATTGCGGCAGCACTTCTACCGCAGTCTGAAGCCACCACTGGCTTACAAAACCTTTAGCGGGCTGGAGCACGTGGATAAGGTTATTGAAATTGACCAATCCCCTATTGGGCGTACGCCGCGTTCCAATCCGGCTACCTACACGGGGCTGTTCACCGATATCCGGACCCTGTTTTCCAACTTGCCCGAAGCCAAAATCCGGGGTTACAAACCGGGCCGCTTCTCCTTCAACGTGAAGGGAGGGCGCTGCGAAACCTGTGAAGGTTCGGGCATGCGCCGCATCGAAATGAATTTCCTGCCCGACGTGTACGTCGAGTGTGAGACCTGCCTGGGCCGCCGCTACAACCGCGAGACCCTGGAGATCCTCTACAAAGGCAAGTCGATTAACGACGTGCTGGAAATGCCGGTCAGTGAAGCCGCCGTCTTCTTTGAACACCTGCCCAAGCTCTTCCGCAAGCTCAAGACCATCAGCGAAGTGGGTTTGGGTTACATCACCCTGGGGCAGCAGGCCACGACACTGTCGGGCGGCGAAGCCCAGCGCGTAAAACTGGCCGAAGAGCTCTCGAAAAGAGATACGGGCAATACCGTCTATATCCTGGACGAACCCACCACGGGGCTGCACTTCGAAGATATCCGCTTCCTCTTGAAGGTGCTGAATAAACTCACCGAAAAGGGCAATACCGTCATCGTCATTGAGCACAACCTCGACGTGATCAAAGTGGCGGATTACGTCATCGATATGGGCCCCGAAGGCGGACGCCGCGGCGGTACCCTGGTGGTAGCCGGTACTCCTGAGGAGGTAGCCCAGTGTCCGGAAAGCCATACCGGGTATCACCTGCGCGTAGAGTTGGCGGAATCGAAGCGAGCCAAATAGGGATCAACGGCGGAAACCAAGGGCGGTCTCCGGCGACTTCTGTTAAGGATGTGTTAAGCCTGCCTGAATGAACCAACTTCTAAAATTGCGGGTGGCTTCTTTCGTTAGTAAGTCAGAAAAAATCATCATTTTTGTACCCCACTTTCCCGGTGGGGAAATACAGATGTTGGGGAAAGACCACAAAATAAAGCGAAAACCAGTATGCAATCGTTAGACATTGAAGCGCTGAATCAGCAAATTTACGCGGATAGCGCGATCATTGAACGAATCCAAAAAGAGACCGCCAAAGTGATCGTCGGGCAGGATCACATGATCAACCGGCTGCTGCTGGGGCTCCTCACCCGCGGCCACGTGTTGTTGGAAGGCTTGCCGGGGTTAGCCAAAACCCTGGCGATAAAAACCTTGTCACAAGCCATTCACGGTAAGTTTAGCCGCATCCAGTTTACGCCGGATCTGCTGCCGGCCGATATTGTAGGTACCATGATCTACAATCCCAGCCAAAACGACTTCTCGGTGCGCAAGGGGCCGGTTTTTGCCAACTTTATTCTGGCCGACGAAATCAACCGGGCACCCGCCAAAGTGCAGAGTGCGTTGCTGGAGGCCATGCAGGAACGCCAGGTGACCATCGGCAAAGAAACCTTCAAACTGGAGGAACCTTTCCTGGTGCTGGCTACACAAAACCCTATTGAGCAGGAAGGTACCTACCCCCTGCCCGAAGCGCAAGTCGACCGCTTCATGCTCAAAGTGAAGATCACTTACCCGACCAAGGAAGAAGAGCGGGAAGTGATGCGCCGCAACCTCTATACCGAATCTTTTGGCGAGGTTACGCCCGTTGCTACGCCCGCCGAGATCATGAAAGCCCGCGAGTCGGTGCTGAAAGTATACATGGACGAAAAGATCGAGCGCTACATCATCGATATCGTCTTCGCTACCCGCTTCCCCCAGGATTATGGGCTGAGCCAACTGCAACCCCTGATGAGTTACGGCGGCTCGCCGCGAGCGTCGATCAACCTGGCACTGGCAGCCAAGGCCTACGCCTTCCTGCAACGCCGCGGATTCGTCATTCCCGAAGACGTGCGCTCGGTATGTGAAGACGTGCTGCGGCACCGCATTGGCCTGACTTACGAGGCCGAAGCTGAGAATATCAGCCAGGAAGACATCATTCACAAAATCCTGAACGCGGTAGAGGTACCTTAGTAACAAAAAACATGGAGACCAGCGAACTGCTCAAGAAGGTCCGGAAAATTGAGATCAAGTCCAAGGGGTTGAGCAAACACCTGTTTTCCGGCGAATACCACAGTGCTTTCAAAGGCCGGGGTATGTCATTCAGCGAAGTTCGCGGCTACCAGTACGGCGACGATGTGCGCAATATCGACTGGAACGTGACCGCTCGTACGGGTGATGCCCACGTCAAAGTTTTTGAAGAAGAGCGGGAGCTGACGGTTATGCTCCTAATCGACATCAGTCGTTCCGCCTACTTTGGTACCACCGAATTGATGAAGAACGAGTACATCACCGAAATTTGTGCGGTGTTGGCTTTTTCGGCGATCAACAACAACGATAAGGTGGGGGTGCTGTTTTTTTCGGATCAGATTGAAAAATACATTCCCCCTAAAAAGGGTAAAATGCACATCTTGCGCATCATTCGCGAACTGTTAAACATCACGCCCCAGGGCAGGGGGACCAACATCGGACTGGCACTGGAGTATTTCAACAACGTGGTCAAAAAGCGCAGTATTTGTTTCCTGTTGTCCGACTTCATGAGCCAAAATTACGAAGCTCCCCTGCGGGTGGTTGCCCGCCGCCACGACCTCATTGGGGTTCACCTCTTCGATCCACGGGAGGAAGAACTGCCCAACGTAGGACTCATCCGGGCCGAAGATGCCGAAACGGGCGAACTGCGCTGGATCGATACCGGCGACAAGCAAGTGCGCGCCCGCTACCACCAGTGGTTTGCCGACAACCAGGCCTATTTTCGGACCCAGTTCCTGCGCAGCGGTGCCGACACCATCAGTGTTGCTACGACGGATTCCTACGTCACTGCTTTGCATAAATTTTTTCAAAGGCGATCATAAATGAAAAATCGGGTCATCATATTGGTACTTGCGTTCACGGGCAGCCTGCTGGGCTGGGGTGTTGCCGTGGCCCAGCAGGCGCCGGTATCGGTGCGGGTAAGCCTGGATACGGCCACCATCATGATCGGTGACCAACTGGGGCTGAATGTGCAAATAGCGGCACCCACCGGCACGCGGATTCAACAAATTCAATTTGGGGAATGGGAGAAAGCCGGCAAGGTAGAAATTGTGGATATAGGCCCGCTGACTACCGTCGCCGAAACGCCCGAACTGCTCCAGCAGCAGCGGGTATTGTTCACGACCTTTGATTCGGGCTATCACCGCCTGCCTTCGTTGGCGGTGATCTACGAACTCAATGGTGTGACGGATACCGCCCGGTCGGGCAACCTCGGTCTGCGGGTATTTACCTTACCGGTGACGGAGGACACCCCGATCCTTGCCAACAAGGATATTGTGACCGAACCGATCAACTTCCGCGATTTGCTTCCCTACGGAGTGGGTATCCTGGCTGCCCTCTTGCTTGGTTTGGGGTGGTGGAAGTGGTCGGGAAGAACAGCAAAAAAAGCGGCGGTGCTACCGCCACCACCCGTGCCGGCCCACGTCCTGGCGCTCGAAAAGCTGGCCGTCCTGGAGCAGGTCGCCAGCTGGCAACACGGGGAGACCAAAGCCTTCCAGTCGGAGCTCACCTACATCCTGCGCGAATACCTGGAAAACCGTTACCAGGTGCCCGCTCTGGAAGCGACCACCCCCGAAATCCTGGTTCAACTGCGAACCATCGCGGTAGAATCCGACTACGCTACTGCGATTAAAGACATTCTGGAAACGGCCGACCTGGTAAAGTTTGCCAAAGCGGTACCGCCACTGGAGGTCCATCCCCGGGCGCTGGTAGCGGTGCGGGATTTTGTCACCGCAACGCAGGCGCAACCGGAGGAAGAAGCGCCGGCAATTTCTGCTAACGATAAGGAAACAACCCCATGATGAATTTCTGGGCCAATTATACTTTTGCGCAGCCCTGGGCTTTGCTGCTGCTCCTGCTGGCGCCGCTGGTGGGGTGGTGGTATTACCGACAGCGCGACCAACGCTACCCCAACCTGCGTATGTCCAGCCTGGCAGCGCTGGCCGGGGTTTCTTCGTGGCGGACCCGCCTGCGGATTTTGCTGCCGTGGTTGCGTGGGGTGGCCCTGGTGGCCCTGGTCATTGCCCTTGCCCGCCCGCAACGGACGCTGCAGGAAGAATCGATCAAGGCGGAAGGCATCGATATTGTGCTGGCCATGGACTTGTCCAGCAGTATGCTGGCCCAGGACTTCAGCCCCAACCGCCTGGAGGCCAGCAAGCAGGTAGCTATCGACTTTGTGAACAAACGCCTCTACGACCGCATCAGTATTGTGGCTTTTGCCGGAGAAGCTTTTACCAGTTGTCCGCTGACCACGGATCACGACGTGGTTCGCACGTTTATTTCCACCCTCGCCTGCGGCGCGCTGGAAGACGGAACGGCGATTGGGCAGGGGTTGGCCACCGCCATCAACCGGGTAAAAGACAGCGAAGTGGTGAGTAAGATTATCATTCTGCTCACCGACGGCGTCAACAATGCCGGCTACCTGCCACCCGAAATGGCGGCAAATATTGCCCGGGAATTCGGCATTAAAGTATATACCATTGGGGTGGGTTCGCAGGGCGAAGCACTGACGCCGGTGAGCAGAGACCCCTTCGGCCGCTACCGCTACGATATTGCCAAGGTTGAAATCGATGAGGCGTTGCTGATGCAAATTGCCGAGACCACCGACGGCCGCTACTTCCGGGCTACCTCGCAGGAAGAGCTCCAGAAAATTTACGACCTGATCGATCAACTGGAAAAAACAACAATAGAGACCACGGTCGTCAAGCGCTACCAGGAACGCTTCCGCGGGTTTGCGTTGTGGGCAGCCATTGCGTTGTTGTTGGAACTGATCCTGCGCTACACGGTATTGCGATCAATACCCTGATGTCTTAAATTTGCTATTGAAATTGAATTTGCCACATGTTTAAATTCGAACACTCCTATTACCTCTGGGCCCTGGCTTTGTTACCCGTGTTGCTGGCTTTCTTTTTTGTGGCCTGGCGTATGCGCAAAAATGCCCTGGAACGTTTTGGGGGCACCGCCGTCGTGCGGCGTTTGGCGCCGGAATTGAGCCGGTATAAGCACCTTGTCAAATTTGGGCTCTTGCTGGCGGCTTTCCTGTTGCTGATCGTCGGGCTTGCCAATCCGCAGTGGGGTAGTAAGCGCCAACCCGTTCAGCGCAAAGGTATTGAACTGTTTCTGGCCCTCGATGTGTCGCAGAGTATGCTGGCCGAGGATGTTTCGCCCAGCCGCCTGGAGCGAGCCAAACGTTTTGGCCAGCAACTGGTAGACAAGCTGGCGAGCAACAATATTGGGGTCATCCTTTTTGCCTGCAATGCTTTTCCGGTAGCGCCACTAACCAGCGACTATTACTTTGCCAAACTGGCACTGAATACCGCCTCCCCCGACCAGGCCGGCGCCCAGGGTACGGCCATCAGTGCGGCTATTGACCTGGCCGAGCGTTCTTTTCAACCCGAGAACAAGACCCACAAAGCCATTATTATCCTGACGGATGGTGAAGATCACGATGGCCGCGGGGTGACCAGTGCCCAACTGGCCCACGACAACGGTACCCTCGTTTTTACCGTTGGGGTAGGTACGGCCGCGGGTAGCTTTATTCCTGTGATAGCCGCCGGGCGGCCGGAATTTCTGCGCGACAACACGGGCAACCCGGTGCGAACCTCCCTGGATCCGGCTACCCTGGAAGCCGTTGCCCGCGCTGGTGGCGGTGCTTACTTCAGCCTGGAAAAAAATGCCGAAGGCCTGGCCGAGGCACTGCGGGAACGCATTGATACCATCGAAAAACAGGAATACGAGCAGCGGGTTTTTACGGATTACGAAAGTTATTTTCAAATCTTTATTGGGGCCGCTTTTGTTTTATTGCTGGTCGAATTTCTGTTATCTTACCGGACGAGCAGCTTGCGTAAGGTTAAAATTTTGAGCCAAACAAAGGATTTGACATGAACAGAATAGTGCTCAGTTTGATCATCACGGTCGGTAGTCTGGCCTTGCTCACGGCCCAGGCCGGGCACCGGGAATTGCGGCAAGGCGATAGTGCTTACCGCAAAGGAGACTTTGAGAATGCCGAAGAAAGTTACCGGACAGCGCTGGAAAAACAAAACAGCGCCCAGGGTAATTACAACCTGGGCAACGCAGCCTACCAACAGGGTAAATACGAAGATGCTGCCCGCCGCTTTGAAGAAGCAGCGCGCCTGGCGGCCAACCCCAATCAGCAGGCCAGTGCCTACCACAACCTGGGCAATGCCTATTTCCAACAGGGCGATTACCAAAAAGCAGCCGATGCTTACAAAAATGCCCTGCGCCGCCGCCCCGGGGACCTCGACACCAAACACAACCTGGCGAAAGCCCTGACCATGATCCCACCCCCGCCTCCAGAACAGCAACCGCAGGAGCAAAGTGACGAGGAACAGGAGCAGCAGGACCAGGAAAACCAAGAGCAGCAGGATCAGCCCAACCCGGAAGAACAGCAGAATGAGAAACCCCAGGAGCAGCAAAATGACGATAACCCTGCGGAACAACCCCAACAGCCCCAGCAGGGACAACCCCAGCAATTGTCGCGGGAAGAAGCCGAACGCCAATTGCAATACGCCGAAGAAGCCGAAAAAAAAACCATGGAAAAAATGCAACGCATGCAAGGTCGAACTTGTAATTCTGATAAAGAATGGTAAATCATCTTATTATGCGAACGATCATCTTTTCATTGATGCTGTGGGGTAGTCTGACCCAGGTATTGGCCCAGCAGCAACTTGTTTTTACTGTAGAGGTAAACAACGACTCCGTCTTACTGGGCAACTCGATCTCCGTCGTATTTTCCCTGAAAAATGGCCAGGCAGAAGACTTCGTTTTTCCAGCTTTCGAGGGATTTCAACTGCTGGCAGGGCCGAATACCAGCACCCAGATGAGCATCGTTAACGGCGCGATGAGCCAGCGGGCGAATTATACCTTCTTCCTCGAACCCCAGGAGGTGGGCGATTTCTACATCGAACCCGCCAGTGTGAAAGTCGGGGACAGCTACCTCGAAACCGATCCGGTACTGGTGCGGGTGTACCCCAACCCGGCGGGCATTATCCAGGTGGCCCCACCACCAGCCGGTGATCCGTCGTCTCCCTGGGGAGATACGATGTTTGGGGAGGATTTATTTGGGCGTGATTTCTTCCAGCGGGATTTTTTTCAGGATGATTTTTTCGGTGATCTCTTCCGTCGTGTCCCTTCGCCCGACCTGCTGGCACCACCCAGTGGGGAGGCACCCGACAGTATCCAACAACAACCCAAGAAACGCAAAACGACCAAACTGTGATGCCTGCCAATAGTTTGTTTCACCGGATGGCTATCGCCAGCTGGATCGTGCTGGTCTTGCCCCTGCTGGCCTGTGCCCAGAACAGCGATGCGGTAAGTTTTACGGCGTATGCCGATGCCCGCGAGGTGGTACAGAACAGCTACCTCGAAGTGACCTTTACCCTGAAGAATGCCGATGGAACCAACTTTAGCCCACCCCGCTTTCAGGATTTCAAGGTGCTTTCGGGGCCCAGCCAGGGCTTCCAGACGACGATCGTAAACGGGCGGATGAGCAAGGAGATTACCTACAGCTACCGTTTGCAGCCGCAGCGGAAAGGAACGTTAACCATCGGACCCGCCAGCATTACCGTAGGCGGGCGAACCCTGCAAACGCAACCGCTGGAAATTGCCGTTGTGGAAGGAGCCTCGCAACCTGGCAATGGTTCGGACGAGGTCTATCTCAAGGCCCGCCTTTCTCCCGCGCTGGATGCGACCAGATCGGTCTACCTGGGGCAGCAACTGGCAGTCGATTACATCCTTTATACCCGGGTAGATGTACAGGGCCTGACGGCAGCCAGCGAATCCACTTACGATGGTTTTTTTATGCGGGAGGTTCACCAGTATGACAACCGCGTGGTGCGCGAGGTGGTCAATGGGGTGCAGTACGTTTCCCGTATTCTTAAGCGGGTCATTTTATATCCTCAGCAAACCGGCCCGCTGACCATCGATCCCCTGTCGATTGTGGCGGGTGTACCCCTGCCCGGGCAACGGCCCAGCGGCTTTTTCTCGCGCCCCGATATGCGGCGGGTGCCCATTGCTTCGCAGCCCATTCGGTTGAACGTAAAACCATTGCCACTACCCCAGCCCGCCGGCTTCAGCAACATTACGGGGAATTTCACCCTGGCGGCGGCGCTCGCCCGCAATACCCTCACCACTGACGATGCCCTCAGCCTGGTACTCACCTTTGAAGGAGAGGGGGACCTCAAACGGGTGCAGGCACCACCATTGGATTTTCCCGCAGATTTTGAAGTATACGATCCCAAAGTACTCGAAGAAGATTATATCGACGTGACGGCGGGCAGCAAGGGACGCAAAAAATTTGAATACCTGCTGGTACCCAAAAAAGCCGGATCGTACACCCTTCAGCCGCGGGTGGTGGTTTTTAATACAGACAGCATGGCCTACCAAACCCTGACGACGGTGCCGCTGAAGGTGGAAATCCGACAAGGGAATGGCGAAAAAAAATCAGGGTTGATAGCCGGAGCTCCCGAAAACCAGGGGCTCTATCCTCCCCGCCAAACCATAAGGTTGGCTACCGGAGGGGGGGGCTTTTTTGGTACCCCCGTATTTTGGGGGTTATTGCTATTGCCCATCATCGTGACTGGCAGCTGGCTGATCTACCGCCAGGTACAAAACAGCAAACCACCCGTCGATCCGGTGTTGCTCCAACAACAACGGGCGCGTCGGGCTGCCCTGGCCCGACTCCAAGCCGCTGAAAAACACCGGCAAGCCAAGGAGTCGCGCGCTTTTTACGAGGAAGTGGAACGCGCATTGCTAGGCTACGTTAGCGACAAGCGACAGATCGACCGCGCAAATCTGACGAAAGCAAATGTCCTGGCTCAACTCCAGGAACTGGGCGCGAGTGACACCGAAACCAACCAATTCATGGGTTTGCTGCGCACCTGCGAAATGGCCCTTTACGCCGGTAAAGATAATGCCGATGCGATGGAAGCCACTTACACCCAGGCTGCGGCCTGGTTAGCGGAAATGGAGGAGGCCACCAGGTAACGCCAGTCCTGGATGGGCAGGAAACACCCGGCGCTGCTTAAAAAAGGGAGGTCGCTATTTTAATTGAAAACACGGAAGGAAGCTAAAGTAGCCCCCTTTTTGTTAAAAAAGAGGTAATCCCTGCCCGGAGCTGTCCGTCAGATTTCGTCATTTACGGCCTTGTCTGCTAAGAGACCAATCCTGTTTTTAGTGCCTTTCAGGAAGAAATAAGAAAAGGTTGTTTTTTAGTTTATAGATAAATTTTTTTATGTTAAACATTGGTTATTAGTTAATTAGTTGTTTTTTTAGGTTTTCAGGAACCTGACTTTTGATGTAAAATAACCCATCTTGTCCTTTATCTTTCCCTACATTTGATCACATTTTAAGAAAAAGTAACAGGTAAAGCTGATTTGCTGCGGCAACAAAGCTTTTTTGTACGTGCTTATTTTCTTAACATTGTGGACTTTTTGGGCAGTTGGTGCCCTTTTCAATTAGCAAATGTTAAAAACAGGATTATATGAAACGTTCTTTACTGTTTTTTGCACTGTTGCTGTTTGGTGCTTCTTTTCTTGCTGCGCAGTCGGCTTCCCTTGGTGGAAAGGTGACTGAAGAGGGCAAAGACCCGGTTGTTTACGGGTCGGTAGCGCTGTATCAGAATGGTGTCCTCAAATCCGTTGTGGAGACGGATATTGACGGGAATTACAATTTTTCCAACCTGGATCCCGCGACGTATGATGTAGAGTTTACCTACCTCGGTTTGCAGACGAAACGGATTGAGGGGGTACTCATTCGTTCGGGCAAGGCAGTCACGCTGAACGCCGAGCTATCGCCCGAAGGAATATTGATCCAGGGCGTGGAGGTAACGGCCTACAAAGTCCCCCTGGTTGAACAAGACAACACCACCCAGGGCGCTACCCTGACCTCGGATCAGATTCGTAGCTTACCTACCCGTAACATCAACGCCCTGGCGGCCACGACGGCTGGTTTGGCTACCGCCGACGAAGGAGACGGGATCAATGTCCGGGGATCGCGCAACGACGCCACCAACTACTACGTAGATGGCGTGCGGGTGCAGGGCAACCTGATTCCAGAATCCGAAATTGACCAGTTGCAGGTGATTACCGGTGGAGTAGAAGCCCGTTACGGTGACGTAACCGGTGGTATCATCTCCATCACCACCAAAGGCCCTTCCGATAAATTTTCCGGCGGAATTGAAGCAGAGACTTCCAAGTACCTCGATCCCTACGAAAATAGCCTGGTGGGGGTAAATTTCTCCGGCCCGATCCTGCGCAACAAGAAAGGGGTTTCGATCCTTGGTTTTCGCGTGGCCAGCCGCTTCACCTACCAACTGGATGATGATCCATCGGCGGTACCGATTTACCGGATCAAAGATGAGGTGTTGGCCAATCTGGAAGCCAATCCGGTAATCGTCAAGGGCGGTTCTCCTTTTGTGGCGGCCGACTTCCTCACGAATGACGACGTAAACGTACTGGATGTGCGCCCTTACGAAGAAAGGTCACAGTATAATATCAATGGAAAGATCGACGCGCGTTTGAGCGATGCCATCGATATTACGCTGAGTGGCAACTACAACGACCGGGAGGATCAGTTCACGCCCGGCGAGAACAGCAGTGCTGGTCCGAGCTGGCGAACCCTGAATTCACACAACAACCCTATTCAATACGACACAGATTACCGCGTCAATTTCCGTATTCGTCACCGGTTGGGTGGTGGCTCCACAGGCGAAGGTGCAGACCGCAAGGTGTCGGCTATACAAAATGCGTCGTATACCCTTCAGGCAAGCTTCGAAAATGAAACCACCGATGTGTCTGATCCGGTACACAGAGACAACTACTTTGACTACGGCTACATCGGCAAGTTTGACGTCGACTATATTCCCGTCTTTGAGGTGGATGCCGACGAATTGGGCAACATCTTCCTCAACCACGTGGATTACCGGGAGGTACTGCGGGGTTACGATCCGTCCAATAGCCCCAATCCGGTGTTGGCCAATTACAACAACACCTTCAATTTGCCCACGAACGAAACCCTGAACTCCGAGCAGCCTGCTTATGCGATTCAGAATTTCTTTGGCAACAACAACAATAGGACCATCGATGACCTGTACGCGATCAATGGCCGGGTGACGGACATCTTCACCAATTCCTGGAATTTCCACACCAACGTGGGCTCCATCTACAACCGGTCTTTCAAGCAGGACAATGACGTGACGATCTTCAACGCCAACGCTTCCTTCGACCTGGTGCCTGGAGGTTCGGAAAAAGGCCGTCACAATATCCAGTTGGGTATTGCTTACGAAGGCCGTACCGATCGGCAATACGATGTCAACAACCCCCGCCGCCTGTGGACGGCTGCCCGGCAGAATGCCAATGGCCACATCCAGGGTATCGACCGGGAAAACGCCGACACCTTGGGCTTGTATTCGCAGCTCTACGATCCAGCAGGTATCATTGATCCTTTCTTCGATGCGCCTATCCTGAGCCTGACCCTGACCAACCCCACCGACGCCCGTTTTTACAAGGCGATCCGCGAGTCGTTGGGCCTCAGCCTGGACACCTACGTAAATGTAGACGGCTTAACCCCCGACCAGTTGGACCTGAGCATGTTCTCGGCCAAGGAACTCAATGACCAGTTCATCCTGAGCTACTACGGCTACGATTACCTCGGCAACGAATTTGACGGCACTTTCGAAGATTTCTTTACGGCGCGTGGTGACGATAATATTCGCACTTTCCCAGTAGCGCCTGCGCGGCCGTTGTATACCTCGGCGTTCATTCAGGACAAATTCACCTTCCGCGATATCATCTTCCGTTTGGGAGTACGGGTTGACCGCTACGATGCCAACACCCAGGTATTGCAGGATCCTTATTCGCTGTACGCCATTCAGGGCGCGAGTGATTTCCACAACAACTTTGGTGGTGATCGCCCCGGCAACATCGGTGACGACTTCCGGGTGTATACCGATACGGAAAACGGTGAGTCTATCCGCGCCTACCGCGACGGCGACAACTGGTACCAGGCTGACGGTCGCCCCGTCAACGGGCCCCAGGAAATCGAGGGCATTCGCTCCGGCCTGGTGTTCCCCAAGTACCAGGATCCCCGTGCCCAGGAAGCCAACTACATCAAAAGCGAAGACTTCAACCCGGAGTCGGCATTCAAAGATTACGAGGTACAACTCAACGTGATGCCGCGTTTGGCTTTCTCGTTTCCTATTTCCGATCAGGCCAACTTCTTTGCCCACTACGATGTACTCGTACAGCGCCCCAATAGCAACACCATTGCTACGGCACTCGACTACTTCTACTTTGTGGAAAGAACAGGAACCCAAACCTTTGACAACTCCAGCCTGCGCCCCGAGCGCACGGTAGATTACGAAGTAGGTTTCCAGCAGGCCCTGACGACGTCGTCAGCCATCAAAATTTCTGCTTACTACAAGGAGATGCGCGACATGATCCAGCTGCGGACCTTCTTCCCGGTTCCGATTGTGGGTAACTATACGACGTTCGACAACCAGGACTTTGGTACCGTCAAAGGGTTTTCTTTCGGTTACGACTTGCGTCGGACCCGCAACCTGAGCCTGAACGCCAACTATACCTTACAGTTTGCCGACGGTACGGGCTCTGACACAGAGTCGCAGCGTGGACTGACCAACCGGGGTAACCTGCGTACCCTGTTCCCCTTGACCTTTGATGAGCGTCACCGCCTGAACGTGGTTGCTGACTACCGCTTCTCCCGCGAGAGTGGGCCCCGGGTAGCTGGTGCCTACATCCTGGCCAATGCCGGGATCAACCTCCAGGCCGTAGCCGTATCGGGCCGCCCCTACACCGCCAAGCAAGTGGCCGAGGAATTGGGTGGTTCTGGTACCATTGGTGCCATCAACGGATCGCGCAAGCCTTGGAATTATACCCTGAACTTGCGGATTGAAAAGAACTTCACGGTGGGTAACAACATCGGGCTGAACGTATATATGCGGATTTCCAACTTGCTGGATACCCGCAATACCATCAACGTGTACCCGGTAACCGGTGACCCGGAAGACGACGGCTTCCTCCGTTCTGCTTTTGGTCAGAACCAGATCACGACGATCTCCAATTCCCAGCGCGAACTGCAATCCTACCTGGCATCTTACCAGTGGCGACTGCTGAATTCTGATTTCTACAGCCTGCCCCGGCGGATATTCGTCGGTGCCAGTGTAGACTTTTAAGTAAATATTTTTCCTGGAAGTTGCCACCGCAACTTCCAGGATTTACAACTGATAAATTCATAATTATGCGTATTTATAACTCATGGCTTTTGACGCTGCTGGGCTTGTGCGTGACCCTGGCCCTTCAGGCTGCGGCCGGGCCGGGCAAACCTGGCCGGCCAGCGGGTACGCCTTCTGAGCAAGTATCTTTTCGGGAAAACTGCGACAATGCAGTTACCTTCATTGACCAACAGATTAATAACGTCCGCGCCCGTCTGACGACCGGCGGTGACGTTTGGTGGAATGGTTCGGACGAAGGACGTTACGTCGTTCCCAAGCCACCTCCGGGCGTGCCCGAAGTATCTTCCATCTTTGCCGGTGCCGTTTGGCTGGGCGGGAAGGATCCCGGGGGCAACCTCAAAGTAGCAGCTCAGACCTTTGGCCGCAGCAGTGGTGATTTTGACTTTTACCCCGGCCCGCTGAACGAAGGAAACCCCGATTACCCAGGTGGCGCACTGGCCGATCCCCGGCGGGGAACGGTTGGCCGCGATACTTGTGCCCAGTGGGACAAGTTCTTCGTGGTGTCGGGTACCAATATCGACCAACACGTGCGCAATTGGCGCAAAGCCCAATCGCTGGGTGAGACCTTCCTGGATCCGGAAACCATTTCGAATGACGTCCTGGGCTGGCCAGCCCGTGGCAACCGCTTTTTCGAAGGTATTCACCAGTTTCGCCTGCCCAACACCATCCAGGGACTGGCTGGTTTTTGGGACCAGGACCAGGACGGCAACTACGAACCCGATGAAGGCGATTACCCCATCATCGAAATCCGCGGTTGTCTGGACGTCGAGCCCCGCTCGAGCCCCGACGAAATGATCTTCTGGGTGTACAACGATGCCGGTAACGAACACCGCGAATCGGGTTCGCCCAACAAAATACAGATGGAAGTACAGGTGCAAGCCTTTGCTTACCAAACCAACGACGACATCAACAGCATGACCTTCCAGCGCTATAAGCTGATCAACCGCGCCATCGAGCAGATTGACAGTACTTATTTCGCCATGTGGGTAGACCCCGACCTGGGTTGTTCTTCGGACGACTACGTCGGTTGTGACGTGAGCCGCAGTTTGGCTTATGTCTACAATGCCGATGCCCTGGATGGTACCAACGGTTGTACCTGTGAAGGTGGCGTCAACTCTTACTGTGACGAAGTGCCCATTTTGGGTATCGACTATTTCCGCGGCCCGCTGAACGAAGTTGGCCAGGAACTGGGCATGTCTTCTTTTACCTACTTCAACCGTGCTAGTTCCGTACCTACGCCGGCTCCCGGTACGACGGATCCGCAAACGGCACAGGAATATTACAACTACCTGTCGGGTCGTTGGCGCGACGGCACACCCTTCACCTTTGGTGGTGATGCTTACCAGCAGGGTGGCCCCGCTGTTCCCTACGCTTTCGTCGATGCACCCAATGATGCCAATGGCTGGTCCATGTGTTCTGAGGGGATTCCCGTGGGTGACCGCCGGACCATTCAGGCTTCCGGCCAGTTTACCCTGTTGCCTGGTGCGGTCAACGAATTGATCGTGGGCGTGGTTTGGGTACCGGATCAAAGATATCCTTGCCCAAGTATTACCCGCTTGCAGAAGGCTGATGACGTGGCACAGAGCTTGTTCGACGCCTGTTTTGAAATCAACCGCGGACCGGATGCACCGGACGTGAACTGGGTGGAGTTGGATCGTGAAATTATTGCGGTATTCTCCAACGATACCCTGATCTCCAACAACGCTTTCGAGCAGTACCAGGAGGAAGGATTGGGTATCCCCAACGGACAGGATAGCCTCTACCGCTTTGAAGGTTACAAACTCTTCCAGTTGTCAGGGCCTAATGTGTCTCTGGCGGACGTAGAAGATCCCACAAAAGTACGCCTGGTTTACCAGGTAGACAAGAACAACGAAATCGGCAAGATCTTCAACTGGGAAGGCCTAAGCCCCGAAGACGATCAGACGCCTACCGAAGAGGTCTATTTCGTTCCGGAACTGAAGGTCAATGGTATCAATTCGGGTATTCGCCACACTTTCCGCATCACGGAAGACCAATTTGCGGCCGGTGACCGCCGCCTGGTTAATCACCGCAAGTACTACTTTACGGCCGTGGCCTATGGCTACAACAACTACCTGGAATTTGACCCGAACCGCGAAGGCGACCAGGGACAAAATACCCCCTACCTGGAAGGTGACCGCAATATTGGCGATGGCGAAAACGGTTTTTATACCGTGATTCCCCGCAAGATTCTTGATCGTCAGCTGCAAGCCGCCTACGGTGATGGTCCTGTGGTGACCCGTATTGATGGTGTGGGTACGGGCAGCAACTTCCTGGACCTCTCTGATGAGACCCGTACGGAAATTGACAAACTCGTAGAAACCGACGCGGCCAATACGTTCTCTGGCGAAGTCACCTACAAAGGCGGCTTTGGTCCGATCAATGTACAGGTATTCAACCCCCTGGAAGTAGCTGACGGCGAGTATGAACTCACCTTCACGGACAACAACATGGGCAACAGCACGCTGGAAACACCTACGTTGTGGACACTCCGCAGCCTGACCAACCCAACTGCTCCGGTCATTACCTCAGAGAAGCCGATCAACGAACTGAATGAACAGATCATTCGCGAGTTTGGCTTCTCCGTTTCCATTGCCCAGGTAGCTGAGCCCGGTGCCAGCCCGTTCACCAACCCAACCAATGGTGCCCGCGGTTACGCCGAAGAATACCTCAACCCGGACGCACGACCCTGGTTCTTTGGTATCCCCGATAACCTGGTGATCGCCACGGGCAATCCGGTGGCTGATGCCCAGGTCTACGATTTTGTCGATACGGATAACTCGACGGAGGACGACTATGCCCTGGATCCTAACCAGGCTTTCACCAGTGTACAAGCCACGCCCTTCATTCCTTATTTCCTGGCCAACTGGCGCGCCAAGGAAGGAGGAGCCTACTACCAGACGCCAGCCTGGGTGAATTCGGGTAATGGCAACAATATTGTGCGCAACCAGTCTTCTCTGAATGTGCTCAACAACGTGGACATTGTCCTGACCAGCGATAAGTCGTTGTGGAGCCGTTGTGTGATCATCGAAACGATGAATCCTGCCTACGAAGACGCCGGCTTTTTTGCCGAAGGAGAGAAAAATATGTTTGACCTCCGGGCTAAGCCTTCCGTGAGCAAGGATGCCGGAGCGGATGGTTTGCCTGCTCCTGACAGCAACCCCTTACCTGGCGAAGAGGTGGGTATGGGCTGGTTCCCAGGTTATGCCGTCGACGTAGAAACCGGGGTGCGACTGAACATCTTCTTTGGCGAGAATTCCGTTTACAACGGTTCTTTGGGCATCGGCCCCGCTAACGGAGGAGACATGATGTTCAACCCGAGTGACGAGTTCTTTGTCCCAACGCCAGGTGGTGGGGTTTCACCCTTCAACTACCCATCCGGTGGCCAACACTTCGTTTACGTGAGCAATACGGCTTACGACCGTTGTGCGGTGTTTGCGAACCGATTTGGTGACTCCAGTCCGCTGCGCAAGGTATCGCCGCTGCGTACGGTTACCTGGGCGGGCATGATCGCCAGAGCTCCAGGAACACCCGCTATGAAGTCTTACGCAGATGGGTTGATCCCCGAAGATCTGATCGTCAAACTGCGGGCAGACAATGCCTACCAGGTGACGACGGGTACCGGCGAATTCAATGGCTACCCCACTTACCGCTTTACCCTGGAAGGAAAGCAGGCTTTGCCACTGGATGCAATTGCCTTAGACAACGCTTTGCAGTCGATCAACGTCGTTCCTAACCCGTACTACGGATTTTCCCAGTACGAAGATTCCCAGTTTGAGACGGTCGTTAAAATTTCCAATTTACCCAGCCTGTGTACGATTTCGATCTACTCATTGGACGGCAAGTTTATCCGGAAATACGACCGCAACGAAGTGGGTGCTGCACAAACCAGCCCTAACCGGGCTTTTGATCGCAACCAGGTCAATCCGGATTTGGAGTGGGATTTGAAAAACTTCCGCGGTATTCCGATTGCTAGTGGGGTGTACCTCATTCACGTTTCCGCTCCTGGTTTGGGAGAACGAACCCTCAAGTGGTTTGGTGTGAATCGTCAATTTGACCCCTCTGGTTTGTAATTCCTATTTTGGTGAGATCTGCTACCGGCAGATCTCACCATTCTTCTATTAAACTACGACGATGAAAAAATCATTATACATTTTTCCCTTTTGCCTCCTACTGGTCGCTTCGTTGTGGGCGGGCAACCCTGATCGTCAGGGCGAGGCAGGAGCCGTACAGCTCCTGTTGAACCCCTGGGCCAACAGTGCTGGTTTGCACACCCTGAATACCTCCTGTGTGAGAGGGGTGGAATCGCTGCGCATCAACCCGGCCGGGATGACGCGTATCAACCAAACGGAATTCGCCATCGGGAGTGCCAATTATTTGCAAGGGGCAGATATTCGGCTCAACGCGCTGGGGCTGACCCAAAAAGTGGGTAACAACAGTGCTTTTGGCTTAAGTATTATGTCCGTTAACTTCGGTGATATCCTGGTGACCACCACTGATCTGCCCGATCCCGATCCGGATGGCCCTACCTTTAATATCAACTTTTTCAACATCGGCTTGTCTTACGCGCACGAGTTCGAGAACAAGGTGTCGGTAGGGGTAACCCTGCGCGGGATTTCAGAGTCTACCTCTGATGTGTCGGCTTTTGGTATTGCTATTGATGCCGGGGTACAGTATGTTTCGGGCGAAAACGACAACTTCAAGTTCGGTATTTCGCTGCGCAACATTGGTTCCCGGATGTCGTTTACCGGCCAGGGCCTGGCGACCTCCGCACCAGCGGGCGATGGCGATGCTTACAACCTGACCCTCGCACAGCGCTCGGCAGGTTTCGAGCTTCCTTCGATGCTCAACATTGGCGGCAGTTACGACTTTTTGGCAGATGAGGGTACCCACCGGATAACGGTAATCGGAAACTTCACGGCCAACTCTTTTTCCCGCGACCAGATTGGTGCCGGCGTTGAGTACGCCCTGAAAGAACGTTTCATGGTGCGGGCTGCCTACCGGGCAGATATTGATGCCGATGTCGCTCAGGAATCTATTTATAGTGGCCCGAGCGCTGGCGCAACGATCAGTGTTCCCATGAGCAAGGAACGCAAAAACAACACGTTGTCAATTGATTATGCTTACCGGTCGACCAAAGTTTGGAAGGGTACTCACAATTTTGGGGTACGGATCAACCTGTAAACGAACCGGCCTGATTTTAAGATCAGGACATATTATGGGAGGGCTTGCGCGAAATTAGCTTTTTTCGTAACTTTACATCCCGCAAAGGACAAGAACGTTTTCACGGAGCCTGTGAAAGCGTTCTTGTTTTTTTTGTTTAAACACCCGGATCACCTCTTCCCCCCCCAATCAGTACGGTTGCTAGCTAATCGGCAATCGGATGGGCAGGTAGACCGGTATATTTTCAATACGGTAAGACGGAGACTATTAAGCTGTAGGTGTTAGCACAAGCGCACGATACGGCTTGCTGGTTTCGGTCTGCGATAAATAGCATGATTATGTCAGGAATAAGTTATTTGACTCCGGAAGGCTACGAAAGGTTGCGCAACGACTTAGATGAGCTGAAGAGTACCGGGCGCTCAGAAGTAGCTAAAGCCATTGCTGAAGCCCGCGAAAAAGGCGATTTGTCGGAAAATGCGGAGTACGATGCCGCCAAAGAAGCGCAGGGACTACTGGAGCTGAAGATCAACGAAATGGAAAAGGTACTGGCCAGTGCCCGGATTCTGGACAGTAGCCAGCTGGATATTTCCAAGGTGACCGTTTTGTCGAAGGTGACCATCAAGAACCTGAAACTCAAGAAAGAGATTACCTACCACCTGGTGTCTGAAAGTGAAGCGGACCTCAAAGCAGGAAAAATTTCCGTCAGCTCACCCATCGGGAAGGGGCTGTTGGGGAAAGCAATCGGAGACATCGCCCACGTACAAACCCCCGGGGGGTCTATGGACTTCGAAATTCTGCACATCTCGATCTAATTCACCTTTCCTCAGCGCCGCTGAGGATAATTTTACAGCCTATGGCCAGTTTATTTTCACGGATCGTAGCGGGGGAAATCCCTTGCCACCGGGTGGCGGAATCGGAGGATTTTTTGGCATTTCTAGACATCAACCCACGGGCACAGGGGCACACCCTCGTTATCCCCAAGCAAGAAGTAGATTATATTTTCGAGCTGGACGAGCCCACCTATGCCCGTTTGTGGGCGTTTGCCCGCCGGGTGGCGGTGGCGGTGGAACAAGTTGTTCCCTGCGAGCGGATCGGTATTGCCGTGATCGGTCTGGAGGTACGGCATACCCATATCCACCTGATTCCGATCAACAAAGTGGGTGATATTAATTTTGAACGCCCGCCGCTACAGCTGGAAGCGGAAGTATTGGCCAATTTAGCCGCGCAGATAGCGGATGTCTTTGCGTAAAGCAGTTTGTTCCCTTACTTATTTTTCAACTTGCTGGGATTGTCTTTGACAAAAGCATCCCAGCCGGTGTAGCTCTTGCCCGAACCGGTCGTGTGCTTGCTTTGGTAGTAGTGGCAGATCGCAGCGCCAAGGGCGTCCGTTGCGTCGAGGAGCTGGTTGCTGAGGTCGATTTTGAATTCTTGTTCCAGCATGGCTGCTACCTGTTCTTTGGACGCATTGCCGTTGCCGGTGACTGACTGCTTGATCTTGCGGGGAGAATATTCCTGGATGGTCATGCCACTGGTCATGGCTGCTGCAATAGCGACACCCTGCGCCCGGCCTAATTTTAGCATCGACTGGGCATTCTTGCCATAAAAAGGGGCTTCAATGGCCATTTCCCGGGGCTTGTGTTGAAAAATGACTTGCTTCAGCCGTTCAAAAATTCGCTGTAGCCGTTCTTCGTGGCTGGGTAATTTGCTCAGGTGAATAACGCCCATCTCCACCAGCCGCAGATTTTTACCTTCGATTTCGATGACCGCAAAACCCAGCAGGCTGGTGCCGGGGTCGACTCCCAGCAAGCGGTAAGTTGCGGATTTTTCCTTTTTTTGATCTACCATACTGGTGGCCTGCGTAACTTTGTCTTGTTCACACAAGGTAAACAATTTGTTGTAAAAAATAAGAATCGGTTATTAAAATGAGGAATCGTTTAAAAATACGCGTTTGAGGCGGGCGTTGGCCAAGCCGGGGGAGTGGTATCGGTTGTTGCTGGGATGGCGTACTGCGCTGCGCCGTCTGTTGGGGGCGTTGGTATTGGGCACGCTGTTTTGGCAAATCTATACCCAAAGCGATCTGGCGGGCTGGTGGACGCGCCTGCGGGCAGCCTGGTCCGTGGAGGGGCATTATTGGTGGTTGATCGCCGCCCTGCTGCTGATGCCGTTGAACTGGTTTTTAGAAATTGCCAAGTGGCGGCAATTGCTGAAGCACAGTTGGGTGGTCAGCTGGGGAGCCACCACCCGCGCGGTACTGGCGGGCATCAGTGTTTCCCTGACGACGCCCAACCGAATCGGAGAATATGGCGGCCGGGCGCTGGTAGCGCCGGCTGATCAGGCCGTCAACATCGTGCTTACTTCCCTGCTGGGAAGTATCTGTCAGTGGGTGGCTTTTGTCGGCTGTGGATGGCCCGCCCTGATGTACTGGGTAGGGCAACGGAGCGGCTGGTCTGGATCAACCATTCTTCTCCTTGCCTTGTTAATTCCTACGGGTTTAATAGGTATCTTGTTGGTTGTTCGCCTAATGTGGATCCGGAGCGGGGGAATAAAATGGGGCAAATACCAGACCTGGTGGCGTTGGCTGCGGTACCACCTACAGCGTTTGCGTCACCTGCGCTACCAGCAGGTTTTAATCGCCCTGGGGCTCGCCTTGGTCAGGTTTTGGGTGTACAGCTTGCAATTCTTATTCCTGTTGTGGTTTTTTAACTTTCCTTTAGGTTTTTGGCAGGGGTTGAGTGGTATTTTTAGCATCTATTTAATTCAGGCAGGTATACCGCTGCCACCAGGTATGGGCGTTATTACCAGAAGTGAAGTGGCGCTGTTTGTTTGGGGAAGCGAAGGGATGGATCCTTTGGTTATTGTTAGCGCTACTTTCAGCGTTTTTATGGTCAACCTGTTGTTGCCAGCGTTACTCGGCACGTGGTTCATCGTCAGAAACAACAAAAAATAAAACCCGAAATCTAAAAATAAAATGAAGAATAGTTGGTCGAAATGCTGGATGTCAATTGTTTTGTTGCCGCTGCTGGTGGCTTTCAGTCCGGCGGCAAATCCCATCATTTGCCAGGACGGTGTACGGGTGATAGAGCCCTGTAGTATGTCCAATGATGCTTTTGTGGGTGGAGAGGAGATCGTTTATAAATTGTACTACAACTGGAATTTCGTGTGGCTTTCGGCCGGGGAAGTAACCTTCCGGGTCTACGACGAAGGCAACCGCTACCACCTTTCGGCGCGCGGGCGGACGTACAAATCCTACGAGTGGTTCTTTAAGGTTCGCGACAACTTCGACAGCTATGTCAATAAGCAAACACTCCTGCCCAGTGTCTCCATCCGCGAGGTGCACGAAGGCAATTACGAAAGATACGACAAGGTGGTTTTCGATCAGTCGCGCCACCAGGCCGTTTCCACCCGCGGGCGAAGCCGCGAGGAGGCGACCCCCGAAAATTTCAACCTGGATGGCTGCATGCACGATATCCTTTCCATTGTTTACTACATGCGCAACCTGGATTTTGAAGGTATGCAGCCCGGCGTCGAAATTCCGATCAAGTTTTTCCTGGATCGGGAAACCTACCCCCTAAAAGTAAAGTACCTGGGGGCTGAAGCCGACACCAGGGTGAAAGGCATGGGCCGTTACCGCACCCATAAATTCAGCCCCCAACTCATTGCTGGTGAGGTCTTCAAAGCAGGAGACGAAATGACGGTTTACGTCTCCCAGGACGCCAACAAAATACCTATTCTGATCGAGTCACCCGTGTCCGTTGGTTCGGTAAAAGCAGTCTTGAAAAGTTACAAAGGTCTCAAGCACGATTTCACCGCCAAGGTTGATTAAGTGCCCCTCCTTAACCTCAATCAATCCCTTTATATGCGACGCAGTTTGGGAATAGGGCTATTGGCCCTCGTTTTTTTTGTCATTGGTGGTTGGGTAACGTACCAACTGTTCAACAAGTCAGCAGCCCAGCGGCAGACGGTGGAAGCCACGGTGCTGCTGGAGCGCGTACGCGAGGTGTGCAAACTGGTAACCGTGGAAGGTGAATTCAGTGAAATATACCACGAAACCAACCTGCGGGAAGTTACGCTCTACCTGCCTATACCCACTTACTGGGAGTTTCCCAAGAAAGCCTTGCTCGAAGTTACGGGGCGGGTACTGGTGGGTTACAACATGGAGCAGGTGAGTATCAAGATCGACAGTACCAACCGCCAGATTACGTTGTCCAACTTGCCGCAGCCTACTATCCTGGCCATTGACCACGAGATCAAGTACCGCGATCTGCAGGAGAGTTTCTTCAATAGTTTCAGTCCCGAAGATTATACCCAACTGAACAAAAACGCCAAGGACGTACTGCGCAAGAAAGCCTACGAGTCTGGCCTGCTGCAAAAAGCCCGGGAGCAAGGCAATGGGATGCTCGCTGCCATTGACTTCATGGCGCAGTCTATTGGCTGGGAAGTCATCCACCAACTTCCTGAAGCAAAGCTGCCCGATCCGGCGCTGGTCAATTAGTCCTGGCCAGCGGAATTGTAATAAAAAGACATTCCCTATCTTTGGGTATGATTAAGCAACTGAGCATAGTGGAATTGGAAGACTGGCAACGCGAAGGGTTGGCCTTTGTCTTAATCGATGTGCGCGAAACCGCTGAGCGGCTAGCTTTTCACATTGGTGGGTTACATATCCCCCTGGATGAACTGGTACGGCGGCAGGCCGAGATTCCAGACCATCTACCCGTCGTTTTTTATTGCAAACGAGGCATTCGCAGCCAGTTGGCTATCCAACGCCTCCTGTCCCGGCGGCCAACAGGTGATTTTTACAATTTGCAAAATGGTGTGCTCGCCCTGCAATCCTGATACCTATGCCGATAACTTTTGACCAACCCGCCTGGGCCCATCCCTTTGCTGACCGCCTGATTGCTGCCCAAAGCACCCGGCTGGGAGGCGTGAGCCAGGCGCCATTTGCTGCGCTCAACCTGGGCCTGCATACGGCCGATGACCCTGGGGATGTAGCCCGGAATCGCGAAATTTTTTGCCAGGACCTGGGGTGTTCGGTGTCCCAGTTGGCAGGTGCGCACCAGGTTCACGGTGACCAGGTGCTGCGCGTGCAGCACCCAGGGCAGTGGACCGGATACGATGCTTTGATAACCAATAGAAAAGGAGTAGTTCTGACCGTCACCATTGCGGATTGTGTACCCATCCTGATCTTTGATCCTGTGCACGATGCCGTGGGAGCTGCGCATGCAGGTTGGCGCGGAACGGTGGCGGGGATTGCCGAAAAAACCCTCCGGCAAATGGGCCAGGCTTTTGGCACCCAGGCCAAAGATTGCTGGGCCTGGGTCGGAACCTGCATTGGTGCGCTTGATTTTGCCGTGGATGCGGATGTGGCTGACCATTTTCCCCGTCAGCATAAGACCTGGGACGAAGAAAAAGGTAAATTTTTCGTGGATTTGAAAAAAGCCAATCGGGAACAACTGATCAACCTGCAACTTCCGGCCACCCAACTGACGGTGTCGCCGTATTCTACCGTCGCTGATCGAGAGCGCTATTTTTCCCACCGGGCCGAGCAGGGACAAACGGGTAGAATGCTGGCTGTGATCGGTTTACGTGGCTAAAGATAAGGTGCGCTAAAAAATGGCGCGGCGCTGTTGCGTAAACCGAAAGGCGGCGGTAGTGGGAGCCAGAGGCAGCGTTGAATTTTTAGATTCCGCTTTAACTTTTCTGGGAAATGCCAGGACAAATTGGGAGCCTGTTGCTTGGGGTTCCAACCAGATTTCCCCTCCGTGGGCCGTCATTATTTTTCGGGCAATGGCCAGCCCAAGGCCCGTGCCAGGGTATTTATTGTTGTGGTGTAACCGCTCAAAGACGTCAAATATTTTCTTTTCACTCCCTGCCGGAATCCCAATGCCGTTATCTGTTATCCGGATGATGACCTGATCTTCCTGCTTTTCGGTGACGATCTTAATCTGCTTCTGCGGACTTTCGTTGTATTTGATGCCGTTTTCAATTAAATTCTGCAATACGATACCAATCAGCGTCGTATTGCCCGTCAGGGTTTTTGCCTGGTCGATAATCTCCACATCGGTCGTTCCAGTGTTGTTCATGAACTGTGCTTTCACCTGGGCAAAAATTTCACTCAATACCACGGTCGATTTTTCCAAATTCTTGTTATCCAGATGAGCCAAAGACAACAAGTCTTCGGTTAGCCCGTGAAGTTGACGGGCTGAAGTGCCAACAAATTCCAGATAGCCTTGTACGCCATCTATATCCCGCTTCTGATTGGCCATGCACGCCAGGTCAGTAAAAGACACAATTTGCCGCAGGGGAGTACGCAGATCGTGCGATACCATAAAGTTGAAACGCTTCAGTTCCGTATTGGACTCCACCAATTCTTCTAATAATTGCTGGTTCTTTTCACGGGATTCGGTTACCGTCTTAATAAACATGTTGGTGCCAAAATAAATGCAACCCAAGACGGCGCTAAAAATAGCATAAGTATCAAATGGCCGGGCCATATAAGCAAAGGGTGCTGGATACACATCAAGAAGGAGTTGACTGATTATAAACAACCCCAAAACGAAGCTAAAGATGAGCAACTGCAACCACCGTTCCTGAAAGAAAAAGACGCTCATCAATATCACCATAAAAAGGGCGTATTCGCCCTTTATACTGGGTCCGTAAGCAAGGATAACAAAAAAGAAGATCAACGGATAGCAAAAACAAGCCAGCAGCTGCGCCCCACGCTGGTGCGATTTGTAGTTGAGGAAAAAGAGCCCCCCGTTTAGCAAAAGAACCAGTAAAGTAAGCAGGACTAAAATGGTGTCGCCAATAAGCAGGTGGCGAATACCGAAGAATGCTGCAGCTATAGTCGCTATCAGCAAATTCTGATTAAGGAGCCGTGCTTTGTGGTTGTCCCAGGCATCGAGGTGTTCGCTGGTCCCAAGCGAAAACAAACCCTCAATACCTCCGGCAAGGACGAAGGGGGTTCTTGATTCAGGTTTCATAAAGCAGAGATGACCCTCGCTCCATTTGGGCAACTGGTCAGGTGTTGCAGTGAAAAAAGGTGTGTTTGTTCGTTAAATATGGGAGCACAAACTATAGTTAAATAAATATGGGACGAATATTTATATATACCAAGGAAATACAAGAAATTTAGACGCTAGGGAGTAATTTTTTTAATGCTGGTGCAACTGCGGCTCGCCAAATCAGATACCCTTCCCGGTTCATGTGCAGCTGGTCATCGGAAAAAAGCTCCGGCCGTGGCAGGCCGCCATTTTCAGGATCAAGCATGGGAACTGAAATATCCAGGTAGTGAATATCGGGATTGTCGAGGCGCGCAATGAACTGCTCGATCAGCCGGTTCCCCTTTGCCATTTCTGGCCAGATCTTCCACCGGGCGAGCGAAGGTTTCATACTGACGTAAATTACCTTGGTACAGGGCGAGTTATGCAACATCAGTCGCAGAAAAGTGCGAAAGGAAGCCAACACATTCTTGGCTTGGTAACCGTCAATGATATCGTTCTCGCCGCAGTAGAGCACCACTACTTCTGGTTGATGTACCGTGATGAGATGGTCGAAAAAATAATTGATTTCTGGTAGAATGGATCCTCCGAACCCCCGGTTGAGGACCTGATAAGGGAACGTATCCATGTCGGTAGCCAGGCTGTCCCACAGTCGAATACTGGAACTACCCGTGAAGACGATCCGCGGCACTGTATCTACCAACCGGGCATCCTGTTGGGCAAAATGTTCCATGACCACGTTGAAGCCTAAGAACGTACTATCGAAAGGGACAATGATATTGTCAGGGTCTTCCAGCAGGGTACGCATCTCCTGGAACCGGGGAGAACAACTCAGCAGGAGGATCATCAAAATGGCAATTATTCGCCGCATATATTCCTGGGATAGTTAACTGTTATCAATACGATATTTTCAGATACTTGTTGCTGGGCCTAATGGATTTTAGCATTTCTATAACGATCAAAGGCGGCAGAACACTTCTTACTTTGTTCCCGCCAGGGTGCCAAACGGCAAGATACGTATTTAGTGAGCTACAGTCAATATTATTTGCCGTTTAGCGCTACTGTGCGGACACTTTGCCCCTCATTTTATACCCGACAAACCAACCCGTCGTAAGCCACTTTAACGCCGACAGGCAACAGGGCTTCAACTGCTGCATGGCAACCCATGCGGTGGCTCAGGTGGGTAAGATAGGCCTGGGTGGGTTGGATAATTTCAATCAGCGCCAGCGCTTCCGCCAGGTTGGCGTGGCTGTGGTGCAGTTCGTGGTGCAGGGCACTGATGACGAGGATATCCACACCCTTTACTTTTTCGATTTCGGCCGCACCGATTGTTTTGATATCCGTCAGGTAGGCAAAACCACCAATGCGATATCCCAGTACCGGCAGATCTCCGTGGAGGTAAGCAACAGGCTGTACGGTGAAGGGACCACAGGTGAAAGTGGTCTGTGGGGTCACTGTTTGCAGGTCAAAACTGGGCGCGCCCGGATACGGATTGGCCGCAAAGGCGTAGGGGAAGCGTTGTTGTAATTCTCCGGCCACCCGGGCACTACAAAAAATAGGCATAGCGCCGCCGCGCTTGAAATTGAAAGGCCGCACGTCGTCCAGCCCAATGATGTGGTCGTTGTGTTCGTGCGTCAGGAGGATGGCGTCCAGGTCGATCACTTGCGCCCGCAGCATCTGCTGCCGGAAATCGGGCCCGGCATCAATGACTACGTTGTACCCCTCCTCGTGGGCAAGGTGTACCGAAACGCGCAGCCGCTGGTCTCGCGGATCCGTCGATCGACAGACGGGACAAGAACAACCAATGACTGGAATTCCCTGTGAGGTGCCCGAACCCAGGATCGTTATTTTCATGTTCGTATAATTTTTTTATTTTAAAACAAAGCCGTTATCTGCGCCCGGCCCACGTGCACTGTAGCCGCTTCGCCGGTTTGGCGGCCTTCGTAGGTGAGGGTCATCTGCAGGTAGCGACCCAGCTGCCGGGTGAGCGCCGCATTCCAGATCCAGTTGCGGCCGGTCTGTAAGCCATTCAACAGCACGAAACCCACCGGTGAGCGTGGATCGCCCGCCAAATCTACCTTAATATACGATGCCGAAAGGCGCAACCACTGCTGGTAGTTGCCTTCCAGCTGAAATTCACTGCGTTGTAGCCCTTCGCCCGTTTCGGGTAGTTTGTTTTCTTCCGTCAGGTAATTGTACGACAAGGTGATGCGGTAGTCTTGCCCGGGCTGGTAACTCAGCGCAGGCTCGAGGGTATACCCTTGCAGGTCGTAGTCCTTGTTGTTGAAGAACTCCGAATCGGCGGTGCGCTGCTGGCGGGCCAGGGCGATGCGCAGGGTGCTGGCATCGGTCATGTTCCAGCGGCCACGCAGGGTGCCTGCGCGCTGGTTGCGGCTCTCGAAGCCCGTAGTGGGTACCAGTCGGCGGGGTTGGAGGGTGTATTCCAGTTGCAGGTCGTACTTGGTCGACCGCCGGTTGAAGAACAGGGCGTGCCGCTGGTTGGCCGACACGGCCACCAACGCACTGTCGGGCAGTGAAAGCTGGAAGGGGTTCCAGGTTTGCACCCCGTCCAGGGCCCGCACCTTGCGGTTGATGGACAGGCTCGACTGCCAGTCGAAACGGCTCAGCGCTTTTTGCCAGCCCTGGCTGCTTTTTTGCCAGTTGCGGGCGGGTTCCAGCTGGAGGCTCTGGTTGAGGGTGACGTTGTCGGTACGGATAAAATCGTCGGTAAAAATGCTGACGCGGATGTAGTCGGCAATGTCGGGGAAAGGTGCAATTTCCATTTCGTTGGGTTGGATTTTGCCATCGTTGTTGTAGAGGCTGTCCAACCAGATGTACTGCCCCTGCCCGGCCCCGACGAAGAGGTAGACAAATTCGATGCGCGGCTCCTGGCCCGAGCCAATTTCGTAGGTGGTATTGCTGCGTACGGCCCCGCGCCAGAGGTTGGTGGTCATGTCTATTCGCCCCAGCAGGGTCTTGGCGGGTTCCTGGGTCGTCAGGTCGGCGGCGCGCACCTTGAGCTGGCGGTAGGTCAGGTTGCCCGCCGTGCGGAAGCTTTTGCTGGGTTGCCACTGTCCGGTCACTTCGCCTTCTTCGGCCTGGGTGGTCTGCCGGAAATCCTGGCCCGCCGCCTGGTAGTCGAGGCGCCGGTTGAAGGCGGTGCTGACCTGCCACTTCTCTTGCTCGGGGCTGCTGAGCCGGGCGCTGTAGCGCTCGAAAGCGAAGCTGCTGGGGTCGAGGGCAGCCCCGGCGATGGGGCGGCGTTCGCTGCGTTCGGCCTGCCGACTGACGGATACCAGCCAGTCGTTCCAGCGGGCAAAGCGCTTTTCGATTTTTACGGTCGGGCGTGTAAACTGGGTGACCTGGGTACCGGCAGTGCTGTTGAGCCAGCTGTTTTCCGCCAGGATTTGCCAGGTTTTGTGCGAAAAATTCAAGGTGCCCGCGTGTCGCTGCCCCTGGTACAAGCGGGTACGTTCGAAAGTCGACCAGCGGTACTGCACGCTGCCCCAGGCGGGGTGCGCCAGCCCCAGGCCGGCCCCCGCGAGCTGTTCGCCCGCCGGGAGGGTATTGCCGGCGCCATTGATGGTGGCCAGGTTCCAGTCGCGCAGGAATTCCGGCGACCGGTACGGGTTGATGGCCCGAAAGTTAGCCTGCACCCACTCGTAGTTGGCCACGCTTTGCAGGCGCCAACTGCTGGAATCGGGTCCCAGTTGCCACTGTTGCTCCCAGTCGAGGCGCGTGGCCAGGCCTTCGTCGTCGTTGGCGTCCAACCGGCTGAAGCGGTTGAGGTCTTGTTGGCTGTAGGCGATTTCGGCCCGCAGGGAACCGTCCTTGCCGGTTTGGTAACGGCCTCCCGTGCTCAGCAGGCGCTGCAGCTGGGGGGGCACGAGCTGGCGCACGGGCTCGTAACTACCCCGCGGCGCACAGGTGAGGGTATCGGGCGCCACCCAGCGGTAAACCCGCTCGTTGGCCGTCTGTTCGGCGTCGAACACGTAGTTGCCCTGGCCGGCGCCCACGAAAGTGAAGGTGGCGGTGAGCAGTCCTTCGGGGGCGTAGCGCAGGAATTGGTAGCGGGTGTCCTGCCCGTTGCAGTTCACGAGGGTATCCTGCTGGGTGTAGGTGGCCCGCTGGCTATCGGGGGCATCCAAGCGGGCCACCGTCGAGATGGCGGCATTGGCAAACCGATCGCCCGCCTGCTGTAGCAACAGCCGTTCGGCATCCGACAGTTGCAGGTCGCCGGTCGCGGTCTTGCTGTCTTGCTGGCTGTATAGGTTGGCGTAAGCCTGCCAACGGCCACTCTCGAATTTGGAGCTGGTGGCGTAGAGCGAGCGCAGGTAGCGCTGGTCGGCATACTCAAATTCTACCGTGATGCGGCTGTCCTTGGTGATGAGGCGCCGCGGCGTAAACGTGACCTCGCCCTGGTTGTAGTCGATGGTGTAGTCGGCGTCGCGACCCCGTTGGAGAGTCTGCCCGTCGAGGAGCACCTTCTCCGTGCCCGCCAGCACAATGATGAAGCGTTCGCCGCTGCCGCCCTGGAGTTTGTAGGGCCCCTGGTTGCCTTCGATGGCAACCAACAGCTGCCGCCGGAATTGGCCGCGCGCGATGGCTACGCTGGCACTGTTTTGCCACTCGCCGGCGTCCCCTACGCGCTGGCTGGTCTGGAAACTGGCGCCTTCCAGTTTTTTAAAATACTGTAAAAAATATCCTTCGGGGCTGCGCAGTTCGTAGTCGCCGGCCGTGAGCTGGGTGCGTTCTTTTTCGAGGCGAATGAAGATGCGGTCGAAGTCGCGCAGCTGGCGGGTATTGCCTTCCGGCTGAATGGGCAGGTTTTCGTCGGTAATGGCCGCCGTGACGCGGATACCGTCGCCGATTTCGCCCGCCAGTTGCAAGTTGAAACTCGAATTGAGCACCAGGTCCTGGCGGTTGCCAAAGGACAGCCCGCGGCTGAAGCTGCCCGTGTAGTTGAGTTTCTGCCCGTCGAGGAGGCCACCGCCCGGTGCGTAGGGGTTGTAGCTGCCGATGAGGAGCCCCGTGGGGTTGTCCTGACGCTGGGTGGTATCGATGAGGGCGAACGGCGTCGTCAGTTGGTAAGGCAACACCCGAAACCGGAGCAGCACACTGTCGGCCGTCAGGGGGGTGCGCCACCGGAGCTGCTGGCTGGTGAAGGTGTAAAAAGCCGTATCAACCAACTGCCCGTCGGCCTGGGTGAGGCGAATGCTGTAGGGAATCACCGTCAGGCTGTCGATGGCGTACGTACCGTGGGGCTTCACCCAGCGGTAGCGCTGGTTGTTCCAGGGGGCGTCTTGAGCCACCACGGTGCTGGAGCTCACCAGGAGCACCAACAGCAGAAATCCGGAGCGTAGTTGTCGCAGTAGCATGCGGTTTCTGAACGGCAGAACGGGGAATTTATTGGGTGTAGGGGAGGGGGTAATGCGGAAGTTGGTGGCTTTATTGCCAACCAATTACTTAATAGAAGCCTACCTCACTGCCTATAGTTTTGCCGAGGGGTGAAAAAATGAGTTATTTTTGAGCAAGGAAAAAGGGTTCTTCGCCCTTTAGAGTGGGTAATCGCATCTTGAATGTTTCTGCAAATGAAGGTTTTGCCCTTAAAAGACTGTCTATTAGAAGCTTATAGGTAAATCAAGAAATGCTAATCAGTAGAATACATTTAAGATCCACTATATTCGGCCAAGAACCGGAAAAAGGTGTGGCTTGGGGCATAGTTTAGACCAGCGTTCAGTGGAAGGACGAACAGGAATGGTAAATCAAGCAGAAAAACAATAGACTTAAAATGAATAAAATTTTGATACTATTATGGGTTGTAATGCTTTCAGCCTGCTCAGATTCTGTAAATAAATCTACGTTTAATAATTATTGCATTCAACTAAAAAAATGGGAACATGCTTCAGTATTATCAAATAATAATATATGTAGACTTAAGTACAAACTTCTATATGAGTGGAATCCAAATATAGAGCCAAATGATGCTCTATTCAAAGAGATGGAACTTTTTACTAATTCTGAATTAACTGTGTCTATTTACGATTCTTTAATAAATGACACTATTCATGCTGTTGCTGCAGCAAAATTATTATTTGTTGAAGATGAAAAAATCCATTTTGAAGTATGCTATTTAAACTCGTCAGTAGCAAGTCTTGATTTATTAACTCTCCAAGTTGGTTTTTATGATATCCTCGACAATCTACTTTTTTGGTTTGTCTATGAATATTTACCAGAAGAAAATATTCCAGCGCCCTTGCTTAGACCAAATGAAGAATTTTGCATGAATTTCACTCAAGACATTGACCACATTGCTAGTTTACTTGCAAAGTTTTTGCCGTTAGATAGTTGTAAAATAGAGGATGAGTGCATTCCTAATGTGCTGAATATTAAGGTAGAGGAAATTGGACTTTCACCTGCTGTACAGTAGGCATGTCTACGCCGCTATTTGCATGCCTGGCTTTTGGGCCATCTTTTGCCACGAAAAGATGGCGAAGAAAACCGGGGGTCAAGAAACAGGCGAGTCTGCATGTGGAGGACTGTATTTTTCCAGGAGGTAGTTGTGATTTTCTGTACGGATTTGCAATTGAAATGCTTTTTTTGATAAAAAAAATCACCACTACGCAGCAGTATGCCATGGTCAAAGCAATGACCGCGGCCCAGTCGTATATTGCGTACCCTTAAAAAGTTAAAAGTAAAACCCCTACCTTTCGACCTTCCAACGCAACAGCTATTATGAAAAACTTTTTCCTGACACTTTTTCTGCTCGCCAGTATGGCTCCTATCCTCACGGGCCAAAAAACGGATACTGTTCCCAAGTCCATCGCTGACCTCATCAAAGACTGCACGGCGTACGAGGGGTACTTCAACTTCTACTGGAACGAAAAGAGCGGCAAGCTCTACCTCGAGATCAACCGGCTACAGGAGGAATTTCTCTACGTCAACAGCCTTTCGGGGGGCGTAGGCTCCAACGACCTGGGCCTGGATCGCAACCAGTTGGGTTCGGACCGGATCGTAAAATTCGTGCGTTCGGGGCCCAAGGTGCTGCTCGTGGAACCCAATTACCGCTACCGGGCCGTGAGTGACAACGCCGAAGAGCGCCAGTCGGTGGTGGATGCCTTTGCCCAGTCGGTGCTCTGGGGGTTCAAAGTCGAGGCCAGCACGGAGGACCGGGTACTCATCGACCTGATGCCGTTTCTGCTGCGCGATGCCCACGACGTCATCGGCCGCCTGAAAAGCAACAAGCAGGGCACCTTTAAAGTCGAGGGCAGCCGCAGCATCCTCAACCTGGAGCGCTGCAAGGCTTTCCCAAAAAACATAGAACTCGACGCCCTCGTCACCTTCGTAGGCGATGCCGAAGGTAGGTTGCTGCGCTCGGTGGCGCCCAACGCCAATATGTTTTCCGTGAACCAGCACCACAGTTTTGTGGCGTTGCCGGAGCCGGGCTATAAACCCCGCGTCTTCGATACGCGCTCCGGGTATTTCCCGTTCAGCTACTACGATTATGCTACGCCCATTGACCAGCCCCTGGAAAAGCGGTTCATCACCCGCCACCGGCTCGCCAAGAAAGACCCCTCGGCGGAGTTGAGCGACCCCGTAGAACCGATCATTTACTACCTCGACCGCGGCACCCCCGAGCCTATTCGCTCGGCCCTGCTCGAAGGCGGGCGCTGGTGGAACGAAGCTTTTGCCGCAGCGGGCTACCGCGATGCCTTCCGGGTAGAGGTACTGCCCCCCGATGCCGACCCCATGGATGTGCGCTACAACGTCATCAACTGGACCCACCGCAGCACCCGGGGCTGGAGCTACGGCAGCTCGGTGGTGGATCCCCGCACCGGCGAAATCATCAAAGGCCACGTGCTGTTGGGCAGCCTGCGCGTCCGCCAGGATTTCCTGATTGCCCAGGGGATGGTAGAAGCTTACGCCAACGGCACCGAAGCTGATCCGCGCCTGCTGGAGCTGGCCCTGGCCCGGTTGCGCCAGTTGTCGGCTCACGAAATCGGACACACCCTGGGCCTGGCCCACAACTTTGCGGCCAGCTACAACGACCGGGCCTCCGTCATGGATTACCCGCACCCCTACTTCCGCCTCGATGCCGAAGGCAATATGGCTTTCGACCAGGCCTATGCTACCGGTATCGGCGCCTGGGACAAGCGCACCATCCTGTACGGTTACCAGGATTTTCCTGCGAACCTGCCCGAGGATGCCGGCCTGCAGTCGATTCTGGCTGGCAACGCTTCCCTGGGGCTCCTGTACCTGTCGGACCCCGACGCCCGCCCGGTCTACGGTGCTCACCCAACGGGTCACCTCTGGGACAACGGCCAGTCGGCTACCGAAGAATTGCGTCGTATGAGCCTGTTGCGCAAGAAAGCCCTCATCAATTTCAGTGAGAAAAATATTCCGGAAGGAGCACCGCTGTCTACGTTGGAAGACGTGCTGGCGCCGCTGTATTTCATGCACCGCTACCAGGTGGAAGCCGTGGCCAAAGTGGTGGGTGGGGTCAACTACACCTACGCTGTGCGCGGCGAGACCGGGGCCGACGTGGCCCAGGTGACCATCATCGATAACGACGAACAGCGCGGCGCCTTCAAGGCCCTGTTGGAGACACTGAACCCCGACTTCCTGGCCATCCCCGAGCACATTCTGGAACTCATTCCGCCACCGGCCTACGGGTACGACCGGGGCCGCGAACAGTTCACTATCCATACCGGCCTGCCCCTCGATCCCCTGGCTGCTGCCGAAGCTTCGGCCGACTACACCTTTACTTTTTTGTTCAATCCGCAACGTATGGCCCGCCTCGTCGAGCAGGCAGCCCGCAAGCCTTACTTCCTCTCGGCTACCGAAATACTGGCTTCCACCCGGCGCCAGTTGCAGGAGCAGGTGAGCGGCGGCGCCGGCAACTACCAGCATGCCATTGCCCGCGTCGTGGAGCAACGCTTTGTGTACCACCTTCTCCAACTCGCGGCCATGAAAAACATCCAACCCCAGGTAGCTGCTACGGCCTTGTCGTCGTTGATCGACATCCAGGGGCAGCTTCCGGAGCGCATCGCCAACAGCTCGGCCAACAGTCCTGATCGGGCCCACCTGCGCTACCTCCTGGACCAGATAGAACAGTTTCGCCGCAACCCCGCCGAGTTCAAGGTGCCACCTGCTCCGAGTTTGCCCGACGGGTCGCCGATCGGGTGTGGGGAATAACGATTAACAACTTGCCTGGTCACCCCGGCGCTTAATAGCCATCCATTAACCCAACCGCCCATGCTCACCGATAAAATAGGATTACTGCCTACCACGGCGCTGGTTGTTGGCAACATGGTGGGGTCGGGGATATTTCTGTTGCCGGCTGCACTGGCGGTGTACGGCGGCATCAGTATGCTGGGGTGGGTGTGCTCGTCGGTGGGAGCGATCTTGCTGGCGCTGGTATTTGGCAACCTCAGCCGCCTGTTGCCCGCGGTTGACGGTGGCCCCTACGCCTACACCCGGGTGGGGCTGGGCGATTTTCCGGCCTTCCTGGTGGCCTGGGGTTACTGGATCTCCATCTGGAGCACCAACGCGGCGATCGCCGTGGCCCTGGTGGGCTACCTGGGCGTCTTCTTTCCGGCGTTGCAAACCAACAACCTGCTGGCCATCGTTACCGGCCTGGGCTTCATCTGGGGGTTCAGCTGGATCAATACGCGCTCCATCCGCACCGTGGGCCTGGTACAGCTGGTGACGACGGTGCTGAAAGTTATGCCCCTGCTGTTCATTGGGCTGGTGGGTATCTTTTATATCCAGGCTGACCATTTTGTACCCTTCAATCGCAGTGGGGGCTCCAGCTGGTCGGCGATCACGAATACCACCATGCTCACCCTGTTTGCCTACCTGGGCATGGAAAGTGCGACCATCCCTGGCCGCAGCATAAAAAATGCCGCGACTACGGTGCGCCGCGCCACCATCATCGGTACGGGGCTCACCATTGGGCTGTACCTGCTCAGTTCGGCGGCCGTCATGGGTATCGTACCACTAGCGGTGCTGGCCACGTCTACGGCGCCGTTTGCCGATGCTGCCGCTATCTTCTGGGGCCCTGCTGCGCGGTACATTGTGGCTGCCGGTGCCGTGGTCTCCACCATGGGCGCCCTCAATGGCTGGATCCTGATCCAGGGGCAGATTCCGCTGGCAGCAGCCCAGGATGGCCTGTTTCCCCATTTTTTTGGCCGCCTCAACGTCCGGGAAAGGCCCGCCCTGGGGATTGTCCTGTCGAGCGTCCTGGTGTCGGGGCTGATGCTGCTGAACTATTCGAAAAGCCTGGTTGGTGCTTTCACTTTCATGATGACCTTATCGACGCTCGCCGTGATTACGCCTTACCTCTTTTCTACCGCCAGCTACGCCCTGCTGGTTCGCAAAGCGGGATTGCCACAAAAAAGTGGGCAACTGGGGTTGGCGCTCGCCGCTTTTTGTTTTTCTTTATGGATCATCGTGGGTTGCGGGCAGGAGGTGGTCTTCTGGGGCTTCTTGTTGCTGATGGCAGGCATTCCGTTTTACGTGGGTTTGAAGGAGTAAGCAGGAGGGCACGCAGCAACCCGACGGGCAAGTAAGCGCAAGTTTTGTCAAAGCAGTAAAATACCATGAACTACAACTACCACATCGATCCAGATATCCGCAAGGCGGAGACCTTACCCGCCGCCTTTTACCAGGACGACGGTGTTTTTGCGGCCCTCAAAACCCGCGTTTTTGCGCGTTCCTGGCAGTGGATTGGGGATGTGTCGCTGGTGCCGCTGGCCCGTTCGGTGTATCCTTTTTTCTTGCTGGAAAATTTCTTGTCGGAACCCCTGGTGCTGACCCGCGGCGCCGATGACGAGTTGCACTGCCTGAGCAACGTCTGCACCCACCGGGCCAACCTGGTGGCCTATCACCCGGGGCAGGCAGCTGGCCTGGTATGCGGCTACCACGGTCGGCGCTTCGGCCTGGATGGCGCTTTTCAGCGGATGCCGGAGTTTGCGGAAGCAGAAAATTTCCCCCGCCCCTGCGACCACCTCCACATCTTTCCCCTCGAGCAGTGGGGCCCTTTCCTGTTTGCCGGGTTGGAACCAGCCTTCGACCTGGCCGGCATGCTGGAAGCGCTGAACCGACGCATCGGTTTTCTGCCCCTCCACGAATTTCGTTACGACGCCAGTAGCAGCAAAGACTACCTGGTGAATGCCCACTGGGCACTGTACTGCGACAATTACCTGGAGGGTTTTCACATCCCCTTCGTGCACGCCGACCTGAACGCGGCGCTGGATTACGGCCGCTACACCACCGAGCTATACGATTACGGTAGTTTGCAGATCGGTTATGCCAGCAGCGGGGAGAAGGTTTTTGACTTGCCGGAGGGGCACGTCGATCACGGCCAGCACGTCGCGGCGTACTACTTCTGGGTATTTCCCAATATGATGTTCAACTTCTACCCCTGGGGCTTGTCCGTCAACCTGGTAAAACCCATCAGTAAGGACAAAACAAAAGTATCTTTCCTCACCTACGTCTACGACGAAAGCAAACGCCACAGCGGCGCCGGAGCCCTGCTCGACAAAGTCGAACGCGAGGACGAGTTCGTAGTGGAGGGCGTACACCGGGGCCTGCAGTCCCGCTTTTATCCCGGCGGCCGGTTTTCTCCTACCCGCGAGCAAGGGGTGCACCACTTTCAGTCGCTGCTGGCCAACGCGCTGCGGGAGTAGTTTCTACACCCGCTTGCCACGTCTTCAGCGTTGCCTGCCACGTCTTCAGCGCCTGCCTCTTCCCACTTCCCACCTCCGACTTCCGACTTTGGCCACCTCCGACTTTGGCCCCTTCCCACTTCCTACCTTACCAAAATAACCTCTCCCTTAAAAACCGCTACGTGCCCGTCGAGAAACTCGATTTCGGCCACGTAAACAAACACCGCGTTGTTCAAGGGGTCACCGGCCAAAGTGCCGTCCCAGCCATAGCTCGGGTCGTTGGTGGGAAAGTCGTGGGCATAAAAGACTTCATTTCCCCAGCGATTGAAGATCGAGAGATTCCGGACCTGCGCCACCGTGCCCTGCCCGGAGAAGATGTAGAACAACTCATTTACCCCGTCACCGTTGGGCGAGAAAGCCGTGGGGATATAGACGGGGAAATCCTTATTGACCAGGATGCGCAGAAGAACTTCCGCCGCACAGCCATCAGCGGTAGCTACGCGCAGGCGGTAGCGGGTGCTCTCGGTGGGGCGAACGACGGGGGTGAGACAATCCCGGCAGCTGAACGAACCCTCACCTTCCCATTCGATGAAAGGTAGGTCCTCGGGCAAGTAATTGGTTTGTACCACGAGCTGAATACTGTCACCCAGGTCCAGCTCCAGATCGGTTGCCCCGATGTACAATTGGATCGAATCGGGTTGAACCAGGTCGAGCGTGGCGGCATATACACAGCCATTGCTGTCTTCTACCAGGCTGGCGTACGGGCCGGCCGGCAGGTTGGGGAAGAAGCTTTGGGGCTGCAAGCTTTGTCCGCCGTTGATGGAATACACATACGGCGGCGTGCCACCCTGAACCGATACGAAGTTGATGGCTCCCCGATCGCCAAAACACAGGGGCTGCACCGTTTCAATCACCGCTACGGGAATATCCTGGGCAACAACGACCTGGTCACTGTCTACACAACCATTGCTGGTGTTTGTGACTTGCAGTACGTAGGTTCCGGCCTGCGTAATGGCGGGCAAAAGGGTATTGGCAGCCGCAATGATTTGTCCACCGGTGGCCGTCCACTGGTACGCAAAGTTGCTGCCCTGGGAAGAAGCCTGCCCATTGAGGGTACTGCTGTTGGTGGTACAGCTCAGGTCGAAATCAGCGCCAGCTGCCGCGACGGGTACCTGGATGTCCTGGTTGACCATCAGGTTGGCGCTGTTGCTGCAACCGTTGGTCGGATTGAGAATCGTGAGGGTATAAACGCCCGGTGCGCCAACAACGGGAGAGAGGTTATCCGTACCGCTGATCAGCTGGCCGTTGGGGGTGGTCCAGGTATAAACCAGCCCCGCCGAACTACTGGAGGCCGTGGCGTCCAGGGTCGTCGTCGTGAGCAGGCAGGTCAGTACGGCCGGGGGCGCAAAGGTAATGCTGGGTACCGCGGCATCCTGGCCTACCGCTACCGATGCGCTTGTGCTACATCCATTACGGGTATTGCTGATCAGCAATTGATAAGTGCCGGGTTGGCTGATCTCCGGTTGCAAGGTGCTGGCGCCCTGCTCTATTTGGCCATTGGCAGTGGTCCACAACAGCGAGAAGGGCATACCCGTCGAGGAACCCTCGGCGTGGAGTAGCAGAGTGCTGTTGCTACAACTCAAAATTTCAGGGGTGGCAATGGTGATGACGGGGGCAAGGGTGTCTTGCACCACGGTGATCGCCAGGGTATCGGTGCAACCGTTGTCCTGGTCGGTCAGCAGCAGGCCATAATTGCCGGGGGTGACGACGTCAACCGCCGCCGTAGCGGATAGGAGGTTGCCCGCGCCGTTCAGCCAGGCAAAACCCAGGTTGCTGCCACTGCTGCCGTTGGCCGCCAGGGTTACCGTGGGGGTGATACAGTCGAGGGTGTCGACCGGGGCGAGCACAATACCTGGGGGGGTCAGACTGGCCGTTACCTGTACCTGGTTTTCGGCCTGGCAACCGTTGTCGGTGTTCACGATCGTCAGGAGGTAAGCTCCGGCGGTTGCTGCGGTGGCATTCGAGCTGCTGGTGCCGCCCACGAGTTGGCCGTCGGCCGTCGACCAACGGTACGTCGGGTTAGTCCCGAGGCTGCTGCTGCCGCTGCCGTCCAGGGTGATGCTGGGCTGGGTACAGTCAATGCGCTGTGGTGGAGCGATCGCTACCAGGGGCGGATCGTCATTGGCCAGTACCGTTACGGTGGTTTCAGCGGTACACCCATTTTGGTCGTCGGTGAGCACCAGGGTGTAGCTGCCGGCTGCGGTGACGGTAGGGCTGCCCGAGGTTGCGTTGGCGCTGATGTTGCCATCTACTGTCGACCAACTGAAGCCCAGTGCCTGGCCATTGCTGCCAGTAGCATCGAGATCCACGGCCAACGTCAGACAATCCAGGGTGTCGGGCGCCGCAACAACGATCACTGGTAGCAGGCGATCCACGGCCACCGTCAACTGAGCCACTTGGCTACAGCCATTGTCGGTATTGGTCAGGGTGAGGGTATAGTCGCCACTGGCCGTAACGGAAGGCAGGGGCGTAGCGGGGTTCGCAATGACCGCACCACCAGCGTGGCTCCAGGCGTAGGCCAGGTTGCCACTACCACTACTGGCACTGGCATCGAGGGTGAGGAAGGTGTCGCGGCAGGTCAGCACACCCGGGGGCGCCAATTGGATAACGGGTGCCAGGGTGTCGATTGCGACGGTCGTTGTTGCAGTGGCGGTACAATCGTTATCCGTATTGGTGACCAGGAGCGTATAGGTTCCGGCGGCGTCAACCAGGGGCGCCAGGGCAGTGGTGTCGCCCAGGATCTGACCATCCGCAGTCTGCCAACGGTAAGTGAAATTTATACCCTGATCGGAGCCACTGCCGTCCAGCGACAACTGCTGGCGGTCGCAATTCAGGGGCGGAGCAGGCGCTGCATTGGCCACGGGAGGCGTATCGTTGCGCGTGACTACCACGCTGGCTGCCACCTCGCACTGGTTGTCCGTGTTGACGACGGTGAAAGTGTAGGTGCCAGTGGCTGTAGCGCTGGCCACGAGGCTGTCGGCGGCACCGCTGATTTGACCATCGCCGCTGATCCAGCTATAGACGAAAGTGGCGCCCTGGCTGCTGCCGTCGGCGCGGAGGTCGATGCTGTTGCGGCTACAGGTCAGGGTAGCGGGGGGTAAAATCTGGACGGTAGGTCGTAGCGTATCCTGCACCACGGTCACCATGGCGCTGTTGGTGCAGTCGTTGTTGGTATTGGTAATTTCCAGGATATAGGTTCCGCCCTGGGTAACCATTGGCGACAAGCCATTCTGGCCACTGGCAAAGGCCCCGTCAGGGGTCATCCAGTTGAGGGTGAAGTCCGCGCCGTTGTCAGAGCCCGTTGCGTCGAGCAGCAGGCTGGTGGTCAGGCAGTCGAGGGTATCATTCTCCACAATTTGCACCACCGGCAAGGTGGTGTCGGCGGTTACGATAATTTCGTCGCTGGCGGTACAGTTGTTACTGGTATCCGTCACCAGCAGGGTATAGGTGCCAGCACTGGAAATGGTCGGTTGGCTGGTATTCATTCCAGACCCTATTTGCCCATTGCTGGTAGACCATTGGTAGGTGGTATTGGCACTTGTGGAGCCGCTGCCGTCCAATTGGAGGGAAGTTGTCGTGCAGCCAAAAGGCATGGCTGTTCCCGCTTCCGCAACGGGGGGCGTATTGTTCAGCAGCACCTGCACGCTGGCCTGAGCGCGGCAGTTGTTGAGTCCATCGGTGACTTGTAGCAGGTAGGTGCCCGCTGCATCAATGGTCGGTTGCAGGGTGTTCCCACCCGCCTGGATATTGCCATCGGGCGTGCTCCAAAGGAAAGTGGTATTGCCACTGGTACTGCTGGCGGTTCCCTGCAGCACGATACGATCGCGCAAGCAATCGAGTGACAAAGCTGGGGCAATATTGGCCGTCGGGAAATTGGCATCCTGGGCTACGTTGATCTGGGTCGTATCGGTACAGCCGTTGGCGGTATTGGTTACCACCAGTTGGTAGCTGCCGGCCTGCCCGGCCTGAACCTGGGCCGCGCTGGTGTTGCCTACCAGGCTGCCATCGGCCGTGCTCCACTGGAAGGAAAGAGCAGGCGCACCCCCCGAGGCGCTGCCGTCCAGCAGCGCCAAACTGTCGGTACAGGTCAGCAGCGGTGGTGGCGCCACCACGGCCAGGGGCGCAAGTTGATCGGCGGTCACCAGTGCCGTATCGCGGGCCGTGCACTGGTTGTTTGCATCCGTCACGAGCAACACGTAGGTACCCGCCTGCGCAATGGCCAGATTGGCGAGGGTATCGGTGGTGGTAATGGCGGCGTTGGGACTCGACCACGCGTAGCCGATGTTTGCCCCCGTGCTGCTCCCGTTGCCGCCGAGGGTAGACAGGGTGTTGGTACAGGTCAATACCCGGTCGGGTCCGGCCGCCGCCGTCGGGAGGGTGGTATTTTGTGCTACCGTCACGGTGGCGGTACTGCTACACTGGTTGGCTGCATTGGTGACGGATAGCTGGTAGGTGCCCGGCATATTGGCGCTGCTGACCAGGGTGTTGGTTGTGCCGGTAAGGTTGCCATTACTGGTGCTCCACAAGTAAGTGGCCTGAGGGAGTGGGATAGCCAGGGTACCCGTCAGCGTGGACGTCAGTTGACCACAGGTCAGCGTATCGGCGGCCAAAATATTCACGAGCGGAAGGGTCACATCCTGGACAACAACCACACTCACGGAATCGCTACACTGGTTCATGGTGTTTTGTACCCACAGCGTGTAGGTACCTGGCGCGTTGACGCTGGCGACCAGGGTGTCCAGCGCACCTGCCAACTGCCCGTTGGTGGTACTCCATTGGTAGCCGATAGTGCTGCCCTGGCTACTGCCAGCCACATGGAGTTGGAGGGTAGTTTGGGCACAATTGAGGGTGTCGGGGGCCAGGATCTGGGCCAGTGGGGCCAGGGTGTCCTGCACTACTGTCACCGACGCCGTGCCGCTGCAACCATTGTTCAGGTCGGTAATAAGGAGGGTGTACACACCCGCCTGGGTCACCGTTGGCTGCAGGCTGTTCTGCCCGCTGGTAATTTGCCCGTTGGTGGTGCTCCAGGCGCTGCTGTACCCGGGCCCGCTGGTGGATCCCGTCGCGTCAAGTACCACGCTGTTGCGGGTACAGTTGAGGGTGTCGGCCGCCAGGATCTGGACCGTTGGCGCCGCCGAATCTCCGGGCACAACGACCTGGTCGGTAGCCGTACAGCCAGTGGTGGTATTGGTAACGACCAACTGGTAGGTGCCCGGGCTGCCCACCGTTGGGGTGAGGGTATTGGCGTTGGTCAGTATTTGGCCGTCGTTGGTGGTCCAGCTGTAGGTGACGTTAGTGGTGCTGGAGCCACTGCCATTTAGTTGCTGGCTGGTATCGCCACAACCAAAAGGAACCGCACTGCCCGCCTCGGCGATGGGTGGGGTGTTGTTGATGGCGACCGTAACGGTAGCCGACCCCGTACACCCCGTGGCGGTTTCGGTGGCCGTCAGGGTATATTGTCCTGCCGCACCAGCGGTAATTTGGGCCTGATTGGTCGGCCCCGCAATCTGGCCATTGCTGGTGGTCCAACTGTAGGTCACGCCACTGCTGGGGGTAGCGCTGCCGGTAACCAGAGTGCTGGTGGTCTGGCAGGTGAGGGATGCCAGCGCGGCAATGGTGACGTCCACGGTATTGTTGTTGCCCAGAACCGTAACGGAGGTTTGGGCGCTACAGCCACTATTCGTATTGTATACGTAGAGGGTGTAGCTGCCGGGGGCATCCACCTCTGGCGAGGCTTCGTTCGCGCCACCGACAATATGGCCATCCACCGTACTCCATTGGTAGGTGATTCCGTTGCCCGCCGAAGACTGGCTGCCATCAATGACAAGGCTGCCGCCACAACCAAGAAAATCGTCGACGAAGGCCAGCGCCTCGGGTTGGTCCCGGTTGTCGGTCACGTAAACGTCGTAACTGTCGGTACAACCCGAAAAAATATTGGTGACTTCGATGGTGTAAAGGCCGGGCTCGTCCACGGTGGGAAAAAGGCTGTTGCCACCGCTCAGAATATTGCCATCGTTGGTCGACCATTGGTAACTGAAATTTCCTTCCGACGATCCCGTGCCGTCCAATTCGATACTGTTGGGGTCGCAGCTCAACTCTTCGTCGAGGGCAAAAGCGGTAGGTATATTGGGGTCTTCTTCTACGGTTACCGAGGTTTCTTCGGTGCAGGTGCCACTGCCATAATCATAGCTGACGGTCAGGAAGTACGTGCCTGCCTGATCAACCGTCGCCTGGTTGCCATTGGTGGCGATAATATTTCCGTTGGGAGTGATCCATTCATAGGTGATGCCATTACCCCCCGACGAGTTGGCCCCGGAGAGCACCACCTGTCCCGACAGGCAGTCCAGGTAAGGTGGCGGGTCTATGTCGGCGTTCAGTTGGTCTTCCGTGATGGTGATCTGGGTCGAATTTTCACAGAGGGTGAGGCTGTTGTAGACGGTGAGGGTATAGGTGCCGGGGGCATCTACCAGGGGCGTGGTCGTGTCTTCGCCGGAGACGATATTTCCGTTGGGGGTCGTCCATTCGTAGGTGAATTCTGCACCGGAGTCGGAGAGGGATCCGTCGAGCGTGATCGCAGCACCGGGGCAGGGGATAACCAAAGAAGCCGTGGCCGTGGCATCGGCATTGACCTCCGGCGGCAATCCCGGGCAAACGCGGTGTTCGTTGAATGCGCCGCCGGTAGACGAGGTGTACCCCCAGTAGCCGAAAGGGGAACCCCCGAAACAGTTGTTGATGATGTCGTAGCTGCCGCTGAGGATGACGGCGCCGTCGAAGATGACCACGTAACTGTTGCCCGCCGGATTCCAGCTGAAGGTGATGGTGTGGTCATTGCCATCTTCGATGTTGCCCAAATCAAAAGGCCCATTCAACGGGGCATTGAAATTGCCGTTGATATTGATGGCCGCGTGGTCATTGACGGGATCACCCAGGTTGCCATTTTGGTAGGTATCGAATTCTACAATAAAAGAATTGGGGATACCCTGGGCGCCAATACCTTCTCCGCTGATTCCGCAAATGGCGGTGCTGTTGTTTTGGTACACCAGGCATATGCCGTCGGCCCCGGCGTTGTTGCTCCCGAAATTGACGGTCATGTTATGGGTAAAAGGCATGGAAAAGTCGATGTCTTCCTCGAACCAGGCACAACCCCGTTGGGTGGTGGTATTGGAGGTCAGACGAATACATTCCCCCTGTAGCACGGCGTTACCGGTGAGTAGGAATTGTTGGTCGCAAGTGATGATTTGGGCGTAGAGAGCCATTTGGCAGCACAGGAATATTCCCAGTAGTAATTTCCTCATAGTGTCGACAGGTATACGTCTTTTACAAAAGAACAGTTGGTTCTAAAAAAAAAGTTATTACTTACTTTAATAAGGTAGGGAAGCGTGGTATACAGCCCTGGGGTACAGCTTTTGAAAAAGCTAAAATAGTAAAATCTCTTGGGCGTAGGTGGTTATTCTGCTAAAAGGTCTTCGAGGTGGTGCCTATTCAGGCCAAAGGTTTGTTTGAGTTGAGCTATTTCGGTAGCAGCCTGGGGATTGGTGGTTCCTTTTACCGCAGTAATCATCACATTTTTGGGGGTGTGTTCGGTGCCGATAAATTCGAAGACTTTGGTCCGGTAGCCTTGGGCTTCCAGCAGGAGGGCGCGCAGCCCGTCGGTAAGCAGTTCGGCCTGTCGTTCCAGGAGAATGCCGTAGCGCAGGATGGGTTGAAGGTCGGCTGGGGGCTGCATCGCTTTGCGTACCTGCTTGTGGCAACAGGGGGCAACCACGATGATGTCGGCCCCGGCCCGAATGCCTTTGGCGAGGGCTTCGTCAGTAGCGGTATCGCAGGCGTGCAGGGCGATGAGCATATCGATACCGCCGGCTGGTTGGTACTGGTGAATGTCGCCGGCGTGAAATTCCAGTTGGTCAAAATGGTGGGTCTGGGCGATGTGGTTGCACGCTTCCACCAGTTCGGGGCGCAGTTCTACGCCCGTCATTTTTACGGCCAGTTGTTTTTCGTTGACCAGGTAATCATACAGGGCAAACGTCAGGTAGCCTTTGCCGGATCCCATGTCCACAATCCGGGCATTCGCCAGCAAGGGGTGCTCTTGCAGGAGGTGCTCAATGAGTTCAATGTACTTGTTAATTTGCCGGTACTTGCGTTGTCCCTGCTTGAGGATCTGGCCATCCTGGCCGGCAATGCCCAGGGCCGTGAGGTAGGGGCGGGGGCGTGCGGTGAGGGGGCGTTGTTTGACGTGGTCGTGTTCGAGGGGCAGTGCTGCCCGGGGCGTGATGTCCTGCTGGCGGAGCAGCGCCTTGCCTTTCTTGTTGATTTGGAGCATGTACTGTTCGGTCTCCGTAAAGAGGTCGGCGTTGTAAAAATCCGTCGTCAGCCATTGTTCAATTTGTGCTGGCGCTGCGGCCAGGCTGAAGTTCCTGGTCTCGTCGCGGGTGGTATATTTTAGCGTGCACGACAATTGCTGTTCCCCCTTGATCAGCACCAGCCGGCCGTAAAGATTGCGCCATTCGGTCGAGCGGGACCGGGGCTTGCTCAACGTGATCTTGCTCAGGGTACCCTGGGTCAGGGCAGCGGTTACTTTTGCCAGAAATGCGGGGATAGCTTCCATGGTTCAAAGGTAGGCAATGTTTTTATAGTCCGCCGTGCAGGCGTTTGGCCTGCGCTACGTGGGCCAGGTGGTGCCGGGCGTGCCACTGGTAGAGATCGAGTGCCCGGCTGAGGGAAAAAGGCTTGCTGTGATCGGGATGCAGGTAGCGCCGCTCGAAATCATCGGCAGACATATTGGCCAGGAGCACAAACCAGCGGGCGTGCAAACCTTCCAGTAGGGACAGGGAAGCAGCAATGGGGGTATGGGCCGTATCGGGCAGTTCGGCCCAGGCGGCCTCGTCGTAAGGCTTGATGCGGGGGCTGTCTTCGGTGAGCGCCAGTTTGAACCGGGCAAAAGCGTTCAGGTGGCTGTCGGCGCAATGATGAACCACTTGCCGGATCGTCCAGCCTTCCGGGCGGTAGGGCCAGTTGAGCTGTTCTTCGCTGAGGTCGGCTACGGCGGCGCGCATTTGGAAAGGGAAATCAGCGAGAATCAGGAACCATTCCGCCCGCTGGGCCGGACTGGGGGCAGGGGTAGCCTGGAATTTTCCTACGGGATAACGGAGGTCGGATGATGTAGACATAACGAATCTTTAAATAATCGAAAGCAAGGGCGCTAAATTGCGGTTGAAAGATACAATGCTTGCCGGTTATTCGGCAAAACCAGCTAAATTTAGCAAAAAAAAATGCGGCTTAAATGAATTAAATCCTCCACTGGCCTTCGCTTTTAGCTATCCGGAAGAAAAGAAATTAAAGCGGTCATCCAACAGGATGATTTGTAATTTTGTTCTTTTAGTAGCATAACCAATTAATTAAGAACTCATGAGTGAATTTCAGCAAGTAGTAAAGGAAGGGGCCCAAAGTGTCGGCCGCAAGTTGAAACGGCTGCTGTTGTGGCTGTTTGGCGTCGCCATCGTAGCAGGGTTACTCTTCATCTGGGTTTGTGGCTGGACCTACAGCGACGGTACCCGTGCCGGAGAACTCATCAAGGTATCTACCAAAGGGGTTGTATTTAAAACCTACGAAGGACAGCTCAACCTGGGCGGATTCTCGTCGTCCGATTCTGGGGTAGTAGGCAATACCTGGGATTTCAGTACCACCAAAAAAGCCGTTTACCAACGCTTGCAGGAACTGGAAGGTCACAAAGTAAAACTCACCTACCGCCAGCGTTACAAGCCCCTACCCTGGCAAGGGAAGACGGAGTACTTCATCGATGAAGTAAAGGTGTTGGATTGACGCTGCTCAGGCTCCCGCTCGCAGCGTAGCCATTACCCCTTCGGCGGCCCGGCGACCGCTGCGCATGGCAGCGTCGAGTGAGCCGAACAACAACTGGTCGCCCGCCAGGAAGGTGTCTTCGGTAATCCGCGTGGCCGTCGGCTCATAGTCGTACGTAAGGTGATCCAGTTGCGGCAAGGCCCGTGGTATATCGTAGCGGCCCAGCGGTTCCAACGCCCAGTTGGGCTGACCCACCAGTTGGCGCAAATTGCGGGCGACCACCTCCTCGGCGTTCGCTTCGGTCGGAATAGCGCGGAGCGTAACCGACACCAACTGCTCCTTTTCAGGGGCGTAGCTGGGTGCCACCGTGGTGACCTCGCAAAAATTATTGACCAGGTTATCCCGATCTTCCACCAGGGCAATGAGCCTGGGTGGCAGCACCGATTGTGGGCTGCGGTAGTACAGTGTCGTCGTCGATTCGTAGGGCGTACCTGCCCCCGCCAGGCGAGGCAGCAGCTGCCCGGGATCGGTGGCGATGACCAGGGCGTCGAAAGGGACGGCATCGCCTACATCCGTACGCACCTCCTTGCCTTCGATGCCTACGGCACGGGTGCGCAGGCGCAGGGTAGTTTGGTGTAATGCGGCGGCCAATTGTTCTGGAATAGCCCCCATCCCTTGTCCGGGTAGGGCCGCGTGCCCTTCGGCAAACATCTTAAAGACAAACTGCAGCATCGGCGCCGGCGTGCGGAGTTCATTTTCCAAAAATATACCCCCGAAGAAGGGCCGGAAGAAGGCGTTGATAAATGGTTCCCCAAAGCCGTAATCCCGCAGGAATTGCAAGGTGGTGGGCTGTTGGTTGGCCGCAAAAAGCGTCGCCGTGTCGGCACGTTTCAGTTCCCGCGTCATTTTCCAGACCAGCAATTTATCCCTGATGCTACCCACCGGCGACAGGGCGGCCGCAAAAAGCTGGCTGGGTTCCCGCAGCGGATCCACAACGGGAAAAGTCTGGCCATTGCGGCACACGACCGCGCCCGGCCGGAAACGGGCCAGCTGGAGAGCTTCGTAGTTTAGGTAACGCCGGGCCTCCTGGTAGGCGGTCAGCAGCACCTGGAAGCCGTGATCGAGCGCAAACCCCCCAACCTGGTCGGTCTTGATGCGCCCCCCTACCCGGTCGGTTGCTTCCAGAATGGTGGGCTGGATGCCGTGCGCTTCCAGGTGGCGGGCCGCAACGAGCCCCGCTACACCAGCGCCAATGATTACTACTCGGGGTGCTTGCATGGTGATCACTTTTTTTTTGTCACTAATGAAATGTTGCCGGGGCAAATATGTTGATTATTCTGAAAAATTAATGAACAGATTGGATGGCCATGCCGCATTGGGCGCTTAATTGCCACCGGAAGGGGTAAGATATGCCACAAAAATTGGCAGCGAAGGAAAATAACAACCTAAGGACCGAAATGCTTGGTATAAAAAGCCAGGCTTGTTAACTTTGCACAAAATTGAAAAGATGAGTACGAAGACTGAAGATACGAGTACCCGCATGGACTGGTTGTTATTCCTGGGTTCTACCGCCATCATGGTGTTTATGTTGGCTTACGCCGACGAGTGGTTCTGGTTGGCGTTGCCTTTTTCCCTTACTTTTTTAGTGCGGGCTTTGCGGGCGATGTAATAGTCAAAGACAAGAGGTAATTGGCCGGCAATAGTCAGGCCATTTTCTACAATTAATAACGTCAAGGCCACGTAAAGCAATTTGCTTTACGTGGCCTTGACGTTTTGGCGTCAAACCCTTTTGGTGTTATTTAACCACCACCTTGCGCACCACCTCCTGCCCGTTCGCCAGGGTGATCCGGGCCCAGTACATGCCGGCGGGCAACTGTGCTACGGCAATTCGGGGCTGGTTGCTTTGTAGCACCTGCCGGCCATTCAGGTCGAAGAGGGTGGTCATTTGCACCGGCTGCGGGCCCTGTACGGTGAACATCTCCCCCGCCGGATTAGGAGCCAATACGATCGCGTCCGCTACGTCTGCCGCCTCCTGGGTAGGGGTAGCACAAGCCAACTGACTGATTTTGTCCCAGAGCAAGGGGTCGAAATCGGAAAGGGCCAGCAGACCACCACTGGCGTCGTTGCCCATGCGAACCACCACCAGCCCCTGAGAAGGAACCACGTAGATTTTCTGGTCGTTCTTACCCAGCGCCGCAAACATATCGGCGGGTGCACTGGCGATGAGGGGTCCGCCAAAGGAGAACTGCAGGCCGGGCAGCTGGTAGCTCTCCTGCCCGTTGAGCCACCAGAGGTAGCCGTAGGCGGGGTTGATGTCCTGAGAAGGGGTGGTCATGGCCGTAAAATAATCCATATCCCCCAGTACGGTGGTGTTGTTCCACTGGCCCTGGTTCAGGATCAGGAGGCCGAAGCGGGCCATATCGCGTGCCCGACTGATAAACACCCGGTTGCTACCAATGCTCACGTAGGCGCCGAAGGCCCCGATTTTGTTGCCGATCCGGGAAGCGAAAAATTGATTTTCCGAAACGCCGGCAGCAGCGGCGATCACGTCGCCCAGCAGGGTATAGGGTGCGTTGTGGTAAGCCCAGCGGGTGCCTGGTGGCGCCAGGTAGGTGAGGCAAGCTGGCTCGGTGCAGTCGACATCACCGGTCAGGTCACTGAGGCCGGTGGTCATGGTGAGTTGGTGGCGGATGGTGATGGCCTGTTCCTGCTCGGGCGTGGTGCTGGTCCAGCCGGCCCCCAGGTAGTCTTGGGTGGCATCTTCGATGGCCAGCAGCCCTTCTTCCTGGGCAATGCCTACCATGGTAGCCATGAGGCTCTTGCCCGCCGAAGCCCAGTACCAGAGGCTGTCTTGGACAAAATCGTCGAAATACCACTCCACAACCCGCTTGCCATCCTTCAGAATGAGGAAAGCTTTGGTGTGGCGCTCGCCGAGGAAGGTTTGCAGGTCATCCAGCGCCGGAGCGCACCACCCCAGGTCGGCGGGGTCGGTCGCTTGCCAGGTGTTGCCCAGCAAGGGTGGGAAGTACGGCGTTTGGGCAGTGGTCGGGCTTGCCAGGGCAAGCCAACTGAAGCAAAGGAGTAGAAATCTGATCATGGTGCGAAAGGGGTGTGATAATGGTTGATTTTGAAGATTAGATTAGAAAAAACAAGGAAGGTTTAACGATTAAATGTTAAGTTTACCGGTCGCCAGCTTGCGCCTCTTTGCCCGGGGAGTTAGCGAAAATGGCGGAACGCCTACCAACCAAAATCGTAATTTTTATGGCCTCGTACTTCCAACAACGCCTGCGCAGCTTTGGTTATGCCTTCCAGGGGGTAGCTACCTTGTTTCGCACCCAAGCCCACGCCCGCATTCACCTGCTGGCGACTGTGCTGGTGCTGGGCCTCGCGGCGTATTTTGGCGTAAAAACCTGGGAATGGGCAGTTTTAATCGGCTGTATTACACTAGTTTTAGCCGCTGAAGCGTTTAATACTTCGATTGAATTCCTGACCGATCTGGTTTCGCCCGAGTACCATCCGTTGGCCGGCAAGGCCAAAGATACTGCAGCAGCGGCCGTTTTGCTTTGTGCACTCGGCGCGGTGGTGGTGGGGATGTTGGTTTTTTGGCCTTACGTGGCGGTGTTGCTGGAATAATAAAAAGAGGGCGGTTTGCTTCCGCTACCAGGTAACCTATTGTTTTTTTTACCGTATCCGACAAGAAAAGTCATGACCCAAACGACCCATCGCATTTATATCGGTACTTTGGTTAGTATCGTTGTCCTGGTGTTTTTTTACCTGCTGTTCCATGGCTTATCCTACTACAATACCTCCCTGGAGGAGCGTTTTTACCATCCGAATCACGACTGGTTTAAGCCCTCCGGAGCCATGGGGCACGGGCTGGGTATTGCCGGAACCCTGCTCATCCTGATCGGGGTATTTGGTTACCGGGCCAAGAAACGGTACCGTTGGCTGGCGCGTTTTGGCCGTTTGAAGTACTGGCTGGAATTTCATATTTTCCTGTGTAGCCTGGGGCCGGTGCTGATCTTGTTCCATACTGCCTTTAAATTTGGCGGTATCGTCTCGGTCAGTTTCTGGAGCATGATCGTCGTGGTGGCCAGTGGCATTGTGGGGCGGTTCATCTATGTGCAAATTCCCCGCACCATCGAAGGGCGGGAGCTGAGCCTGGCGGAATTGCAGCAAATGAAAAACCAGTTAAGTATGTCCCTGGCCGGTGTGGGCGGTGTGGCCGCATCCAACTACCAGGATCTACTCACCCGGGCCCAGGTTAAGGCGCCGCAGGAAGGTAACCTGTTGTCTCGGATTATTCGAAAGTACGGGGTGGATCGGGCGACCGTTCAGGAGCTGAAAGTGACGTTGCAACAACACCAAACTCCGCGACCAAAAATAAGGGAAGCGACCTACCTTCTGCGCAAAGAATTGTCGTTGGATAACCGGATTGAGCGGTTGCACGTGATGCAAAAACTATTTAAGTACTGGCACGTAGCCCACCTGCCGTTTGCGTTGATCATGTTGTTTATCTTAGTGATCCACGTAGCCATCACGCTGGCTTTTGGCTACCGGTGGATTTTTTGAGGCGTACAATTTTACCAGAATCAAGACTTAGTTAATATAAGTATGCTAGTTGAACAGTTTATTATTTACGGGATCGTCTTTCTGCTGTGTCTGGTGGTGGTGTATGTTTATTTGAGCAAACAAAAAACCATCTCCAACACCACGGCGGCCAAAATTGTCCAGGCCAAGGCCGACGGAATCTACGAACCCGTGTCGCTGCATCCGTTCATCGATTTGGGCACCTGCATCAAGAGTGGTGCCTGCATCGAAGCCTGTCCGGAAAAGGACATCATCGGTATTGTCAACGGCCGGGCAGCCCTCGTTAATGCATCGGAATGTGTGGGGCATGGCGCTTGCTTTCACGCCTGTCCGGTAGAGGCTATTTCCCTCGTTATTGGTACCGAAAAGCGAGGGGTAGATTTGCCCCACCTCAACGAAAGCTACGAAACCAACGTCCAGGGTGTCTACATTGCAGGCGAACTGGGTGGTATGGGACTGATCAAAAACAGCGTGGAACAAGGCGAAGCAGCGATGAACAGCATCGCCAAAGCCCTCACCCATAAAGGGGGGCACAGCTACGATGTCATTATTGTAGGCGCCGGGCCAGCGGGCATTTCTGCTACGCTGACCGCCAAAAAACACGGCTTGAAATTTTTAACGCTGGAGCAAGATTCCCTGGGCGGGACGGTGTTCAATTTTCCCCGCTCCAAGGTCGTCATGACGGCCCCCATGAACCTGCCGCTTTACGGCAAAGTCAAACTCTTCAACACCAGTAAAGCCGAACTGCTGGATTTGTGGAAAGCCTCCCTGTCGAAAAACGACATCAAGATCCAGGAATACACCAAGGTGGAGCAGATCCGACTGTGTGGCGAGGAGTTTCACCTTACGACGAACAAAGGGGAGGAGTTGGTGACCAAAACAGTACTGCTGGCCATTGGCCGCAGAGGAAGCCCCCGGAAGCTGGGCGTAGCGGGCGAAGGGCTGGAAAAAGTAGCCTACCGCCTGCTCGAACCCGAACTGGTCGTGGACCAAAAAGTGATCGTCGTAGGTGGTGGTGATTCAGCCATCGAAGCGGCACTTTCGCTGTCGGCGCAAAACGAAGTGGTACTCAGCTACAGGAGTGATGCCTTTGCCCGGGTGAAAGCCCGCAACCGGGAACTTCTGGAAGAAGCAGTGCAAGCGGGCAAGATCAACCTGAAACTCAAGACAAACCTCGTGAATATTGACCAGAAATTGGTTACCTTAGCCATGCAGGAAACAGGGGGTACGGAAGTACTACCCAACGACCTGGTTTACATTTTTGCGGGGGGAGAGTTGCCTACCCAGTTTTTGGAGAAAGTAGGCATCCAGATCATGAAGCGCTTTGGTTATACCGTTAAAAAACATAAATAAACTGAACTTTTGAGAATCGCCAGCCTTCTTTTCGCGGTCTTGCTGCTCTTGCCAGGAATGGAATTGGCGGCACAAATATCTCCCGGGGATTTGTCCCGTGCGCACGCCCAACTGGAGGGCATCTCCAATTGTACCCAGTGCCACGTGCTGGGTGCGAAGGTGTCTAACGATAAGTGCCTGGCCTGCCACGATGAAATCAAAAGCCTGATCCAGTCAAAAGCGGGCTACCACGCTTCCCGCGACGTACGCGGAAAAGAATGCGCCAGCTGCCACAGCGATCACCACGGCCGCAATTTTGCGATGACGCGCTTCGACGAAGAAACCTTCAATCACCGGCTCACGGGTTACGAACTCACGGGCGCCCACCAGACCACCGACTGCCGGGCCTGCCACCAGCCGGATAACATCAACGATCGCGAACTGAAAGCCAGAAGCGGAACCTGGCTGGGGTTGGAAACCCGCTGTATCGATTGCCACGACGACGGCCACCAGCCTTCCCTCGGCAACGATTGCGCCCAGTGCCACACCACCACCAACTTCTCGCCAGCCTCCAAATTCGATCACGCCAAGACGGATTTTCCACTCGTCGGGCAACACCTGACTGTGGCCTGTAAGGAATGCCATGCGACAGAAATTCGCCAGGGCAAACCAGTGCCCAAGTTCTCAAACATCGCTTTTGCCAATTGCAACAGTTGCCACGATGACCCCCACAACAGCCAACTGGGCACCAGTTGCAACCAGTGCCATACCGAACAGTCTTTTACGGCCACCGCAGGGCTGAGTCGCTTCAACCACAACCAGACGGGGTTCCCCCTCAAGGGCCGCCACCGGCGGGTGGATTGCTTCAGTTGCCACCAGGCTAACCTGCCGGCGAGCCGCATTTTTCAGGACAAGGCATTTATTCCTACCAACGACTGTGCCGCCTGCCACGCGGATGTACACGCCGGCAAGTTGGGTACGGCCTGCGCCGATTGCCACACCGAGGAAGGGTTTCGGGGGCGAATGGATCCCTATAAATTCGACCACAACCGGACCAGCTTCGCCCTCGCAGGCAAACACCAGGCCGTAGACTGCCGCAAGTGTCACGTGTCGGATCGGATGACCGACCCCCTGCCACACAATACCTGTGCGGCCTGCCACCAGGATTATCACCAAGGCGATTTTGCCACCGCAGGCCGATCGCCGGATTGCGTAGAATGCCACGCCGAAACAGGCTTTTCGCCCAGCTTGTTTACCCTCGAAGACCACGCCAAAACAGCGTTCCCGCTGGACGGAGGTCATTTGGCAACCCCCTGCTTTGCTTGTCATTTGACCGGCGATAAATGGCGCTTCAAGGACATCGGCAACCGCTGCGTAGACTGCCACGAAGACGTACACAAAGGGGAGATCAATACCAAATATTACCCCCTCCAGGCCTGCGAAAATTGCCACGTGACAACAGCCTGGCTGGGTGACAACAAGTTTGACCACAACCAGACGACCTTCGCCCTGCAAGGCGAGCACCTGAATACCGCCTGTGCCGCCTGCCACCAACAGGACGCCGAAAAACCCCACGGCCGGTTTGCTGGCCTGGCCCAGGCGTGTACCGCTTGCCACGAAAACATCCACGGCAACCAGTTTGAAAAGGCCGGGCAGACCGATTGCACCCGTTGCCACAGTTTTGCTGCCGGGTGGGAAGCGACCTACTTCAACCACAACCTGACACCATTTCCCCTCACCGGCAAGCACGCCGAAGTAGCGTGCAGCGCCTGTCACCTAGAGACAGTAGTACAGGGCGTAGCCACGGTAACGTACAAATTGGAACGTTTCGAGTGCCGGGATTGCCACGAGTAGTATAACCGTTCTGGACCGTTTTATGGCCGTTCAGTAAATCAACTGCCCACTGGTGTCGCTTTATGAAAATAAAATTATATATTTGCCCATACGCTGCCAAGGCATAACAATATGCGGGTAGCATACAAACCTTTATAGTCAAGCAATAGTAAGCTCCCCAGGCTCAACCCTACGTAGTATATTGCCACGTAGGCACATTGTCTTAACAAAAGGAAGTGTCAGTCAAATTGAACCGCTATCTACTGCTATTGCTGTGGGTTCTGTTCAGTCTGAATCTTTCAGCGCAAAACCCTCACGGGGATGCGTTGAAGATGGACTGTGCGGCCTGCCATTCCCCGGCAAGTTGGGACATTCCGGCCGATCACTGGATCGTTACTGAGGCTAACCAGGCCAAGCCAAAGGTGTCGCCCATGACGGGGATGTTACTCCCCCTCGACACCAGCGCGTTCAATCACCGCAGAACAAATTTCCCCTTAACAGGCCACCACGCAGTAGTCAATTGCCGGGATTGCCACGCGACCCTCGTTTTTGACCAGGCCAAAACCGATTGCATCTCCTGCCATACCGATGTGCACCAAATGACGGTGGGGAACGATTGTGCCCGCTGTCATACTTCGAATAATTGGTTGGTGGATGATGTGACGGAACTTCACCAGGCAAACGGCTTTCCACTTACGGGCGTACACGCCAACGCCAATTGTGTAGACTGCCATATGGCAGAAACAGCACTGCGGTTTGATCGCAACGGCAATGATTGTATCAGCTGTCACGCCGCCGATTTCGCGGCTTCCACCAATCCCAATCACACGGAGGCAGGCTTCAGTACCGACTGCCTGGAATGCCATGATGTGTTTACCCCCGATTGGCATACCGATCAGGTCAATCACGACTTTTTTCCGCTTACCCTGGGGCACGACCTGGCTGACTGTGCCCGTTGTCATACCAACGGTGATTTTGCCCATACCCCTACCGATTGTTTCGCTTGCCACCAGACCGACTTTGAAACGGCCCAACAGCCCAATCACCTGAATGCCGGGATGACCACCGATTGCGCTACCTGCCATACCACCAACCCCGACTGGATGCCGGCGGAGTTTCTGACGCACGATGCCCAGTTCTTTCCCATCTACAGCGGTGCCCACGAGGGGGAGTGGAGCGCTTGCGTGGACTGCCACACGGATCCGACGAATTTTGCAGCGTTCACTTGTACAACCTGCCACACCAATCCCACTACCGATGATGGGCATACGGGGGTAGGTGGCTACGTGTTCGAAAGCAATGCCTGTCTGGCGTGCCACCCCATGGGCGGCGTCGGGGATGGTTTTGATCACAACCTGACGGGCTTTCCGCTTACGGGCGCGCACCTGGCGGCCGAGTGCCTGGATTGCCACGCCGCCGGTTATGCCGGTACTCCGACGGATTGTGCGGCTTGCCATACACTGGATTTCAATGAAGCCACCAATCCCAATCACGTCGCCTTAGGTATTCCGACGGATTGCGCGACTTGTCATACGACGGAACCAGGCTGGGCGCCAGCGACCTTTGCAATCCATGATGATTATTACCCGCTGAACGGTGCGCACGCGCCGATTGCGAACGACTGCGCGCTGTGCCACGTGGGCGGCAACTACACTACCACGCCGAACACCTGTGCGGGCTGCCACACCCCGGACTTCAACGCGACGACGAACCCGAACCACGCGGCGGCGCAGTTTTCGACGACGTGTACGGACTGCCACACGGAAGAAGCATGGGCACCTTCCACGTTTGACCACAATGCGTTCTACCCGCTGAACGGTGCGCACGGAGTAATTGCGAACGAGTGCGCGCTGTGCCACATTGGAGGTAACTATACTACCACGCCGAACACCTGCGCGGGCTGCCACACCCCGGACTTCAACGCGACGACGAACCCGAACCACGCGGCGG
>PZPC01000004.1:0-2412 GCA_003045895.1 Bacteroidota bacterium
AGCGACAGGGTGCGCCGCTCCGATTAACTTCGGGGCGGCGCTCTTGTTTTTGGTGCCGCTGGCCCGGACACAAAAGCCCCGCCACAAAAAAGCCAGGTATTCTCATCACGAGTTCCCATATATTTTCTTACCTTGTACCAATATTTTCATTGAGTAATATCAATTCCCATAGTCCCATGAATATTAAGCTTTCCCAATACTTTGGGGTTGTTGCGCTTCTGTTGCTGGTTTTTTCGCTATCAGCACAGGATTCTCCTTCCATCTTTATGAATAATAAAGATGTTGAACCTGGTGAAACTGTAGAATTTGACGTCTTTGTCAAAGGTTACACCGAAATCATCAGTACCGCATTTGTTATTAATTGGGATTCCCTGATGCTCCGTTACGTCGGTGTTGACAACATCGCCCTGGGGCTTTCGGTGGATGACAATTTCAATGCTTCCAATGCTACCGGAGGCAAACTCACTTATTTGTATTTCGATAATTCATTAGCTGGTAATTCATTACTGGATAATGAGGTGCTATTTACCCTGCGCCTGGAAGCCATTGGGTCGGTAGGATCAGTCACCAATGTCGACTTCGGTGGGCTAATGGAGGTAGTAGATACCTCCGAAACCGCGCTAACCGTGGATTTCGTCGGCTCGGTGGTCAATATAGGGGTAGTAAGTGCCGCAGAAGTGGCGCGTACTGCTTTTACGGCCGCTGTTTCGCCCAATCCTTTTGCCGGTAATGCCCAGGTTTTACTCGAGCTCCCCCAAGGTGGTACGGTAAACTGGACCCTTAGCCAGACCAATGGTCAGCTAATTGGTGCTGGCGAGGCCAATCTGGCTCCGGGCAAACAAACGTTAGAATTGAACAATACCCTTTTTAAGCAAAGCGGATCCTATATACTCAAACTCCAGCTGGGCGATACCGTCCTGACGAAGAGGTTGATCAGTGTAGACCGTTAGTAAGAAAGACTACTTTTATCATACATCCCAAATTCCGAAACCATGAACGGACTGCTGAAACACCTGTTCACTGCCGTGCTATGTCTGCTTTTTACACAGTTAATAGCACAGCCAACATTCTCCATTACCCCCGCAACAAATGCTGTTAATCAAGGGAGTACTTTTACTGTTGATTTTAGAGTAAGTAATTTTACCAATGTGGCCAGTGTCCAGTTTCCTGTGACCTGGAACAGCAGTATTATCACTTACCAATCTATTTCCAATATCAACAACAGTGCGGTACCCGGGTTATCCATGAATTCTTTTGGCTTACCGGGTAGTGGAAATGCACCGAACAACCAGCTGGTTATCAGTTGGAATCACCCTGATTTTGCTGGCGTTACGCTCCCGAATCAGACGATTCTCTTTTCCATTACCTTCCAGGGCACTGCTTCGGGGAGTACGGCGATTGAATTCAACGAAAACCTGCCCCAGGTCATCGAAGTACTTAACCCCAATGGCACCAGCCTGGGTTTTGCTGGCAACGATGCTGCGGTGACGGTAACCGGCACCGGCAACCCGCCACCCACCGGTTTTACGCTCACTTTGCCAGATGTCAGCACCATGCAGGGCAGTACCGTCTGCCTGCCGATGACGGTGAGCAATTTCAGTAGCATCCTGGGCATGCAATTCAGTGTCAATTACAACGCGACGGCCCTCACTTACACGGGTGCGCAAAACTTCACCCCCCTCCTCGGTGGGTTTAGTACAGGCTCGGTAGGCAACCCCTCGCCGGGCAACCTGACTTTCACCTGGAACGACCCCAACGCCTCGGGCGTGACCTTGCCCAATGGTACCGTACTGGTAGAACTGTGCTTCACCGTAGCCGGTACGGGCTCAACGATGGTCAGTTTTTCAGGTACACCAACGCCCATTGAAGTAATCAATGGCAACGAGATGGAAGTGCCTTTTGGTAGTGAGAGTAGCACCATCACCATTGGCGGCGGCGCCACCCCTACCGGCTTTACCCTGACTTTGGCAGATGTCACTACTCCGCAAGGGAGTACCGTCTGCCTGCCAATGACGGTGAGCAATTTCAATAACATTCTGGGCATGCAGTTCAGCGTCAACTACAATGCCACCGCCCTGACTTACACCGGCGCACAAAACTTCACGCCCCTCCTCGGTGGCTTTAGCAACGGCTCCGTTGGCAACCCTTCGGCGGGCAACCTGACCTTCACCTGGAACGACCCCAACGCCACCGGCGTCACCCTGCCCAATGGTACGGTGCTGGTGGAATTGTGTTTTATGGTGAATACCAGTACCAATACAACGGTCACTTTTTCGGCTACACCAACCCCCATTGAAATCATCAATGGCAACGAAATGGAAGTGCCCTTCAACAGTGAATCCGGAACCATTACCGTTGGTACCGTTGGCCCACCAGCGTTGACGTTGACCCTGGCCGACGTCCAGTCGATGC
>PZPC01000004.1:2512-140979 GCA_003045895.1 Bacteroidota bacterium
GGTACCGTTGGCCCACCAGCGTTGACGTTGACCCTGGCCGACGTCCAGTCGATGCAGGGCGCACAGGTTTGTCTGCCTTTGACGGTGACCAATTTCACCGACATCAAGAGCATGCAGTTCAGCGTGAATTACAACGCGGCCATCCTCACCTTTACGGGCCCCCAGAGCTTCAACGCGACGCTACCCGGTTGGGGAGCGGCCGCCATCACCAACCCCTCGGCGGGCAACCTGGTGATCAACTGGAGCAATGCCACCGGCGTGACCCTGGCCAATGGGGCTTCCCTCGTACAATTGTGTTTCAATGTGGTGGGGAATACCACTTCCGATGTTACCATCACCGGCACGCCCACCCCGATCAGCGTGACCAACGGCAGCAATGCCGCCGTGACGACCACAACGAACAGTGGTACCATTACCCTTGATCCGCCGATCGTTGGCTTTGGCTTGTTGTTGCCCAGTGTGACGGCCATGACCGGTGCCCAGGTCTGCTTACCCCTTTCGGTAACGGGCTTTGACAATATCCTGGGGATGCAGTTCAGCATCAACTTTGACCCGGCAGCCCTGACGTATACGGGCGCGCAGAACTTTTCTCCGCTGCTGAGTGGTTTTAGCAACGGCTCTATTGGCAACCCTTCGGCGGGCAACCTGACCTTCACCTGGAACGATCCCAACGCCACGGGCGTGACCCTGCCCAACGGAACGGTGATTGCCGAACTGTGCTTTACGGTAGTGACTACCACGACGACGACGATTAGCTTCTCGGGTACGCCCACACCGATTGAGATAGTGGATGGCAACGAGATGACGGTACCCTTTAACAGCAGAAATGGTCGGATTACGGTCGGTACCGTTGGCCCACCAGCGTTGACGTTGACCCTGGCCGACGTCCAGTCGATGCAGGGCGCACAGGTTTGTCTGCCTTTGACGGTGACCAATTTCACCGACATCAAGAGCATGCAGTTCAGCGTGAATTACAACGCGGCCATCCTCACCTTTACGGGCCCCCAGAGCTTCAACGCGACGCTACCCGGTTGGGGAGCGGCCGCCATCACCAACCCCTCGGCGGGCAACCTGGTGATCAACTGGAGCAATGCCACCGGCGTGACCCTGGCCAATGGGGCTTCCCTCGTACAATTGTGTTTCAATGTGGTGGGGAATACCACTTCCGATGTTACCATCACCGGCACGCCCACCCCGATCAGCGTGACCAACGGCAGCAATGCCGCCGTGACGACCACAACGAACAGTGGTACCATTACCCTTGATCCGCCGATCGTTGGCTTTGGCTTGTTGTTGCCCAGTGTGACGGCCATGACCGGTGCCCAGGTCTGCTTACCCCTTTCGGTAACGGGCTTTGACAATATCCTGGGGATGCAGTTCAGCATCAACTTTGACCCGGCAGCCCTGACGTATACGGGCGCGCAGAACTTTTCTCCGCTGCTGAGTGGTTTTAGCAACGGCTCTATTGGCAACCCTTCGGCGGGCAACCTGACCTTCACCTGGAACGATCCCAACGCCACGGGCGTGACCCTGCCCAACGGAACGGTGATTGCCGAACTGTGCTTTACGGTAGTGACTACCACGACGACGACGATTAGCTTCTCGGGTACGCCCACACCGATTGAGATAGTGGATGGCAACGAGATGACGGTACCCTTCAACAGCAGGAATGGTCGGATTACGGTGGGCGGCATGGGCGACCCTCCGGGAACGTTTGCCGGTAGCCTGGCTACGGTAGAAGCCTGTGCGGGGAATAATTTCTGTATGAACTTCACGGCATCGGCCTTTACCTTCATCCGCAGTGCTCAATTCAGTATCACCTACAACGCAGCAGATCTGAGTTTTACGCAGGTGAACAATTTGAACGCCAGTTTGCCAGGTTTGGTAGCGGGATCGTTCAATAGCCCGATGCCTGGTGTGATCACTTTCCAGTGGACCAATTCGGGAAGTGGTGGTGTCAGCCTGGCACCCAACCAGGTGCTGTTTTCACTTTGCTTCAATAAAATAACCAACAACGCCACTACGGTTACCATTGGTGGCACGCCTACGGCGATTGCCATCACCGATAGCGGAAACAATGCCGTGGCTTACGCCGGCGGTACCGGACAAGTAACGTGTACATCCGTACTGCCCCTGATGATCGGTCAGGTGGATGTCGTCAACCTGACGTGTAGAAATCAGTCTACGGGATCGATTACCATCGTGACCATGGTTAACGGTTCGGGTAACTACACTTACCGTTGGTCTTTGCCGGGCAACCCCACGACGGCCAGTGTGACGAACCTCGGGCCGGTGACCACCACGGTAACGGTAACCGATACCCAAACCAGCCAGACGGCAACCGGAACCTACAACGTGACTTCCCCACCAGCCCTGACGGGCGCCATCACCAACATCACCAATATTTTGTGTGCAGGCGAAAGCACGGGTAGTATTACCATCAGCGCCAGCGGCGGTACGCCATCAGCTGGCAATACCTACAGTTACGACTGGAGTGGTAGCTTACCCGACAACGTGACCACCCAGAATAACCTGCCAGCCGGCACTTACAGCGTCACCATCACCGACAGCAACGGCTGTACCCAGCCGTTGGTCAACATTCAAATCAATGCACTGGCTGGTCCGATTGTCCTGACGGGTTCCGTAGGGCTGATTCCGGGCGGCGGCATGCCCGGCAACATCAATCTAAGTGTGGCGGGTGGTAGCCCAGGCTTCACTTATGCCTGGACCGGCCCCAATGGCTACACCTTTGGCGGACAAGATCCGAACAACATCGTCCTTACCGGCGAATACTGCGTGCTGGTGACCGACGCTTTCGGTTGTTCATCGACGACTTGTTTTGACCAGTACGACGTGCTGCGCTTATCATCCTTCTTCATCACCAAGTCTTGTTCGGATGGTTCCAATGGAGCGATCGACATTTCGGTGGCGGGCGGTAGCTGTAGCAACATCACCTACCAGTGGTCCAATACATCTACGGGCCTGATGAACTTCAGCCAGGCGCAGGACGTCACGGGGCTGGCTCCCGGCAATTACCGGGTGGTGGTCCGGGATGCGTGTGCCAATACGTCGATTTCTGCCGATTTCGTGGTGGATGTCTTTGCGCCAATTGTCCTTACGGGAACGGTAACCGGGGTGGTAACCGCGGCAGATGGAACCGTTGACCTGATGGTCAGTGGTGGATCAGCACCTTTCACCTACCGGTGGAACAATACCTTGATGACGCAGGATCTCAACAACCTGGTATCCGGCAACTACTGCGTAACGGTAACGGATGCCGCAGGTTGTACGTCGGAGTCGTGCTTTTTCGTAACACCGGCAGCGCTGGTGTTCAACCAGGTGGTTGCCGGTTCGGTTTCCTGCCCGGGTGATACCGATGGCTGTGTGTCCATAGCAGTGGGTGGTGGTGCCATACCCTATACCGTAACGGTAGCAGGTGTTGGCAACTTCCCGGCGGTGGGCGGACAAGTAGAAATTTGCAACCTCCCCGCGGGTGATTACAATATTACGGTACAAGACGGACAAGGCTCCATGCTGAGCAATAGTTTTACCATTGCCGATCCTGCACCTTTGGCCGTGGAGGCCATCCTGGTCAACGATACCGAAGATGCCGGCGGTTCCGGTAGTGTATTCCTCACCATTACGGGGGGTACGGGTATACCCACGGTCACCTGGGACGGCAACCTGGGCACTGGCCGGGTACTCAACCAGCTCAGTGGTGGAATCGTTACGGGTGTTATCCGGGACGAGAACGGGTGTTCACTCCCCGTCAGTTATACCATCGGTACCCTGACGGAACAAGCGACCATTGTCAACGCAGGTTGTCAGGATAGTACCGACGGCGCCATTACCGCTACCGCTGGTGGGGGAACGGCGCCTTATACGTTCGTGTGGACCATGGCCGGCAGCCCCGACACCATTGCCGAAGTGGCTACGGTAGAGAATCTGGCACCGGGTATTTATTTCGTGGTCATCACCGATGCTACCGGCGCACCGCTGGTACGGGAGTACACTATCAGCACCCAGTCCAACTTCAACGCTACGGCAGCAGTCGTAAGTGGGGTACCGTGTTTTGACGCAGCAAATGGCCAATTGATGGCTAGTGTCAACAACAGTGGGGCATCAACTTCCTTCACTTACGAATGGGAGCGCAATGGCCAGTTGGTTGGTATGAACAGCACCCTCAACAATGCTGCTCCGGGCGATTATACGGTGTTCATCGTGGATAACTTTATGTGCCTGGATTCGGCCAATGTCAGCCTGACGGCGCCGGACCCAATAGCTTTGTCAGCGGTAATTTCGGGCATCGGTTGTGACGATAGCAGCAATGGTCAGATTCTTGTGACAGCTACCGGTGGCACGGGTTCGTTCAGCACCTACCAGTGGTCGGTGAACAACACCCAGGGGCCGCAGTTGGCCAACCTGTCAGCCGGGACTTATACCATTACGGTGACCGACTCCAACAATTGTAGCGTAGTGGAAAACTACGTCATTGAAGCGGCTATACCGCTGATCGTGACCGTAACGACGGAACCCCAAACCGATTCTGAAAATTGTGACGGAGTGGTGAATGCCGTAGTCCTGGGTGGTAATGCACCTTATAACTACGACTGGATGAACATTCCTGGCAACCCCAGTCAGGCCACGGTACCCAACCTGTGTTTTGGTACCTACTTCCTGGTGGTGACGGATGACAATGGTTGTACGTCGGCGGTGGTTTCCGGGGTGGTGGACAACAAGCAATTCGATTGTTTCGAGGAGCGGGTGGTGATTACACCCGATGGCAACGGTTCCAATGACGAGTTCATCATCTTCTGTCTGACCGATCAGTACCAGGACAACCACCTGGAAATTTACAACCGGTGGGGGCAATTGGTTTTTGAAACCGACAACTACGACAATACCTGGGAAGGTACTTCCCAGAATGGTGACGATTTACCGGAAGGGCCCTATTACTGGGTACTGGATTACACGAGCAATAATGGCGAAATGAATCAATTGCGCGGGTCTTTAACGATTGTCCGCGACCGCTAAGCTAATAAAATGCCGGAAGGGATAGGCTTCCCTTCCGGCTACCATTCCACCCAAGAACATTATCCCAAAACTGAAAAGCTTCCCACAATGAAAAAATTAATACTCCTTACCGGTCTGGTCTTCGTGGCTCAGGTCGTGTTGCGGGCCCAGGACGAAGCGGTTTACATGCACTACATCGTCAGCCCCATCCTCGTTAATCCAGCTGCCGCCGGATTCAATGACACCTACAACCTGCAATTCAATGTCCGCACCCAGTGGACGGGTTTTGTCGATGCACCACGTACGTTTTCGGCGCGTTACAATGGTCCTTTGGGACGCACTTTCGGGCTTGGAATTGGGGTTTTCTCGGAAAAGGCCGCCCAGTTGAGCCGCAGCAAATTGCAGTTGGACTACGCCTTCCGCTACCCCATCAACGAAGACTGGAAGCTGGCTTTTGGTTTCTATACCGAATTTCAGCAAATGAGGATAGATGGCGACATTACGAGTAGCCCTTTTTACGATCCAGCCGACGGTGTTCTCGAGGAGTTGCTCAATGGCAAAGGGCAGTTTGATGCAGCGGTAGGTATTTACGGTACGTATCGAAAAAATACGTTCGGGGGAATGACTTTCAACAACCTGGTGAGCAGCCGCTTGTCCAATATTGCGGGAGTCAACAGTTCGGAGTCTTTCTTCAGCCATTATACGTTCAACCTGGGCCACCGTTTTGAAATGACCGACCAAAAAGTTACCCTGGAGCCCTCGATTATGATGCGCCAGATCAGAAATGCGCCATTCCAAATGGACCTGAACCTGAAAGCAGGCTTTCTGGATGAGCAGTTGATTGCGGGCTTGTCTTACCGGGCGGGCCTGGGGGCCATGGGGATTCTGTTGGGAACCAAGCTCACCAATTTTAATCTTTTTTACTCGTACGACGTGTCCTTCCAGCGTTTTCAGAAGTACAACACGGGTTCGCACGAACTCACCGTTGCAGTGACGCTGAAGAAGCGCGATAAGAAAAAGAATGGTCAGAACAACTAGTTGCTGACTAACCAGCTGCGGAGCAGTAATGACCCGTTATCCTGATGCAGGGGTAACGGGTCATTTTAATTATTGGCACGATCCTTGAACACAAAGGTTATAAGAAGAATACGATAGCCCTGCCGGGCAAGCCGACCAAACAACGCTGGCAGAAAAGAGAAAAGAAAACGGTTAAATAGTGTTCTAATCCTGGTTCTTGGCAAAGTACCAGGCTCTGGTTAGGGGATTAATTCATCCTTAGGTTGGATTAATTGCCTGACTGGAGTTTTTTTATAAAATTATAAGAAAAAAGACAATACATACGCAACCTTACCGCTGGGCTTGCGTAAAAGAATTTTGATAAGGCGATTGGATTGTATGTGATTCACAAGAACCGTTTTCAAGTGTATTCTTAAATCGGTTTTTGGGATGGCCTCTTCTCTTGAGAAGGGGCTTTTTTTATGGCCTCAACTCAGCAGCTGCTAATCAACCAGGTTAAACACCTGCTCCTGGGTATAGTATTCTACGCTGGCCTGGTAGTGGAAGTTGTCAATTGTCACTTCGGTTTCCTTGCTTTTTACCAGGTATACCCGGTAGGCCCCGGGGATAAAATGGAGCAGTGCATCGGGTGGGATAAAGAGGCCTTCCTGGTTGAGGGGCCCGGGCCGAACAATGGTGCGTGCTTCCTGGTTGGGGTCGGTAAAGAGGAGGAGCAACGATTCGCCGGCTTCGAGACCGCCTTTCACCCGGAGCCGTAACCCTTGGGCTTTGCTGGCTTGCATGACCTCGAAGTTGTCTAGCCCAGCCATGTCCAGTTGCACCTGGGTGAGGGCTTCGCGCTGGGGCAGTTGGAAGCTAAAATTCGTGGGCGATAAGTAGGGAACCCGCAGGGTGCTCTCGTAACGGATCGCTCCTGGCAGGCGTTTTTCCTGGGTGCCGCTGCCCAGAAATGCAACCCCGCCAACGATGGCGAGGGGTTGGGCCACACTGCTGGAGTCGCCGGAAAACAATTCGGCCTGGCCCCGCAACTGCTGGTCTTCAGCGAGGTAGCGGATGTTAAAACGAGCAAAAACCGTTGGCGTATTGGTAGTGGTAGCCGTTCCCTGGCATTGCCAAAGCAGGAGGGAAAGGATGATGGCCAGCAATGCTGAAACGCTTGTTCTCCAATACATAAGTGCTATTTTGCCACGAAATTAAGCTAATCCCTGCTATTCTTCTTACCTTTGCCAGCTGTTATTTACCGATACTTGCCCCCGGCGGAAGGTGATGCGTTCTCATCTTGTGCCCAGGCACAGCGCCAGTAGGTACAATTGAGAAAAACTGCCCGCGGGAGCCAAGCCCCAAGTCATGATTACATACATCAAAGGAAACCTTACCTTCAAGAATCCAACATTTGTTGTTGTTGAAGCTGGCGGTATTGGTTACCACATCCACATCAGTCTGCACACCTACGCTCAACTGGAAAAAGCGGAGCAGGTAAAGTTGCTGACCCATCTGCAAATCAAGGAAGATGCGCACACGCTTTTCGGTTTTGTCGAAGAGTCAGAGCGGAGTCTTTTCCGGCTACTCATTTCGGTGAGTGGGGTGGGTACGGCAACGGCGCAGATCGCGCTTTCCACGCTGACCCCCGACCAGCTGCGGTCGGCGATTATCGGGGAAGATGTGGAGACCTTTAACCGCATCAAAGGGGTGGGCCCAAAAACGGCGAAACGCATCATTCTGGACTTGAAAGACAAAGTTTTGAAAGATAGTGGTGATACGCCAATTCTTGGCACCATCCAGGACAATACCCTGCGCGAAGAGGCGTTATCTGCATTGCTGGCACTGGGTTTTGCCCGGCCTCAGGTGCAACGCGCCCTTAACCGCCTACTGCGCGAGCAAGGGAGCATTACAAGTGCCGAACAATTGATCAAACAAGCCCTGCGAGAATTGGCAAACTAATGGCGTGAGCAATTAGTTAACGGCTTCGATGTTAAATTTTGGGCAAGTTATCCACATCGTGGGCACTGCTCGTTTAAGGAAAGAACAATCGGCTTGAACCGAATAGCTAGAAAAAATGATTAAACAACTTCTACTCTCAGGCATCTTCTTCACGTTGGTGATTTTGGGTACGTTAAGTGCCTGGGGCGGAAACCGTAAACTGGACGACCCCTACCAGCCCCGCTACGTACAAGCTGCTGTTTTAGATACCGTGCCGCCGCTGGAGGATCGCTACGACGATTTTATCACCGACCCCAGTGTCAATCCCTTTGATCTGGCCGACCCCTCGGCGGTGGAGCAGACCGTAGAATACGACCCCGTCACGGGGCAGTACATCGTGACCGAACGCATCGGAGAAACCCTGTTTCGCCCGCCTACCTATATTTCTTTTGACGAGTACCTGGAAATTACGCGCAAGCGGGACCAAAAGCGGTACTTCGACCAACTGGGCGGCTTTGAAAGGGGCAGCGGACTGCGCATTGACGACCCCCTGGCGGGTATCGACGTACAATCCAGCCTGCTGGATCGCCTCTTTGGTGGCAACGAAATCAGCATCCAGCCTCAGGGAAGTATCGACCTCACCTTTGGCTTCGATTACCAGTACGTGGAAAACCCCATCCTCACCCAGCGGCAGAAGCGCAACGGCGGCTTCGATTTTGACATGGCCATCCAGATGAACGTCACCGGACAGATTGGCGAAAAGCTGAAACTCTCCACCAACTACAATACCCAGGCGACGTTCAACTTCGACAACCAGATCAAACTGGATTACAACAGCGATGCCTTTGGAGAAGACGACATCCTCAAGAAAATTGAAGCAGGTAATGTGAGTCTGCCCCTGCGCGGACAACTGATTCAGGGCGCCCAGAGCCTGTTTGGTCTGAAGACGGAACTCCAGTTTGGTCACCTGCGCCTGACGGCTATTGCTTCTCAGCAGCAATCGGAAAACGAAAATATTACCATCCAGGGCGGAAGCCAGGTGACGGAATACGAGGTGAAGTCGGATGAATACGACGAAAATCGGCACTTTTTTCTCTCCCACTACAACCGGGCCGCCTACGAACCCGCGCTCAGCAACCTGCCCCAGATCAATACGCTCTTCCACCTGGAGAACCTGGAAGTGTGGGTCACCAACGACCGGAACGAAGTACAGGATGCCCGCGACATTGTAGCTTTTGCTGACCTCGCCGAACCCGAACGCTTTACCACCGAAGGGGTGATTCAGGCCCTGCCCGATCCCCGCTACCGCGAAATTTGCGACGGCCGGCCGCTGCCCGAAAACGGCGCCAATGACCTGTACCGCCGCGTCATCAACAACGAAGATATCCGCAATATTGACCGGGCGGTGGCGATCCTGCAATCTTCGCAATTCAACCTCCGCCAGTCGCGCGATTTCGAAAAAGTGCGGGCCCGCAAACTCAATCAGCGGGAATATACCGTCAATTCCGAACTCGGCTTCATCTCCCTGAATATCCCGCTGCAGCCCGACCAGGTGCTGGCCGTTTCGTACCGGTACAAGTACAATGGCGAAGTTTTTCGCGTAGGCGAAATGGCGGTGAATACCGATGACGTGGCTACCGATACGACCCAGAATTCCCAGGTCCTGTTCACCAAGTTGTTGAAAAGTACGACCCAGCGCACGGACGTACCCGCCTGGGACCTGATGATGAAAAACGTCTACTCCATCGGCGCCTACCAGGTGAACCAGGAAGATTTCCGACTGGATGTGTTTTACGAAGATCCCGGACGCGGGGTGAAGCGCTTCTTGCCCCGCGGCGAGCTCGCCGGTAAGCCCCTGATTCGGGTGCTGAATCTGGACCGCCTCAACGTGCAGGGTGACCCCCAGCCCGACGGCGTTTTCGACTTTGTCCCCGGCGTGACCATCAACCCCACCAACGGACGAATCATCTTCCCGGTACTGGAGCCTTTCGGGAGCTTTCTGGCCCAACAGATTACGGATCCGGCCCTGCGCGACACCTTTGTGTACCAGGAGTTGTACGATCAAACGATCTTCCTGGCCCGCGAATTTCCCGAAAAGAACCGCTACGTGATCAAGGGCAGCTACAAATCATCGGTTGCGTCGGAGATATCGCTGGGCGCTTTCAATATTCCCCAGGGATCGGAGCGCGTAACGGCGGGCGGGCAGTTGCTGCGCGCCAACATAGATTACGAAATCGATTACTCCACCGGTCGCCTCCGTATCCTGAACGATGCCATCCTCAGTTCGGGCGTACCCATCAATGTGTCTTTCGAAGACAGCACCGTCTTTGGTTTGCAAAACAAGACCATGCTGGGCTTGCGTGCCGACTACGAGATCAGCAAGGACATCAATATCGGGGCAACATTCCTCAACTTATTCGAGCGGCCCTTTACCCCCAAGGTCAACTACGGCGATGACCCCATCAACAACCGCATCTACGGGCTGGATTTCAACCTGAGCAAGGATGCTCCCTTCCTGACCCGACTGGTCGATAAGCTGCCTTTTTACAGCACGGCTGCTCCCTCTTCCATTTCCGTCAGCGCCGAGGCAGCTGCCCTGGATCCCGGCCATGCCCGCGCCATCAACCAGAGCCGCAAAGACAAATCGGGTATTGTTTACGTCGACGACTTTGAGGGCAGCGCCAGCACCATCGACCTGCGCCAGCCCACCAACCAGTGGTTCATCTCCAGCGTGCCGCAGGGCGTTCCCCTCCGCTTTCCCGAAGCTACGGCCGACGGGTTATCCAGTGGTGCCAACCGCGCCTTGCTGAACTGGTACCGCATCGACCCGCTCGCCCGGATCAGCAGTGACAACAGCAATGTCTACACCAGTTTGGTGCCCCAAACCGAGGTGTTTCCCAACCGCAATATCCAGCCCAACCAACGGGCGGATATCCAGGTTTTCGACCTGGCCTACTATCCCAATGAAAGAGGTCCCTACAACTTTGACGTACCGGGCGGTATCAGTGGCCTCACCCGGGGGGTACAGCTGAACTCGACCGATACCTTGTCTCCCGTGCAACTGAACGACCCAGCGACCCGCTGGGGCGGCATTATGCGCGCCATCACGACCAATGACTTCCAGACCTCCAACATTGAATTTGTGGAATTTTGGATGCTTTCTCCTTTCCTTTCCGAAACGAACGCCTTTGAGGCTGCCGACGACTACGAGCGGAAAGAAGGTACCCTCTACCTCAATTTTGGTAATGTCTCGGAAGATATCCTCAAGGATTCCCGCCGATTCTTCGAAAACGGATTGCCCGGGCCCGCCAACGAACGACGGCCGGTCAACGAAACCGTCTGGGGCCGGGTGCCGGTAGGGCAACAGATTACCCGCGCCTTCGACAACGATCCGGAGACCCGCGAACTGCAGGACGTCGGTTTGGATGGCTTGTCGGACGACCAGGAATTGTCCTTTTTCTCCGGCTACTGGAATACCATCAATGCCCTGAATCCCCAGGTCGGTGCCCAGATCCGCGATGATGTATCCAATGACAACTTTCGCTTTTACGCCGATGGATTCGGTAGTTCCGACCCCCTGAAAACCCGGTACCGCGGGTTCAACAACACCCAGGGTAACTCGGGCGCTAACCAGGGTACGCAGTTGCGCCAGTCGGGTACCAACGTACCGGACGCCGAAGACCTGGATCGCGATAATACCCTGAACGAAACCGAGGCTTACTTTGAATACGCTATTCCCATCAAGGCCGACCCCCTGAATCCCCGGGAGATCGACGTCGCCAGCAGCCCTTACATCACCGACCGCCGCGTAGATGGCCCCGAAGCAGGCAATACCGGCCGGATTTGGTACCGCTACCGGATTCCGCTGAATGGCCCCACGAAAAAGAGTATTGGTGGAATCACCGACTTCCGCTCCATTCGTTTTATGCGCATGTACCTCAAGGATTTTGAGGCGCCGGTAACCCTGCGTTTTGCCAGCCTGGAACTCGTGCGCAACCAGTGGCGAACCTATACCCAGAATTTGAACGAACCGGGGGTGAATACCGTCTGTTCGCTGGACGGCGAAAACTTCCAGGTTGATGCCGTCAATATCGAAGAGAACAGCAGTAAGATGCCGTTCAACTATACCCTGCCCGCGGGCATTCAGCGCGAGCAGTCGCTCGGCGTTTTCAATACGCTGCAGAACGAACAGTCGCTGGCCCTGCGCCTCGACCAGTTGTGTGAAGGCAACGCCAAAGGAGTGTTCAAGTACACCGAAATGGACATGCGCCTCTACGAGAAGATGCAAATGTTTGTCCACGCCGAGGAACGCGGTGGCGAGCCCGTGCCGGATGATGCGTTGAGCATGTTCATCCGCCTGGGTAGTGACTTCCAGAACAATTACTACGAATACGAAATACCCTTGAAAATATCGCGGGAATCGTTGGTGGATACCCTGAATGCCAACTCCACGCGCTACAAGGCAGAAGTTTGGCGGGCGGAAAACCAGTTCGACTTCCCCCTCGAAGTGCTCAAAAACCTCAAGGTGGCGCGCAACGACATCAACTTCAGCGAAATTGAAGAATACGCCCAGTCCTACACCCCCGAAGGAAATTCGGCGGCCCTGCACACCATCAAGGTCAAGGGCAATCCCAACCTCGGCTTTGTGAAGGTGTTGATGATCGGGGTGCGCAATCCGAAGCAGGCCAACCAGACGGAAGGTCTATCGTACAACGTCGAAGTTTGGGCCAACGAGTTGCGCCTGACGGGCCTCAACGAAAAAGGCGGAGTAGCTGCCCTGGGGCGGGTGGATATGCAATTGGCCGACCTGGGCTCCGTTACCGTTGCGGGCAATTACAGCAGCATCGGATTCGGCGCCCTCGACAACGGGGTGCAGGAACGCAGCCGGGAAAAAATTATGGGCTACGATTTTGCCACCAACCTGGCGCTGGACAAGTTCCTTCCCGAGAAATGGGGCGTCCGCGTACCTTTCTACGCCCAGCGCTCCAACCTGACGAGTACACCAGAATTTGACCCTTACGACCTGGATATTCGCCTGAAAGATAAATTGGCGGCTACGGAAACGGTGACCGAACGCGACTCCATCCGCAACCAGGCGCAGGAGGTGACCGACATTGTCACCTATAACTTCACCAACGTCAGGAAAGAACGCACGGGCGGCGGCGATGACAAACCCATGCCCTGGGATATTGAAAACTTTAGCGCTACCTATGGCTATACCAAAACCGATCGCAGTGATCCGCTCATCCAACAGGATACCCGCGAGGAGTACACCGGTGGTTTTGATTATTCCTACAGCCGACCGACCAACTACATTGAGCCATTCAAGGGAATAGAAAGCAAGCAGCTGCGGTTGCTCAAGGAGTTCAATTTCAACCCCTTGCCGAATTCCTTCTCGTTCAGCACGGTCATGGACCGGCAGTTTGCCCAAACGCAGTACCGTTTCTCGGGGGTAGATGAACGGTTTAATACCTTTTTCAACAAGCGTTTCCTGTGGAACCGGACCTACGACCTGAACTGGGACTTTACCCGCTCGCTGAAGTTCAACTTCAACGCCAGCATCAATTCCGTGGTGGATGAACCCGACGAAATTACCCTCCTGGAAGATCCCAATATCCAGAACCGCGACCGCATTCGGCGCGACAGCATCTGGACCAATATTCGCAAACTGGGCCGACCCAAACTCTACGATCACAACGTGAGTTTGTCGTATACCCTGCCTATCCGCTACCTGCCCTACATGGACTGGGTACAGGTACGGGCACAGTACCAGGGAGGTTACACCTGGAATGCGGCCGCGCTGAACGTGGACAGCCTGGGCAACGTGATCCAGAACCGCCAGAACCGCCAGGTGAATGCCGACTTGAATTTCGACAAGTTCTACGATCAGATTCCTTTTCTGAAAAAATACAACCGGCCCGTGCGTCGCGGCCGGGCACCCGCCAATACGGGGGGGCGCACGAAAGATACCGGGGAAGAACCGGTAGAAACCGATAAGAAGGCCAGGCGCGATGATGACGTGAATCCGGGCATCCGGGCCATGGTGCGGGCGCTGATGCTGGTGCGTAAGGGGCGCTTCACCTACTCGGAACAACTGCGTACGGTGGTGCCTGGCTTCCTGCCGCAGACCTCCCTGATGGGGCTTTCCTCGGGCTTCGGTGCGCCGGGGTGGGGCTTTGTGGCGGGGCTACAGCCCAATATCCGCCAGCTGACCGACGAGGATCGGGCGGCAGCCAATGCCGGTAACCCCGTGGCCAATGACTGGCTGTACGAAAACCGCAACTGGATCACGGATAACGTCTTCATGAACCAGGACGTGGTGCAGGAATATTCACAGAACTACGAAGGCCGACTGACGATAGAACCGTTCCAGGACTTCCGCCTGGAGATTGAAGGGAACCGGTCGTTTACGGAGAATTACACGGAGAGTTTCAAAATCTTTGATAAAGAGAATGTCGGCGGCTACCAGCACCGGGTACCCACCTACGGCGGGCAGCTGACGGTATCGTACAATGCCCTGTCGACCTTGTTCAAGAGCAGTACCGAAGAAATTCAAAGCCTGTTCCAGACCTTCCAGGATTACCGGCCGATCGTTTCCCAGCGGTTGGGTTCGGGCTTGCACGAAGACCCCGAACAGGCCCGCGAAGGCTATACCTCCGGCTTCGGCCGCAACCAGCAGGATGTGCTCCTGCCCGCCTTTATTGCGGCTTACACGGGGCAGGACCCGGGCACCATCGATCTGGATCCGTTCAATACCGGGTGGAAGCCCAACTGGCGACTGACCTACAACGGCTTGTCCAAGTTGAAGGCGTTCCAGAAAATATTCTCGAGCTTCAACATCACCCACGGCTACAAGTCGACGTTCACCATCAGCAACTTCCGCACCAGCCTGGATTACCTGGCTACGCGGGAGGATCCGGTGGCGCAGGGCCGGGATACGGTTTTCTACAATTTCTACCCGCGCATTGAAATTCCGGACATTACCATTCAGGAGAACTTTGCCCCCTTATTTGCCGTAGACATGCAGTTCCAGAACGGCATGTCGATCAACTTCGACTACAAGCAGTCGCGGGCACTGGCGCTGAGTGTGACCAGCAAATTGCTGAGTGAAACCCGCACCTCGGAAGTGGTCACTGGCTTTGGTTACATTTTGCGGGGCGTACAGATCGGCTTCCTGGGCGGCAACAAAAACAAGGGCAAGAAACCGGCTGCGGCAGCACCACCAACGGCGCCCCAACGCGGGCGGCAAGGTTCGAGTGGTGGCCGCCTGAGTACGCAAGATTTAGACCTGCAGTTTAATTTCAGCTACCGCGATGACATCACGGTAGCCCAGAAATTGGATCAAAATATTTTCGAGCCGACCCGCGGTTCTTTAACGGTGAGTTTGTCGCCTTCGGCCGAGTACCAGCTGAACAAGAGCCTGTCGCTGCGCTTGTTCCTCGACTACCGCCGGACCATTCCTAAAACCTCGGCCGGCTTCCCGCGTACGGATGCCTCCGGCGGGGTGGTGGTGCGCTTTCAGTTGAATTAGCAGGAGGACGCGGGAAGTCAGTGGCTTTGAGCGCTGACTTCCCGTGTCGTCTTCCCGCGCCCGCGCTGGCAGACGTGGCAGGCTGCGCAAGCGGTCTCCTGAAGGAGAAGGCCCGCCCGCTCAGACGCGCGCGATCCCTTGATTACTGGGGCTGAGTTTACCCTCCAACGTAAAGATGCGTGAATACGTTTTACGGTGCTACCCTTCCGACTCCGATTTCGAATCGCCTTTCCTCCTCCGCGCACGCCTGGGCGTGCCACCTCCTCCAGAGGAGGACTTTGGACCGTCGTAAGTTGTTGGGAACGATCACACGCCGGCACGGCCGAAAAATCGATCGGCCCAATGGCGGAGCAAGGTCAAGGTTCCCCTCCCCCTCTTTTACACTTTTACACTTTTTTCCCTTTTACACGGTCTAAAATTTCCCACTTCCCATTTCCGACTTCCGACTTCGAAAACTTCCGACTTCGAAAACCTCCGACTTCCGACTTCGAACACCTTCTCTTAAATATCCGTTAAAGTAAGGTGTGCTGCGGCTAAATCCTTTAACTTTATATACCTTGATTGCGTTATAAAACCGATATGAATAAGCGAGTTATTTGGTTGATTATTGGCGTGATGAGCATGGCTGTCATAGGCGTGGTTGCCTTGCAGACGGACTTGATTTTGACGTCGATACGGGCCAACGAGGATGCTTTTGATAAAAATGTCCAGAATGCGCTCAGTGCGGTAGCTGAAAGAATAGAGAAAACGGCCACCTCCAAAGATGCGATGTTGGTGATCAATGGTTATTCGGTCGACTACGTACCGTCGGAGGCGGTGGTGGGGTTAGGGGGCGACGGCAACGGGGGGATGTCTATTCCCGTCACGGGGATTACTTCTTACGACCTGGTCAACGTGTACAGCCCGTTGGAAGAGCGGATTGATGCGGCTATTTTGGCACAGGTGTTGAAGCAGGAGTTGCAGAACCACGCCATAAAAACCAATTACGAGTTTGGTGTTTTCAGCGAAGATCGCCAGGCTTTTATTATCCACGATGGTTATTACGTAGCAGACAATGTGCAGCCGCGTACACAGCCCCAGCCGGGGTATTCCAATTTGTCACTTACGGATTACAGCGTGACCCTTTTCGAAAATGACCAGGGCGAAGCTGCGGGTAAGCTAAAAATATTTTTCCCCGAGAAATCGCGGGTGATGTGGAGTGCGCTGCTGCCCAGTTTCTTGGGCACCTTTCTGTTTGCGGCCCTCATTCTGGCGTGTTTTGGTTATACGGTATGGGTGATTTTTCACCAGAAGCGGTTATCTGAGATGAAGACGGACTTTATCAACAACATGACCCACGAATTCAAAACACCCATAGCGACCATCTCCCTGGCGGCCGATAGTATTACCAATCCGCGTATTTCAGGTGACATATCTAAGGTAGAACGCTTTGCCAACATAATAAAACAGGAAAATAAACGTATGAATAGTCAGGTTGAAAAAGTTTTGCAAATGGCCCAAATCGATCGCGAGGAATCCAAGCTCCGATTGGCCGAAGTTGATTTGCACGACGTGATCTCCCGGGCGGTAGAAAATATCGGCTTGCAGGTGGAACCCCGACAGGGAACAGCAACTGTCGTACTCCGAGCAACCAACCCGATTGTACAGGGTGATTTGACGCATATTTCCAATGTGGTGAATAACCTACTGGACAATGCCAATAAGTATTCGCCCAATGTACCCCACATTACGGTTACCACCAGCGACCTGAAAGACGGCGTGCAGGTGGTGGTTAGCGATGAAGGGATGGGGATGAGCAAGGAAGCCCGCAAGCATATTTTCGATAAATTCTACCGCGTGCACACTGGCGACCTCCACGACGTGAAAGGATTCGGATTGGGCCTTAGCTACGTCAAAGCTATTATGGATGCGCACCGAGGAACAGTGGAGGTTAGAAGTGAATTGGATAAAGGAAGTGATTTTGTGCTTTCTTTTCCCCGCCGGCAGGATGATGGCAGGTTAGTAATGACTTAAAATCACCAGCAATGGCCTTTTAATTATTTTCTCAAAGACTTAGCAAACACCCGTTAATGTATGGCAAATAAAATTCTCCTAGTAGAAGATGATCAGAATTTTGGCGACGTCTTGCGCTCTTATTTGGAAATGAATGATTACGATGTAACGCTGGCCGTAGATGGCGAGCAAGGGTTGGACGCCTACCATCGCGGCGAGTTCGATCTGTGCATTTTTGATGTCATGATGCCCAAAAAAGATGGCTTCACCCTGGCGGCCGATATCCGGGAAAAAGATACTGCCATGCCCATCATTTTTCTCACGGCCAGGGGCATCAAGGAAGATGTCCTCAAGGGCTTCAAGATTGGGGCGGATGACTACATCACCAAGCCTTTTAATTCCGAAGAACTGTTGCTGCGCATCCAGGCTATCCTCAAACGCAGCACGAACCAGAAGCCCGATACCCAGGAAGACATCAAGGAATTCAATATCGGCAGGTACCATTTCAACTACCCCCTGCGTATCCTGACTTTTGATGGCGGCGGCCAGGACGAAGAAAAGGAAAAACTGTCGCCCAAGGAAGCACAACTGCTGCGCATGTTCGCCGTGAACCTAAACGATATTCTACCCCGCAGCGAAGCGTTGAATAAGATATGGGGTGAGGATACCTACTTTACGGCCCGCAGTATGGATGTTTTTGTGACCAAATTGCGCAAATATTTGAAGCACGATGAAAATATTGAAATTGTCAATATCCATGGCAATGGCTTCCAATTGCTGGTGAAAGCAGAGGAAGAGGCCTCTTGAGGAGCAGTTTAGTGCACAGTATTACATTTTTTTTTAGTGCATAGTGCACTCGTAAATTAAATTATTGCTAAATTTGACGATCAATTGTGCTGAATTCATTGATTCGGCTCTTGTGACACCCGCAATAAGTAAGATAATATCGGCAGGATGCCGTTAAGAATAGTTTTTGGGATTATGATTATGGCTAGACAGCGCTTAAGCTGTCTAGCTTTTTTTTGTCTTTTTCTTATTTTTTGTTTGGCGCGGTTTACCGGAAATACAGATTATGTACTATAAAAAGCTGTTCAAACCCCTTCTCTTTCGGTTGGCACCGGAACAAGCCCATCACCTGACGGTAAAACTGTTGGAATACAGTTTGCTGGTTCCCGGTGTAGGTGCCCTCCTTAAATGGCTGTATGGTACCGATGATGTGCGCCTGCGCCGGCAATGTTTCGGGTTGGATTTTCCCAATCCGGTGGGTCTGGCAGCAGGCTTCGACAAAGACGGCCGCTACTATGCCGCCATGAGCCACCTCGGGTTTGGCTTTGTGGAGATCGGCACGGTAACCCCCCGCCCGCAACCCGGTAATCCGCAGCCCCGCCTGTTTCGACTGCCCGCCGACGAGGCCCTGATCAACCGCATGGGCTTCAACAACGAAGGCGTGGACGCCCTGGTGCAACGGCTGCAGCAAGGCCGCCCACCCGGGCTGATCATTGGTGGAAACATAGGTAAAAATAAAGATACCCCCAACGCGCAGGCCACCGAAGACTACCTGATCTGCTTCAATCAACTTTTCGACTACGTCGATTACTTTGTGGTCAACGTCAGTAGCCCCAATACCCCCAACCTGCGCGACCTGCAGGAAAAGGAACCCCTGACCCACTTGTTGGCGACGCTGCAGGCGAACAACCAGGCCCGGGCACAACCCAAGCCCCTGTTGTTGAAAATCGCCCCCGATCTGACGGATGGCCAGCTGGACGACATCGTCGAAATAGCTCAGACGACGGGCCTGGCGGGCGTCATTGCCACCAATACGACCATTGGCAGAGCTGGCCTCCTGACGGCCGCTACAGCGGTAGCTGATATCGGTAACGGCGGCCTGAGTGGTGCCCCCCTGCGGGAACGCGCCACGGAAGTGATCCGCTACCTGCACCAAAAGTCGGGTGGCCAGTTGCCCATCATCGGGGTAGGCGGGATCGGTAGTGGCGCCGACGCCGTGGAAAAACTACGCGCTGGCGCTTGCCTGGTGCAGGTGTATTCCGGCATGGTCTACGCCGGGCCGGGTCTGGTGAAGGAGATCTGTACGGCCGTACTGGCCGAGTCGCAGTAAGGAGGCTGGCCCGTGCCTGCTATTGCCGGCACCACTTAACCCTGCGGTTAGGGCCTATTGTATTGCTAAATTTTTGAAAAACGTCGGCCATGAAGCTCCGGATCACTACCAATAGCATTCGCCTACGGGTGCGCAAGTCGGATTTGCAAGCGCTGGAAACGGCGGGTGCCGCCTACGGGCGGGTGGATTTCCCGCACGGGGAGTCGTTTCGTTACGGCCTGGCGCTGGGGGATGTCGCCAGCCTGCAGGCTCGTTGGGCGGATGGGATGCTGCTGGTGGAACTGCCAGCAACCACTGGTCAGGCCTGGATGCATTCCGATCAGGTTGGCCTGGCGCATCAGGTGTCGTTACCCGCCGGCGGGAGCCTGGAGCTGCTGGTTGAAAAAGACTTTCCCTGTAAGGACCGGGAGGAAGATATTGCCGATACCTTCTTTGAATTGGACGAGGGGAATTGTTAGTTTTTGGGGTGGCACAAAAAATTAGCCAGCCCCATTCAACAGGTAGTAGATCCCTACGCCCGAAAAATAACCCACCAACGCCAGCCAGCTGATCTTTTTCAGGTACCACAAAAAGTCGATCTTCAGAATCCCCATAATGGCAACGCCAGCAGCCGAGCCAATGATGAGCACACTACCACCAGTACCGGCACAGTAGGCCAGCAATTCCCAGAAGGTGTGATCCTGGGGGTAAACATCCAGGGTATACATGCCCATCGCACCTGCTACCAGCGGGACGTTGTCGACGACCGACGACAATAAACCGATGAGGATGTTGATGGTGTAGATATTGCCGAAGGTCTGGTCGAGGGCCAGGGCGAATTGCCCGAGCAGACCGGCAGTTTGCAAACTGGCTACCGCCAGCAGGATGCCTAAAAAGAACAAGACGCTCGGGGTGTCAATGCGGCGGATAACCCCCGCTACCGACAAGCCGTGGCGGTGATCCCGGGTTTTGTTCCGGTGCAGCATTTCTGTGATCACCCACAGCACGCCCAAGCTGAACAACATGCCCATGAAAGGAGGTAGGTGGGTAATGCTTTTGAAAAGCGGAACAAACAATAAGCCACCTACGCCGAGGCCTAAGATCAGTTGCTGCTCGAAGCTACTGGCGCCTTCGTTGGAGGTTGCCGAATGGGGCATTTCTTTGGGGCGTTTGAGTTCTCCTTTGAGGAACAGGGAGACCAGCAGCAGGGGGGCCAGTAAACAAGCCAGTCCGGGTAAGAAGACTTTGACCACAATATTGGCGGCCGTCACCTGCCCACCGATCCAGAGCATGATGGTCGTGACATCGCCGATGGGAGACCAGGCACCCCCGGCATTGGCCGCGATCACAACCATACCCGCAAAAAACCAACGGTCTTCCTGGTCGGCCAGCAATTTTTTCAACAAGGCCGCCATCACAATAGCGGTGGTCATGTTGTCCAGAATGGCCGAAAAGAAGAAGGTGACGATACAAACCAGCCACAATAGCCGAACCCGATTGGCGGTGGCAATGTGATCCGTGATCACCGAAAAGCCATCGTGCGAGTCGACGAGCTCAACAATGGTCATGGCGCCGAGGAGGAAGAATAGGATTTCGGCAATTTCGCCGACGTGGTGCAGCAGGGCTTCATTGATGAATTCGCCCTCGGTAGCCGGTAGGATAACTTCTTGCCCCAAGCCCAGCAACACCCAGCAAACCACGCCGGTAAGAATAGCAAATGCTGCTTTGTCTACTTTTAAGGGGTGCTCAAAGGCAATGCCGAGGTAGCCAATGACGAAAATAGCAACAATTAGCAGAAGCATAAGCGGCTTTTTTTCAGGTAAAGGAGGTGGGGGACGACTAAACGATACGGGATAAATCTGGTGAAATTTACGTCAAATATGTTTGCTTGTACACTTGCTGCTGCCTTTTTTTCTGCGAATAATGGGGATTGCTTGTCATTTTGGCAGGATTGTGCTTCTGGCACAGCCTTTGCCTGTTTACACTCGGTATAAAATATCTAAACCAAGTTTTATGAAGAAAGGTAACATAGCAGTACAGACGGAAAATATTTTTCCGATTATCAAGCAATTTCTCTACTCCGACCAGGAGATTTTCTTGCGGGAACTGATTTCTAACGCGGTTGATGCTACTACCAAACTCAAAACTTTATCCGCCAAGGGCGAACCCACCGGCGAACTGGGCGACCTGACCATCCAGATCATCCTCGACCAGGAAAACAAAACCCTGACCATCCGCGACCGCGGCGTGGGGATGACGGAAGATGAGGTTGAAAAGTACCTCAACCAGGTGGCTTTCTCCAGTGCCCAGGAGTTCTTGGACAAATACAAGGACGACGCCAATATCATCGGCCACTTCGGCCTCGGGTTTTACTCGGCTTTTATGGTTTCCAACCGCGTAGAAGCCGTGACCAAGTCTTACCAGGAAGGCGCTACCGGCGTAACCTGGTCGTGTGAAGGTGACCCCAATTACGAGCTTATCTCCAATGACAAGACCGACCGTGGTACTGACATTGTACTGCACATCTCCGACGACAGCGTGGAGTATCTGCAGGAAAGCCGCATCGAGGAACTGCTCAACAAATATTGCAAATTCCTCCCCATCCCCATCCAGTTCGGTACCCGCCAGGAGTCGGTCACCGAAGGCGAAGGCGAAGAAGCCACGACCAAGGAAATCGAAGTGCCCAACATCATCAATGAGCACGACGCCATCTGGAAGAAGTCGCCCACCGAGCTGACGGACGAAGACTACAAGGCCTTTTACCAGGTACTGTACCCCTTCAGCGCACCGCCGATGTTCTGGATTCACCTCAATATCGACTACCCTTTCAACCTGACCGGTATTCTGTACTTCCCCAAACTGAACAACACGTTTGAAGTACAGAAAAACAAGATCCAGCTCTACTCCAACCAGGTCTACGTCACGGATGAGGTGAAAGAGATTGTCCCCGAGTTCCTGACGCTCCTGCACGGGGTCATCGACTCGCCCGATATTCCGCTGAACGTGTCGCGCTCCTACCTGCAGGCCGATCAGAATGTGAAGAAGATCAACAGCCACATCACCAAGAAGGTGGCAGACCGCCTCAACGACCTCTTCAAAAAAGAGCGCCCCTCCTTTGAAGAGAAATGGAACGACCTGAGTGTCTTCGTAAAGTACGGCATGATCTCCGATGAGAAATTTTACGACAAGGCCAACAAGTTTGTCCTCCTCAAAAATGTGGACAACGAAGTGTTTACCCTCGACGAATACCGCGCCAAGGTAGAAGCTACCCAAAAAGACAAGTACGAGCGCACGGTGATGATCTACGCCAACGATCCGGCTTCGCAGGATGCAGCTATCACCGCCGCCAAGAAGCAGGGGTACGATGTGTTGTTGCTCGACCACATCATCGACAACCACTTCCTGCAGGTCCTGGAACAAAAGGAAGACAAGATCACCTTTGTGCGCATCGACTCCGATACGGTCGATAACCTCGTTCAGCAGGACGAAGCCAAGGAGTCTGTCCTCAATGAAGAGCAGACCAACCAGGTGAAGACCCTCTTTGGCGAAGTGGCTGGCGCCGGGAAATCCATCGAGGTGAAACCCCTCTCGCCCGAAGCCCAGCCCGTGCAACTCGTGCGGCCCGAATTCATGCGCCGCATGAAGGAAATGCAGGCCATGCAAGGGATGGACCTGAGTGGCTTCCCCGACGACTACAAAGTGATCGTCAACGCCAACCACCCGTTGGTGGCGAACAAGATGCTGACCAGCACCGATGAAGCCCAGCAAAAGGACGTAGCGGACTACCTCTACAAACTGGCGCTCCTGAACCAGAACATGCTGAAGGGCAAGGAACTGACCGCTTTTGTAGCAAAGAGCCTGACGTTTTTGCAATAGGTTCCTGACGGCAACGAACGTAGAATCCAAAAAGCCTCCGCAGTTAATTGCGGGGGCTTTTTTTATGATCGCCAGGCTGGCAGCTGGCAGACTCGTCGAGTAGACTCTTCGTCCCATCGAAAAGAATAGACAACAGGTTGTCGCGAGCGTATTTTTAATAAAAAACCTTAAAAGCATGAAAGCAAGTGTATACACCCGGTATGGTCCGCCCAGTGTGCTCACGGTCAAAACAATTGCCCGGCCGGTGCCCCAGGCCAACGAAGTTTTGATCCGCGTACACGCCACCACCGTGAATCGGACCGATTGTGCCAGGCTGCGTGCCAAGCCCTTTATTATGCGCTTCTTTACCGGATTTTTGCGGCCTACCAGACCTGTTCCCGGCACTGATTTTGCCGGACAGATAACCGCTATTGGGGAAAATGTAACCGCTTTTGCCGTCGGTGATCGGGTTTTTGGATTCAATGACCAGGGCGTAAGTTCCCAGGCGACCTATATGACCATTGCTGCTGATGAAGCCCTGGCGGTCATACCCGCCAACGTGTCGTATGCGCAGGCCGCAGCCAGCCTGGAAGGCGTGCATTATGCGTATAATTTCATCAAGAAAGTGGCCATTGCGCCGGGGCAGAAAATCCTCGTTAACGGCGCCACGGGCGCCATTGGGTCAGCCACCGTGCAGTTGTTGAAATATTGGGGGGTAGTGGTGACGGCGGTAGGCAACACGAAAAACCTGGCCCTGGTGCAATCGCTGGGTGCTACCCGGGTGATTGATTATACCCAAACGGATTTCACCAGGGATGCTGAAAAGTATGCCTGTGTTTTCGACACGGTCGGCAAAAGCTCCTTTTTCAAATGCAAACCGTTGCTCCAATCTGGGGGCGTGTACATCTCCTCCGAACTGGGGTGGTTGGCACAAAACGTTTTTCTGGCCTTGGTCACCCCCTGGCTGGGGGGGAGGAAGGTAATCTTTCCCATTCCTACCGATGTCAAGGGCAGTATAGCCTTAATAAAAAAGCTATTGGAGGAGGGGCATTTTCTACCCGTAATTGATCGGACCTACCCCCTGGAAGCCATTGCCGATGCTTACCGGTACGTGGAAACGGGGGAGAAGACGGGGAATGTGGTGCTTTTGATCGGCGAAGATGGGGACGAAGAAAGTTGATTGCTACTGAACGACAGAAAACACCAAGTTTTTATAAAAAAAATGTAGCCACTAAAGCACAGAAAGCACTAAATCCCACCAAAACTGTTTTTGTGAAATTTTCGTGTCTTTGGTGCTTTTGTGGCTAAAAAACCGCCGTGCCTCCGTACCAAAAATCATCAAAGCAAAATTGCCCTTAAAACGGGGCATCCAACTGAAAGGTCATCCATTCCTTCGTGGCCGGGTGGCGGAAGGTGAGCGATTCTGCGTGGAGGCACAAGCGGTCGTGTTTGTTGCCGTAGAGGTCGTCGCCGATGATGGGCGTATTGAGGCCCAAGGGATGCGCCGCGTGTACGCGCAGTTGGTGGGTGCGGCCGGTGTGCGGAAAGAAGTGGATGCGGGTTTGGCCGTGGGCGCGTTCCACCACCTGCCATTCGGTGTGGGCCTTTTTGCCGTGTTCGTAGCAGACGAGCTGGCGGGGGCGGTCGTCCAGGTCTACGCGCAGGGGGAGGTCGATGGTGCCCTGGTCACCCACGACGCCGCCTTCCAGCAGCGCTACGTACCGCTTCTGGATGGTGCGCCTGATGAACTGGCTTTGCAGGATTTTGTAGGCTTCCTGGGTCTTGGCCAGGAGCATGAGGCCGGAGGTCGACATGTCGAGGCGGTGGACGACCAGCGGGCCGGTCGCGTCGGGGTATTTGGCCTTTACCCGCAGCTGCACCGAATCCTGCACGTTGCGGCCCGGTACCGACAGGAACTCCGCGGGCTTATTGATAACTACTACCAGGTCGTCTTCGTAGAGGTAGTCGATGGTCTTGCCCTCGGCCATGTTGATCTTCATGGGGTTGACATCCATGTCGATACCCTGGAGCATGTGGCTCAGGATGGGCTCGCACTTGCCCCGGCAGGCGGGATAGTACTGGCGGTGCTTGCGCACTTCTGATTTTGGCGATTGCCCCCACCAGAATTCGGCCAGCGCAATGGGCTTCAACCCGTGCAAGAAAGCGTACTGGAGCAACTTGGGCGCTGCGCATTCGCCCGCGCCGGCGGGTGGGGGGATATCCTGGAAGATCGAGAGCAGGCTTTTGCGCGCGCCCTGCTGGTCGAGAAACTGGTAGGCGTCGAAGAGTTGCTGCTGCAGGTTGGCCGAATACGCTTTGCGGTCTTTTTTCAGGGTGGCTATTTCGTCGCGGTAGGTGGCCAGGCGGGCTTCGGCTTCCGCCTGGCGGGTTTTCCAGTAGCGGGTTAGTTGTTTGGTGTCCATGCGTTCGCGCTGGCTTTCCCACATCAAGGTGTCTTTTAGGGCCGCCAGTTCGGTGGCATCCAGGATAGCCTCGCCGGCCTGGCGGCGAACCTTGCGGGCCTGCTTGCCGGTTTTCAGGAGTTGCCGCAGGTTGGCCAGTTCCTGCTCGCACAGCGCCGTTTCGGTGGTGGCCAATTCCTGGCATTCCCGCAGGGCCGGCGCTTCCTCCAGTGCTTTGATGCGGCTGTTCAGTGGGTTGAGGACCATCATGCCCTGGTTGAAGAAACTACCTTCGGTGAGCATGTCAAAAACGGGCGGTACAAACCCGGCGTGGTGGTTGCTTTCCGCCAATTTGCCCGAAAAAGCAGCCAGGTAGCCCAGCTCACCGGCTTCGTCCTGCACCACCAATACCCCGAACATCTTACCGATGACCAGCCCGTCGGTGGGGCGCTCCGTGGGCAAGCCGAAATTGTGGTCCCAGGTGGTTTGGGTAGCGAGTTCCTGCTGCAGCTCCTCCGCCGCCAGCTGACTGAGCGGGTGCGGATCGTAGTAAAACGGAAACGTAAACCGCTCCGGCAGCGGCCAGTCGGCTACGGAAACCCGAAAAGAACGTAAGCATGGCGCAGACACAAGCATGGCGGATTAAAGTTGTCGGTTGAGGGCAAGGCGCAAAAATACGAAGGATTTTGCTGGGTATCTGCCACTACGCGCTACGCGCTGGTGAACTTAGGGGTATTTGTATATTATCTAATGAAAATTAATAAGGCAGACTATGGTTCAATAAAAGGCCGTAAAATAATAACGGCCTCTGCTTGTATAAACGACAGCTACTTACCCTAAACGCCAGCCTACACCCCCCCTCCACACGTAAAAAAGAGTGGTTGGCCTAAAAAAACCAACCTAAAGGCCTATCTTAAGCGGTAGCAGGTGGGTGGTTCTTTGCGGAAAGGCGCGCTTCAAGGACAGATCGCGAGACGCGATATTTACCTGTCCGCTCATTTTTTTCAATGGTTTTTACCCGATTTTTTTTCAATATGACAGTTCAAGACGAATTCGAAAGACCCCAATTACAGAAAGGAATTGGCAAAGCAGGTATGTTTAGTTTGGCATTTGGTGCAATGATTGGCGTTGGCTGGATAACCGCAATGGGCGCTTGGCTCTCTAATGCTGGGCCCCTGGGGGCCATCATTGCTTTTGCGTTGGGCGGGCTACTTATGTTAGCTATTGGCTTGTGTTATGCCGAAGTAACGGCCGCATTGCCGCTCTCCGGTGGTGAGGTGGCGTATGCCTATAAAGCCTACGGCACTTCGAAGGCCTTTATAGTGGGCTGGTTTTTGGTGTTTGGCTACCTGTCGGTTTCCGCTTTCGAAGCAATTTCCATCAGCAAAGTGATTAGTTATTTAATCCCGTCCATTGATTACTGGCAATTGTATGCCGTGAACGGAAGCCCTATCTACTTGTCCCACATCGCTTTGAGTGCCTTTTTCGTTGTGGTGATTAGCGCGATCAATTACACCGGGGTAAAAAACGCGGCACGGTTCCAGGTAGGGCTGACCGTACTTTTTATAAGCCTAACCTTCATATTTGTGATAGCCGGAATGGTGATGGGTGACTGGAACAACTTAAGTCCTTTGTTTTCCACCAACCATTCAGGCTCAATAGCTGCTGGTATAGCGATGGTTTTGGTCACGGTCCCCTTCTGGTTTGTAGGTTTTGACACCATTCCGCAGGCTGCTGAAGAAGCCAATGAGACTATTTCTGCTAAAACCATTGGGCTGCTCATTCCGATCTCCATTATGGCAGCAGTTTGTTTTTACATGCTCCTGATCATGAGCACTTCGATTGCTGCGCCGTGGCACGAAATTATCAGCGACAAATTACCCACTGCAAAAGCATTTGGCATAGCCACGGAATCTCCCTTTCTGGTGAAGCTCATTCTGGTCACAGCGATAGTAGGCTTACTCACCAGTTGGAACGGCTTTTTTCTGGCGGGTTCACGCGTGCTTTTTGCCATGGGCAGGGGGAAGATCATCGCCCCTGTTCTCGGAAAATCGCACCTCAACTACCAGACGCCTTACAAAGCGGTGCTATTCAGCGGCGTGGTCACCTTTTTGGCTTCCCTGATGGGGCCGGGTGCCATGATATCCTTTGTAAATGTAGGCTCCTTGTGCATCGTGATTGCCTTTTTTGGGGTTTCGTCTTCGTTTCTAACCTTGCGTAAGAAATTTCCTAATTTGCATCGTCCTTATACAGCCCCAGGAGGAAGGCTTTTAGGATACGTCGGCATGGTGGGTTCATTGGGTATCCTTTTACTAATGGTTGTTCCGGGTAGCCCGGTAGCGCTGGTTTGGCCATTTGAATGGGGCATATTTTTAACCTTCTCCGTACTCGGCCTGCTATTCTGGCTGTTTGCTGCCAAGAGTCGGGATCGTGTGCCTAAAAAGGAGCGGGATTACTTGGTTTTAGAAAAATTTGTTTAGGCGGAATATTCCTTGCGAATGGAGATGCATCCATGAAAAATAATTACCCAAATTTTGAGTAAACACCATGCAGATGGCACAACAAATCGCAACTGCGCCCCATTTTACAGCTGTCGTATTTGATGAAGAAACGTTGAATCGAGTGAAAGAATAGAAAATTGATGCGAAATACAGCCCGGGAATGGGGGTGCGCATGCCGGAATGTGCAGTGTAAACCATCGTCCTTGACGACATAAAAAAAAGCTATGAAAGATGTATTGTTGTTTTTACTGATTGCATTTTTTAATACCACCTGTATTGCACAATGCAACGCTGCATTGGAAAAATATGCAGTCGGATTTGAAGATATACAATCAAATTCACTCTCCTTTCTCGACAACACCTTAAATGAGGTGAAAATTGTGGGTTTGGGCGAGGATACGCACGGGACAGCGGAATTCACCATTCTTGCCGGAGAATTAATGAAGTATTTGGCGGATAAACAGGGGTTTACGATTCTAATCATCGAAACGGGCTTTGGCGAAGGACAATACTTAAATGACTATATTCAGGGAAAAAGAGATGACTTAAAAAACATCTTAGAAGTACACAACTCAACCTGGAGATACAAAACCAAAGAATTTCATCAACTGATGAATGGGCTAAAGGTATACAACCAAAACAGCACAGAAAAGATTTACCTGTATGGCTGTGAAATGCAATACGTGATTTCAGATGTCAATAGAATTAAAGCTTATTTAGAAACAGTTGGTTCCGATTATAAAATAGAAGGATTTGAAAAGCACCTGTGGCAAAATATAGAAGAAAGTGAAAAAGTAGATTATTACATCTCCTACGCAAAATTAAAGAATTATTTTTTTGATAACTATGAAGCATTCAAAAACAAGACGTCAGAAGAAGCTTTTAATGTAGCATACCACCATATTGAAGTTTTAGGACAATTTGTAACGGCAATTAATCAAAATGTGGAGCAGCGCAAGCACGATTTTAGAGACATTTATATGGGCGAAAATATCCAGTGGATTCTAAATTTTCACGGAGACCAAGCAAAAGTACTTTATTGGGCACACAATGCACACGTAGGAGATTGGGTTTCCAACGGAATTGTTGATGTGGCTGGTCATCAATTGAGGAAATTGTACGGAAACGCTTATTTTAATATCGCTACTGATTTTGGAACCGGATCGTTTTTAGCGTTTTCAAAAAAATGGGAAATGGAAACTTTTAGTTACGATCAGGTTTTAGAAAATAGTTTTACGAGTTGCTTGAAAAATATGGGAAACCCTAATACATTTTTGAATTTTAGAAAAGCAAAAGAAGAGAATGAATTGACCGGATTTTTAAACCAGAATTTAACCACTATGAGTGGCGCAGGGGCGCAAATTAACGATAGTCAAACGGAAACCAACGAGATCGGGAAAGCTTTTGATGGAATTATTTATCTTGATAGCACGCACAAAATTAATTGGGCAGAATAAAAGGAATACAATGAAACAATTTTTGACTTTAATGATGCTGATTTTGAGTAGTCAACTATTTGCTCAAAATGAAATAGAAGTAAATAATATAATTCCACTGTCAATCGGAGAAAGTATTGAGATTCAATCAGGAATTTTAAATGAGAAAAGAGTATTAAATATTTATTTGCCAAATGGATATTCCAGGGATTCGATAAAAAGATATCCCGTCATCTATTTGCTAGACGGCTCCATAGATGAGGATTTTATTCACATTTCAGGGCTTGTGCAATTTGGTTCTTTTTCTTGGATCAATATGATTCCTGAATCTATTGTAATAGGAATAGCTAACGTAGATAGAAAAAGAGATTTTACCTTTCCTACCAATAACAAGGAAGATAAAGCGGACTTTCCTGCAACTGGTGAATCTGAAAAATTTATCAACTTTATCGAAAAAGAATTGCGGCCATTTGTGCAAAACAGATATCAAACGGATTCAATGGAGACCTTGATCGGCCAATCACTTGGCGGACTTCTGGCGACAGAAATTTTGTTCAAAAAACCAGCCCTATTTGATAATTATATTATTATAAGTCCAAGTTTGTGGTGGGATGACGAATCATTGCTAAAATACACCCCCGTACCCTATTCGGCAAAAAAATCAATTTATATCGGAGTTGGGAAAGAAGGGGAAACGATGGAACGAGCTGCTAGGGATTTGTATGATAAGTTGACACTGCAAAAAGAGCAGCACACCAAGCTCTATTTCGAATTTTTCGAACACCAAAATCACGGAGATGCATTGCATTTAGCTGTATATGATTCATTTGAAAAAATATTCAAGGTAGAACGGTGAGATGGGCTTCGAGCCGGTCGAATGCCACTTAAAAAGCAGGCGTGCCATCCTGGCAGTTTTCTCAGATGGGATTAAAATGTTTTGGTGAACTACTATATGTAGGTTATATTTGATTGGTGATAAAGTTTCCCGCGAGAGCGGGTTCAATTAACAGTAGCTATACGTAATGCCGGCGCGAGTGCTAAAATAGCGTAATTACAAGAGGTAAGTTAAAGGGTATACGGAAAGTAAAGTGCCATTAGATCCCGCATTACGCATAGCCAATGCCCCTCAGAGGCCATGCAATAAAAATGATCACATAAAAAACAATCATTATGAGTAAAATCAAATGCCTGTGTACGGCATTACTGGTCGTGCTGTCTTGTTATGCCAAACTTTGGGCGCAAACCCCAAGTGATGCCATTATGATGGAAGCCAGGCAAGCCTGCCTATTATTGGATTACAATCAGGGTAGCTTCGACCAGTATTGGGAAGGCACGCTGCTGCGAGAAAACCAAACCATTGCTACGGTCAAGAGGAATGCGGTGATGCCCATGGTAGCCGTGGGAATTTTGGACAAGCTCAATTTTTATGTTGGAGCACCATTCATCAAAACGGAATCTTCGGAACCCAATGGGGGCAAATTTGCGGGAGCAAGTGGTTTTCAGGATTTGTTGGTTGCCTTAAAGTACCGAATCATAAACAAGGTGACAGATAAAGGTACATTTTCAGTATTAGCGACGGTTGGTTTTTCTACACCGGTAACTAATTATTTACCCGATTATATGCCCTATAGTTTAGGGCTTGGTGCACCTGAACTTTCTTATCGGGCAATTGCTCAGTACAAGTGGAAAAGTGGCCTTTATTTGCGGGGAGCTGGAGCCTACTTATGGAGGGGGTATTCCGAAGCCGAACGGGAGTATTACTACAATAACGGCAGTTACTATACGCCTTGGATGGATGTGCCCAATGCCATAACCATTGAAGGTATTGTTGGCTTCTGGTTGTGGAATAATTCCATACAGTTGGAACTTAACTATTTGGGATCCAAATCCACAAGCGGAGACGATATCAGACCCTATAATGCTGCCCAACCCACCAATGATATCGAAATGGATAGAGTTGGGTTACTTGCACATTACTATTTTTCAAAAATTAAAGGTCTTGGTGTAGTTGCTTATCACAATCGCGTGATCAATGGTAGAAATACAGCAAAAATCAACACTACAGGTGTAGGAGTAACTTATTTCTTTAATTATCTGAAAAAACAAAATTAAGATGAAACCTATAAAATACGTTCTGCTGATTTTTTCGGGGTTACTCTTTTTCATTTCTTGTGAGAAAGAACTTCCAACGCTTCTATCTTATGATAGTTATGTTTTTTCATCTACCGATCAAGCTGGAGGAACTTGGAAGCCTATTTTAATGGGTAGTGGAGATGAAATAATCATTGCTGCGCCTGCAGCTGTAGCTTCATCAGAATACCTCCAGGAATTATCCGATTTAAAACAGGCAATAGCACAAATGAGTGGGGCCGATCGACACGCAGTGGAATACTGGTCCGACAATTCCGCCATCCGCTGGAATGAGATTGCATTGGAACTTATTGCTAAATACAACCTCATACCCGGACCGAATGCAGACGGCACCTATACCTTGCCGAACCCCAATAATCCATCAGGCCCACCCGCATTCCCATTTGCCCATCCACCTTATGCCGTCAGGGCCCTTGCTTATATGTCGGTAGCCCAGTTTGACGGATTGATCTCGGCATGGCATTATAAATATACCTATAACAGACCTGCACCATTCCACCAGGATAGCGACATAAACTACGCTTATACAGACAATACCATACCTTCCTATCCTTCTGACGGTGCGGTCATTGCAGTTGCTTCCAAAAAGATACTTACGGCCATGTTTCCTCTGGAAGCCGAATATCTTGCCGCCAAAGAAGCAGAACACCTACGCAGTCTTTTACTGTCTGGTGGATATGTACAAAGTGATATAGATGCGGGCAAGCAAATTGGAGAAGAGGTTGCCACAAAAGCATTGGCAAGAGCCGCAACGGATGGCATGAAAAATGCTCAGGCGCCCAAAGCCGTTTCTGATTCGCTAGCGGCAGCAGCTTTTGCCAGGTTTGGCTGGCAATGGATCAATCAGGAGCTACCACAGCGTCCAGTTGGACTAACACCACTATATGGAAAAGTAAAAATGTGGAACGTACCCAATGTGGAGCTTACCCGCCCAATACCACCTCCGAACCTTGACTCTCCCGAATATTTGGCAGACGTAGAAATTCTAAAGGACTATGCCGATAACGTGACCGAAGAAAGAAGGAGAATTGCTAATTTTTGGCAAGATGGACTGGGTACTTATACCCCTCCGGGTCATTGGAACGAATTCACCAAAGAGTTTATCGTAAAATATAAATTAAATCCACTAAGGTCAGCAAGAACCTTCGCCTACCTTAATATGGCCATGATGGATGGTGGGATTAGTTGTTGGGATGCCAAGTATTACTATCACTATCCTCGTCCAATTCAAACCATAGAAGGGTTTAAAACTATTGCAGGTACGCCTAATTTTCCTTCTTATACCTCTGGGCATAGTGTGTTTTCGGCAGCAGGTGCGGAAGTGCTTGCTTATATTTTTCCGCAAGAGTCGGCATTAGTCAAAGGTTGGGCTAAAGAAGCAGCTTTGTCAAGAGTTTACGGCGGGATTCACTGGACTTTTGATGCGTTCATTGGAACAGACCAAGGCATCGATGTTGCTCAATATACGATTGGAGTGGCGGCAGTTGATGGTGCGGATTAAAAATTGTTAGCGGCCCAAAATATTGTAGGAAAAGAAACAAACGATCACCCACAAAAGAGGATTAAAGCGAGACGGAGCACAGCAACGGTCAGAGGCTTCTGTTTTGGCCAAAAAACCTTACGTTTAAAACGTCAAAAAGGAAGTGGCAAAAAACTGTTCCAACGAGTATACCAGTGGCCAATCGACTGGCAACGGTTTCATTTAATTGACATCGAAGAAGGGGTGAAGCCAACTGCATAGTAACAAAAGCAATAAACCACAACACACATGAAACCCACACTATCATTTTTTATGTGCTTAATACCCGTAAGTATTTTTGCTCAAATTGGCAGGGAATTCAAATTCGATAAAATTAATGGCGATACGGTGAAATCCACGGAAATAGCCTACGGAAATACTTCCTTAGACGAAAATGGCGTACCAATTTTACCTGAAAAAGGCGATAACGAAACGGTGAATTTTTACCAGGGCGGTTACCTTGTTGAAAGCCAGTATTTTGAATACCAAGGAGCGAAAAGGGAATTGTCCTCCCGGATTATATTAGCAAGAACCGATGCGGCCGTCCGACAAGCCACGATTTATACATTTCATCGTGGGAAGGAATCACTGCTCCGGGCGCACAAGGCAGAAATAGCAAACGGTAAAGTTATTGCTGAAGAAATCCGCAATGACCGGAATGAAAACATTGGCACTGTCCAATATGCCTACGGGAAAACCAGCGATGATTTGGACTATGAGTGGATCGATGCGGTGGGCAATCGAGGCAGCAGAAAATTTTACACGGTAACGGACCAGCACGGTGTCGTTTTTTCCATGGAAACTTTTGCCAATGACACCTTGATCAGTCACCAACGCATAGAAGCACGAGGAGACACGCTCCACCGATCACTGCTGGTCAACAAAAAAGGGGTTAACAACCTACCGGATTCTGTGCTGATCACCGTGCGCAAATGGCTTGATGGCCACGGCAACCCCGTCCTCGTTCTGACCCAGATGAAAGCACTCACCGAGCCGCCGCCAGGCGAGCCGCAAAGCATTAATTATGTCTCCGCTATTTCCTACGAATATGGCAAAGCTGCTCCGAAAGTAGGGGAGAATAGGCTTGATCCAATCGAGTTGTATGGCGCATGGCGCAGTGAATTCAACAATATGGAATTGTTTTTCGAGCCTAAAAGCGATGATGGCACGCAAAGCCTTTATGGAAGTTCCTACCTGCTCAACGCAAATGAACCATCCGTTGAACAATACCTCGCTGAGGGTGAAATTTGGAAATTTATGCTTAAACAAGATTACAAACCAGGCAGTTGGTCGCTAGAGGAAGATGGCACCTTGAAGGTGATTTTAAGTAATGCGTCAATTTTAAGTTTTTGGGCCTATTTAGAATACAATACGTTGGTACTAAGACCCCACATGAAGGATTTGAAGGGCGAACTACGCCTGGTAAAATCACGGTAAGAATTTAATGAAAGCGCTTAACTCCGGGAAAAAAGTGAGGGTGAGGTGCACCGGCTGTACTTCGTCGCCGACCGGCTGGAAGTAGAGCAGGAATTGAACAGCCTGCGTGCCAATATATTGTCAAAAAAACAAATCCATTATATAGGTTATCTGTATCTTTGCGGCATACATCACCCCTTAAATTTCAAACACATGTACAAATGCTTAATCGTTGTTTTTTGCCTGCTGAATGCAGGTACTACCTTTGCCCAGCAAGCTTATATCTGGGATGAATACGGTCTTGCCTTCACAGTGGCAGACGATTTTGTGGAAGTCGTCAACAACAGCGATGAATTTTCCATGGTGGGAGACGGCATGGAAATGACCATCATTCCATTTATAGACGAAACGATCAGCAACGATGATATAGCGGTCGTTACGATGGAGATAGCCGCTGCACTCGGACTGGACAGAATAGATGATATAAGTGTCATCATGCTCAACGGATTTAGAGGTGGTTATGCCGAAGGCGTATTGAATAATGAAAAAATATTCCTGATGGGGCTGATTGATCCTCAATCGTACACTAATTTTTTCGTCATCATTACCTTTCTGGACGATGATCAGAATGCCATTGACGAGGCAGTCAACATTTGTCTAAGTTTTCAGAAGCTGTAATTATCCAGCGGCCTTACGCGCCAATCCCCGCTTCGGGCATTTGTAATTTCAGCCCAATTCCAATATCTTGTGAGCGTTCATCACCAACCGCCCCGGCGGGCAGTCTACAAACATCAGCTGACATGGGAAAGGAAGAAATCGTAAAGCAATACAGTAACGGCGAGATCACCGTCGAGTGGCGGCCCACGCGCTGCATCCACGCCGCCGAATGTGTCAAGGCCCTGCCCCAGGTCTATAACCCTGCGGCCAAACCCTGGATAGCGATCGAAAACGCGACCTCCGAAGCGTTGCGGGCGCAGGTGCGCAAGTGCCCTTCCGGTGCCTTGACATTTTTCGAGAATAATGCCACCACCGGGGAAGCCACCGCCGTCGCTGCGGAAACAAAAATAGAGGTGTTCCCCAATGGGCCACTGCTCGTGCACGGTGCCTTGCAGGTGGTCGACCAAGCTGGCAACACGGAGACAAAATCCCCCAAGACGGCGTTCTGCCGCTGCGGCGCCTCGGGCAACAAACCCTACTGTGACGGCAGCCACGCCAAAGTTGGCTTTCAGGGGTAATACCGGGCCAAGCCAAGCCAATACCGGGCACAAAAAAGCAGGAAAATAATAACCGGGTGGTTACTATCTTCCTGCGGAATAACGGTATGATAGCCTACTTTTATTACAATTTTACCACCCGCTGCGTCTGCACCCGTGGGCCCATCTGCAGGCGCACAAAATAAGCGCTGGCGGGCAGGCGGCTCAGGTCTACCTGCAGGCGGTGTCTGCCGGCGGGCAGCGGCTTGTTGGCCAGCACCCGCACTTCGGCGCTGAGGGCGTCGAAGAGGCTGAGGCGCAGGTGTTCGCCCAGGGTGATAAATTCCAGCGTAAAACCACTGCGGCAAGGATTCGGGAAGGCTTCCAGCACAATGGCCGTCTGGGTGTCTACCGTGCTGGTGGCCACGTCGGCGCAGTTCCGGATGACGGGCAGGTAAGTGAAGTCCTGGTACAACAAACTCCGCACCAGGCTGTCTTCCACCCCAAACCAGTCGACGAGGATGGAGCCGTACACATCGCGAAAATCGAACTGCATGGGAATGCCCTCCGAATTGCCCAGGTGGCTGTCGATCTCCGGGTTTTCGCCCAGCACCTGCGGGTTCACACAAGGGCCGAAGAGCAGCATGGGCGAGGCGGTGCCGTGGTCGGTGCCGCGGCTGGCATTGGAGCGGATGCGGCGGCCAAACTCACTAAAGGTCATACTCACCACCCGCTCTTCCAATCCCTGGCGCTCGAGGTCCAGCTGGAAGGAGCGCACGGCGGCGGAGAGTTGCTTGAGGAGTTGGGCGTGGTCGCCACCCAGGGGAGCATCTTCCAGCACCTGGTCGGCGTGGGTGTCGAAACCGCCCAGGCTCACCACGTAGATCTTGGTTTGCAGGCCACCACTGATGAGCAGCGCTACGTTGCGCAGCTGGCGGGCCAGGCTGCTGTCTTCCGGGTACACAATGCGGTTGGTGCCGTTGTTGGCGGCCTCGGTAATGACCTCCCCGTAGGCGTTGGCCTGGGCAATAGACTGGCGCAGGAAGGCCAGCTCGTCGCCGTAGGGCGTCGCCGGCAGGGCGCCTGGTTCCCCTTCCAGCAGCGGCGTCAGCGAGAACGGATCACCTACCGTCATGCAGTAGTTGGCCGCCCAGCCCTGGCAGGTCTCCGACACGTTGCCACCCATGGTAATAGCAAAGGGGTGGGGGTGCTCCGTGTTGGGGTACCCTTCGGGGTAGGTCGTAAAACAGGTGTCGAGGTAGCGACCCAGCCAGCCGTCGGCCCAGGTTTCCTCGGCGGGCGACCCCGAGGTCCAGATGTCCATGCTCCGGAAATGGGAGCGGTTCTGGTTGGGGTAACCCACGGCCTGCACCACGCCAGCCTTGCCGTCGTCGAACAGTGCATGGAGGGTGCTCAGCCCCGGATGTACACCCACGGTATCCGTCAGCGGGATAACCGTACTTTCCGGGATCATGATATTGCTGCGCACCGCCGCCAGACCCGCATACTGGTCCAGGGGGATGATCGTGTTGAGCCCGTCGTTGCCGCCTTGCAGCTGGATGAGGACGAGGATATTGTCATTTTCGGTGTCGATGCCACTGAAGAGGGCCGTCTGGGCCAGCGTTTGCAGGGGCATACCGTTGAGTACGAAGGGGGCGGAAGCAGCCGTGCCAGCCGCCGCTTTAAGGAAATTTCTCCTTTTCATGAAGTTGCTATTTGAATACGGTGCTGAACGGGGGGATGCGGGTTGTTGCCAACCCGCTACTTAATTTTTCCCGGTGTTATCCGGCACTGTGTTGGATGTAATTAGTTGATGCGCCAATCCGTTTAATGCAGTAGCCAGCCGTCAGGACAAGTGAAATTCCGCCATATTGAACAAGCCGAGGAAAAAGTCCTCGAGCTTGCTGGCCAGCGCCTGGCGGAGGTTGTCGTCGGTAGGGTCGGCGAGGTAGCTGCCGTACTCCACCGTCCACTCAAAGTCGGGCAAGCCCGGAATCAACAGTTCCTTGAGGGCCACCAGCTGCCCCAGCTCCAGGTGGAGGGGCAACAACAGTTGTACGATTTCGGCGATCATCGACACCGGCTCCAGGGCGTTGTCCAGGGTCTCCAGAAAAGCCAGCGGATCCATGCGCAGGGGCACCTCGCCCGGTGTATACCCGGAGGTGACCAGGCGGCGCACGACGTCGCTGCGCTGGTGAAGCGTGATGGCATTGATCCAGTTGCGGTAGTACAGGGGCGGTTGGTAGTAAGCCTTCCAGCCCGCCACTTCGGGGATGTCGAAATAGGCCATCCCCATCCCCGCGATCAGCCGGTAAATCTGGTGCCCGTGGTGATAGCGTTCTTCCTGATCCTCCGGCAGCGGAATACCCGTTTGTTTGATGGGCGCCACCACGAACTGGAGCGGGTGCTTGATCATGGGCCCCAGGTTGAGGACATCAAAAAAGTGGGTGCTGCGCAGCAGGGTTTGCAGCACGGGCTCCAGCTCGTAGTCCTGCTCGATGAGGAGCTGGGCCAGCGGCGCGATAACTTGTGCCTCGGTGGCTTCGTTGATTTTGTAGTAGACGAAATGCCGGTACAGCTTGCGGCAGATGTGGGTGGCTACCGCGGGTTGGGCGAAGATCACGTCGATCAGATCGGCGTACTCCTGCTCGCCGGTATCGGTCAGCACCGCCTGGTTGAAGCGGGGCGAAAGCTGCTTGGCCCCCGGGTCGTGGCGCTCGGGTACGAAGGTGGCGCCAATGGCTTCCGCCGGGTCCTCCGTCAGGTAGCCGGTATCTACCCAGCCCGTCAGGACGCGGGCCATGGCCGCCACGTCTTGCTCGGTGAAAGTGGTATAGTCACCGGGGCCGGCCGCCGCTCCTTTACCCACGGTGTAGAGTTCGAGCAATTCCCGGGCGTAGTTTTCGTTCGGGGACTGCTCGTCGTTCTGGTTGCCGTTCAGGAAACGCAGCATACAGGGATCGATGGTGATGTCCTTGACCAGTTGCCGGAAATTGCCCCAGGCTTGCGTCCGGATGGTGGTGATGTAGCGGTAGTGCAAACGGGGGTCCTCCACGTTGTTGTCTACGGCGAAGTGGTTGTGCCAGAACAGACACAGATTTTCGCGTATGGAAATGCCCTCCTGCCAGATGAGTTGCATGGTCCAGGATTGCAGGCTGCGCCGGCGGGGCTGTACCAGGTCTGCCTCGGAGCTGTACGGATCGTCAATCCAGGGGGCGCCCGGCGGAATCAGCGGTTCGTCGCCGGTATCGAAATAGATCGGCGGTTCCGGCAAGGGTAGGGGGCTGAACAATTGGAGAATCGTAGCGTCAAGCCCCTGGTTAACGGCCGCCGAAAGCATGGCTTTGGTAGGGGCAAAGGTGGTGCGCCGCAACAGGTGAGCCGCCTGGGCAAATTCCCAGGGACCTGGGTAGGGCTCCAGTCCAGTGGTGACTAAAAAAGGCGTAGTAGCTGGCTGCCGGGGAATGAACCTACCGGCGAGTAAGGATCTGCGATCCATGGGCAATGCATTTTGCAGACTGGCGGTGGGGAACCGCAGCCTAGTTTTTGGGAATAGTTGCTAACAGTTGACCGGGGTCAACACGACGTGTTCAGTGGGAATAGTAATAACTGAGGCAAGGGAGCAGCCGCCAAGAACAGCGAACCGCGGTAGTAGTTTTAGGAATCCAGCAAGGGTAACTGATTCCCATGTTGAACGGCAGCAGCTTGTCGGTTGGTATCTCCTTTTATATATTTTTTATTTTAAATATGAAAAAGGCATCAAGAAACCATTTGCGGCTACTGCTGTTTTACCACCTACAAACTGTGCTTATGCCAACTCCGTCTTCCGAAATCGTGACCATGACCCTCCTCCGCTACACGGGCCCGGTCGCCCGCTGGTGGGCTTTTACGCAGATGGGGTTGGGCCCCGGCCGGTTTCGCGGCGTAGCGGGTCTGCAAACGGCGAAAATGCTGGGTAGTGGAGCGGGCAACGGGTTCAGTATCCTCCCCAACCTGGGCGTCTACGCCTTGCTCGGCGTCTGGACCGACGAAGCGGCCGCCCGCACTTTTTTCGCCACCCATCCCTGGTGGGCTGCTGCCCGTCGGCGCAGTGTGGAACAGTATACGGTGTTCATGCGCACGGCCGTGGTCCACGGCGAGTGGGGGGGTAAAAATCCGTTTCAAACTACGACCGAATTTGTCGCTACCCAACCCGTGGCCGTCATCACCCGCGCTACCATCAAGCTGCGGCACCTGTTTGGCTTTTGGCGCTTCGTGCCCAGTGTCAGTGCTTTCGTCAAAGACCGGCCCGGGCAGTTGCTCAGCATTGGCGTCGGCGAATGGCCCCTCTTCATGCAAGCCACCTTCAGCGTCTGGACCAGCGCCGAAGCCATGATGGACTATGCTTACCGCAACCCCCACCACCAGGAGGTCATCCGCAAGACCCGCGAACTGGGCTGGTACCAGGAGGAGTTGTTTGCCCGCTTTCACCCTTATGCGAGCGCGGGGAGTTGGGCGGGGGGAGATCACCAGTTTAACCACTGAGGATACGAAGGGAGGGTAACCACAAAGGGTACCGTATGTGCGGACAACGACTAAAAGAAAGCCCCTTCCCTTCCCCCACGTTGCGTATCTTTGTAAAAAACAAACCACCACCATGGCCAAGGAACAGCAGACGCTGCGGCAACACGCCGAAGCCGCTTACGCTCACGAACTGCAAGCGCTCCAGAAGCTGGATGACAAGCCCCGGCCGCGGGGTTGGCAGCTGTCGCCCCAGGCGGTGGTCACCTACCTGCTGGGCGGAATCCTGGCGGACGGGACGGTGATTGAGCCCAAGTACTTCGGCCAACGCCGCCTCATCGAAGTGGCGGTAGCTACCCTGGTCACCGATCGTGCCCTGCTCCTGGTGGGCATTCCCGGCACCGCCAAGACCTGGGTGAGCGAACACCTGGCGGCCGCCGTGAGCGGCAACTCCAAACTGCTGGTACAAGGCACGGCGGGCCTCAACGAGGAAGCCCTGCGCTACGGCTGGAACTACGCCCGCCTGCTGGCCGAAGGCCCTTCGGAAAAGGCGCTGGTACCCAGCCCGGTGATGGTGGGCATGCAGCAGGGGCTGGTGGTGCGCATCGAAGAACTGACCCGCATTCCCAGCGACGTCCAGGACGCCCTGATCACGGTGCTCTCGGAGAAAACCCTGCCCGTTCCCGAACTCAACACCGAAGTGCAGGCCATCCATGGGTTCAACGTCATCGCTACAGCCAACGACCGCGACAAAGGCGTCAACGAACTCTCCAGCGCCCTGCGCCGCCGCTTCAACACGGTGGTGATGCCCCTGCCCGACAGCCTGGAAGAAGAGGTGCTGATCGTGGAGACCCGCGTCAACCAGGCCCAGCAGCAGCTGCAATTGCCCGCCGCCGTCCTGCCCTCGGCGGAGGTGCGGCGACTGGTAACCATCTTTCGGGAACTCCGCAGTGGCCGGACGGAAGACGGCCGGGTGCGCATCAAATCGCCCAGCAGTACCCTCAGCACCGCCGAGGCCATCTCGGTAATCAACAGCGGACAGGCGTTGGCTACCCACTTCGGCAACGGCGAACTGTTGGCTACCGACCTGGCCGCAAGCCTCACGGGGGCAATCGTCAAAGACAAAAACCAGGACGCCCCCATCTGGGAAGAATACCTGGAAACCGTCCTCCGCCAGCGCAAAGACTGGCAAGACCTCTACGCCGCCTGCCGCGAACTGATCACCCGCCCACAATAAAAAAAACCATTAAAAGTCGCAACATCGCCAGGACACCACTACCCAACCCCGCAATATTTCCTTATTTTGTGTGTACTTTGTTGGCCGAACCAAATGAAAAACATCATTCTCGCTATTATTGTCTACCTCCTCTCCGCCGGCGCTGTTCAGGCTCAGGCAGACTGGATTATAGTAGATCAGCTGACCTTCACGGGCAATAAACGCACGCGCACCGCCGTCATCCTGCGCGAACTTCCTTTTGCCGTTGGGGATACCATTTTACTGGCCGACTTGCCCGCCAAATTGCTGGCCGGCGAACGCCAGCTCCTGAACACGGGGCTCTTTATGACCGCCGCCATCACCTACAAAAAATGGGAAGGTGCCACCCAGCGGATTCACCTGGAAGTGGACCTGTTGGAGGCCTGGTACATTTACCCCATCCCCAAGTTCGAACTGGCCGACCGCAACTTCAACGTCTGGTGGAAAGAACAAAACCGCTCGCTGAAACGCGTCAATGTCGGCCTCAAATTCGATCACCTCAACTTCACGGGTTGGGGCGATAAATTCGAAGTAGGCTTTGAGTATGGCTACACCCGGAGTTTTGAGGTGTCCTACAACCTGCCTTACCTCAACAAAGCTCAAACACTGGGGCTTTTCCTTCACACCAGTTACAGCCGCAACCGGGAAATCAACTACCTCACCGCCGAAAATAAGCAGTTGTTTTTCAACAATGAAACCAACTTTGTGCGGAGCATCTTCTACAGCGAAGCAGGACTTTCCTGGCGACCAGCACTCTACGGCCAGCACAACGCCACCTTGGGGTATCACCAGAACTGGGTGGATCCCACGGTGGTACAGGAATATAACCCCGGCTATTTTGAAGATGGAAAGAACAAGCAGCGCTTTTTTCGGCTGTTGTACGGCTACCGTTTCGACCTGCGCGACAACCGCGCCTACCCCTGGGCGGGCTACCAGTTGGGTGGTTTTGTGGAAAAAGACGGCCTGGGGGTTTTTGGCGACCGCAACGCCCTGACGGTAAATCTTTTCGCAGAAAAATACTGGCCCCTGGGCAAACAGTGGAGCTTTTCCCTCGCCACGCGCACCAAGTACTCGCTAATCCGTCAGCCCCAGTCTTACCAGTTCAATCGGGGGATCGGCTTCGGCCGCAATAGGATTAGTGGGTATGAACTCTACGTCATCGACGGCCTGGACATGGCCCTGCTGCGCTCCAACCTGCGGTTCCAGATTTGGCGGGGAAACATTTCCTTTGGCAAATGGGTCTTTATCGATTCGTTCCGCGAACTACCCTTCCGCTTCAACCTGAGCCTGAGCAATGACCTCGGGATCGTGAATGATCCCTTTGGTACGCGCAGCGGCAATCCCCTCAACAACCAGTTGCTCTGGGGCGGAGGCCTGGGCCTGGACTTTGTCTTCTACTACGATTTTGTCTTTCGCCTGCAGTACAGTGTCAACGAACTGGGCGAAGGCGGCTTTTTCCTCGATTTCAATATAGAAATCTAAAAACGACCTTTTGTCCTTATTTTCCGGACAACTCCTTCAGTTTTTCTTCCAGCACGTACTCATCACCCGCGGTGTAGCCCGAGTGGTTGTACAGCACATTACCGGCCCGATCCACGACGTAGGTTTGCGGAATGGCCTGAAAGCCCAGTTGGTTTTTCAGGATGTTATTGGCGTCGGAGAGCACCGTATATTCCCATCCTTTGGTACTCAGTAAACCCGGAACTTTGCTCAATTGGCGCTGGGTATCGATGGTAATCGCCACCATTTGCACGTTGAGGTTCTCCTGCCAGTCGGGGTAGAGGTCGGCAACAGCGTCCAATTCGGCCTGGCAAGGCTTACACCAGGTCGCCCAGAAACTGATAATGGTGAAATCCGTTTCCTGAATCACGTCGGCCAGGTCTACGGTTTGTCCCCCGAGGGTCTTCAATTCAACAGAGCCGATTTTTTGCTGGCCAAAGCCGGTCGTCGTGCAACATAAGATCAACAAAAGCGTAAAAAACGGGAATGAGCGCATGGATGGTGTTTTTTGTTGTTGTATAAATGACTTTCTTCACAGAAAATTTTGGCCAGGCCAATTCAAGTCTGCAATATTGCTAAGTTTTTCATTATATAGACGCAAAGATAGCTGATTTGTAACCTTTGCGACGGGGGAATTCGGGTATTAACAGACTGTTAGACTGATTTTTAGACTTTTTTTAACAAAACGAAACCACTATCTGCATATGAATATTTTTTTTACAGCCTGTTTTAAAAGGCAGCTCGCCCGTGCGCGGGTAGGCTTATTGGGCCTGCTCCTGGTTGTTAGCGTCGGCTTGTCGGCGCAGGAACAGCAAGGGCGCTTTTCGGGTAGCCTGGAAACCAACGCCAACTTTTTCTTACGCGATTCCCTCATTGGCGCCGCCAATACCCCCCAGTACGATCGCCAGCTGTTCGGCAGCGAAGGGTGGCTCAACCTCAATTACAGCAACTGGGGTTTCGACTTTGGCTTGCGCTACGATTATTTCAACAATTCCAACCTGCTGAACCCTACCGGATCGTATACCGACCAGGGGATCGGCATGTGGTACGTGAAAAAGCGCATCGATAAGCTCGGCTTTCAGGCGGGCTACATCTACGACCAGATCGGCAGCGGGATCATCTTTCGCGCCTTCGAACAACGGCCCCTCCTCATCGACAATGCCCTCTTTGGCCTGAAGCTCGACTACCAGCTGGCCGAAAACTGGACCATCAAGGCCTTCACCGGCCGCCAGAAGCAGCAGTTTGATACCTACAATTCCGTCGTCCGCGGCCTCAACCTGGAAGGCTATGTGCAGGGCGATTCGCTCTCCAACTGGTCGCTGGCACCGGGCTTTGGCGTGGTAGCCCGCACCCTGGATGACGCCACCATGAGCAGCCTGGTAGCCAACCTGAACCTGTACCCCACCACCGACGTTTTTGTGCCCAAATACAACGCCTACGCCTTCACCTTGTACAACACCCTGACGGCGGGCATCTTCTCCTGGTACGTCGAAGGTGCCTATAAGACCGACGATCCCATGAACGACCCTTTCGGGGAAATTGAACGCGACGGGGTGGTCACCGTAGGGGATAAATTTTTCAGCTCGGATGGCACCGTCGTCTATTCGAGCCTCAGCATTGCCCCGCCCAAATGGGGAATCACGTTGGAAGCCAAACGCACCGAGAATTTCAGCTGGCGCACCCGGCCCCAGTCCCAGCTCAACCGCGGCCTCATCTCCTTTTTGCCACCCATGGCGCGGATCAATACCTACCGCCTGACCGCCCGCTACAACGCCGCGACCCAGGACCTCGCCGAACTGGCCTTCCAGGCCGACGTGCGCTACGCCCCCAGCCGGAAGTTGAGCTTCAACGCCAACTATTCCTACATCAACGACCTCGACGGGGTCAAGCTCTACCGCGAACTCTATACCGAAGTGCAATACAAACACGAAAAATTGTGGAGCCTCACCAGCGGGCTGCAACTGCAAAACTACAACCAGGAACGCTACGAGTTTAAGCCCAATGTGCCCATCGTGGAGACCGTAATCCCATACGCCGACTTTCTCTACAAGATCGATCGCAAACACAGTGTGCGCGTCGAAGGCCAGTACATGCTCACCGGCGACGACACCAAGGCCGACGCCAAGCAGGACTACGGCGATTGGGTCTTCGGGCTGGTCGAAGTGTCCCTCAACGGGCATTGGAACCTGACGGCTTCGGATATGTTCAACGTGGCGCCGGGGAAAAATTCACCCGTCGACGAAAATGGCAAGAAGGAATCGCTCCACTTTCCGCGTTTCGACGTGTATTACACCACGGGCCCCACCCGCCTGGCCATGAGCTACGTCAAGCAGGTAGAAGGTGTCGTCTGCACCGGGGGCATTTGCCGGCTGGAACCCGCCTTTAGCGGCGTAAAGTTTTCAGCCAACACGAGTTTCTAAAGTAATCGCCGGCAAGGGTCCAACGACCTTCACGGAAAATAAAAGTAGTATGACCAGTAAGTATTTTTTCTATTCCCTATTGATCAGTTTCGTGTTGTTGGGCTTCGCCTGCGACGAAGTGGCCCCCGTCTTAAACCCCATTGATACCGGTGGCGGCCCCGTGCCCGTGGCCGAGCAGGAACGGCAGGTGCTGATCGAAGAGTTTACCGGGGTGCGCTGCGTCAACTGCCCGGCGGGTAGCGCAGCCATCGAAGCGTTGCGCGCCGTGTACGGCGTGAAACTGGTAGCCGTATCCATCCACGCGGGCTTTTTTGCCCAACCCTACGCCGAAAGCCAGGAAAACCTGGCCACGCCGATCGGAAATTCTATCCTGAGCCTGCTGGGCGAACCCTTGGGGTACCCCACGGCCGTGGTCAACCGTACCCGCTTCAACGGCGAAGAGAACCGCCAGGTCGGGCAGTCGACCTGGGCCGGCTACATTGCCGAAGAACTGCAGCATGCCCCCCAGGTGAAGATTGACCTGCAACGCACCTACAACGAAGCTACCCGCGAGGTGACTGTTCGTGCCGACTTATACATCGTAGAAAATATAACCGATCCGGACGTGCGCCTGACGGTCTACCTCACCGAAAACAACCTCTCCGATAGCCAGCTGACACCCGCCGGACAGCAAAACGACTACATTCACAAACACGTCTTCCGCACCGCGCTGGGTGCCTTCGACGGCGACCAGCTCAGCGAAAGCCTCGTCGCGGGCGCCGTGGTCAGTCGCTCCTTTACCTATACCCTGGCTGCTAACTGGAATCCGGAAGAATGCCATATTGTTGCTTTTGTACACCGCGGGGGGAGTGACCTGAAGGTGCTGCAGGCGCACGAAGTGGGGGTAGTAGAATGAAGGTGGAAAGGTGTAAGGGTGTAAACGTGTAAGTGCCGGGACAATAAGGTGGTTCTCGCTGCATTATCATAAAGGAAGCGTGCCTTTAGGTACGCGATATCGGTAGGAAATTGTTTCACCGATTGATTAGCCGTGCCGTAGGTACGGAATAGGCTTGCGTGCTATTGATTTAGATGCCGTACCTACGGCACGGGAAGCATACATTTGGCCATTCTCTACCGATATTAAGTACCTACGGCACTTCGCACTTCGCACTTCCCACTTTTACACCTTTCCCCTTTTACACCTTTCCACCTCTCCCCTAAATCTCCGTGATCCGAACTTTCTTATTCTTCAACTTGGTATTGTCGATGAGCTGCAGCAGGTGCTTCACCTTGTTGGCCTGAACGGCTACGAAGGCGCAATCCTGCTTGAGCTCGATGGTGCCGAGGTGCTCGGGCCGCAGCTGGCCCTGCTTGAAAAAGAGGCCGGCAATATCCCCTTTCGAGATCTTGTCCCGGCGGCCACCAGACACGAACAGGGTGACCCACGCCGACGCCGTCGGCAGCGGGGCTGGTTGTAGTATTTCCACTTCCGGCTGCCCGATAAAATCGGGTAATGGCTCGTCTGCCCATTGCAGGACGTAGGCCGTACCTTCCTGGTGCATCCGCGCGGTGCGCCCATTGCGGTGCGTGAACTCCTGGCTCCGGACGGGCAGGTGGTAATGGATGATGAAAGAAATTTCGGGAATATCAATTCCGCGCGCAGCCAGGTCGGTAGCTAAGAGGAGCTGGTGGGTGCCGTTGCGGAATTTGAGGAGGGCGCGCTCGCGGTCCTGCTGCTCCATGCCCCCGTAGAAACAACCGTGGGGGATATTTTTTTCCGTCAGGAAATCGCTGACGCGCTGGATGGAGGCTTTGAAGTTGCAAAAAATAATGCCGGGATGGTTGCCCAGGTGGGCCAGGGCGTCTGCCAGGGTGGGCAGCTTGTCCTTGGTGGGAGAGAGGATGGTCTTGACCGTGAGCTGGGCAATCCCCTCGTCGAGGTAGTCGATGGTGGTGGGGTTGGTGAGGCGCACGAAGTCGGGCACGTCCACCTCCTGGGTCGCCGAAGTCAGCACCTTCTTTTCCAAGGCTGGCAGGGCGCGGATGATCTCCTCCATATCAACGGCGAAGCCGATCTCCAGGGATTTATCGAACTCGTCGAGCACCAACGCCTGCAGGAAGCGGGTAGAAAACGTCCGCCGGCGCACGTGATCGGCAATCCGGCCCGGCGTGCCGATGAGGATAGCTGGCGGATGCTTCAGGTCGACTTTGTCTTTGCCGACCGCCCGCCCGCCGTACACTGCGTTGGTCTTGTAGCCGGTGCCCATCTCGCGAACTACCTGCTCGATCTGGATGGCCAGTTCCCGCGAGGGTACCAGGATCAGCAGTTGCACCTCCTCCACGTTGGGGTCAAGGACAGCAAGGAGCGGCAAGAGGAAGGCCAGGGTCTTGCCCGTTCCCGTGGGGGAAAGCAGCATCACCTCCGCTACATTTTCGATGGCCAACTGGGCCTCTTCCTGCATGGCGTTGAGTTGGGTAATGCCCAATTTGTCCAAAATTTCCTGCTGGTTCTTCAATCGACTCGACATACGTATAACGGCTAGTAACGGCTGCTTACCTAAAAACAGGTGGTACAGCGCCGCAAAGGTACGGGATGCCGGGGTAACGGGCGTGGAATGTTTCAACCTCCGAGGTTTACCCCGTGTAGCAGGGCTTTCTCATAAAAGTAAAATCCGCTCGAAAAGACAAAAATCACTAAAATTTGCCCCGACCCCTAAAGGGAGTTTTAGCGATTTTGCCTTTTCTCCCTTTAGGGTTGGGGCAAAAAGGCGAAAATTGCTAAAACGGTTTTTATGAGAAAGCCCTACCCCGTGTAGACCTCCGAGGTTAGTATCGTTTTTAAGTGCGAGTACGGCGAATTTAACCTTCGAATTTGGCAGTAAACCTCGGAGGTCGGGCAGGTTGCGAGCCGCTATCAAGCCATAGCGCAAGGCTTCTGTTTTTTGCGACCGGCGAGGCCGACCTGGTAACCCTCAATAGGTCCCCAACCGTACAAAGCTTATCCGTTCCGCCAGCCAACGACAAAACAAGGCGGCCTCTTTATCAGCAGTCAGGTACAAAAGGTGTATTTTACTTGCCCCATTTCCAGCTCAATAAATACCCTATGAAACCGGCACTCTTCCTCCTCTTCCTGCTTTCTACCCACTGGAGCACCGCCCAGTACCTGCCCACCGTCGTAGACGGCCACCATTGGACGGTGCGGCAGTACCAGGGCATGGACAACTACGTGGACTACGAATACGGGCTGCGCTGCGACTCCACGGTAGCATCCGCCACCTACCTGCAAATTATCCGCGACGACGGCCAGTTTCTGGGCCTGGTGCGGGAAGATACCCTCGCGCAAACCATCTATTACCGCGGGGTAGGTGATACCACCGAGACCCTCATTATTCGCTACGACCTGGCCGTCGGCGATACCTTTTATATTTCCGGGGTACCGGTTATCTGCGAGCAGGTTTCCACCGTGGACCTCTACGGCGCTACCCGCAAATTGATTCGCTTCAACCTGTCGCAAGGATTCATCGAAGGGGTGGGCAATTCTTTTTTCGGGGTGCACGACTTCGGTCAGTTCCAGGGCGTGGTGGGCTTCGATCCCAACGGGGCGGGGTGTAGCGTAACGAGCACGTCGGCGGAATACGCTCCCCAACCGGTCGCTGTTTTTCCCAACCCCTTTGGTGATTACCTGACTATTTATCTGCCACCAGCCACTACCGTGCAGTTTAAATTTGTGGATACCGTAGGAAGGACTATTTTGCGCGGCATTGCGCCGGGAACGACGACAATCCCCACCGCCGGATTACCGGCAGGGGTCTATTTTATCTGCTTGTCCAATGGGCAGGTGACAAAAGTCGTCAGGCATTAAAGGATTGTGAGCGAAGGAAAATCGGGAATTCAATGGATCTTTACAAAATACAACTAGCAGAAACCGTCATCGCCGTATTGGGCTTTCTGATTACCCGGAATCTGGTCAACCGGATAACGGATAAGGTGGGCCTGAAGTTTTCTTACCACAAGACCAGAATAAAAATAGTCAAGAAGGTCATTGCTGCTGTTTTTTACCTGGTGCTGGCGGGGTTGCTGCTCTTCATCTGGGGGGTCGATAGCACGGAGTTGGTCTTTTTCATTTCCTCGTTGCTGACCGTGCTGGGCATTGCCTTTTTTGCCCAGTGGTCCATTATTTCCAACATCACTTCCACGCTGATCATTTTCTTTTACCACCAGGTTAATATTGGTGACCAAATTGTCATACTGGACAAAGACTACCAGATTGAAGGGAAGATCAGTGACATTGGCGTCTTCTTCATTGTCATCAAGGTAGCCGAAGACGAGTACGTCTCTTTGCCGAGCAACGTGTTTATTCAGAAAATGGTCAAGAAGGTCAAGCAATAAACTATACCAGCACCCGCTTCAGCTGGTCCCGGAGGGCGAGCACTTCGTCGCGGTACTGAGCAGCAGAGATGAAGTCCAGTTCCTTGGCGGCTTTTCTCATGCGGGCATCGGCATCGGCGACGGCCTTCTCCAGCTGATCACGTGACATGTAGCCAATGATGGGGTCGGCGGCCAGGCTGTTCTTTGCGGGCTCCAGGTAAGCATCTTTGACCCCGCGCACGTCGAGGATCGACTGCTTGGCCATGATTTCTTCCCGGGTCTTGCGCATGGTTTTGGGGATAATCCCGTGTTCTTCGTTGTAGGCCATCTGGATGCTGCGGCGGCGGTTGGTTTCCTCGATGGTGCGCTGCATGGAGTTGGTCACCTTGTCGGCGTAGAAGACCACGAGGCCATTGGCGTTACGGGCGGCGCGGCCAGCCGTCTGGGTCAGCGACCGTTCGTTGCGCAGGAAGCCTTCTTTATCGGCGTCGATGATGGCAACGAGGCTCACCTCGGGCAGGTCCAGGCCCTCGCGCAGGAGGTTAACGCCCACCAGTACGTCAAACTCGCCGAGGCGTAGGTCGCGCAGTATTTCCACCCGCTCCATGGTGTCCACTTCCGAGTGAATGTAGCGGACTTTGATGTTCAGCTTGGTCAGGTACTTGGTCAGTTCTTCGGCCATGCGCTTGGTCAGGGTGGTCACCAGGGTGCGCTCGTCGCGCTTGATGCGCTCGTCAATTTCTTCCAGCAAGTCGTCGATCTGGTTGATGCTGGGCCGCACCACAATGGGCGGGTCGATCAGCCCTGTCGGCCGGATGATCTGCTCAACGATCAGGCCACTCGTTTGCTCCAGTTCGTACTCGGCGGGCGTAGCGCTCACGTAGATGGCCTGGTTGATGAGGGTTTCAAATTCCGGAAAATTGAGGGGTCGGTTGTCCATGGCGGAAGGCAACCGGAAACCGTAGCTGACCAGGCTGAGCTTGCGGGCACGGTCGCCACCAAACATGCCGCGCACCTGGGGCAAGGTGACGTGGCTTTCGTCAACAAACATGAGGTAGTCGTCCGGAAAATAATCGAGCAAGCAGAAGGGGCGGGTACCCGGCTCGCGGCCGTCGAAGAAGCGGGAGTAGTTCTCCACACCGGTACAATAGCCCAACTCCTTCATCATTTCCAGGTCGAAGTTGGTGCGCTCGCTGATGCGCCGGGCCTCTATCAGGCGGCTCTCGCGTTCGAAGTATTTCTCCTGCTCGTGCAGTTCGTCCTGAATGCTATTGATGATGGATTTCAGGCGCTCCTTGGGCGCGATGTAGAGGTTGGCCGGAAAGATCGCCGCGTCCTCCATGTATTCAATGCGCTTACCGCTAGAAATTTCCAGCTTTTCAATGCTTTCGATCTCGTCGCCGAAAAAGGTGATGCGGTAGCCATATTCCACGTACGGCAGGTTGATGTCTACGGTGTCGCCCCGCACGCGGAACGTCGCCCGTTTGAAGTCGGTTTCCGTGCGCGAGTACAAACTGTCGACCAGGCGGTAGAGGAAGCCATTGCGGGAGATCGACTCCCCCTTTTTGATGCGGATAATCCCGCTCTTGTAATCCTCCGGGTTGCCCATACCGTAGATACAGCTCACCGATGCGACAATGATGATATCCCGGCGGCCCGACAGCAGATTGGACGTCGCCCGGAGGCGCAGTTTATCTACTTCCTCGTTGATGGCCAGGTCTTTTTCAATAAAAGTATCCGAAGAAGAAATGTAGGCTTCGGGTTGGTAGTAATCGTAATAGGACACGAAATACTCCACCGCGTTGTCAGGGAAAAAGTCCTTGAACTCGCTGTACAACTGCGCGGTCAGCGTCTTGTTGTGGGTCAGGATCAGCACCGGCCGGTCCAGTTGGGCGATGACGTTGGCCATGGTAAAGGTCTTGCCCGAGCCCGTTACCCCCAGCAATACCTGGCTCTTATCACCACCTTGGATGCCGGTGATCAATTGCCGGATGGCTTCCGGCTGATCGCCCGTAGGCTTGAAGGGAGAAACGAGTTTGAATGACGACACAGGTAACTTTTTTAAAGGATAGTAAGCCAACAAAAATAGCGAAAATTGTTTATTACAACTGATTTTGTTAGAAAAAACAAACAGTTTTCAGCATGATTAACAACTGAATTCCCCTAATGGTTAAAGAACAAGCGCTAAACTATTTTCCCTTGAACACTGCGGGGCGGCGCTCCACGAACGAGGCCATTCCTTCGGCCGCATCTTCGGTGGCCATCAGGTCGCGGGCTACGGGCAACAGGTTGGCCAGGGCTGCGGCCTGCCCTTCGGTCAGCAGTTGGTGGGCACTGGCCAGGGTAGCCTGCACCGCCAGTGGTGCTTGCTGCACAATGGTTTCGGCGATCGCCAGGGCGTGCTCGAAGGGGTCGCCAATGGTCATTTCCTGCACCAGCCCGATGCGGAGGGCTTCGGTGGCGTCGAAGAGGTCACCCGTCAGGAGGTAGCGCATGGCGTTGCCGTAGCCACAGCGCTGTACCATGCGTACGGTCGCACCCCCGAAAGGAATAAAGCCTCGTTTGATTTCAATCTGCCCAAAGCGGGTGTTTTTAGCCGCCACGGCCACGTCGGCGGCCAGCAGCGTTTCGATGCCGATGGTGAGGCAGTAGCCTTTCACGGCAAAGACGAGGGGTTTGGTGCGCGTCCGGCCCATGGTTTGGGCCGGGTCTACGAGGTCTTCCGTGAAGAGGGCGCTGCCATCCTTTACGGCGGGCCCCACGTCAGCGAGGTCCAGCCCCGCCGTGAAGTTGTCGCCGTGGGCGAAGACTAGTCCGCCCCAGAGGTCCGCCCGGTCTTCCAACTGGGTGTAGGCCTGGGCCAGCTCCTGGAGCATTTGCTGGTTGAAGGCATTCATCTTCTCCGGCCGGTTCAGCCCGATAAGGAAGAGGTGTCCGCGCGTTTCGGTGGTGATGTACTGCATATTTTTGGATTTAAATCGTTAGGCTAAGCCGTTTGCCCGCCGTCAATGGGCAGCGCCAGCCCCGTGACGTAGCTGGTTGCGTCGTCGGCCAGCCAGGTGATGGCGTTGACAATATCTGCTACCTCGCCGAAGCGCCGCAGGGGGATGGTGCGCAGGAATTTTTCGTCAATTCCTTCCTTGGCCGCAAAAAGTTGGTCCACCAGTGGGGTATGGGTAAATACCGGACAAACGGCGTTGACCCGAATGCCGAGCCGGGCATACTCGCCGGCAGCGGCTTTGGTCATGCCCACCACCGCGTGCTTGCTGGCGGTGTAGGCCAACTGCAGGGGGAGGCCACGCAGGCCAGCAATGGACGCGATATTGATCACACAGCCGCTACCCTGCCGGGCCATGACGGCCAACTGTTCCTTCATCCCGTAAAAGACGCCCGTCTGGTTCACCGCAATCACCCGATCCCAGTCGGGTAGCGCCACCTCAGCCGTAGGCGCCAGGGGTCCGCCAATGCCCGCATTGTTGATGGCCACATCCAGGCGGCCGAAATGTTGGACCGCCGTTGCCACCAGGTGCTGTACGGCGGCGTAATCGGCCACGTCAGTAGGCACGAAAATGGTGGCGTGGCCAGCCTGGCGCAATTGTGCGGCCACGGCTTCCCCCGTTTCCGCCTGGCGGTCGGCCAGCACCAGTTTGGCCCCCTCGGCGGCAAACGCCTGGGCAGCAGCTAATCCGATGCCCGAGGCCGAACCCGTGATGAGCACCACTTTGTCTTGAAATCGCATAACGTGTATTTTAGCCACTAAAGCACTAAGTCTCATTAGAAGAGAGGAGCCACAGCAACACTAAAAACACAAAATTCCACTAAAATTGTTTGGTGTAAATTTTGTGCCTTTCGTGCTTTTGTGCCTATAAAAAATTTGCGCTTTTGTGGTTGATATCCCTGCTGTTTATAACGCCGCCACCAACCGGGCTGCCTGGTTAATGGCAAATTCGGCGTCCAATTCCTTGGCGTCGTAGGCCCCGCCAATAAGGTGCACCGGCATCCCCCCTGCTTCCAGTTGGGCCTGCAGTTCGCGCAGGGGTTCCTGTCCGGCACAGATTACGACGTTATCAACGGGCAGCACGCGGGCTTCGCCGTTGATCTCGAGGTGCAGGCCTTCGTCGTCCACTTTGACGTAGCTGGCCTGGGCGATCATCTGCACGTTTTTCATGTTCAGGCTGGCGCGGTGGGCCCACCCGGTGGTCTTGCCCAGGTCTTTGCCGTGTTTGCCGGGCGAGCGCTTGAGGAGAAAAACTTCGCGGGGCGAAGGCTCCGGATGAGCGGGCATGAGCGCCCCGCCGCTGGTCATGGCCATATCTACGCCCCATTCTTCCATGTATTTTTCGGGGTTCAGGCTAGGCGAAACGCCAGCGTGGGTCAGGTATTCCGCAACGTCGAAACCAATGCCACCCGCGCCGATGATGGCGACGCTTTTGCCCACCACCTGCTGATGGTAGAGCACGTCGATGTAGCTCAGCACTTTGGGATGGTCTTGTCCGGGCAGGTGAATATCGCGCGGCGTGACGCCAGTGGCCAGAATGACCTCGTCGTACCCACCAGCCAGCAACTGGGCGGCGGTGGCGCGGGTATTGAGGTGGAGGTCTACGCCCGTCAGTTCGATCTGGCGCTGGAAATAGCGGAGGGTTTCAGCAAACTCCTCCTTGCCGGGAATGCGTTTGGCCATGTTGAATTGCCCCCCGATCTGGGGTGCCGCTTCAAACAAATCTACCTGGTGGCCCCGCTCGGCCGCAATGGTAGCCGCCGCCAGTCCGGCCGGACCCGCGCCAATTACGGCCAGCTTCCGGGGCTTTTCGGTGGGCAGGTAGTTCAGCTCCGTTTCGTGGCAAGCGCGGGGATTGACCAGGCAGGAACAGATTTTCATTTCAAAGGTATGGTCCAGGCAGGCCTGGTTGCAACCGATACAGGTATTGATTTCGTCCACGCGGCCTTCCATGGTCTTGAGCACCAGTTCGGCATCGGCCAGGAAAGGCCGCGCCATGGATACCATGTCGGCGTCGCCAGTGGCCAGAATTTCTTCGGCAATACCCGGCATATTGATGCGGTTGACGGCCACCAGGGGCACGCCCACCTCGCCCTTGAGTTTGCCCGTCACCCAACTGAAGGCGCCACGGGGTACCCGGGTAGCGATGGTCGGTACCCGCGCTTCGTGCCAGCCAATGCCCGTGTTGATGATGGTAGCGCCAGCCGCTTCGATGGCCTTGGCCAGTTGCACGACCTCCGGCCAGGTGCTGCCACCTTCCACCAGATCCAGCATAGACAAGCGGTAGATAATGATAAAGTGATCCCCGACGGCTGCCCGCACCCGGCGCACAATTTCCACGGGGAAGCGCATGCGATTGTCGTAGCTGCCGCCCCAGTCATCCGTCCGGTGATTGGTGCGCTGGACAATGAACTGGTTGATCAGGTAGCCTTCGGAGCCCATCACTTCTACGCCATCGTAGCCCGCTTCCTGGGCCAGGGTAGCACACCGGGCGTAGTCGGCAATGGTGCGTTCTACCTCGTCGGCGCTGAGTTCGCGGGGCTTGAAAAAGTTGATGGGGGCCTGGATGGGCGAGGGCGCAACGAGCTTGGGATGGTAGCCGTAGCGACCGGAATGCAGAATCTGCATACAAATGGCCCCGCCCTCGGCGTGTACGGCAGTGGTGATCTTGCGGTGCTCAATCACTTCGGCGGGCGTCACCAGCATGGCCGAATGCGGACCGACGCAACCTTCCTCATTGGGAGAAATGCCACCCGTGACAATGAGCCCTACCTGCCCGCGGGCACGTTCGGCGTAAAAAACAGCGGCCCGGTCAAAACCGTCGGGGGCTTCCTCCAGCATGGTGTGCATGGAGCCCATCAGGATCCGGTTTTTAAGGGTGGTAAAGCCCAGATCAAGGGGCGCCAGTAAGTGGGGATAAGCAGCAGACATGTAGCGATGGTTTCAAAAGAGATCGTAGAATATACTCGCCGCGAAAGATAGGAGATTTAAGGCAAAAGAGCGAATTTTCGCTCGAACTAAAGAAAACCATATAGCTATAAACGAGAAAAGCCTGGCAGCAATGCCAGGCTTTTCTCGTTTATAAAAAAGGGAGGAAGCAAATATTAAATTACTTTAACATTTACTGCGTTAAGTCCTTTTCTACCCTCCTGCAATTCGAATTCAACAGTATCACCTTCCCGGATCTCATCGATCAATCCAGAAATGTGGACGAAATATTCTTTGTTGGAGCCCTCTTCACTGATGAAACCAAATCCTTTGGAATCATTGAAGAATTTTACTGTGCCTTTGTGCATTGGTAATTATTAATGGTATTATGTAAAGTGCAAATGTACGACTTTATTGGGCCAGATGCTAATAGTAGGCCATTTATTTTTTATTAAAGGCTCAAGATCAAGTAAGTAGCAGCTGCGTTATTGCTTTTTTTCGTCCAAAAGGTAGCTATTATTTGCCTTTGGTTTCGTTTTTGACAATAGTGAGGGGTGTTTGTTGTGAATGGCCAATTATTATTTTTTTTTGAATTTATTTCAGAGTTGCCGGTCGAGGGTCAGCCAGGAAGTCGTTTTTTGGATCGTTTTGATGACCAGGTACCAGCTTGCCGCCAGCACCAGGCCCACCGTCCAGTAGGGTTGCCAAAGTTGCCAAACGCCATAAGTGATGAAGTGGGCCAGGACTTTGAAGAGGAAAATAACCAAAAACAGGTTGAGGATACCACTTTTCTCCTGCCGGATAATCTTTCGCCAACTGAAGCTGTGCAAAGGTTTCTTCCACTTGCGGAAGTCACACACAAAGGCGGGGGTCTGTTTGGCCCAATCCGTGTAGGCCTGGCCGTACTGCTCGCGCAAAAATGCTTCCTCGGCGTACATGATGCGTTCGTAGTACACCACGTATAGGGTAGGATTGACCACAAAGTAAGCTTTAATAATTGGTTTCCCTCAGTAATAATTACCTTTGCCGCCCCTAAGTAAAAAATACGCGCACTACCCTGCACCTTACGCGCCATAACCAGGCATTTATCAGCTCCTGAAAGCCCGACTTTCATGGACGCATCACGACCTCAAAAAAACGATGAAAAAATACTTCAACCTCTTCGACCTCACCCAAACCGTCAACTACCGCATCGAAATCCTCTCTGGTCTCACGGTGGCCATGGCGCTGATTCCCGAAGCAGTCGCCTTCGCCCTCATCGCGGGCCTCGACCCCCTTACGGGCTTATACGCAGCCTTCATGATGGGCCTGGTGACGGCCGTATTCGGCGGTCGCCCGGGCATGATTTCCGGTGCTACGGGGGCTGTAGCAGTAGTCATTGCTGCGTTGGCGTTGTCACATGGCAAAGAATACATTTTCGCAACCGTTGTCCTGGCAGGCCTCATCCAGGTCCTGGCCGGGGTCTTGCGCCTGGGCAAACTGATGCGGCTGGTTCCCCACCCCGTCATCTTTGGTTTCGTCAACGGGCTGGCCATTATCATCTTCAGCTCCCAGTTGGTGCAGTTCCAGGATGCTTCCGGCGCCTGGCTCACCGGTACCCCTTTGTACACCCTGCTCGGCCTGGTATTGGTCACCATGTTCATTATCTGGGGATTGCCCAAACTGAGCCGGGCCATCCCCGCTTCCCTGGTGGCCATCCTGTTCATCTTTGGGGTAGTCGTCTTTTTTGGTATTGATACCAAAACGGTAGGGGATATCGCCAAGATCCAGGGCGGATTTCCACCGTTCCATATTCCCGCCGTTCCTTTCACGTTCGCAACGCTGATGCTCATCCTTCCCTATGCCGCCATTATGGCCGGGGTAGGATTGATCGAGAGTTTGCTAACCCTCAACATTATCGACGAAATCACCGAAACCCGCGGACGCGGCAACAAGGAAGCCGTGGCGCAGGGCGCAGCCAATATCCTGTCGGGCGTCTTTTCCGGAATGGGTGGCTGTGCCATGATCGGTCAGAGCCTCATCAATATCTCGGCGGGCGCACGGGCCCGCCTGTCGGGTATCGTGGCGGCGGTCATGCTGCTCATCTTCATCATGTTCGGGGCCAACCTCATCGAAAAACTACCCATGGCTGCCCTCACGGGCCTGATGATTATGGTGGCCATTGGCACCTTCGAGTGGGCCAGCCTCAAGACCTTCAACAAAATGCCCAAGTCGGACATTTTTGTCATGGTCATGGTTACCCTCGTCACGGCCATCCTCCACAACCTGGCCCTGGCGGTCATCGTCGGGGTGATCATTGCGGCCCTGGTTTTCGCCTGGGACAACGCTAAGCGCATCCGCGCCCGCAAGCACATCGACGAAAATGGCGTTAAGCACTACGACATCTACGGCCCCTTGTTTTTCGGTTCCGTCACCGTTTTCAACGAAAAATTTGACGTCCTCAATGACCCCGACGAAATCATTATCAACTTTGCCGAAAGCCGGGTGGTGGATATGTCGGCCATCGAAGCCCTCAATAAGATGACCGAACGCTACCTCAAAGTAGGCAAAAAGGTCCACCTCCAACACCTCAGCCCCGATTGCCGCCGCCTGCTCGATAAAGCAGATGAGATCATCGATGTGAACGTCATGGAAGATCCTACTTACAAGCTGGCGGTAGACTAAGGTTTTTCGCCACAAAAGTTTAGTACAACCATTGGGCACGATCTAAAGTTTAAACGGTATATTGTTGTTTGTTTTAGCCCCCCGCTTATGCAACCCGAGAAAAGAGAACATCCCGCCGAGAAAGAAAACCTGCACCCCCGCAGCAAGCACCGGGAGCGCTACGATTTGCAGCAACTGGTAGCTACCCTGCCCGCGTTCGCGCCCTACGTGAAGGTGAACAACTACGGCGATGAATCCATCGATTTCTTCGATCCCCAGGCTGTGCGCCTGCTGAACGCCGCCCTGATCAAACACCACTACGGGGTCAACGATTGGGCATTTCCGCCCAACTATCTGTGCCCACCCATTCCAGCCCGGGCGGATTACCTGCACTACCTGGCCGACCTGCTGGCCACCAGCAACGGCGGCAAGATTCCCCGCGGGAAAGGTATTATGGGCCTGGACATCGGCGTCGGGGCCAGTGGAATCTACCCCCTGTTGGGGAGTATGCTCTACGGTTGGTCTTTCGTCGGGACCGATATTGATTCCGTAGCCATTGGTGCGGCCCGCAAGATCGTGGCTGCCAATCCGACCCTGACCGACAAGATCAGTCTGCGGTTGCAAAAAGACAAAAATGCGATTATCAGGGGGGCCCTGGAGGCGGGGGAGTATTTTGACTTTGCCATTTGCAATCCGCCTTTCCACGCTTCCGCGGCCGAAGCCCAGGCCCTCGCCCGCCGTAAGCTGAAAAATTTAGGCCGTAAAAAAGCCGACCAGACGACCCTCAATTTTGGGGGCCAAAGCCACGAACTGTGGTGCGAAGGTGGCGAGGAACGCTTTATCGTGGACATGGTTCGCGAAAGCGCCGTATTTGCGACCTCCTGTTTCTGGTTTACGAGCCTGGTGGCACAGGAGAGTCATTTACCCGCTATCTACAAGGTGCTGGACAAATTCAAAGCCCACGATGTCCAAACCATTCCCATGGGGCAGGGCAATAAGACCAGCCGGGTCATCGCCTGGACCTTCCTCAACGACAAGCAGCAGAAAGCCTGGGCAGCGTTGCGGTGGAAGGGGTGACCTGTTTGCCCGGACAGACGACTTATCGGGCGAGGGGTGGTAGCGGTAGCCCGACGCAGGAGGGCTAAGAGCGGACGACCCGGTGACCCTGCGATAGCGGGGGCACGACCCCAGGGCTGTCGAATCTGGAAATATTTAATGCGTTATCGCGATATTTATCCGAAATGGCGCATTCAAGAAAACCCATCCCCCGCCCACGCTAAAAAGCGTGGCAAGCTCTTTCGCCCACGCTGAAGACGTGGCAGGCGCGAGCCGCCGACGCTGAAGACGTGGCAGGTTGCTGCGCTGTGGCGCCCATGCTGAAGACGTGGCAGGCGCGAGAACCAACTTTAGAAGAAAACGTTGTTGATCATATTATCTAATTCCAGATTCGACAACCCTAGGGCACGACCCCCTAAAAGCCAGGCTTGGCGCTTGGTTGCAGACCAAAAAAAAGAGGCTGTCTCATGCTCTTGAGACAGCCTCTTCTTTAGAGACATACCAGGTCGTATTGCCCGGTGAATTCCAGGCTCCTAGCCAGGCGCTTAGTTCTTAGCCACCGTAATTCCACCGTAGCTCATGTGGGCGATGATGGTGCTCTTACCGCCGCTGCCCATGGTGCCACGTACCTGGTGGGAATTGCCATTCTGAGCGTCGTAGCTGGTGGTGACCCCCGACGAAGGCAGGCGAATATCGGCATAGTTGCCCGTCAGGTCCAACGTACAAGCAACCCCGTTGCCCATGTAGAGCTTAAAATCGGTATAGCGGCCATTGAGGTTGATCTCGCTGAAGCCAGCGTCCACCTGCATGGTTTTGGCCGATCCGTAGGCCATGTCGAGGCTCAGGCGGCGGGACAGCCGACCAACCTGTACGTTGGTGTAGTGGGTTTCGCAGACGACCTCCTCGGCAAAGCCAATTTCGACATTGTCGTATTTGCCGTTGTTGCGAAATTCGCGGATTTCACCCAATTTAAAGTTGGAGTAGCGGGATTCGCTGATGATGTCGCCAGCGCGTTCGACGCCGAAGTTGCCGTAGCGCACATCGATATTGACGTCACTGGCTTCACCCACATCCAGGTTGCCGTAAGCCAGGTTGACGCCCAGGTCGCGGACTTTGCGGATGGTGCCGTTGCCGTAGGCCAACTCAATAGAGCTGTCTTCGCCCAGTCCGTCGAGTTTTACGTTACCGTATTTGATCGAAAACTCCCCTTTACCAACGATAGCTGCGGCAAAGACGTCGCAGTATTTGGCCATCACTTCCAGGTTGCAACTGGCGGGCATGTACACTTCGTAGTTGATGGAGAATTCGTCACTGTTGTTGCCCCAATCCCACCAACTGCTCTTCTTGTCCGCAATTTCGGTCTCGGCACCTACGGAACTCGCTGAGTTGTAGAAATTGATGTTGATGCGATCGAAGGTAGTTTGGGCGGCAGATTCATCTTTGGCGTTCACCACGATCTTTACCGAGATGCGTACGCTTTTTTGTTCCCAGGTCTTGATGTCGATTTTGCCATATTTATTGGACAAATTGACGAGACCATCGGAGGTGATATTAAATTGTTTGTTGATGGTTTTGGAAAACTCCCTGACCGAAGGAGATGTGGCGGCCTTTACCTGGCTTACCACCATCAGGGCCACCACCAATAGGCCGCATGTTCGGAGTAGTTTAAATACTGGTTTCATCGTGGTTATCATTGTTTGGTGTACGGTTAGTTGGTTTCGATTCCTCAATCCGATCGAGGATACGTTCAAGAATTTGCAATTTCAAGCGGTAGGTTTCGATCAGTTCCTGCACAATTTGTTCTTCCCGGCCCCGAGGAGCCTGAGCCAGTTCGGCGCGTAGGTCGAGCATGGCCTGATCCATCTGAGCCAGATCGGCGTCGATCTCCGGATCCGTCGTGTAGGTGGTTAGTTTGGCGTATTTCTGGTCAATCAGCTGGTTGTAGTACTGTGCCATTTCGGAAAAATCTGGCGCAATTTCATCCAGCACCTGCTGGGCAACGGGTTGCGACGTCTGTAGGTTGTTGAGGTAGGCACCGCCAACTCCACCAAGGGAGAGCAGGAAGGCTATGGCGGCAGCTACCTGGTACCACGGCCGGGTGGTGCGCAACTGGCGGACGGGCGTCTTGTCATCGAGCTCGCGCTCGATTTCCGTCCAGAGTTTGAGACTGGGATAGGCGTCATCAAACGCATCCCGGTTGTCGTGGATGAATTGTTCTAAATCGTTGTGTTGCATTTTCACTCGCTTTATCCTAAAACACCAGGTCGGTTAGTCGAACATGGTGCGTTGTGATTGTAAAATTTCTTTCAATCGTTTTCTGGCCCGGCAATACTGCGATTTTGACGTGGCTTCGGTAATACCCAACACTTCGCCAATCTCCTGGTGGTCGTAACCCTCCAGGGCGTAGAGGCTGAAAACCGTCCGGTAACCATCGGGCAATTCATTCATCGCCCGTTTTACCCACTGTACATCCAACCCGGCCGGAACTGGCGGTTCGGAAGATTCGTCAACGGGGTCAAGGGTCGCATCCCATTCGGAAAATTTCAGCTTCCGCTGTTTCAAAAAGTTGATGCAATTGTTGATCACGATTCGCTTGATCCAGGCGCCAATGGCGCTTTCGAAGCGGAAGGTATCAATCTTGCGGAACACTTGCACAAAAGCAACTTGTAGCACATCTTCGGCGTCGTGGTCATTGGCCAGCATCCGTAAGCAAACATTGTACATGGCACGGCTATAGTGCTTGTAGAGGGCAAATTGGGCCTGGCGATCGCCAAGCTGACATTGCTCAATGAGGTCTCGATGCGTGTTTACGTAGTCCAAACTGGCCCTATTGCTTTTCATGACCAAATATTAACATTCCACCGGGGAATGATTTTTAAACAACTTACCTGGAAAATCCAGCTGGTGTTTGAGGTTTAAAATTAAGGAAATGCCGACAGCTTTTCCGACAAACCCTCAATTTACAGTCGGGTGATAGTTGATTGCTTACATTTCAAAGGACAAGGGGCTTCCACCAGGGTTGCACAAGTGTTAAAATATTTTTTCCTTTGGTCTTATTTTGTTGTCAGGCACCGTTCCTGTTATTTACCATTGCTATGCAGTTAACCATCCACCCGTTCGACCTGCCCCTGCGGCACACCTTCACCATCAGCCACGAATCGCGGACGGTGCAACCCACCCTCATCGTAGCCCTTCGCGATGCGGCTGGCCATACCGGCTACGGGGAAGCCACCGTCACCACCTACTACGGCGTCACCATGGCGGGCATGCTCGCCGCCCTGGAGCGGGTGCGCCCCTGGCTGGCCACTTATACACTCACTACGCCCGAAGCGTTTTATGCCGAACTGGAACAACGCCTCCCGGATGATTCTTTCGTACGCTGTGCCCTGGATATGGCCGCCAACGACCTCTGGGCCCGCCGCCACGGCCAACCCCTCTACGCCATGTGGGGCCTCGATCCGGCGCTGGTGCCCACCACCAGCTTTACCATCGGGCGGGCTACTTTGCCCGAAATGGTCGCCAAACTCCACGAGAAGCCCTGGCCCCTGTACAAGATCAAGCTGGGTACCGACCACGACCTGGAGATTATCCGCACCCTCCGCGTCGAAACGGATGCCGTCTTCCGCGTGGATGCCAACACAGCCTGGACGGCGGCGCAAACCATTGCCTATTCCCACGAATTGCGGGACCTGGGCGTAGAGTTCATCGAACAACCTCAAAAAGCCGATGCCTGGGCCGATCACAAAATAGCCCTGGCGGGTAGCGTGCTGCCCATCATTGCCGATGAAAGTTGCCACGTCGAAGCCGACGTGGCCCGCTGTGCCGGTTATTTTGACGGCATCAATATCAAGCTGGTGAAATGTGGGGGCCCGACGCCCGCCCGCCGCATGATCGCGGAGGCCCGCGAGCTGGGATTGAAAGTAATGATGGGCTGCATGACGGAAAGCTCCGTTGGCATTTCGGCCATTGCCCACCTGGCGCCCCTGCTCGATTATGTGGATATGGACGGCGCCCTGCTGTTGTCCTACGATCCGGCCGTAGGGGTGGTGATCGACGACGACGCCAAATTGCATTATGCGGATGCCGCCGGAACCGGGGTGCGGTTGAAGGAATAGCCCATGGTGATTGGGGTAGCGATGGGTCCCAGGGGGGGCGAATGATAAAAGCACTTCATAAAAGCAGTAGGTTTTTTCCTGAAAAGTGGTTCTCGCTGCGTGGTATCTCCGCGTAAACATCAGGGAAGCGTGCCTTTAGGTACGCGATATCGGTAGAAAATTGTTTCACCGACGGATTAGCCGTGCCGTAGGTACGGCATATGCTTGCGTGCTCTTGATTTACATGCCGTACCTACGGCACGGGAAGCACCCATTTGGCCATTTTCTACCAATATTAAGTACCTACGGCACTTCGCACTACTTACAACCCCTCCAGGCGCCCTCCTATACCTGGACGATGCTATGACAAAACGCATTAAATTTTTCCAAATTCGACAGCCCTGGGGACGGACCCACCGCTACCCCATTCCCCCACGGGTCGGGCGCAAAAAAATACTACCGCATCCCCTGCAATTCAATGAAATCCATGTCGGTAAAGTCCTTGTTTTCGCCAGCCATCGCCCAAATGAAGGCGTAACTCGTCGTACCTGCGCCCGCGTGAATGGACCAGGGTGGAGAAATAATGGCCTGGTTGTTTTGTACCCACATGTGCCGGGTCTCCGTAGGTTGGCCCATAAAGTGTATGACGCCCTGGTTGGCCGGGACATCAAAATAGAGGTACACTTCGCTGCGGCGATCGTGGGTATGGGCGGGCATGGTGTTCCACACGCTGCCCGGGGTCAGCACCGTCAGCCCCATCACGACCTGGCAACTGTGGATGCCATCGTCGTGGATGTATTTGTAGATGGTGCGCTGGTTGGCCGTTTCGCTGGCGCCCAGACTCACGGGAAGGGCTTGTGCTTTGGTGAACAGGCGGTTGGGGAAGTCCTGGTGCGCAGGAGCGGAGAACAGGAAAAAATGAGCAGGATGAGCAGCATCAACCGAATGGAAGTGAACCTGTTTGGTGTTTTTACCCAAATAAAGACAGCTCAACTTGTCGACCTCGTAGGTCTTGCCGTCGGCCACAATACTTCCCGGGCCACCGGTATTGATGATTCCCACTTCCCGCCGCTTCAGGAAAAATTCGCTCTTCAGGGCGTCGTAGTTGGGCAGTTCCAGGGGGCTGGCCACAGGTACAATTCCCCCGATCACAATCCGGTCATAGTGGCTGTACACAAAGTGCACCTCACCGGTAACGAAGAGCGATTCGACCAGGAAATTGTTGCGCAGTTCCTGGGTATTCATCCGTTCTACTTCGCGCGGATTGGACTCGTAGCGTTGTTGCATGATCTGATTTTTTTGGATTAATATTCGTTTTAATTTCGCAAATTACCTGCCCATCCAGCCGCCATCAACGACCAGAATTTCGCCACTCACATAATCAGCAGCAGCCGATGCCAGGAAGACGGCCGGCCCTTTGAAATCTTCGGGCGTGCCCCAACGATCAGCCGGGATCCTACCTAAGATAGCGGTATTGCGTTCGGGGTTATTGCGCAGGGCCTCGGTATTGTCGGTGGCAATGTAGCCGGGGGCAATGGCATTGACACAAACGCCTTTACCCGCCCACTCGTTCGATAACGCTTTGACCAAACTCCCGATGGCACCCTTGCTGGCGGCGTAGCCCGGCACGGTGATGCCCCCCTGAAAGGTGAGTAGGGAAGCGGTGAAAATGATCTTCCCCCGGCCACGGGCCAGCATCTCCCGGCCGAATGCCCTGGCCAGAATAAATTGGGCATTCAGGTTCACTTCGATGACCTGGTCCCAAAATTCGTCGGAATGCTCGGCCGCGGGCGCGCGCAAGATCGTTCCCGCATTGTTGATGAGAATATCAACGGGCGCTTCGTGGGCTTTAACGGCTTCAATAAAGGTGTAGAGCGAAGTGCGGTTGGCGAAGTCGGCCTGGTAGGCCGAGAATTTTCGGCCCAACGCGGTCACCGCTTTTTCTACGTCGCTTCCCTGCGGGCGGAGGGCCGCAGAAACACCGATCACATCGGCGCCTGCTTCGGCCATGGCCACGGCCATGGCCTGGCCGATGCCCCGGTTGCAGCCGGTCACGAGTGCCGTTTTTCCGGTCAGGTCAAAAGATTGTAGCACATTCATCGTATAAAATTAAGCACGCAGTGATTGAATAATGGCCAAAGCCTGGCGGGTGTTGGCTTCTAATGCCGCGTAATCGCCAGATTGAATAAGGGTGCTGGAGATCAATTGCGAGCCCATCCCCACACAGGTCACGCCGGCATCGAACCAGGCTTTGAGGTTGTCGTGCGTAGGCGACACCCCACCCGTGGGCATGATGCTGGTCCAGGGTTGGGGACCTTTGATGGCCTTGACGAAGCCCGGCCCGTAGACGTCGCCGGGGAATAGCTTGACGATCTCACAGCCCAACTCTTCGGCACGGCAAATCTCGGTCAGCGTAGCACAACCCGGTGCCCACAGTACTTTTTTGCGGTTGCAGACCAGCGCAATGTCTTCGCGCAAAACAGGGGTGACCACAAAGTTGGCCCCCAGTTGCAGGTACAAAGCGGCCGTACCCGCATCGGTTACCGAACCTACCCCCAGGATCATTTCCGGCAATTCCTGGCGGCAGTATTTACTCAGTTCCCGGAAGACTTCGTGCGCGAAATCTCCCCGGTTGGTGAACTCCATCAGCCGGGCGCCGCCGCGGTAGCAGGCCGCCAGGATGTTTTTGCTCACTTCGCTGTCCGCGTGATAAAAAAGGGGAACCATGCCGGTTTCGGCCATGGCTTGCGCAACTTGAATACGTGTGAATTTTGCCACTGTATTTGGTTTGAAAAGGTTTTTATTTTAAAAATTAACGACTCACCCTCCCGGACGCATCGCCCGCCAGGAGCTTTTCTACTTCGTCAACCGTCACGAGGTTGGCGTCGCCGAAGATGGTGTGCTTGAGGCAGGAGGCCGCCACGGCAAATTCGAGCGCTTTTTGGTTGTCCTGCCCGTAGGCAATCAAACCGTAGATCAGCCCGCCCATGAAGCTGTCGCCGCCGCCTACCCGGTCCACAATGTGGGTAATCTGGTACGTTGGTGCGCCGTACATCTGCTTCCCGTCGTAGAGCATTCCCGACCAGGTGTTGTGCGAGGCCGAAATGGATCCCCGCAAGGTAACGATCACTTTTTTGCACCGGGGGAAACGCGCCATCAATTGCTGACAAACCGATACGTAGGCTTGCGCGTCCATGGAATGCCCCTGCGTCACATCTACGCCGGCGGGGTGAATGTCGAAGTGTTTTTCGGCGTCTTCTTCGTTGCCCAGGATGACGTCGCAGCCGGCCACCAGGGCGGGCATGACTTCGGCGGGCGATTTGCCGTACTGCCACAGGTTTTTGCGGTAGTTCAAATCAGTGGACACGGTGATGCCCATTTTATTGGCGACCTGGATCGCTTCCAGACACACGTCGGCCGCCTGTTGGGAGATCGCCGGGGTAATGCCCGTCCAGTGGAACCACTGGGCGTCGGCAAAGATCTCCTCCCAGTCGAGCATCCCTTTTTCGATGGTCGAAATGGCCGAATGGGCCCGGTCGTACACCACTTTACTGCCCCGGCTGACGGCGCCCGTTTCGAGGAAATAGATGCCGAGCCGCTCGCCACCCCGCACGATGTGTCCGGTGCCGACGCCGCGCTTGCGCAGCTCCATCAGGGCACAATCACCGAGGTCGTTTTTAGGTAGGCGGGTCACAAACTCGACGGGTAAACCGTAGTTGGCCAGGGATACCGCCACGTTGCTTTCGCCACCGCCGTAGACGACCTCAAAGCTGCTGGCCTGCGAAAAGCGCTGCCAACCTGGCGGGCTTAAGCGGAGCATAATCTCACCGAAGGTTACTATTTTTTTCATTGGTTATTTTTTGATGTTTAAAACAGATGTCTACAAGCCAAATAAACTCGGCAACCACAAGGAAATACCCGAGAAAAAGGTCACCAGCAGCAGCACCACTACCATGGCCGCCAGGAAGGGAGCCAAAGGTTTAATCACGCTGGAAACGGAAATTTTGGCTACGCCCGCCCCCACAAAAAGGATGGTCCCCACGGGCGGCGTACACAAGCCGATGCACAAATTCAAGACCATGATGATGCCAAAATGCACGGGGTTCATACCCAGTTGCGTCACCACGGGCAGGAAGATGGGCGTAAAAATGAGCACCGCCGGGGTCATGTCCATAAAGGTGCCCACCACGAGTAACGTCAGGTTGATCAGCAGAAAAATGAGCACCGGGCTGCTCACCGTTTCCAGCAAGAAACCCGTCATCAACTGCGGAATACTTTCAAAAGAAAACAACCACGACATGGCCATCGAGGTGCAGATGAGGAACATGACAATGGCCGTTGTGCGGGCGCTGGTGAGTAAGATGCCCGGCAAATCCTTAGTAGAAATGGTGCGGTAGCTGAAGCCTAGGATCAAGGCATAAAAGACCGCTACGGCCGCCGCTTCGGTAGCCGTAAATACACCTTTTACAATACCGCCCACGATGATGACCAACATCAGCAAGCTGAAAAAAGCCCGCCGGAAATCGCGCCAAATTTGACCAAAACCGACGCGTTCCCCACGGGGGAATTTCCGCTTTTTGGCAATAACGGCAGCTACGACCATGAGGGCTACGCCCACCAAAATGCCCGGCAAATAGCCCGCAATGAACAAGGCGGCCACCGAAGCAGCCCCGCCACTGGCCAGGGCGTAGATAATCAGGACATTGCTCGGGGGAATGAGCAACCCCGTCGTAGAAGCCGTAATATTCAAGGCGGCGCTAAACGGCCGGGGATAGCCTTCGTCCTCCATCCGATCGGTCATGACGCTGCCGATGGCCGAAGCTGCGGCTACCGCCGATCCCGATATCGCTCCAAACAGCATGGCGGCCAGGGTGTTGACATAGGCCAGCCCCCCGGGCAAACTCCCCACCAGCGATTTGGCAAAATCGATGAGCCGGTTGGCAATGCCACCCCGGTTCATCAGCTCGCCAGCCAGAACAAAAAAGGGAATGGCCAGCAACGCAAAACTGTCAATACCGGTGGTCATGCGCTGCGCCACCGTCGTGATGCCGGGCACCAGGGCAATGTTCAACAGCATCGTTGCCGTCGTAGAAATTCCGATGCTGTAAGCCACCGGAACGCCGTAGCCCAACAGCGCGAAAAAGGTGAGGAACAAAAGAGATATGCTGATGATTTCGATCGACATAAGTGGTGGTTTTTTTTTGACCAATTACTTAAAGGTCACGGGAGTGGTAATGGGAAAAATTATACGCCGAAAAAAACAGGATCAACACGCCACTAATCGGGACAATAGCGTAGACGTAACCCAGCGAAAGGTGCATCGCCGGCGAAATTTGCCCCAGGTACAAGGTGGTGAAAACCAAATTCCCCCCACCGATGACCATGACCACCAGGGCGAACAGCCCCATCAGCACTTCAATGATTTGCAGCCGCTTTTTTAAGCGGGCAGGGCTTAATTTCCGCAGTAGGAAATCCATCGACAAGTGCTCGCGCTGGCCATTCAGATAAGCCGCGCCCAGGATGGCCAACCAGATGAGCGCGAAGCGGGCAAACTCCTCCGTAAAGGAGAAGGATTGCTGCAACACGTAGCGGCCAAACACTTGCCACAGCACATCCAGCACCAGGAGCGCGAAGATGGTGACCAGCGAAAATTCAATGATCCGGTTAATCGTTTGGTATACTTTAGTCATGTTTTTCGGTTTAGGTTATTGGGCCTGAATTTCTTCAACCAGTTTTTTCATTCGGGGGTCCTGAATGAAAGCTTCCAGTACGGCTTTGGTTTTTTCGGCAAACAGGGCCTTATCCGGATAAATAATGCGGACGTTGGCGGCTTTCAACTTCGCCATCGAGGCTTCCACGTCTTCCTGCCAGAATTGTTTCTCGGCCACGGCCGATATTTTGGCGGCCTCCTTGAGCCAGGACTGCTCGGCTGCATTCAGCGTATCCCAGTATTTCGTGCCGATCACCAGCACGTCGGGGATGGAGCTGTGCTCGTCGAGGGTGTAATATTTGCACACTTCGTAATGTCCGGAGGTCACAAAAGACGGCGGGTTGTTTTCGGCGCCGTCCACTACGCCCTGCTGCAGGGCCGTGTACAGTTCGCCGTAGGCCATGGGGGTTGCCGAGCCGCCCATTTCGTTGACCATGTCGACCGACATTTGGTGGCTCATCACCCGGATCTTCATTCCCCGGAGATCGTCAGGGGTTTGGAGGGGTTTGTTTTTGGTGTAAAAACTGCGGCTCCCCGCATCGTAAAAGCAGAGGCCCCGCAACAGGTATTCGCTACCCGCTTCCAGCATAGCTTCGCCGGTTTTACCTTCCAGCACGTCAAAAAGGTGGGCTTTGTCGCGAAACAGGTAGGGTACCCCCATGACCTGGTATTCGGGGGCGAAGTTGGCCATAGCGGCGGCGCTGACTTTGGTCATGGCAATACTGCCGATTTGCAGCAATTCGAGTACTTCGCGCTCCGAGCCCAACTGCCCGTCAGGGAAGATCTTCACGGCCAGTTTTCCCCCCGATTTTTCCAATACCTGTTGGGCAAACACTTCCATCCCCCGGTGTACGGGGTGGCTCGTGGGCAGGGTATGCGCCAGGTAGACGACCTTTTGCTGTCCGATCTGCTGGCACGAACCAGCTACCAGGAGCAGCAAAAAAGATAGGAGGTAAAAAAATGTTTTCATAGATTCCGGTTGAGGTGCTGGGTTAAAAGCGAAAGTACTGTTGGGCGTTTTTGTAGCAAATGTTCGTCACCATCTCACCGAGCCATTCCACGTCATTGGGCAATTCGCCGCGCTGTACATCCTGCCCGAGCAAGTTGCAGAGGATCCGGCGAAAGTATTCGTGGCGGGGGAACGACAGGAAACTGCGGCTATCCGTCAGCATCCCAATGAAGCGGCTCAGTAAGCCCATGTTGGAAAGGGTGTTGAGTTGTTTTTCCATTCCGTCTTTCTGGTCCAGAAACCACCACGCCGACCCCCACTGGATTTTGCCGGCCTTGCTGCCGTCGTTGAAATTTCCCATCATGGTTGCAAACAATTCGTTGTCGGCAGGATTGAGGTTGTACAGGATCGTGGCGGGCAGCTTTTCTTCGGCATCAAGGCGGTTGAGGAAGGCCGCCAGGCCAGCAGCCTGGGGGAAATCGCCAATACTGTCGCAACCCACATCCGCCCCTACGCGGTTCAGTAAGCGGCTGTTGTTGTTGCGGATGGCACCCAGGTGTAGCTGCATCGTCCAGCCGCGCTGGTGGTACATGTTGGCGAGGTGGTAGAGGATGGCCGTCTGGAAGGTTTGGCTTTCGGCCGCGCTGATCGGTTCTCCTTTTATTCGTTTTTGTAAAATGGCGTCGGGTTGACGCCCTTTGAAATCGACGGCGTACAACTGCGTCAATCCGTGATCCGCCAGCTGGCAGCCCCGGGCGTGAAAAAAATCAACGCGGGTTTCCAGTGCCGCCAGAAGGTGGTCGAAAGAAGGGATGGCGTGGCCAGTCACCTCCTCCAGTTTGGCTAAAAAGACGAGAAAATCCTCCCCGTCGATGACCACGAATTTGTCGGGCCGGAAGGTCGGCAGCAGCTGGCACGCGCCGCCGGCGGCCTGTGCCTGCTCGTGGAATGCCAGGCTGTCGGTGGGGTGGTCGGTCGTGCAGACCACTTCTACCTTCATCTTGTGCAACAGGCCCTGGGTAGAATAACTGGCGCTTTGCAAAGCCGCACTGGTTTGCGCGTAGATGGCTTCCGCCGTTCGGGGGCTGAGCAGCTCCCGAATGCCGAAGTAGCGCTGCAGTTCCAGGTGGGTCCAATGGTAGAGCGGGTTGCGCATGGTGTAGGGCACCGTGGCGGCCCACTTCAGGAATTTTTCCTGGTCGCTGGCGGCCCCGGTGATGTAGGCTTCGTCGATGCCGTTGGCCCGCATGGCCCGCCACTTGTAGTGGTCGCCGTGGAGCCAGATCGAAGTTATATTCGCGAAGTTTTTATCCGTAGCGATCTCTTCCGGCGACAGGTGGTTGTGGTAGTCGATAATCGGTAGCCATTTGGCGTAGGTGTGGTACAACTGCTCGGCAGGGGCGTTGTGCAACAAGAAATTATCATCCAAAAATGACTTGGTCATCGTTTTGCTAGTTTTCCATTGATTTCAATATACCCAATTCCAGGCCCCGCAATTCCGCCAGGCCCCGCAGCCGGCCAATCGCCGAGTAGCCGGGATTCGTTTGCTTGTGCAAGTCGTCCAGCATGTTGTGGCCGTGGTCGGGGCGCATGGGGATACTGCAATTTTGCTGCCGGGCAGCGGCGAGTAAGTTTTTCATGACGGTGTACATGTCCACATCGCCCTCCAGGTGGTTGGCCTCGAAGAAGTTGCCGTCGGCGTCGCGTTTGGTGGCGCGCAGATGGATGAAATGGATGCGAGATCCCAGGTTTTTTACCATTTCTGGCAGGTCGTTGTCTGGCCGTACCCCGAAGGAACCCGTACAAAAGCAGAGGCCGTTGTTCGGCGAATCCACGGCGTCCAGCAGGTACCGGGCGTCGGCTTCGGTGCTCACTACCCGGGGCAGGCCCAGCAATGGAAAGGGCGGATCATCGGGGTGAATAGCCATTTTTACCTGGGCCGCTTCCGCCACGGGCATGATTTGTTGGAGGAAGAAAACGAGGTTGTTCCGCAGCGTATCGGCGTCGATGTTTTTGTAGGTGTCCAGGATGGCCTGGAATTGTTCCAGCTCCAGTACGCCCTCCGTAGTGCCACCCGGTAAGCCGGCGATGATGTTTTGCGTCAGTTTGTCCCGTGCGGCGGCGTCCATGGTAGCGAAGCGTTGGGCCGCCTTCTGCTGTTCGGCAGCGGTGTAATCGTGGGCGGCGTTGGGCCTGCGCAAGAGGAATAAGTCGAAAGCAGCAAAGGCCGCTTTTTCAAAAAACAAACCGGTAGAACCGTCCGGCATGGGGTAGTCCAGCTCGGTGCGCGACCAGTCCAAAACGGGCATAAAATTATAGGTAACGAGGTGGATGCCGCAGGTGGCCAAATTGACAATACTCTGCCGGTAGTTTTCGATGTAGGCCAGGTAGTTGCCCGTGGCCCGCTTGATGTCTTCGTGTACGGGAATACTTTCGACCACCGACCACCGGAGCCCGGCCGCTTCAATCGCTGCTTTCCGCTCCTGAATCGCAGCTACCGGCCAAACGTCGCCGTTGGGGATCTGGTGCAAGGCCGTGACTACGCCCGTGGCGCCCGCTTGCCGGATATCGGCCAGGCTGACGGGATCAGCGGGCCCGTACCAGCGCCAGGTCTGTTCCAATTGGGGGGGCTTGTTGTGACTAATCGTACTCATGGTTGCTGAAGGTTATTTGAAAAGGTCAACATCATCCGCTACTTTGCCTCTGGTGATGCCCTGTTTGTTTTTTAAAAAAATAAGCCGGTTTAGACCCCACTGAAGGCCCCAAAGCCACCATCTACCGGCACGACAATACCCGTCACAAAAGACGAACGGTCGTCACACAGCCAGCGGATGGTACTGATCAGCTCGTCGGGATGGCCAAACCTTTTCATAGGCGTCTGGCTGATGATGGTCTGGCCGCGGGCCGTCAGGGTATCGTCGTCGTTCAGCAGCAAACGGCGGTTTTGTTCGGCAATGAAAAAGCCGGGGGCGATGGCGTTCACACGAATACCTTCGCCGTATTTGGTGGCCATTTCTACGGCCAGCCAGCGGGTGAAATTGTCGACAGCCGCCTTGGCGGCCGAGTAACCGACCACCCGGGTCAGCGGCAGTTGGGCCGACATGGAAGAGACGTTGATGATGCACCCCTTGCCTTGCGCCACCATCGGTCGGGCAAAAGCAATGGATGGAATAACGGTGCCTACGACGTTCAAATCGCTCACCTGCCGAAACTGGTCAATGGAGATATCGAATACCGACTGGTCGGGTTGGATGGTGGCGCCCGGCATATTGCCGCCAGCGCCGTTGATTAAAATGTCGACCCGGCCAGCCTGATCCAACACCGTGGCTACCGCCGCCTGCACTTCTGCTTCGTTCAATACATCACAGGTGATGGCCTGGATTGTCAGGCCCAGCGTTTTAAATTCGCGGACCTTTGCTGCCGATTTCTCCGCATTTCTTCCCAGGATAAACACGGTGGCTCCGGCCTCGGCCAATCCTTTGGCAAACGCGCTACCCAGCGTGCCGTTTCCTCCCGTGATGACTGCTACTTTTCCTTGCATGGATTTGTTTTTTGAACACAAAATTTACGCACTTTTTTTACCCGTTTTTAGGTTAAAATAAATCTTATACTAACCGGCTCACCGTTTTTCAGCTTGATCGTCAGCACGTAGATGCCCTTGGCGTAGCCCGCTACGTCCAGGTGTATTTGGCCAGGTATGGCAAACGCCTGGCCAATGGGTTGGCCCGCGAGGGTGAAAAGCTGGCCGGTACCGGTTTGGTTTTCACCGAGAGCTATATGCAACTGCTCCTGCGTTGGATTCGGGAAAAGGCGAATGCTGCTTCGGCCGGTCTGTTCCCGGGTGGTGGTCGGGTCGGGTTGCAAAACGGCTTCCCCAGGGCAAAGGGCGCTCGCGACTTCCGACACGCAAAAATCGGCAAAGCGGATGTCTTCATCCTGTAAGACATCATTCTTCAGGCGGTACATGCCCCACTTGGGGCGGTTGTAGGTGGCACCGGTGCGCCACAGGTCAATGCTGCTGTTGCTGTAGGTGAGCAGGGTGGTCCCGGTTTGCATATCTTTCAGCGTAAGCACAAGTTCGCCCGTTTCGCGGTGCACCTGTTCGAGGTAACCTTCCACCCATTTTCCGCGAAAGAGGGCCAGATCGGCTTGCGCCAGCACACCCAGGTCGGTACCCGTGTCGCCACCGTTGTGTCTGAGCTCCAGGATATTGGTCCGCAGCGTGAGGGTCAGGATCGGAAAGCCGCTGTCGGCTCCTCCGACGGCCTTGTTCTGGAAAATGTGGCAAAAGGAAGATGCACCGACGAAGTTTTCGTCCAGGCGAAACTTCCAGCGGTAGTAAGACGTATCGCCCAGGTTATGCTGCAACTCCGCATCCGTGCCCGGGCCACCTTTAATTTCCATCCGAACCCGGTCGGAGACCTGGCAGCGGTCGTTGTCGGCCACAATGTGGCTGTGAAAAACAAAGACGTTGCGGTCCAGTTCGGCATCGTAAACCTGGGTGATGTGCGGACCGAAAGCGGCGTGGACACAATCGGGGTCTTCAATCCCGAAGCCCGCATTGGTAAAAGCAGAATAACCACTACCCGTTGCCGCCGTTGCCGAACACGTTACCTGGGCCTGGGTAGCCAGGCTACCCAGGCAAAGTAATAGAAAGAGGAGGATTTTTTTCATTTTTTCAGTATTGTAGTCATGCTTACAAACAAAGGAGGAGCGGCTCCTATTTCACCCACAGTACCGGTTCCCGCAGGGGAAAGGTGCGGTTCACCTCTTCCGAGGGTCGGGTGGGGCTGAGTTGTTGCCAAAGGGCCAGGAAATCCGGGTTGTTGTAAGCCCGGGCCGCAAACAATAACCCCGGCGACTGAATGGGCAAGTCCTCGAAATGCTGTACATCGGCCGGTTTTATCCACTTCGATTTGTCTTTGATGAAGGGCACCATAAAGTTCCAGGCGCGCTCCAGGCTGCCATTTTTTCCTTCGTAATACCAGAGGTTTTCCTGGGGCGTAGTGGCCATCTCACACAAGACGGCGTAGCCTTCCAGGTTGAACAGGGTGTAACTGTAGGGTTTTGTGCGGCTGATCTCCTCGGGGAAACTACCATCGGGCGCCATTTGTGCCGACAACAGTTTTTTGAATTGCTGCCGGGCTACTTCCAGCAATTCTTCCTGCCCGGCCAGTTGGGCAAAGGCGGCCATTTGGGCTGCCCACCAGGTGCTGTGGTTGTTGCCGTGGTCTTTTTCGGCCAGGCCGTAGGGGTGGGTGTTCATCCAGGTAGCATAGTCGAAGAACCACTGTTTCAGGCCGGCTAAAGGTTCGCCCGTCAGGTAGCCCTGGGCGGCGAGTTGGGCAATGGCCCGCGCGACCTCGATGAGGTGGATGGTATCAATGATGCCGATTCCGCGGCCCGTGACGATGCCTTTGATGGCCTGGGCGTACAGCAAATTGGGGTTCATCCGCGTGGCGGGGTCCAGGAAAAAAGCGTTCAGGTGGGCCATAGCCTGGCGGGCGTATTGCTCGTCGCCGGTCACCTGGTAGGCCGCGACCAGTGCGGCCACCCACTGGTTCAGGTTGCGCATCGCCGCCCGGTGTGCCGTGAAATTTTCGGGGTTCGTTTGCCCGTCCCGACGGATGTAAGGCCCCGCCGGATCTGCTGGATTGGGCCACCAATAGTCGCCTTCGGAGTAGAAGTCGTGCGGCCCGCCCGCGCTTCGGGGGCAACTGGTGGTGGTGATCGGCACCGGTGCCTGGGTCAAATAGGCCTGGGCGGTGGCGATAATTTGCAGGGTATCAAAAGCAACGACCAGGGTCGCAGTTTCCGGAGTTCCTGCTGGCTGCTGCTGCTGGCAGGCCGTAAGCCACAACACGCCGACCAGGAGGAAGCCGATTTTTTTATTTTTCATCGGAAAGTATTTTTTGCCACAACAGTAAATTGGTGTGGCTAGTCGCTTCTTCTTTTTTCAACTCTTGCCAAAGCCGGAGATACGCCTGGTCGTGGTAACCTATGGCGGCAAAAAACAAATAGTCGGCACGCTTCAGTTTCAGCGGCGTTTCCAACGCCGTCGGATAGGGCCAGGAGGCCGGGTCTTTCAGATAAGGAACCATAAAGTCAATGGCTTTTTTTAGCGTTCCATGGGGGCTTTGGTACTGCCAAAGGTTCTCCTGGTCGGAAGAAGCCAAAATCGCGAAGGTGGCCCAACCATCCAGGTTCATATTGCTGTACCCAAACGGTTTGGTGCGCGCCAGTTCGTCGGGGCAGCTACCATCTGCGGCCATTTGGATGGCCAACTGTGTTTTGAATTGCGTGCGGCTGGTGTCCAGCAAATCTTCCCTTTCCGCTAGCAGGGCATAAGCCGCCACCTGGGCGCCCCACCAGGTACTGTGGTTGTTGTTGTTATAGCGTTCGTCGATACCGTAAGGGTGTTTTACCAACCAATCTCCGTAGGCATCGAACCAATCTTTGACACCGGCCAGCGTTGCGCCCGATAATACGCCGGCTTGCGCCAGGAGCCGACTGCTGTTCGCTACGTCGATCAGCTTTCTGGTGTCGATGATACCGATTCCCCGGCCGGTGACGATGCCGGTGATCGCCTGCCCGTAAAGCAAGCTGGGGTTCATGCGGGTTGCCGGCGTGATAAACCAGGCCTGTAAATGGCTGATGGCGTGGTGGGCGTATTTTTCATCGCCGGTGACCAGGTAGGCTGCCGTCAGGGTGGTTACCCAGTTGGTAAGATCTCCCATGGCTTTGATATGCTTGCGGAAGTTGGCCGGGTTGCGGTTGCCGTCTTTGCGAATGTAAGGACCGGTAGGGTTTTCAGGATCGGGCCACCAATAACTGCCTTCCGAAAAATAATCGTGGATCCCCCCCGCACTTTTCTCCGCGCGGTAGGCGGTAATGGTCACGGGAGCTTCTTTAAGATAGCGATCGGCATCCTTGACGATTTGAGCGTTATCCTGGGCTATCTCACTGGTCAAGCGGGGCCCTTTAGGCGTACAGCCCGGCAGAAAAACCCACGCCAGGCACAACAAGAGGTACCATGTGTTTTTTATGAATATCAATTTCTTCATGTCGGGATTTACTGTGCTAACCGTTGGCTGGTCGTGCGGATTAAAGTCTGAAATGCTTCGGCGGATGTAACTTTGCTACGGTCTCTTTCCCAGGCGGCCAGAAAGTGGTATTGCACTTCCTTTTTCGCATGTCTGAACACATAGGTATAACTCAGGTCATTGGCCACCGCCGTGGGCTGGTACTTGGCTGCGGCCAGGATGGCCATGCCTAAATTTTCGTGGTGAAAAGATTGTGCACCCCAGGTGAAGGCATAAAATTGGCCGAAAGCCTGGCCGGTCGTCTCGGTGGGTAAAAGCTGAACGATGCCCGTGGCGAAAAACATCCCCGCGGGCAATTCGCCGTTGATCACCCGCAAATTAATGGCCGATTCGGCATGGCCTGCTGCCAGGCTCCAATCCTGGATCAGGTCAATTTTTTCTCCCGCGATATCTAAGCCTCTAAACGTGGTTCGGATGACGGAGAGGGAATCTTCGTTTTTTAGTATTTCAATGGTTTTCGTAGCGCACTCGGATAGGGTGTACAGCGAATCCTGAAACCAGATCGCCGGGCTGCCCAACCCCAGCGAATTGCCCACTTTTAAGATGTCGGATCCCCAGTTCATGATGTCGTGGTAGTTCCACCCGACGGTATCCAGCACCAGGTCGGCCACCGTTTTGCCATAAATGTCGAACCGGTGGCGGCTGTCGGCGTAGTAGCGGTAGGCGATGACGTCGTTTTCCAAAACCGGGCCCTCAAACATGATCCATTTGCTTTGCGTAGCCAGATTGCCTGGGACGGTAATTTGGGTTTGAGCCACGTAGTCACCCGTGACCTTGTCCTTGTCGGTCGGGTCGAAGTCGAAAGGTTGGGTGAGGAGCAATGCCTGGGTGTGCTTCCCGCTGGTGGGGGGCGCTGCGGCTGGCTTTTCCCTGACGGCCGGCGCACAGGTGAAGTGACCGATAACGATGAGGAAGAAGATGGGTATGAATTGAAGCTGCTTCATGGGTGCGTTTTTAATGATGCGTTGACCAGTGCTGGTGCTTCAGCTGGCCTCAATAGCCAGCAGCACAAGTTGGTTGAATGCGTGGTTGGGCCACCAAAGGGGCCTGCGTCGGGGCTTTTAGCGGGCCCCTTCCGAAAAGTCAATCACCAAATAGCTGCCTTTAAAATCCTGGTTTCTGACTTCTATAACGGCTTTGCCCTGGGCGGCGGGTACCAATTCGATGGCCGCTCGTCCGTTGGCCATCTGTACCACCTCACTCCGCGTAGGGGTACCGTAGTTTTTCAGCAGTTCGCCGGCGCCATCGCGGGCAAAGTATACCGGCTTTTCGTAGTCCAGCACCCGGCGTCCTTGCTTGTCCTGCATGGTCGCCACGATCAGGTAGTGGCCGTTGGGCATCCGCTGGCTACTCAGCGCGATGTGGTCGGCCTGGCCTGGTGCGGTAAAGCGGTAGGCCACCGTCAGGGTGTCGGTGGTGATAATTTTTCCATCTTTCAAGCCGTTGGCCAAGAGCAGGTTGTTTCCTTCCACAAATTGTACGTCCCAGTTCAGGCCGCAGGCGGGAAACTGACCCAGTACACGGTCCCTGGTGCCCAGGGTTTTGCCGTTGTGCACCAGTTCCACCTGTTCGCAATTGCTGAACACACAAATATTGCGCAGCTTGTCTGGCGGGCCGTTGCGCTCGGTCCAGGTATGCGATTCAATGTAGGTAAAGGGCGTTTTGGCCCAGTAGCTTTTGTACACGTAGTAGGCGTCCTTGGGTTGGCCCGCCCGGTCTACCAGTCCTTTTTGGTTCATGTAGGGAATGGCATTTTCGGGTCGCAGGGGGGTGCCGAAATCCTTGAACGCCCACTGGGCATTACCCCCGAAATCCGGCTGCTGCTCGGATACCCCCAGGTACCAGTCGAACAGATCGACCATGTAGTTCTCCGTCCAGTCGCCGCTCTGGGCAATATTTTTGATATTTACCTGATTGGCGACCTCCGACCAGTCGTCGTCGTTCAATGATCCTTCGCCGGTCACCGGATTTTCGGTATGCCGGCCGACGTGGCTGGAACCCCCGTATTCCATGTGGAGGAATTGGGGGTATTTTTCCTGGTTTTGGGTCAGCGTGTTTTGGTAGTTGGTGTACACGCCAGCGTACCAACCCGACCAGATGGAGGGCGAAAACACATCGACCAGGTCCGCTCCTGCGTAATATTTCCGGATGGCGGTTAGCCGCTGCGGATCCAGGCGGTGGGCCAGGTTGTTCAGGCGGGTGACGTAGGCATTCAGGCGGTCTTCGTAGTCGCCGTCTTCGAAGTCGGGCAGCCAGTAAATTTCGTTGCCTACCGACCAGAAAATAATGCTGGGGTGATTGTAATTTTGCTGAATCTGTTCGGTGAGCAAGCGCTCGGTATTGGTCTGCCACTCCGCTTCGCCCATCCCGCCGCGGCACCAGGGCAGTTCGTCCCAGACGATGAGGCCCAATTCGTTGCAGGCGCGGTAAATTTCCGGGTCTTGCGGGTAGTGGCCCAGGCGCACAAAGTTGGCCCCCATGTCCTTGATCTGTTCCATATCCTGGCGGTGCAGGGCGTTGGGCATCGCGGCGCCGTAGCCGGCGTATTCTTCGTGGCGGTGGGTACCCCGCAGGAGCAGTTGCTGGCCATTGAGGAAAAATGCGCCGTGCGGTTCAAAGTGGTACCAGCGGTAGCCAATGGTTTCGGTTTTTTCGTCGATTACTTGCTGGCCCGCCAAAAGTTGGGTCACCACGGTGTAGAGGTTGGGCTGGTCGGGCGACCAGAGTTGCGGGTCGACTACCGTCGGGAGTGACCACGCCCCCCGGCTGGCTGCCTGGGCGGAGGTGGTTTTTTCGGCGACTACCTTCCCCGATGCCGTCGCTATGATGCTGCTTTTTACCGTCAAATCAGCCGTTAGGAGAGCGGGGTCGTTGAACTGGATCTGGAGGGAGGTTTCCGCACTTGCCGCCGAAACCTGGGGCGTACTCACCGCAATGTTTTTCAAATAAAGGGCGGGCAGGATTTCCAGCCAGACATCTCTGGTCAGCCCCCCGTAGATGAAGAAGTCGGCCTTTTGGGACGGAATAATCGCCGGGTTGTAGCTGTTGTCTACCCGTACGCTGAGGGTGTTCTTTTGTCCTTTTTTTACCAGGTCCGTGAGGTCAATTTTAAAGCCGACGTACCCTCCCACGTGGGTGCCGGCTAATTGGCCATTGACGTAGATTTCGGAACTGATATTGGCGCCTTCAAAATAAAGTAGATAATGTGCCTGTTCGTAATGGGTTACAAAAATCTCTTTTTGGTACCAACTGGCATCCCGGCGGTACCCCGGCAACAGGTCCATCACATCCCACTGGTTCCAGGTATGGGGCAAATCGACGTTTTGCCAGGCATTTTGGTCTTTGAGCATTCGGACATCCACCAGGTTGTTTTCCAGGTACTGCCAATCCGCGCTGATGTTTTTAATGATTCGCCGGGGCAAAGGCTGGCTCAACGACCCTATGTTGTTACTGGACATGACACCCCATAACCCCACCAATAAGCAACCCAGGAAAATTTTATTATTCATTGTCTAATGGTTATATGGTTCAATAAGGGTGGATTACGGTGCCGGAATTAAGCTAATCTTCGAGGCTCCTCAACAACGCTTCTACGTAGTAGTAATCGGCATAAATAATGGGGGTGTCCACTTCGAATTCCCCGGGAATACTACCGACACTGTGTTGCAGAAAAAATGGGGCAGTATGGCACTGGTACCGGTCGGTGGCCAGGCTGGCCAGTATCCGCTGGGCCCATTCGGTGTACTGCGTGGCGTTTTTGGGGGTGTAGTGGCGCAGTTCCAGCAGGCCAGATGCCGCCACCGCAGCGGCAGACACATCGCGGAGTTCGTTCGGAATCCGGGGGGCGTTGAAATCCCAGTAGGGAATAAAATCTGTGGGTAAGTTTGGGTGCGTAAAGATAAACGTCGCAATTTTTTGGGCTTGCTCCAAAAATACGGCTTCGCCCGTGTAGCGGTAGGCCACGGTGTAGCCATACAGTCCCCAGGCTTGCCCCCGGCTCCAGGCCGACTCGTCGCTGTAACCCTGGTGGGTGTTTTTTTGCACGGCTGCTCCCGTGATGGTGTCGTAATCTACGACGTGGTACGAGCTGTTGTCGGCCCGAAAGTGGTTGTGCAACGTCGTCAGGGCGTGCTGCCGGGCAATGTGGTAAAAACTGGAGTCGCCCGTCACCTTGGTCGCTTCAAACAGCATTTCCAAATTCATCATGTTATCGATGATGACGGGATATTTCCAGAGGTGTTCATGGTGGTCCCACGAACGGATGGCGCCCACGGTAGGGTTGTAGCGGGTAGAAAGTGTGCGGGCTGCCCTGACAAAAACGTCGCGGGCGTGTGCGTCCTGGGTAGCCTTCCAGGCCTGCCCAAAACTGCAGTAGATTTTGAAGCCCAGGTCGTGCGTACCCTTGTCCCATTTTTCTTTTTCTACAAAAGCCGACCAGGCCTGGGCGGCTTGTTGGAGTTGTTTGTCCTGGCTGAAATGGTAGAGTTGCCAGAGGATGCCGGGAAAAAAGCCGCTGGTCCAACTTTTGGAATTGGAACCTTTCAAGGTACCGTCGGGCTCGGTGGTGCGGGGAATGGCTAACGAATCCAGTGGCATCTGGGGGAGGTAGGCCAGCATCCGCCCAGACAGTTCGGTGAGCTGGTCTTTCGGGTCCGAAGGGAGGGGCACTTCACCCACCGCCGCACCAGAAGTGGGGCTACAGGCCGCGCAAACCATCCAGAGGATAGTCAGAATGGAAGGAATAAATATTTTCATAGTGGGGAATAAGAAAGGAGCTGCCTTAAAGGGGCGGGTTACGCATGTTTTAAGACAGCTCCTCAGCTTGGTGTAATGTTATTGCTTAACGACCCGGATGAACATGCGGCCTTCCTCCGTCTGGAGATTGACGAAGTACATACCCGTAGGTACATTGCTGAAATTGTTCCAGGTCACGGTGTGTACCCCTTGTGGCAGTTGGCCATTTTGGAGGGTAGTTACCGTTCTGCCGTTCATATCAAAAACGGTGAGGTTCACGTGACTGGCCTGGTTCAGGTTGTACGTCAACTGCGTGAAATCGCTCGCCGGATTGGGGGCCGATTTTAAATTCAATGCGGGGTTGTACGCCACGTTTTGGGTACCTACCGAGTAGTCACACAAGAACCGTACGCCCAGCCCTAACCCATCACTGGCTGCCGTAGCCGAGGCAGAGGTGATGTCGTAACAAGGATCAAAGAGGTTGAAATCAAAGAGGTAGCCCTTGTCAAAAGGGGTGTTGGCCAGGCTGATGTCTTCCACCATGATGTCCGTAATACCCACCGAATCCCGGTACGTAACAGCTTCCCGGCAATACTGAATCAGTGGCGCACGATCAGGTACGTTGTTCAATTCCAGCACTTCGGAAAAATAGGCGTCGGCAGGATTCGCCAACATGGCTGCAAACTCCGGGCTCAGCACCATGGGCTGGGTAACAGAATCGAAAGTCGCGTAGTAGTTCAGGACGTCATCCGTCCAGAATACATTGTTGTTGCTCATGTCAATAGACGCACCGGCCACCATGGTGTCGATCGAGAACAGGTAGTTGGTTTCGTTGACGTGAGCAATTTGCTCGTTCGCCAAAAACGGCGAGGTGCCCATCATGGAAGGGTTCATGAAAATGTTGTCCTTGATGACCGATTCCCGCGTGTTTTTCAACTGAATCAGCCCGTGGCGACCTATGTGGTTGAACAGGGTGTTGTTCGTGTATTCAAAGTAATTCAAGCCTTGCTGGCGGAAGCCAATGAAGATGCGGTCCACGATATTGTACATGACACAGTTGCTGATCACGACGCTGTCGGTGAAATTGTCGCGCGTGTCCACAATCCGGCCGTTGCCCTGGAAGCGTTCAAAGTCGCCGAAGTTTCTGATTTCACAATTGGTGATGTACGTTTTCGTGTTGTCGCCCTCGATCCGGATGGTACCCTGGCGGCTTTTTTCGATGGTACAGTTGGTAAAGATAAACCGCTTGTCGCTGCCTTCCGGCCGGAAAGGCGCCGTTTCGTACGCGGCGGCATCTGCGCCTTCTTCACCCATGATGATGTAAATGCCATCCCAGGTAAAACTGCCGAAGCCCCGGTACATGGGCGCCAGTGCGGTACCGCCGGCCGCGTTGGCACGGGAAACCACGGGCTGACCAAGTGCCTCGTCGCCGGTAGCTACCAGGTTCACGTCGAAGGTCCAGGTTTTTTCGCCCGTGAAGAAGTAGAGTGCGCCTCTTTGCAGCAGGTAGGTGTCGTGCAGTTGCTCACCGGCAGCCGAGGTGTCGGCATCAATAAAGTCGCTCAGATAAGTGAACGGAAACCCTGCTGTCCCATTCAAATTGGGTGGTACGGCAATGGATTGGGCCGATAAACCTAAGGCCAGCAACATCAGCGAAAGGAAAGCAATGTAATGTGTTTTCATTTTAATTATTTTTAATGTGTTTGAATAATTAGTTATTAACGGAAGATGTACTCTGCACCAATCGTCGCCGTGGCGCCGTAGCGGGCAATAGAAGTCACCAGGTCTTCGGAGCGGAAGAAGTTGACATCCTCTTGTCCGGAAATGTTGTTGAGGTTGAGGAATATGTTGAAGTTGTTGTTGAACCGTTGTTTTAAGACGGCATCAAAGCGCCAGAATCCCAGGTTGTAAGTGTCTTTGTCCGACGAAGAGCTGTAGCCCGACAGCTTGGTACCCTGGTAAGAAGTGGACACCCGCATGGAGAACGATTTGAAATCATACCCCAACGAGGCATTGAGAATGTGCCTGGCCTGGCCCACCAGATTCACCTTGCGCTGAAAAGGGAACACTTCCACCACCGCAAAAATGAAGGGGAAGGTGCCGCGGAAGGTAGTCTCCTCGTAGAAGGAATTGACGGTGGTCTCGGAAAACAAACGCGTGTAATTGATGTTGAGCACCAACCCGTCAAAAGGCTTGGGCAGAAAGTTCAGGTTCGACTGCAAATCAAACTCAATACCGCGCACGTTCGACTGGGGCGAGTTGGTGTAGGTGGTCAGTTCGGCGCCACCAAAGCCCGTGGCTGCGAAGCCGTAGGCCACCGCCAGCGAGTCATTGTTCAGTCCCACAATGAAAGGGTAGAAAGCGTCCTGGATGTCTTTGTAGAAGAGACCTACGGAAAACAGCCCCAGTTTTCCGGAGTAAGCGGTGGCGTAAAAATCGTAGTTGGTCGAAATCGACGCATTAAGATCGGGATTGCCTTCCGTGATGACCAGGTCGCTGGAGCGATTGACCACCGTAAAGGGTACCACGTAGTCGTAGTCGGGGCGCGCCAGCGTCGTGGAGTACGATGCCCGGAAATCCACCCAGTCGCGGGGCTTAAACTTCAGGTGTAGGTGCGGCAGGAAAATGCCGTAGTTCCGGTCAACGGTCACGTCGTTGAGGGCGCCGCTCTCGCCAAAGTCACCACTGAGGTCCGAATAAATACCATTGTAGGTGTTGTCCGAATACTCGTAGCGGAAACCGGGAATAGCCGTCAAGGTTTGGCCCAGTTTGATTTTCAGCATGGCGTAGGTGGCGTAAACCCGTTCGGTCAGGTCGTAATTGTTGACTCTCCCGTACCGGTCGGGCCGCAGGTCATCTTCGAAGGTGGTCTTGAACTGCCGCAGGAGGTCCTGGTTGAAGGACGAAAGCAGGGTGGCCGATTCGCCGTTCTGCCGCAGAAAGTCGATCTGGTTCTGGTTTGTGAAATTGGCCATACTGTAGTAGAAGCTCCCCGTCGGATCAATGCCCAGGGCGCCCATCCCTTCGGAGTTGAAAGGCTGGAAATAGGTATTGGGGCGGAGGTAGTAGTTCTTCTCAAACGACTCATCGTAGGTTCTTTCCTTGGTACTGGAAATGGCTTTGCCGCCGAACTTGAAGGTCGCGCTGAGGTTGTCTTTTTGGAGGATTGGCATGGTGAAATTGACAAAAGCCGAAACAATATCTTCGCTGTTGCCGCTGCTGATCGAGCGTGCCTCTTGCAGGTAGTCCTTGCTGCCATCACTGGTGATGTAGTCGAAGAAGTTGGCGGGTTGGTTCCTGCGGGAATACACTTCCTGTTGGAAAGGACTGGATTGGTCCCTGAATTCGAGTTGAAAATCGTAGGGCGTCTCGCCTACTACCCGCGATAGCGCAGCTCCCCATTCCACGTTGAGCTTATTGAGGTTGTGGCGGGTGGAAATAGACCCGGAGTACAGGTCAATGGCGCTTTCGATGATGCGGGGTGTGAAGACAATGGTGTTGTTTTGCACGTCGTAGCGTTCCGACTGGTTGTACTGGTCGCGGGAAGTACGGGAATAGATGCCTAAGATGGTTACGTCTGTTTTATCGCCGAGCTCAAAATCCAGGCCGAGGCTGCCGTTGTAGCGTTTTCTGCTTTCTGCTCTTTTCTGGAATTGCAGGTAGTTGCCGTTTTGCTTGAAAATATCCAGGAGGGTGTCCAGTACGACCGACTGGTCATCGCCCCACCCTTGTCCGGTGGTTTCGCCGCCGCGGTTGAACCGCTCTACGTTGACGGTAGAGATGATGCCCAATTTGTCGTTCAAAACCCTTTGCGCCAGCGAAGCCGTAAACTTGTAATCGTTGAAGGTGCCACCGATATCGTTGTAGCCACCGAGTCCTTTGACGGATATCCTCCGCTCCTTGGGCGCCTTGAGGATATTGAGGTTGATGGAGCCGCCCAGGGCATCGCCGTCCATATCCGGGGTAGGGGACTTGAACAACTCGATGCCCGACAACAACTCCGGCGAAATCAGGGACAAGTCTACCGAGCGGTCCGTGCCGCCAGTAGAAGGCAGCCGCACCCCATTGATGGAGATGGCCGTAAACTTCGGATCCAGCCCGCGCACCACCACTTTGGACCCTTCGCCGCCGCTCCGGTTGATGGCTACTCCCGGCAAACGGGAGATCGCTTCGGCCGCATTCACATCGGGAAGTTCCTTGATTTTTTCCGAGGAGATAAAGTTGGCAATGCCGTCGGAATTGAGCTGCTGGTTGATGGCCTTGGCCTGGCCCAGGGCCTGAGCCGTCACGATAATTTCCGCACCGGCGTACGCTGCCGGCGACAGGGTCGCGTCTATCTTGGTCAGCTCTCCCTGGACGATGTCGACGGTGAGCTCGGCGGCTTCAAAACCAGTGAACGAAACCACGATGACTTGTATCCCTACCGGTACATTGCTGAGCACAAAGCTCCCGTCCATCTCGGTGACCGTTCCAAGCGAAAGGTTGCTTTTCAGGTACACATTGGCTCCCGGTAAAGTGGAACCGCCATCGTCATCATATACCGTTCCGGCCACCGTTCCGGTTTGGCCAACGGCCTGGACACAGGCGATGATGCCGAGTAGGATCATCAAAAGAATGGATTTCATGTTAGCTTGCTTCATAAAGAATACTGGTTTTTAGTCCGCTTTCCACGTCTGATGGAAGCAAATCTAGGTCGCAAAAGAGGAAGGAAAATCTAGAATGAGGGGTAAAATCGTCTAAACCGGGTGTTTCTGCGGGTTTAGCCAGGTAAATTGCAGCAAAATATTTGCTTTCCGAGGTGTTTGAGCGCCAAAGATATGCTGGTGTACGGGGTAAAATGGATAGATAGTTTCGTTTGGCCGGGAGGGTTTCCCGGTCTTTGGCAGCGGTTTCAGGTGACGGGCAACAACTTTTTCTAAGCGCGTGGTGCCAATGGGGGTTACGACTTACTAAACACCGAAGGCAAAACCTCAAACTGTTCGATAAAACACTTGCGAAAATATTTGGGATCCTTGAAGCCCACCTTGTAGGCCACTTCCGACACGTTCAGTTTTTGGGTTTTCAAGAGTTGTGCCGCACGCTTGAGCCGGATGGTTTTAATAAAGTTGTTGGGTGTCTGACCGGTCAGCGCTTTGAGCTTGGTAAACAGCAGGGGGCGGCTTACCGCCAACTCCAGGGCAAATTGTTCGATGTTGAACACGTAGTCGTCCATGTGTTTTTCCACGATGCCGAGGGCGTTTTCCAGGAAATATTCATCCGCGGAGGTGATATTGATTTCCTTGGGGTCAAAAGCGATGACCCGGGCAAATTTATTGCGGGCATCTTGCCGGGATTGGATAATATTGTGCACCCGCAGCCGCAATTCTTCGGGGTTGAACGGTTTGGTGAGGTAGTCGTCGGCGCCCGTTTTGAGCCCTTCGATCTTAAACAAGGACGCCGTCCGGGCGGTGAGCAGCATGATGGGAATGTGACTGATTTCGAAATCGGCCTTCAGTTTGCCACAAAACGTAATCCCATCCATTTCGGGCATCATGACATCGCTAATAATGAGGTCGGGCAGCTTTTTTTTGGCTTTTTGCAAGCCTTCCACCCCGTTTTGAGCCATGATTAACCGGTATTCGCCGGCAAAAATTTGTCGGATGTAGGCGGCTACTTCGGTATTGTCCTCTACGATCAGCAGCAGAGGGGCCGTAGCTGCTACGGGCTTTGGTGCGGGCGGCAAGCGTTGGTCCAGGTGGAGCGCAGGCACCAGGAGCGGTTGGTAGGCGGCAATTTTTTCCTGGTCGGGGAAGTCACACAGGACCACTTCGGCGGGAAAGTGCGTGCTCCCGCAGGGGATTTGTACCACGAAAGTCGCGCCCGGCATCACGCCCGGTTGCACCACGGTGTGTGCTACGAAAATCTTCCCCTGGTGGAGCTCTACCATTTGTTTGGAGATGGCCAGGCCAATACCGGTTCCTTTGATGGTGGAGCGGGCCGTGTCTGATTTTTCGTAGAATCGCTTGAAAATTTGTTCCTGGAGCTCGGGGTCAATGCCGGGGCCATTGTCTTCGACGCGCACTTCAATGTAGGTGTCAAGCTGGGCAATACGCAGGGCAATCTGCCCCCCGTCGGGCGTAAAATTGAAGGCGTTGGCCAACAGGTTGAAAAACACTTTTTCCAGTTTGTCCGGGTCGTACCAGGCTTTGATTTCGGCGGGGGAGACCTGAAACGAATAATCAATCTTGCGCAGCTGGGCAGTCTCCTGAAAAGACAAGAATATTTCGTGGAGGAAGAGGCCGATATCGCCGGGCACAATTTTCAGGGGCTCGTGGTCGGTCATCAGCTTGCGGAAAGTGAGTACCTGGTTGACGAGGTTCAGCAGCCGTTGGGCATTCCGTTCAATGAGTGAAAGTTGCTGGTGCACGCCCTCCGCATGGTTCTTTTTGGCGAGCAGGTCCTTGAGTGGTCCCAGAATCAGGGTCAGTGGGGTGCGGAATTCGTGGGTGATATTGGTGAAAAAACGCAGCTTTACTTCGTGCAATTCTTCCTGCTGCTGCTTGGCGATCTGCTGCAACTGTAAGCTGTGCCGTAAACGCACAAAGCGAACCAAGCTGTAAATGACCCCCGCCAGCGCAGCCAGGTAAAGCAAATACGCCCACCAGGTTCGCCACGGCGGCGGCAGCACAATGACTTCCAACTGTCGCTCCTGGGGATTCCAGACCCCATCGCTATTGGCGCCCCGGAGCCGGAACACGTAGCGCCCTTCGCGCTGGATGGTATAAGTGGCCGCAGTTTTGCCTACGTTGTATTTCCAGTCGCGGTCCAGCCCTTCCAGTTTGAAAGCGTAGTGGTTGTTTTCCGGACTGAAATAATCCAACGCGGCGAAGTTGATGGTAAAATTGGCTTCGTTGTACTTGAACGTAATGCTTTCCGTCTCATTGATGCTTTTCGTCAGACAACTGCTTTCCTCGTGGATCTCTACAATGTTGTTGTTTTTCCTGAGTTCGGTAAACACAACGGGCGGAATGAAGGTATTGGGTTGGATGGTCTGGGGGTCGAAGAGGGTAAAGCCATTGATACCGCCAAAAAGGAGTTCGCCCGCCCGCGTTTTGTAGTAGGCGTTGAAATTGTACTCCAGGTTGCCCAGGCCGTTGGCGTAGTTGTAGTTGGTGAATGTTTTTTGCGAGGGGTTGAACTTTGCCAGGCCATTATTGGTGCTCAGCCACAATTCATTCGGGGCCACTTCCAGCACCCCGAACACCGTATTCCCCGGCAAGCCATCGGCGGTCGTGTAGTGTTCGAGCTGGCCGGTAGCCGGATGCAGGCAGTACAAGCCATTGCTGATGGTGCCAATCCAGAGGTGGTGTTGGAAATCTTCCTGCAGGGTATAGATTTTTTCGTGGGGCAGGAAGACGGCAAAACCTACCGGGAACCCCGCCGCATTTTTGGTCACTTTATTCACGCCTCTTTCCGTACCGATCCACAACTGCTGGTCGGCGGTCTCCAAAAACACACGGGTCAGGTTGGAGCTCAACGACGTGCTGTCATGGGCCTGGTGCTGGTAGGTGTAAAACTGATGCGCGGTTAGATCTAAAATGGCCAATCCACCCCCATAGGTTAAGATCCAGAGCCGGTTATTTTCTTTGCGCAAGCCGTACACATTGTTGTTGGGCAGCGAATTCGGATTGTCGGGCTCACTGACAAAGTGCTGAAAGCGTTTGGTTTTGAGGTCAAACAAATTGAGCCCTGCCTGGAACGTACCGACCCACAGTTGGTCGCCATCCAGAAACACCTCCTTGACGTTGTCGCCGCTGAGGGTGCCCGCCTGGCCCACCTGTGCCTGGTAACTGCTGAAGTGTTGCCGTTGCCGGTCGTAATAATTCAGCCCGCCGCCTTCGGTTCCGATCCACAGGTTGCCGGCGTCGTCTTCGGCGAAGGAACTGACTACGTCTTCGCTCAGGGTATTGCCCAGCGGCGTATGTTTGAAATTGGTGAAGCGGTTGTAATTTTCGTCAAAGTGGTTAATGCCCCCGTAATAAGTACCCAGCCAGAGACTGCCCCGTTTGTCGATAAATACCGCCCGCACGGAGTTGTCTGACAGCCCCGCGGTTCCCAACACCGCTTTGTCGTAGCGGGTGAAAGTCTGGCGTTGCTGGTCGAAGAAATTCAACCCATCAAACGTACCGATCCATAAATTGTCCGCGCCGTCCAGGCACATCGAGCGGATATTGTTATGGCTCAGGGTATTGGCGGTATTTTTTTTGCTCTGGTAAACGGTAACGGTATCGTTTTTTTGATCCCAGTAGTGGAGGCCACCACTGAAGGTGCCTATCCAAAGGTTGCCTCGCCGATCGGCCAGTAGGCTCTTGATGCGGGCATCAGCCAACTGACACCCCCCGCGGCCATCTCTGCGCTCGAATTGGTACGTGCCAGCAGAATGTACGATTAGCTGGTACAGGCCATTGGCGGTGCCAAACCAAACCTGCCCCTGCGCATCTTCCACAATGGTTTCGATGTCCTGGTGTTCCAGCGTGCTCGCCTGGGGAGCCGCAAAAAAAAAGCGCCTAAACTTGCCGGGGTGGTGGTACAAATTCAATCCCGCCGAAGTACCCACCCACAACCGCCCCCTGGAATCCCGGTAAATTTGCCGGATGACATCCGAGGAAAGGCTGGTGGTATCCGTAGGCGAATGCCGGTAATTGGTGAAGTCGTCGGTTGTAGCTTCGTATTGGCTTAAGCCCGAGATGGTTCCAATCCACAGTTTTTGCTGCTGGGGGTCGACGTACAGCGTGCGGATATCGTTGTCTACCAGGCTGTTGGCTGTCGGTGCGTTCCGGTAGACCTTGAATTGGTAGCCGTCGTATTTGTTCAGGCCGTCGCGCGTGCCAAACCACATCAAGCCCGTGCTGTCTTGCGCAATAGCGAAGACGGAAGCCTGCGAGAGGCCATCTTTTTTGGATAAATATTGGAAAGAATTGGTCCGTTGTCCCGACGCCCACAGCGCCGTACAGCACAGTCCTGATAACAACAACCATTTTCTGAAAATCTTCACACCCTCCCGCTATTTTGTTACCCACAAGATAACCAATTCTTAGACTTATGCGGCCTCCCGGCGATGCGCTTCCACCAGCCGTAAAAAAAGCGGGACAGCTTTGTGCAAAACTGTCCCGCTCCTTTATAGCAACCCGCTGCCGGGCCGTAATTTTTTCTAATAAGCTTTCGCAAAGAGCACGCGCCGCGTCGAAGGCTGGCCGCTGTAGACACATACGCCGGCTTCCTCGGGTGCATCGTTGGGGATGCAGCGAATGGTAGCCTTGGTGAGTTCCTTGATCTTCTGCTCCGTTTCGGCGGTTCCGTCCCAGTGGGCGGAGATGAAGCCGGGGATATCCTGGTCGAGGATGGCCTGGAAAGCTTCGAAGGTGTCGACGGAAGTGGTCTTTTCTTCGCGGAACTTCAGCGCCCGGTCAAAGAGATTTTGCTGGATATCCACCAGCAGTTGGGCCACGTAGGGGACCGTGTCGGGCAGGGGATGCGTGGTCTTTTCTTTGGTGTCGCGCCGGGCAATTTCTACTACACCGTTTTCCAGGTCACGCTTGCCAATGGCAATGCGCACGGGAATACCGCGCAGCTCGTGTTCGGCAAATTTGAAGCCGGGCCGCTTCTTGTCGTCGGTATCATACTGCACGCGGATGCCCTGGGCTTCCAGGTCGCGCATCATTTGGGTGGCCACTGCGTCGATCTCCGGATCGGGCTTGGGAATGGGGATAATGACCACCTGCACCGGTGCCAGACGCGGGGGCAGCACCAGTCCCTGGTCGTCGGAGTGGGTCATGATGAGGCCACCGATGAGGCGGGTAGATACCCCCCAGGAAGTAGCCCAGACGTATTCCTGCTGGTTGTTTTCGTTGAGGAATTTTACCTCGAAGGCTTTGGCGAAATTTTGCCCCAGGAAGTGGGAAGTACCTGCTTGCAGGGCCTTGCCATCCTGCATCAACGCTTCGATGGTGTAGGTTTCGTCGGCGCCGGCAAAACGCTCGCTTTCCGACTTGGTGCCTTGCACCACGGGCATGGCCATGTATTCTTCCGCAAACTCGGCGTAGACTTTTTGCATCAGCTGGGCTTCGGTCAGGGCTTCCTCCTTGGTGGCGTGGGCGGTGTGCCCCTCTTGCCAGAGGAATTCGGCGGTGCGCAAAAACAAGCGCGTACGCATCTCCCAACGCACCACATTGGCCCACTGGTTGATCAGCAAGGGCAGGTCGCGGTACGAGTTGATCCAGTCGCGGTAGGTATTCCAGATAATGGCCTCACTGGTCGGGCGCACAATGAGCTCTTCCTCCAGTTTGGCGTCGGGGTCTACCATGAGCTTGCCCGGCCGCTCGGGGTCGTTCTTGAGGCGGTAGTGGGTCACGATCGCGCATTCCTTGGCAAAGCCTTCCGCATTTTTTTCCTCCGCTTCAAAGAGGCTCTTAGGGACGAACAACGGAAAATAAGCATTCACGTGGCCCGTTGCTTTGAACATCTTGTCGAGCTGGTCGCGCATGTTTTCCCAGAGCGCATAGCCGTAGGGCTTAATGACCATACAGCCGCGGACGGCAGAATTATCGGCCAGGTTGGCTTTCTTTACAATGTCGATGTACCACTGGGAGTAGTCGTCGCTGCGGTTGGTGATCTCTTTGGCCATGAAGGTTGTCCTTTTTATGAATCGGGTTGGTGTTTGCCAACCCAATGGTCTTTATTTTTGTTTAAATAGCAAATAGCTTTGAAAATCAAGTGCTTAACGGCAACAGGTACGGGTGACGAAATTGTTCCCCAGCGTCTTAAAAGCAGTAAAAACACGGTGTTAAGGGTATTTAACACGCTACTTACACGCTTTTAATATGCCCTTAACTAAATTTCAGCCACAAAAGTAATAATTTAGTGGTTGTTAATTAGAACCGAGTGTTGCAGTAATTACGCCAAACCAATTGAATATGAAAAATACAAACCTGACTATGTGGATTTTACTTCCAGCCCTGTTGCTGGTAGGTACCACGTTATCGGCCCAGTACGATGATATGTATTACAACCCCAACAACAACACGGGGAGTACTACCAACGAGACGTACTATCCGACGCCCGCTCCTGCTACTACCTACGATGACAGTTATTACCAGGAAGATGACTACAGCTACGATGACCAGGATTATGACTATTATGATGATGATAGTTATGATTACCAGTACGCTTCCCGTATTCGTCGTTTTCACCGCCCGTACTACGGCTTTGACTACTACGACCCCGTCTACATCGACGCTTTCTACTACGATCCGTTTGCCTTCGGTGGCACGACTACCTTAATCTACGATTCACCCTGGGGCTATAACCGGTGGAACCGTTTCAACCGGTTCAATCGCTGGAACCGTTGGAACTCCTTCAACGGCTGGAACCTGGGCTACAACCCCTACGCTTTCGGCTTCGGCCCGACTTTCGGGGTTGGCTTCGGCTATAATCCTTGGAACACCGGTTTTTACGGTGGCGGCTGGAACCGCTGGAACAACAATTTCTACGGCAACAACTTCTACGGTGGTGGTTTCTCCAACTTCTACTGCCCACCAGCCTGGGGCAACAACTACACCTATAATACGGTCAACGTATACAACGACAACAATACCCGCGGGGTGATCTACGGTCCCCGCCGCAATGGGTCTACCGTGGCTGCGCGCCAAAACAACCGTACCATACCCCTACAGCAAGGTGGTGGCGTGGGAACGCCCACCATCAACAACCGGCCTGCTGCTCAAAATATAGAAAAGCAACCGGTCCGGACGCGCGACGGTGGTGTCATCGCCAATGACAACGACGGGCGCACGCCAGCCGCTACCGCTCCCCAGGAAAATGTAGCGCGGCAACCCGCCACCCGCACAGCACCTTCGCCTGCCGGCGTGACGCGTACGGTACCGGCGGAAGCAACAACCCGGACGCCCGTACGGATTTTTGATTCAGCAGTGCCAACCCGCACCGAAAACCGCCCCATTGCACCGCCCCGCGAGGTGCGTCCTTCGCCAGCTACGGACCGCTCCGAACCGGCTACGCGTAGCCGTACGGCACCGCAGTCGACCAGAAGCAACGACAACAGGGATTATCCGTCCAGAAACTATCCTTCGGCCACCCCTTCCAACCGCAGTAACAACGGTACGGTAGCGCCGCGGTCGAATAATGCCCCCAGCCGCCAGCCAAGTACCAGCCCGAGCCGTACACCCAGCCGTAGCCCGAGTACCAGCCCTAGCCGCACGCCCAGCCGTAGCCCGCACGTAAGCCCGAGCCGCCGCAGTGGCGGAGGTGGTGATAGCAGTTCCAGTTCTACGCGCAGCAGCAGTATTCCGAGCCGTAGCCCGAGCGTAAGCCCCAGCTCCAGCCCCAGCCGCCGCAGTTCTTCATCCCGCAGTGGAGGAGGTAGCAGCAGCAGCTCCAGTTCCAGTAGTACCAGATCTACCCCTTCCCGTCGTGGCGGCGGCGGCTTGTAAAGCTTAGACCTGGTGGCCCAGGAAATTGGTATGTATAAAGATAAAATGGGTGGATATGGCAGCATTTCCACCCATTTTATTAATGCCTTTTTTTTCGGTTGGCTGGCATTTTTGGTGCCCAACCACTCTTAACAACCCCTTTAAAACCTAAAATTGTAACGACATGAAAAGATATCAACTGCTCTTGCTCGGGGTCGCGCTACTCAGTTCAGCATGGCTAAACGCTCAGAATTTTGGCGACGCGCTGCGTTATTCGTTGCTCGAACCTACCGGTACCGCCCGGTTTATGGGTGCCGGCTCGGCCCTGGGGCCCATGGGCGCCGATTTTTCGGTGATCAGCACCAACCCGGCCGGCCTGGCCTGGATGCGCAAATCCGAATTTATGATCACCCCGGGCTTGAATATCAATACCACGACTTCTACGCTCGCCAATGGTTCGGCCGACCTGGCCTACGACGATGCCGAAGTCCAGTTTACCTTGCCCAATATTGGCATTGTCACCAGCTCGCGCGGCGGCAGTGGAATGGAAACCTTCAACTTCGCTATCGGCCTCAACCGCCTGGCAGATTTCAACCAACAATTCTACTTTGAAGGCAATTCCAAAGGCAGTATTGTCCAGCGTTTTGAAGAACTGGCCAATGATGGTGGACTCGACGATTTTGAAGCCGGCGTCGCCTTCGATGCCCAAGCGTTGATTGAAGACAACGGCTTTTATTACAGTGATTTTTCGGATTTTCCCGACGCCGTCATCAACCGCAACCAGACGGTTTCCCGCACGGGCGGGCTCTCCGAAATTGCCTTCGGTTTTGCTGGCAACGTAAAGAACAAGTTGCTCTGGGGCCTGTCGCTGGGTATTCCCCTGCTGAACTACGACGAGGAGAAAACTTACCGGGAAATGGATACGGATGACACGGTGCTCTTTTTTGACGACCTGCGCTACAGTGAACAGCTAACGGCAACGGGATCGGGGATCAATTTGAAACTGGGCTTCATCTACCGGGCCGACCAGGCGCTGCGCCTGAGCCTGGCCGTACATACGCCCACCTATTACCAGATCGATGAGACCTTCAGCTCGGATATGACCTACAATTATACCTTTGAAAATGTGAAGTACACCGGTACGGCGGAGTCGCCGATTGGCAACTTCAACTACGGCCTGCGCACGCCCTGGCGCTTCCTCGGTGGAGTGGGTACGGTATTTGGCGAGCACGGTTTTCTGAGTGGAGAAGTGGAGTACGTCAACTACGCCAACAATCGTTTCCTCTTCGATGGCTTTGCTGGCGACGAAGCCGAAATAAACAAAGCTACCGCCGATAACCTGGCCAGCGCCGTCAATATTCGCACCGGCGGCGAATACGTGTTGGGTAGTTTTTTACTTCGTGGCGGTGTAGGCTTGCAGCAAGCGCCCATTGTGGGGGATGATTCGTTTTATTCCACGTTTAGCCTGGGCCTGGGCGTTCGGCAGAAGCGCTATTTCTTTGATTTTGCCTACCGTCGCTCTGGCGTCAAATCTACTTACACGCCTTATCAGGTAACCAATGGGTCTCCGCAGTTTGTCGACAATAATGTCACCAAGGAATCCTTCGTCCTGACGGCTGGTTTCCGGTGGTAGGGAGGCCGTAAACGGGTTAAATACAGCAAGTGGAGGAGGAGCGTGGCTACGAGCTGTTTGCTCCTCCTTCTTTTTTCATTTTCTATCTTCGATTTCGATCGCCTTCCCACCTCCGACTTCCCCCTCCGAGTCCTTTATACTTTCCTCAATTCCGCCAACCGTTCCTCCCAGTGGGTAAAGCCGAAACCAGCGAGTACGGTGTCGAGCTTTTCTTTGATCTTGTCGTTACTGAGGTTGCCGAGGCTTCCTTCGTGGGTATGGTTGAGCCGGGTAGGCGGATCAAAGGTGCTGGCCTCGATATCGGCGGCTATTTTGCGGTAAGCATCCCGAAACGGCAGCCCTTCCAGTACGGCAGCATTGACGGCTTCCACGCTGTAAAGCAGGCGGTATTTTTCGTCGTCGAGGAGGTTGTCTTTAACGGCCAGGTTGGCGATGGCGTAAGTAGCGATGGCCAGGACGTCTTTCATCTGCTGAATAGCTGGCAGGATAATTTCTTTGAGCAACTGAAAATCGCGGTGATAGCCCGAGGGTAAGTTGCCGACGAGCTGGCTCACCTGGGCGGGCAGACTGAGGAGTTGGTTGCTGCGTCCCCGCAGCAGCTCGAATACATCGGGGTTCTTTTTGTGGGGCATGATGCTGGAGCCGGTGGTCAGCTCGTTGGGCAGCTTCAGGAAGCCAAAATTCTGGGAATTGTACAGGCAGACGTCCATAGCCAGTTTGCCGATGGTCTGCGCCGTTCCCGCCAGGGCAAAACTCAGGTTGAGCTCAGTCTTTCCGCGCCCCATTTGGGCGTGCACCACGTTGTAGGCCAGTTCGCGGAAGCCCAACAGGTCGGTTGTACGCTGGCGGTTGAGGGGGAAAGAAGAACCGTAGCCCGCCGCCGATCCCAGCGGATTCTGGTCGATAATGCGGTGGGTAGCTTGCCAGAGATGGAGGTCGTCGACGAGGCTTTCGGCGTAAGCGCCAAACCAGAGGCCAAAACTGGAGACCATCGCCACCTGCAGGTGGGTATACCCCGGCAGGAGCACATCCTGGTACTGGTTCGATTTTTCGAGCAACAGCGCACTCAACTCACCAATGCTCCGCACCAGGGCCGCCACCTCCGTGCGAAAGTAGAGGCGTAGGTCCACCAGTACCTGGTCGTTGCGGGAACGGCCACTGTGGATTTTTTTACCGACATCGCCGAGTTGTTCCGTCAACAGCAACTCCACCTGGGAATGCACGTCTTCTACGCCGTCGGCAATGACGAAGGTACCGTCAACGGCCGTCTGGTACAATTGTTTCAACACCACGGCCAGTTGTTCGTACTCGGCAGGGTCGAGCAGACCCACTTCACTGAGCATCTTTCCGTGAGCCAGCGAACCCAGGATATCGAACGGTGCCAGGAGCAAGTCCAGTTCGCGGTCTTGGCCAACGGTGAAAGCTTCGATCTGAGCGTCGAGTTGATACGCTTTTTGCCACAGTTTGTTTTTTGGATTACTCATGTTGGTCGGTTAAGTTCAAACGAATATTGTACCCCTCGAGCAGGGCCAGTGAGGTAGGAGACAAGGGGTGGAGGGATTCCTGGATCTTGCGGTTCTGTTGTTTGGCTTCGAGCCGACGAACACTTTTCAAGAAGCGGTTGACATCACTTTCGGTTGCCAAAACCAGGCCGGGAACAAGGGCCGTATCCCCCGCTTCGTCCTTGGCGACCATGGTGAAGTAGGACGAATTGCAATGTTTCACAAAACCGCTCTGGATATTTTCGGATTCTACCCGGATACCTACGACCATGGAACTGCGCCCCACGTAGTTGATGGATGCTTTCATCGTCACGAGTTCACCGATCTCAATGGGATTGCGAAAATTGACGGTATCTACCGATGCAGTCACGCAGTAGGTACCCGAATGCTTCGATGCGCAGGCAAAAGCGATCTGGTCCATGAGCGAGAGGATGTAGCCCCCGTGAATCTTACCCCCAAAATTGGAATGGGAAGGCTGCATCAGCATAGACAGGAAAACTTCGGAATCCCGGGTGGTTTTGAAAGCAGGGGTGGTAGCCATAAAGGATTGGTTTGATGGAGGCGGAAAGTGACGGCACAAAAGTAGCTTTACCAACGCTGGCAAAGCTCAGAAAATAGTGGATCGCATTGTTTTTGCCCAACTACACCGTGGTGGTATAATGGAGCTGTACGAGTCCGCTGGCAAATGTTTTGGCACCCAGGCAGTGGAGCCGTTGTACGGGTCGGCCGTCCTGAAAGAGTTTGATGCCGTTGCCGACCAGGATCGGAACCACGGAAATGATCAATTCGTCAATCAGTTGGTGTCGGAGTAATTCGTTGACGACCTCCGCACCACCATTGCAAAAAATATGCTTGCCTGGTTTTTTTTTCAAATTGGCGATGAGTTCGGGCAAAGGACCGGCATAAAAAGAGGTGTTCGCTACGCCGGGTCGTGCCGTGCGGGTGATGATGATGTTTTGTAGGTCGGGGTGTGGCAACTCGGGAACCTGTTGCAGCACCCAGTCGTAGGTCCGGCGGCCCATAATCATCGTATCCACCGTTTCCACGAAACCAAAATAGCCATAATCTTCGCCTTCCCGGGCGACGATATCGAGAAAAGCGAGGTCGTCATTCGGTTGGGCGATGTAGCCGTCGAGGCTGGTTGCGATGTAGAGGATCACCTTGCGGGGAGTAGCCATGTTTTTGGTCAATTGAAGAGTGAAAGTAGGACGTTTAAATAAGTAGCCACCCCGGCTTCGATCTCGGTACGGCGGATGTACTCCTCGGCGGTATGCGAACGCGCGCTGTCGCCGGGCCCCAATTTGATGGTCGGGAAGGGCAGCAGTGCCTGGTCGCTCAGTGTCGGCGAGCCGTAGGGCCGCAATCCTGCCGCCAGGGCTGCTTGCGCCAGCGGATGGTCGGCGGCGATGCTCGAAGATTGCAGGCGCAAGGAACGGGCCGTCAGCTGGGATTGGCAAATGCGTTGCAACTGCCCGACCACTTCCTCGTTGGTGTACCGCTCATTGACGCGGACATCTACGACGAAGCGGCAGCGGTCGGGAACCACATTGTGTTGGGTGCCCGCCTCGATCTGGGTGACGGATACCTGCACGGGGCCCAGCAAGGGCGAATCCAGGGGGAAGCGGTAATGGCGCAGGCGGTCGATATCTTCCAACGCCAGATACAGCGCATTGACCCCTTCTGCCCGCGCGGCGTGGCCCGCCACGCCGGTTGCTTTGCCATCGATCACGACGAGGCCCCGCTCGGCGAAAGCCACGTCCAGAGAAGTCGGTTCGCCCACGATGCCGCAGGCTATGGGGCCCAGTTCTGCTAAAATGCTGGCTACTCCACCGGCACCGCTGATCTCTTCTTCGGCGGTAGCGGCCAGGAGGAGGTTGTAGGGCAGGTCCTGGCGTTGTTGAAGGGCCAAAAAGGTAGCGATCAAACTGACCAGGGGCCCGCCGGCATCGTTGCTGCCCAGACCGAACAGTTGATCGGCCTCCCAGTGCGCGCCGAAGGGGTCGCGTTGCCAGCTGGCTGCCGGGCGTACCGTGTCGTGGTGCGAGTTGAGCAGCACCACGGGCAAGCCTGCCCGCCAGTGCGGATGCCTGACCCAGACGTTGTTGCCCTGGCGCTGGGGAAGGAGTTGTTGGTTTTGCAGGAACCCGAAGATTAGGGTCGCCGTAGCATCTTCTTCCCGCGAGAAGGAGGGCGTACGAATCAATTGCTCCAGCAGGTGGATGCTGTCGTCGATCATGGATGTCACCGCAGGAGGATGGTTGGTGGTCAAATCAGGGAGGTTATGGTTAGGTACAAAAATAAGGGCCCTGGCGGCGAAAGCCTAATTAACCGACTGGATTATTGCGTTTTCTGCTTCAAACGGGAAACTGCAACCCCCGCAAATTGCGTATGTTTGTTGCTCGCAACCCACTTTATTTATGCCAAACTATGCCGTTGTTGATTGTGGTACCAATACTTTTCACCTGCTGATCGCTGCTCCGGCGGCCGACGGCAGCTTTACGGAAGTGTACCGGGAGAGCCGCTTCGTAAAGTTGGCGGAAGAAGGTATTGGAAAAATTGGGGAAGCAGCCTTCCAGCGAGCCCTCCAGACCCTGGAGGATTACAGCAAGGTCATTGCCCAACACGAGGTGGTGGCTACCCGGGTTTCTGGTACCGCCGCCCTGCGTACAGCTACCAATGGCCAGCAGTTGGTGGAAGAAGTTGCGGCCCGAACGGGCCTGGCGATCAGCATTATTCCCGGCAAGGAGGAGGCACAACTCATTTACCGGGGCGTACGGGATGCCATCGGGCCCCAGGTTGGTCGCTGGCTGGTGATGGACATCGGTGGGGGGAGCGTAGAATTTATTATCGTCGACGAAGAAGGCGTGCGTTGGTTCGAAAGCTTTCCGATCGGCGTGGCAGTCCTCTACAAACAATTCCACCACACGGAACCCATCAGTGCCGCCGAGGTGGAGCAGACGCGGTTGTTCCTCAATAGCCAGTTGGTAGATTTACAACTGGCCCTGGCCCGTTTTCCTACGCAACACCTGGTGGGTGCCGCCGGTACCTTCGACATCATCGCTAATCTGCTGGGCAAATTGCGGCCCACGCCCCACAGTGCTGCGGTTGACCTGGATGGTTTCGCCGCCCTTTACGATCGCCTACTCCGGTCTACCTACGCAGAACGACTGGTCATGCCCAATATTCCCACTGACCGGGCCGATATGATTGTGGTGGCCTTTATCCTGATTCAGCTGGTCCTGGAAAAAGCCCAAATCAACCAGTTGACGGTTTCTTCATTTTCGATGAAAGAAGGTATGCTGGCGCAAATGTTGACCCTTCGCTGACCATTTTTGTGGTCAAGCTAAAGCTAAAATAGTAAGCGACTGACAAGGAGCGTTATTTTTGTTTTTGCTTGACTTTAATCACAAAAATTGTCAGCGAACCATACTTAAAGCTGAAGTGTAAGAAAATTCGGTTAATGGCTACTAACTATCAACCAGACCCCGCTATGACACCCTTGTTCAAAAAGCTGAATTTTAAAAAGCAGAAAAACATCCTTTGCCTTCCTGCACCGACTTCATTTGATGCGGAGTTGACGGCGATAGTTGAATTGGCCTCCGTTTGAAAAACCAGTTCCAACATATCATCGACCAGCACTACGGGATCCTCTACAAGATCGGGCGGGCCTATACCCAGGATCAGGCCGATTTTGAGGACCTGTACCAGGAGATGTTGATCCAGTTGTGGCAGTCTTTTCCACGGTTTCAGGGGGCGTCCAAGCTGTCGACGTTCATCTATCGCGTGGCGCTGAACACGGCGCTTACCCACCAGCGCAAGGCCCGCCGACGGGGTGCTGCCTTGCCCCTGGAGGAGCAGTTGTACCACCTGCCCGATTCCAGCGCAGCCGAATCCGATGTGGAACGCCAGCGGGAGCAGCAGGTCAATTTGCTGTACCAGTGCATCAACAAATTGAAACAGGAAGACCGCGCAGTTATCCTGCTCCACCTGGAAGGAAATTCTTACGAGGAGATGGCCGACATCCTGGGGATGACGGTATCAAATATCGGGGTTCGCTTGCTGCGGGTCAGGCAACGATTGCAAAAACTATTAATCGCCAAAGGGTATGCAGGAGTTTGATCTAGAATCACTCTGGAACCAGACCGACAAGAGTGCGGAAGACTGGTACCAGCGTTTGCGGCCGGAGCTGGTAGCCCTGGCGCAGCGCAAAAACGACTCGGTGCTGCAACGCATCCAGCGGATGGTGGCAGCGGAAATGGTGGTCGGGGTGCTGATCCTGGTCGGCCTGCTTTATTACGTGCGCGATTTTCACCCGCTGCTGATTGCCGCGATCATTGGTTTTTTTGGGGCCATCCTCTACATCACGTACGCCTATTACCGCAATTTTCAGGAAAAAATCCTGGCGGTACCTACCCTGAATATCATTGCGGCTACCTGCGCTTATCTCCAACACGTGGGCGACTACCGGCGGCGACTGCTGCAGCTGTCGATTGTGCTGTTGCCCTTTTCGTTGCTAATCGGATTTTTTACCGGATTTGGGATCGGTGCAGACCAGGATTTCAGCAGTTTGCTGACCGTTAAGTTTTGGGCCGTCGTGCTGCCGCTGTTGGCGGTACTCGGGGTGCTGTTCTACTTTTTTGTCAAGTGGTATTACCGCCTGCTGTTGGGCAACAAGGAAAAAGAATTGCAGCTTGTCCTGAACCGGCTGCTGGAAGAAGAGGTGCCTTAGGGGCGGGTTAAGTTGTTATTCGTACCGCAACGACTCAATAGGGTCCAGCGCTGCTGCCCGCAAGGCGGGATAGAGCCCCGAGAGCAGCCCCACAAAGGTACAGGTAATGAGGGCTACCGTAATCCACAACCAGGGGAAGAGGAAGGCGCTGCCGAAAAGGACGCTCACGATATTGCCGATCAGTACGCCCAGGATAATGCCCAGGATACCCCCCATCTGACAGATAACCACCGCCTCGGTAAGAAACTGAATGAGGATGTTGCGACTGGTAGCACCCAGCGCTTTGCGAATGCCAATTTCGCGGGTGCGTTCCGTTACCGAAACCAGCATAATATTCATCAGGCCAATGGCTGCGCCCAGGAGGGTGATGAACCCAATGGCAATAGCCGCCAGCCGCAGGTAAACCGTGTTGTCTTTGATGATGCCGAGTAAGCTATCGCTCTTGGTGATCTCAAAATCATTCTCGGCGCCGGCGGCGAGTTTGCGAATGTTGCGCATGGTCACGGTGGCCTCCCCGATGGCTGCTTCGATCCGGGTGGGATCGTTTACGGAAACCATGATGCTGTAGCTGGTTTCTTCGGCGCCGTAGTAGCGCTTGGCCGTTTGTAGCGGGATGAGGATACGGCGATCTTCGCTCTGGTTCATCGAAGAGCCCTTGGATTCCAGCACCCCGATCACCCGAAATTTACCAGTGGAGGTGGTTACGTATTTACCCATGGCTCGTTCGGCGTTACCCGCGAAGAGCGTTTCCACCATATCGCCACCGAGGATGGTTACCAGGCCACCGCCGGTCGCTTCGCGTGCCGTGAAGTTGCGTCCCAATTTAATATTGTAAGCCCGGGCTTCCAGGTAATTTTCGTCGATCCCAAAAATAACGACGTTGGGATTGGATTCCTGGTTTTCGTATTTGATGGTTGCCAGGCCGGAGCAGAACAAAGAGACGGAAGTACGCCCCGGGAAGGGGTAGCGCTCTTTGAAGGTCATCGCCTGTTGGTAGCTAAAAGGCGCCCCCTCTTTATCTTGCCGGCCGCGCCGGTTGCCGCTAACCCCCTGTCCGGCCGGGTCGATATCGAAGGTGTTGGCCCCCAGGTAAGAGAGGTTGGCGTTGAGCGAGTAAATAGCCGTGTCAATAGCGGTCAGAATTCCCACCAGCGCCATGATGCCAAAGGCGATGATGACCAGGGTGAGGATGGCCCGCAGCCAGTTGTCGCGTACGGAGCCCAGTGCTATGTTGATGTTTTCCAGTGTATTCATGCCAGGTATTTTCGAAGAGTTTAAATGTAAGTAAACTCCCCCAGCTTGAAAGATTAGTTAGATGAAACCTTAAAATGACTAGATCAACCCACGTAAAATGTACCCCGGTGGCTTATGGCCGGAAATCGCGGCGCAACATCCGCAGGGTACGGAGCACCTTGCCGTTGGCATCGAGCAGGCTCACCAGGTAGACGCCCTGGGGCAGGTCGGTGGCATCGTAGCTGTCGTTTAATTCTGGTTTGTCGTAGGTTTTTACCCGCCGACCGAGGGTATTGTAAATATCGATACGGGCACAGTTGGCCGGTGCGTTGGCCAGAAAAAAGCGGTCGTATACGGGATTCGGAAATACCCGGGCGCGTTGGTTTTTGTCCTGAAAAACCGCCGCGTCTTTGGCGTCCAGGAGGTTGACCTGAAAAACGGCGGTCCCGATGATTTCATCCGGGCGGCTGATCTCACGAAAAAAGACCTCAATTTTACCCTGCCCGGGAACATTGTACATCAACAAGGTGAGATACAACTCGAAGGATTCTCCCGGTGCCAAAACAACCGGTGCCACGATACCCTGGATGGGGTTGTAGTTGCTGGTTACCTGCGGCGGATAGCTGGCCTCCTTGTCGCATAGCTGGCTTTCCCAGGCAAAAGGCTGGTACTCGACGGCTTTGTCCCAGCGCAGGCGCAGGGTGCGTTGCGTAGGGTTGGTGACGGTGACCTTGAGTACCTCTTCCTGCCCTGCCTGGGCCGGTTGTATAACCAATTGCTTTTTTATGACAGCGGGTTCCAACAAAAGAAGTTTCTGGGCCTGGCTGTTAAATGGGATAAAATACAGGAAAAACAAAAAGAGTAAGCTAATTCTCATAATGCTTGCTTGAGTCAGGGAAGATCGGGGTTAGATAACAGCCTTTGCACCAGGGGTAAAAGTAAGGAGAAAGCGGCAATAGTTAGGCAGGCTTTTGCCAAAGGGCAGGATATTTTGTGCAAAAAGTAGCGTGGTTTAAATTGATCAGGGTTGCACGACAAGGGAGAAATTTAGCCGGTGGTTATCTACCAGCAGCGTTAGCAGGTAATACCCGGCTGGTAATCCCTGGGTGGCGGGTAGCTTTTCCTGGTTACCAGTAGCTACCAGTTGACCGCTGGCAGCGTGCAGCCGCCAGGAGAATGCCGGCGGCGGAGGGGTAGGCCAGGAAAACTGCAGGGGAGCACCCGCCCGCACGGGATTGGGAAAAATCACCAGATCCTGGTAGGTATTGGGCACTACCGTGGCCGTAACGGCGCCGTCGACGGCAAAATAATGGGTAGCCAGGGCACCGAAAGATCCGCCTTCCAGGAAGGGCTGCTCGCCGGGTAAGCGGAGGCGGTAGAAGCCGTTGCCGTAGAGGCAACAAAGGCCATCGGCATAATCGTCGTAGACCCGCAACTGGTAACAGCCCGCACCGGGCAGGCTGATGGGCACCAGGATATACGACTGGCTGGGGTAGGCGCCGGGGTCGCCGGGTGCGGCCAGCTGGGCACCGCCGTTGGTTGCTGCTACCACCAGGTTGCCACCACTGGCATGAATGGTGCCCGCAGCGTCAATGATTTCCCAGTATAACTCGTAACCGTACTGGTCGGTGCGGATGGCCAGCTCCAACTCGGTGGTATTTACCTGTGGCGCGAGGGTGAAATGGTGGGTGCGGGCGTTGTTGTAATCGGTCGGATCGGTAGCCGTATTGGGGTTGGTAATTTCAATGAAGTAATCATTGCTGGCCATGCCGGGCAAGGTAGCTACCAACGGCAGGTTGAGTTGGGCTTCGGCCAGGGGGAGTAATTCGCCGGTCCAGGCCAACTCATTACTTTCGCCACCGGCGATGCCGTAGCGAATCTGGCAGGAGGTAAGGGGCTGGTTGCCATCGTTGCGAAACAGTATTTCCGCGCCAAAGACGTCGTCACAAATATCACTGTCAGCAATGATGGCCAGCAGGTTGACATCGTTGCCGACAGCTGAATTGAGGGTGGGGCACGCGCTGATGCCATTGAGGACTTCTTGTCCATTTTCCGTAATGAACACAACTAATTCTACGTTTACGGGATCTAACCAGACGCCCCGGTAGTCGTTGGGTAGGGTAACGCTGTAAGTCAGGCTGCCGTAAGCGCCCGTGCCGGTATTGCTGATGATGTGCCCTTCCGGGCCGGTGATGAACTCCCGCAACAAATGCTGGTGGAGGTAGTAGTTGCCAACATTGCCACCGTGCTGGGGGGCCAGTACGTTGTTTTGCGTAATACCCACGTGTAGGCGGTTGGCGGGGTTAGCCGCTGGTGCCGTGTAATAATATTCGAGGTAGATGTCCAGTTGGTGGGTGGTGATGTTGAGCGAAGCTTGCGCCGCAATATTGACGGGTGCCGGTTGCTGAAGGATCTCGCTCACGGCCTCGGTCCAGTCGGCACGCCCGACCGCAGTGGAACCAGGAAGGTTTTGCTCCAGGCCGGGAAAATTGTGTCGGTTGATTGTCGCTGCCGGGTAGCCCGACAGTTGAGACTGAGTCTGGAGCATTTCCCCGTAGTCGCTACCCAGATCGGGGTCATTGCCCAGCGGGTTGGCGTAGGGGCCTACCTGGTAGTTGAGCAGCACGATGCGGTCCCCGAGCGCTTCTTCCAACTCCTGAATGATCTCGTGCCCGTGGGGGCAGTACACACAGTAGATGCCACCAAATTGTTCCAGTACCGGCCGTTTATTGGTGGGCTGGGTTCCCACAATAGTCTGGCCCATGGTGGCCAGTGGGGCTCCCAAAACGAATATGCTGACTAAGGTTTGCAGGCGTAGAAATTGAAACATGCACCAAATTTAAACCTTTCAACGACAAGGACATGACACCTTTCCGACAAAATTAACCAAACCTTCTACTTGTGTCACTATTTGTCGGTTTTGTCCACCGGCGGACGCTAAATTGCTATTCCTTTAACCCAGGTGTTGGGGCTGTGCGCGGTTTGTCTTACCTTGGGTAAACTTACCAACCACCTGGCCCATGCATATAGCTATTATTGGAAATGGCGTTAGCGGAGTCACCGCCGCGCGCTTCCTGCGCAAGTTGAGTGACCACGAAATCACGATCATCTCCAGCGAGACCGACTACTTTTTTTCGCGCACCGCACTGATGTACGTCTACATGGGACACATGCGCCCGGTAGACATCCAGCCTTACCAGCCCTGGTTCTGGAAGAAAAACCGGCTACAGCTCAAGCGCGGCCACGTGGAGCGCATCGATTTCACCGCCAAACAACTCCACTTTCAGGATGGCGACGAACTGGCCTACGACCGCCTCGTGCTGGCCACCGGCAGTGTGTCCAATAGGTTCGGCTGGCCCGGCCAGGACCTGGAAGGGGTCCGCGGCCTCTACAGCTATCCCGATCTGGAATACATGGAAGCCCACAGCGAAGGCCTCGAACACGCCGTCATTGTAGGCGGTGGGCTCATTGGTATCGAGATGGCCGAGATGTTCCATTCGCGCCATATTCCGGTCACCCTCCTGGTACGGGAAAAAAGCTACTGGAATAACGTGCTGCCCGACGAAGAATCGGAGATGATCAACCGGCACATCCGCAAAAGCGGCATCGACCTGCGGCTGGAGACCGAACTCAAAGAAATTGTCGACGATGGCCACGGCCGCGCCTGCGCCGTCATCACCCCTACCGGCGAACGCATTGCCTGCGGTTACGTAGGGCTCACGGCGGGCGTTAGCCCCAACGTCGGCTTCCTAAAAGGTACCGACCTGGAACTGGGCCGCGGCATCCTGGTCGATGAACACCTTCGTACCAACCTGCCCGACGTGTACGCCATCGGCGACTGCGCCCAACTGCGCAACCCCCGTCCCGGCCGGCGCAACATCGAAGCCATCTGGTATACCGGCCGCATGATGGGCGAAGTGGTGGCCTACAACATCTGTGGCAAGGCTGTGCCCTACGACCCAGGCACCTGGTTCAACTCCGCGAAGTTCGTCGATATCGAATACCAGGTCTACGGCGAAGTGCCCGGCACCCTGCCCGACGACCTGGCCACCCTCTACTGGGAACACGCCGACGGTGAAAAGGCCGTTCGCATCAACTACGACAAAGCCCTCGGGCACGTGCGCGGCTTCAACCTCATGGGCATCCGCTACCGGCACGAGGTCTGCGAAAAGTGGATCGAGCAGAAAACGCCGCTCACCGAAGTGCTCCAAAACCTGGGCCTCGCCAACTTCGACCCCGAATTTTACGACGAATACGAAGCCGACCTGGTTCGCATCTACAACCAGCAAACGGGCAGCAACCTCGTGCTGAAAAGCCGCCGGGGGGTGGGCCGGGTGCTGGCGTTTTTGCGGGGGTAGGGGGATGCTGGCGCTTCCCCCACAACAAAGGGACAGCCTCCCGCAAGAAACTGTCCCTTCATTAACCTAATTAATCTTATCGCCTATTCCGTACCCGGTTCACCCAGGGGCGGCGTGGTGGGGCGATCACCCGGCAGCTCCGGCGTGGGTTGGGGCTGGCGCACGTACTCGCCGAAGAGGGCTTGCAGTTCGGCCAGGTATTCGGTGTCGCCGGCGCGTTGGGCGTAGGCCACCAGGCGGTCAGCAACGGCCAGGGCAGCCTGGAATTCGTTGCCGAAGCTCAGCTGCAATACATCGTCGGGCAGCGACACGAAGTAGTTGAGGCGGGCAATGGTGTTGCGCGCCAGCACTTGCATCTTGGGCTTGGCCTTGTCGTAGGCGCCTGCCTGGGTGTAGAGGCCCACCATGTAGGCGGCGTGGATACCGAACTCAAAGTTCATGTCCGGGAAAGCATCGAAGTAGGTGTCGACCATTTGGATGGCCCGTTCCTTGTCCCCTTTCTCCAACAGCGCCGAAGCGCCGCGCTGAATAGCAAATTGCATACTCTGCACGCTGGGTCCGTAGCTGCTGTTGACGTAGGTGTCTTCCTTGTCGAAGTTGCCCCAGCGCCACTTGGTGGTGACGTTTTCGAAAATGGCCTCGGTATTGACGCGGCCGCTGCCGAGCATGCCGTAGAGCTGGTTTTCGCTGGTTGATTTGATGGGAACAATGCGCAGGGCCAGGCCTTCGAGCTGGGTATAATCCTGCATACCGAACAGCTTCTCAATGCGGGCCGTCACGGCAAAGTAGATGGGCCGCTCCCAGAGGTTCGAGGCCAGGATGTCGAGGATAGCTACATCGTCTTTCAGCAATTGCGTATCATCCACCCGCACGGGGATGGCGGCCACGATATTGGCCGTATCAGCGATGGAGACCACCTTGTTGCGCAGGATTTCGGCTTTGTCAACCGGAATCAGGACGTTGCGCGTTGGGTAGTGGGCTTCGATGATGCGCCCGCCCTGGCTTTGCAGGGGGTGATCTTCGCCCATGAATTTCACAAAATTCTGAAGACTGATGGGCCGGTCTTCGCCCGCTTGGTTGTAGTAGAAGACCTGGTTGCGGAGCTTGCCGCGCAGTTGCTCGCGGGGAATGCTCATCTTGATGGGCGCGGAGTCGTTGACTTTGCGCCGCAGCAGGTCGATGTACCAATCTACGGCAATGAGGCTGAGGTTGACTACCCGCACGTCGGTGCGGATGCCTTCCACTTCCTGGGCGTACCAGAGGGGGTAGGTGTCGTTGTCACCGTAGGTAAAGATGATGGCATCTTTGTCTACCGAGTTGAGGAAGTTGGTGGCGTAGTCGCGTGCTGCGGTATGGTCGGCGCGGGAGTGGTCGTCGAAGTTTTGGAAGCCCATCAGTGCAGGCGCGATCAGCACCAGTGCGCTGGCACCTACCGCACTAACCACCTTGCTGCTACCCAGGCGGTTGGTCAGCATCTGGTAGAGCGCCGGCACGGCCATTCCGATCCAGATACAGAAAGTGAAGACCGACCCCGCCAGCACGTAGTCGCGTTCGCGCGGTTCGTTGGGCGGTTGGTTGGAGTAGACGACGATGCCGATACCCGTGATGATGAACAGGGCCAGGAGGGCGACGAAATCGTTGCCTCGTTTCTGGCCGTGCCAGAACATCCCCAGTAGTCCGAAGAGGAAAGGCAGCATAAAATAGACGTTGTGGGCCGGGTCATGGGCCATCTTTTCGGGCAGTTGGGACTGGTCGCTGAGGCGCATTTCATCGATGAAGTCAATGCCGGTGATCCAGTTGCCGGAGCTGACGTCCCAGTCGTAGAACCCTTGTTCGCCATTTTGGCGACCCGAGAAATTCCACATGAAGTAGCGCCAGTACATCCAGCCGATCTGGTAGCGCAGGAAGAAGTTGACGTTGTCAACAAAGTTGGGCCGACCAGGGGGCAGCGGTTTATTGGGGTCCAGGCCCATCCACTGTTGGTAGAGCCGGGGACGCCCCATGGTGCCGTCGACCATACGGGGGAAGAGGCGCTTGTCGCTGTCGTTGTAGTTTACCGAAATTTTGTAGTCGGTCACTTCGTAGCGGTCGCCGACCAGTCCGTAGCGATCATCCACGTCGGTGCTTTGCACCTGAGCGTCAAAGTCGGGGCCGCGCAGCAGCGGGCGTTCGCCGTACTGTTCGCGGTTGAGGTAGGGGAGCAGGCGCATGGCGTCGGTGGGGGCGTTCATGTTGACTGGCGGACCGGCATTGGCACGGATCACGACGATGCCGACGGTGCTAAACGCCACGACGACCAGGGCCAGGGCCACGAAAATCTGTTGCAGAACTGCGCTCTGGCGGCGGTGCGCCAGGTAGAGCCCACCGAAAAGTACGCCACCAACGATCAGCATGGTGGGTACAATGCCACTCTGGGGCGGCAAACCGAAGCCGTTCACAAAGAGCAACTCCATATTCGTCCACAAGGCAGGAATACCGACGACAACCAACTTCTGGATCAGCACAATAGCCACAACACCGCTACCGGCGGCCAGGGCCATCCCGAGTAGGTTGTGCTGCTCGTATTTCTTGAAGTAGTAGAATAGCGCCAGCGCCGGAAAAGTAAGAATGCTCAATAGGTGAACGCCGGTAGATAAACCTGCCGCGTACACGGCAAAGATGAGCCAGCGATCGCTTTGGGTGTTGTCGGGCAGGCTGTACCACTTCACCATGGCCCACAGGGTGAGCGCCGTGAACATGGTCGACATGGCGTATACTTCGCCTTCTACGGCCGAAAACCAGATGGAAGTAGCAAAGGCGGTGGCCAAACCAGCTACCAGCCCGCCGCCGGCCAACGCCAGGTCCTGACCGGCGTCGGTTTCCCCTTCACGGCCTACCAGCGCGAGGCGGGCAAGAATGATGGTAATCCAGGCAATGAACGCTGCGGCGAAAGCCGTACACAAACCCGACATCATGTTGACCGCAAAGGCAATGTCTGCTTTGTCGTCGCTGAACAACTCGGCGAACCAGGTGAAAACGCGGCCCACCAACAAAAACAAGGGCGCTCCCGGTGGGTGAACTACCTGCAGCTTGTAAGCGCCGAGGATAAACTCACCACAATCCCAGAGACTTCCCGTGCGTTCTACTGAAAAGAAATAGACAACGGTGGCAATGGCAAAAACCAACCAACCCGTTAAGCGATGAAGACCTTTCATTAGGTATATTTAAATAACTTTAAAGACTAAATGATTGCCATAGGGCAGTTCAGCCTGAAATTTTTTCTTTAGAACTGCAAAGCTAATAAATTATTATCAGGGGAAAGGCCTTTAAAACGGGGTTCAAAAGAACATCTTTACTAACTTTGTACAAAGCTTTTACCTAACCATGCTGAAATTACTCATTACCGGATTCCTGGTCTATTTCGTCTACCGCTACTTCATTGCGCCGCCCGCAATCGATAACAACCCGACGTCCCGTAAGGACAAACGGGATGATAACGACGACGATTATATCGATTACGAAGAGGTAGATTGAAGGGAGCCAGAGCGCTCTGCCAGGAGATAAGCTGCCACAGCACAATGTGCGTGTTGTTGGGAGTAGAAGAGGTGTGGCCGGGTAAAATAAAGCTTTTGCTCTTTATATGGCCAGCATATTTGTTAGCATATCAATGCTGTAGGGCGGAAAATCTATAGGCAATCCCCCATCCCCAAAATATCAGCCAAAAACCCTAAATTGCAACGCCAAGACAAGCCAGCCCATTTTGAAAAACATCGCCATTTTCGCCTCCGGTACGGGCAGCAACGCCCGCAAGATGATCGAATACTTTGCGAATCACCCGCAGATTCGGGTGTCGCTGGTGGTGTCCAACAAGGCGACGGCGCCCGTGTTGGCCATGGCCGCTGACCACGGCATTCCCACCCTCGTTCTTTCCCGCACGAGGTTCTACGAAACCGAAGAACTGCTGACCGATCTGGCGGGCATTGACCTGATAGTCCTGGCGGGCTTCCTCTGGCTGGTTCCGCCTTATTTGGTGGCCGCCTTCCCGCAGCGGATCGTCAACATCCATCCGGCGCTGTTGCCCAAATACGGCGGCAAGGGTATGTATGGTGCCCACGTACACACCGCCGTACACGCCGCCGGAGAAAAAGAGAGTGGCATAACCATCCATTTTGTGGATACGGCCTACGACGAAGGGCAGATCATCTTCCAGGCCCGTTGTGTGCTGACGCCAGAAGATGATCCCGCAGCGATCGCCCGCAAAGTGTTGGCGCTGGAGCACGCACATTTTGCGCCGGTCATAGCACAACTTTTAACAAATAATTAGCGTTCTTTACACATTAATTAGCAGCAGAGCTTGCTTTGCTCGCACATTAGCCCTATATCAATCCAGAACCTTATTACCATCCGAAAACCGACAACTCACCAACGTATGAACATTCGTAATTTTTTTCTGCTACTCCTCCTTACTACCATCAGTTTTTCAGCGGCGCAAGCCCAGGAATTGTCCTGGCGGAAATACCGTAAACTTGCGGAATCGCTGGAAAAAGAAGGGGACTACTACGGCGCTGCCGAAAACTACCGCCTGGCCTGGGAGCAAAAACAGAGCAAGGAGGAGTTTATCTACAAGGCCGCGGAAAACTACTACCGACTCCGCGATTACCGCGCGGCAGCCAATGCCTACCAACACGTATCGCCCAATATGGACGACGACAAGCTCGTTTTGCTGAAGTACGCCCGTTCCCTGAAACAAGACGGACAGTATGACAAGGCGCGCACGGTCTTCCAGCAGCTGGCCGACACCTACACCGGCCCCGACAAAGCGATCCTGCAAGACATCATCCGGGCTGAAAACCGGGGTATCGACCTGACGCGCGACATGAGCGCCAATATGGATCGCCGCCTGGAGATTCTCCATCCCGGCGTGATGGTGAATTCCGATAGCGACGAATTTGCCCCCGTGGCCGTGAGCGGAGATGGCCTCTACTTTACTTCTACCATCGGCGGCCAGGCACGGATTTACGAAAGCCAACGCCAGGGCCGCACCTGGACCAAAGCCGCCAACCCCACTGGTTTTCCGGTGGTAAAAGGCGGGCAGTACGCCAACGGTAGCATGAGCGCTGATAACCAACGTTTCTATTTCACCATCTGCAACAACGATGGCGGTTGGCAGGGTTTCAATACCCGTTGCGAGATCTACGTGACCAAGCGTTCGGCCAATGGCTGGACGGCACCAGAGCGCCTGCCCGATTTCATTAACGTGAAAGGCGTGAATACGACCCAACCCCACGTGACTAAGCGCAACGGCCAGGAAATCCTCTACTTCGCTTCCAACCGGGAGGGTGGTCGCGGCGGGCTTGATCTTTGGTACGTCACCCGCGACCTGGGCCTCGACAACCTGGATTTTACCTTTCCCGTCAACCTCGGCCCCGTCGTCAATACCCTGGGCGATGAAATTTCGCCATTCTACAACATCGAAGAAGAGACGCTCTACTTCGCTTCCAACGGGCATCCGTCTATCGGTGGATTGGATATTTTTAAGGCCACTGGTAGCGAAGCTACCTGGACAACGCCAGCCAACATCGGCCTGCCCATCAACTCGGGTGCCGATGATTACGGCTACGTGCGCAATCCTTCGGGCTTTGGTGGCTTTTTCGCGTCCAACCGGGTTTTCGGTGGCGAGAAGACCAATACCCGCAACGAAGATATTTTTGAGTACTCCATCGGTGGCCGCCAGATCACCCTCAAAGCCAATGCCTACGATCAGGCTTCGGGTGCCCTGCTGGAAAAAATAACGGTTTCCCTCTACCAGATTTTTGATGATGGCACCGAAAATCTCCTCATCACTAAAGATTTCACGGGGGGCAGCTACCTCTTCGAACTGTTGCCCAACCGCCGCTTCCGCGTGGAAGTGAAGCAGCCGGGCTACGAGGAAGGCGGTTACGTTTTCGCTACCGACGATCCTTCTACGTACGCCTACGGACAGCCCTTGTTTTTACAGGCGACCACCGCTCCTGGCCAACCAGCCGACGGTGGTTTTATGGCTGAAACACCTGGTGGCGCACCCACCACCACGAAACCCACGCCGCCAACGGTTAGTCCGTCAGCAGGTACGCCGCTCGGCCCCCAGGATGTAGAGTACACCAGCCGGGGTACTTCGGACAAAGACAACCTCCGCTACTCTTCCACGGCACCCCGCTACAGCGGCACCTACTTCCGGATTCAGGTTGCGGCCCTGCGCAAGTACGATGCGGGCAACGCCAAATTTATGACTCTCCCCAACTACGGGCAGGTAGCGACGGAGAATGTCCTCGAGCGCAACCTGACCCGCGTACTGGTGGGCGATTACTTCACGCAAGCCGAAGCAACTTTCGCCCTGGCTGAAATTCGCAAAGCTTACCCCGATGCCTACATCGTTCAGTATACGGATGGCGTGCGCTACGGGCGGATGAATTTCTAAAAAACCGCTTGAGAACGGATCGATTAGTCGATACAAGGAACTAAAAAAGCCTGCTGTACATCATCTGTGCAGCAGGCTTTTTTTATGAATTTAAAGGCAGCTTACTTTTCCTTTTTTCCCGTAAGGGCCAGGTGAAGTTCTACCAGTTGCTCGGGCGCGACGGGCGAAGGCGCATCGATCATCATATCGCGGCCCTGGTTGTTCTTAGGGAATGCAATGAAGTCGCGGATGGAATTCTGGCCATTGATAACGGCACAGAGGCGGTCGAAGCCAAAGGCGATACCACCGTGTGGCGGTGCACCGTATTCGAAAGCGCCCATGAGGAAGCCAAATTGGTCTTCGGCGTCTTCAGGGGTGAAGCCCAATAATTTGAAGTTGCGCTCCTGCAATTCGCGATCGTGGATACGGATGGACCCGCCGCCGATCTCTACCCCGTTGATGACCAGGTCGTAGGCATCGGCACGCAGGGCCTTCATGGTTTCGTGGTCACCGGTGAGCATGCGCTGCACATCTTCGCGCTTGGGGCTGGTGAAGGGGTGGTGCATGGCGTGGAAACGCCCCGCGTCCTCGTCCCATTCCAGCAGGGGAAAGTCGACTACCCAGAGGGGTTTGAAAACGCCGGGCGTCATCAGGCCCAGGTTGCGGGCTACTTCCAGGCGCAGATCGCCCATTTGTTTGCGGGTCTTCTCCTCTTCACCGCTGAGTACCAGAATGAGGTCACCCGCTTCGGCGCCGGTGAGTTGGGCCCAGGCGGCGAGGTCGTCCTGGTGGTAGAATTTGTCGACGGAAGACTTGTAGCTGCCGTCGGCGTTGCATTTTACGTAAACCAGCCCTTTGGCGCCAATCTGCGGCCGCTTCACCCATTCGGTGAGGGCATCCAGTTGCTTGCGCGTGTATTCGGCCTGTCCCTTTACACAGATGCCCACCACGAGTTCGGCCTGGTCGAAGATAGCGAAGCCCTTGTTTTGGGCCACGGCATTCAGGTCGATCAACTCCATGTCGAAGCGCACATCGGGTTTGTCGGAGCCGTAGCGGCGCAGGGCCTCGTCGTAGGTCATGTGGGGGAAATCCGGCAAGGTGACCCCAATGGTATGTTGGAACAAATGCCTGGCGAGCCCTTCGAAAGTGGCCAGCACTTCGGCTTGGGTCACGAAGGCCATCTCGCAGTCGATCTGGGTAAATTCCGGTTGGCGGTCGGCGCGCAGGTCTTCATCGCGGAAACACTTCACGATCTGGAAGTAGCGGTCGAAGCCACCTACCATCAGGATCTGCTTGAAGGTTTGGGGGCTCTGGGGCAGGGCGTAGAATTCACCGGGGTTCATGCGGCTGGGCACCACAAAGTCGCGGGCACCCTCGGGGGTACTCTTGATGAGGAACGGCGTTTCTACTTCCACGAAGTTCTGGGCGTCGAGGAATTTGCGGGTTTCCAGCGCCAATTTGCTGCGGAAGATGATGTTGCGCTGCAGCGGCCCGCGGCGCAGGTCGAGGTAGCGGTACTTCATGCGCAGGTCGTCACCACCGTCGGTTTCTTCTTCAATGGTGAAGGGTGGTACCTTCGAACTGTTCAGGATGCTCATGTCCCGCACCATAATCTCGATGTCTCCGGTGGAGCGGTTGGGATTTTTGTTGGTTCGCTCGCGTACCAGGCCCTTGGCCGTGATCACGAACTCGCGACCCAGCTTGCGGGCCTGGGTGCAAAGGCTGGCATTGTCTTCGCTGTCGAAAACCAACTGGGTGATGCCATAGCGGTCGCGCAAGTCCACAAAAGTGAGGGCGCCGAAGTCGCGACCGACTTGTACCCATCCGCTAAGTGTAACTTCTTTTCCTTCGTCGGCGAGGCGGAGTTCCCCGCAATTGTGTGTCCGGTACATGAGCTTATTGAATTTGAAGCTGCAAAAGTAACAATACTCTGTGGTGTTTGGATAATTTTATTGGGGTTTAAGCAAACAGGGTTCAGGGCTAATCATGAAATGGTGCAATGCCCCCCGGTGGAACCATTCAGCTGCTGGCGTATTTGCCTGGCGGTGGTGCGGCCATAAAAACAGCGATCAACAAACCCCCCAATCCTGCCGGGTAAGCACTAATGAACAAAACAGTAATTTTTTCCTTTTATACCTATTCTTTGCGTAGCCAGCCAGCTTAAGCAACTGCGCCTGGTTACCGGTTCGCTTGCCCGGCCCCACTCCGGCGTAAGTAATTAATCGCAGTTTTGTCAGAGGATCAAAAGAACGCGTTATGGCAAATAGTAGCAAAATCGATTGGCTCTACCACCGGCTCTTGTCGGAAGAAACCAAGGAAGCGGCCGAGAAAGCCATTTTAAACATCGCTATTTTTAGTTTCCTGATCCACCTGGCCTTTATTTACGTGGTCGATTTTGAGTTGGTCTTTTTTGATTCCAAAACGGAATTGCTGAAGAACCCGATCGCTGCCATCTACACGCCCTTTTCCTTTATCCTCATCTACGAGGTTTACCTGCTGATCTATTATTTACCGAAATCGTTTACGACCTACATCAGCAAGCAATACGAGATCATCACCCTGATCATCATTCGCCGTTTGTTCAAAGACCTGGCCAGCCTGGAGATTTCCTCTAATTGGTTCCAGATCAAGAACGACCTGCAGTTTACCTACGACATTGTCGCTTCGCTGCTGCTTTTCTACCTGATCTTCCTGTTTTATATGCAAAGCCGGAAGACCTTCAAGTCCACCGCTCCCGGAGAAATTTTACCCACCGATATTACAAAATTCATCAACTTCAAAAAGATGATTGCCGTAGGTCTGGTGCCGGTTTTGCTCGTCCTGGCGACCTACACTTTTGTCAGCTGGACGATCGGAACCTTCTACCCATCGGCTGAACTGAATATGCCTTTCAAGAATATCAACAACATCTTTTTCGACGAGTTCTTTACCATTCTCATTATCGTGGATGTGATCCTGCTCTTGTTGTCGTTTTTCCATACCGACCAATTTTACAAGGTCATCCGCAATTCGGGGTTCATTATTTCCACCATCCTGATTCGCCTGTCCTTTTCCGTCGACGGCCTCATCAACACCATCCTGATCATCACGGCGGTGGTTTTCGGCCTGCTCATTCTGGCCATCCACAACAAGTACCACGAGAACAGTTTACCCGAGGCGGTTCAGGAAGAGCCGGGGTAGTGGACACGCCCAGCCGCTGCCACCAATAAAAACAGCCTCCACCGGATACCGGTAGGGGCTGTTGTATTAGAGCGAGTTGCGGCTAGGCAACGCAGTCCTTACTAGTACTTGATCGACAACTTGTAGTTGTCATCGTTGTTGTTGGTCGTCGTATTTACCTCGTCTACCCGGATGAGGTAGTACTTGGCATTGGCAAAAACCACGAACAGGTCACCCACGGTTACGGGGGCAGTCACGTCCGTAACAGCTACCGTAGCGCCGCCACAAGTCGTGCTGCTGCCGTCGGCCAACGCCGTACCTGAAGTATAAGCTTCCAGGATTACTTCGGTTTTGTCGACGGTAGCAAAGGAGAAGTTCTCCAGTTGGCTAACGTCCACTTTCCGCATATCGGCGCCGTTAACGGTACCGATCTGCTTGCGCCAGTTGCTGGTGTTGGGTAAGGCACAATCGATGCCCAGGTCGCGGATATCGGCGGTCGCATTAGCGGAACCTACTCCGGTACCCGTGTCGAGGTCCAAACCACCCGTACCCGCAGGGCCAGCCTGGTTGAAGAGCACACCCGACATGTCGAAGGTGATGGGCGTACCGGGCTCGGCAGCCGTCGTGATGGCAATATCCACCAGATCCGTAGCGCCATTGCTATCGCTTACGCTGAAGGAGTAAATAGTGATATCACCTACCGTTTGTGTGGCGGCGGGCAGGATGTTGATGTCATAGGTAACGCCGTCTTTGTCAACACCGGTAATCAACAAGGGGTTGTTGGTTACGATGGCACCACCGTTGATGGTGTAGCGGCTGGTAGCCAATTTGGTCGTACCTTCTTTTACTTCAAGGGAGGTCAATTGGGCATCACCTTTGCTCAGGCGGATCTTTACGGAAAAAGGTGTACCGATAATCACGTCAGCATCGCTGCTAAGAAAAGCAGGATCGGATACGAATTGAATATCTGGACCAAGGGGGTTGGTAACCACAGGATCATCTCCACAAGAGGTGAAGAACAAGACGGTCATAATCAGACCCAAGCCAGCTAGTTTAAGCACAAAATTTTGCATTGTGTGAATTGGTTTAATGAGAAATAGTAGGTTAAAAACAATTTGATCAGGTGATTCAGATGAAAAAGTCGCTTCCAAGACGCTTTCAAGGGGGAGGTTGTTGTGTCTGTAGGCGTAAATATCTTTTCTTTTTTTTAAACCTTCCCATTGCTTAGCCCCTAAAGTAGTTCTTACAACGTTTGGGGTATTTCTATTAAGACGGCACTTTTTTCTTTGGTCACAAAAATTATTTTCCTTTCCCGCCTATTGATCACGCTTGACAATCGCATGACCAACCTGCGGCGCAAATTGCTGTTAGAAGAAAGATTCTTCTTAAATTTGCTCCCGGGGAAGGGTGAACCGGCAAATAGCGCTTTTTCTCACCTTTCCTTTCCACAAAGTACGTTATGAAAGTTACTGAATACTTCAAGCAAGCCAATCAACAAACGCTGATCTCTTTCGAAGTGCTGCCCCCACTTAAAGGTGGGCAAATGCAGGACATCTTCGATGCCCTGGATCCGCTCATGGAGTTCAAGCCGCCCTTTATTGACGTGACTTACCACCGGGAAGAATTTATCTACAAGAAACGGGCCAGTGGCTACTACGAAAAAACGGCCATTCGTAAACGCCCGGGAACGGTAGGCATCTGTGCTTCCATCATGCATCGCTACGGGGTCGATGCCGTACCCCACCTCATCTGCGGCGGATTTACCGAAGAAGATACCGAAAATGCCCTCATTGACCTGCATTTTCTCAACATCAACAACGTCCTGGCGCTGCGCGGCGATGCCCGCCAGTTTGAAGGTAAATTTGTGCCGGAAGCAGGCGGACACGAATATGCCTTGGATATGGTCAAGCAGGTGGTGGATATGAACAATGGCAAATACCTGGATACCAATATCGAGAATGGCGCCCACACCGATTTTTGTATCGGCATTGCGGGCTACCCCGAGAAGCACTTCGAATCGCCCAACCTCGAACTCGACCTCCAATATACCAAAGCCAAAATTGATGCGGGAGCCAACTACATTGTCACCCAGATGTTTTTTGACAACCAGAAGTATTTCGCTTACGTCGATGCTTGCCGTGCTGCTGGCATCAACGTGCCCATCGTTCCTGGCCTGAAGCCTCTCACCAAGCTGTACCAACTCAACAGCATCCCCCGCCTTTTTCACCTGGATATGCCCGCTGACCTGGTAAAAGCCTTTTCCGAGGCCAAAACCCCGGAAGCGCGGTTGACCGTCGGGATCGAGTGGTGTGTGGCCCAAAGCAAGGAGCTCAAGGCCGCCGGGGCGCCTTGTCTGCACTACTACACGATGGGGGACTCCTCTACCATTCGGAGGATTGCGGAGAATGTTTATTAAGAGGTTGGAAGGGTGTAAAGGGGGAAAGGTGTAAAGGGGCGGTTGGAAGGGGGTAAAAGTGTAAAGGTTGGGCAAGTGTAAAAGTGGAAAAGTGTAAACGGGGAACCGAACAATCAGGGGCCAGCCCAAAATCTTAAATTTTAAATCGTAAACCTTACATCTTAAATAATTTAAGATGTAAGATTTACGATGTTTGATTTTTTTGACTGAGTAAGGCGCGTACCCAGGGGCGTGAGCGGAGGAGGAAAGTGGCTTGAAGTGACGCCGACTAAAAAAAACTCAGCCCCATTTTTATTAAAAAAACAAAAAATAAACTATTTTTACAAAAGCCAACAAAAAAAGACCAACGTCCGCGGCTTTTTCCACTTCCGCTGTGATCATACACCTCTCCAAACCAGCCGGCATCTTTCCTGAACGCGGCTGTTTCCGCTGGCTTATTCTAAGCATTGAAAAATTTGTCCGATGAAAAAAGCGCCCTACCTGCAGTTTGCCCGGCAGGCAGACCGTTGGGTCAGCATCCGCGACGTATCCAGCGGGCTGGCATGCGATTGCCGTTGCCCGGCTTGTGGAGGTCGGTTGTTGGCCAAAAAAGGCCGCCGCCAACAACACCATTTTGCGCATTACCGGGGTATCGATTGCGCGGGCGCCCTGGAAACAGCGCTGCACCAGTTGGCTAAAGACGCAATCGTGGAAAAAAAAGGGTTGCTGGTGCCACCCACGGTCGTCTACCGGAGCAGCGTTTGGCGGGCGGCACACTGGCAAGTTTTCCGGGAAGCCCAGGCGGAAGCGCCGTACGGCGGGCTCCTGCTCGATGTGTTGTTGCAAACGGGCGCCACGCTGCTGGCCGTGGAGATAAAGGTTAGCCATGCTACCGACCTCCAAAAACAGTACCGGCTCGTCCGGCAGGGTATGCCGGCAGTAGAAATAGATGTGCGCCGGATTTACCAGGAATTGCTCGCCAATGACCAGGCCGCAGATCTGGAAGCGCTCCGCAACGCGATCTTACAGCATGCTGCTTGCCGGACCTGGTTGTTCAACCCCTGGCAGCACCGCTACGAATACCGGCTGGCTAAAACGGCAACCGAGCGCCAGGTCATCATCAGCCAGCAAGGCCATTACCCGCACTACCACGTCTACCGCTGCCCGCTGCGCCAGCGGTTCGTCCGGTCTGGTTTTCGCGAGGGGCAGTCCTACGCCCGCGTTTTCCAGGATTGTATGCCTTGCCCGCACTGCCGGGAGATTGTTTACCAAAAAGAGTGGGTCGGCTTTCAGCAAATCAGTACGTTTCCGCAGGTGGTGCGTTGTGGAGCAGCAGTGCCTGCTCCTGAGTAGGCTTTTCGTTAGCAGGAAATTTCTTTTTTCCTCTTTTCCTTTTTGTACCTTTAATGAGCGTTTAGGCCCACTCGGACCAACAACAGGCAGAATGGTGGCCTGTAATTAATATTAAACAACAGTATGAAAGACGAACTGCATTATCTCATTAGAAGTGGTTGGTTACGCGCCGCCATTTTAGGGGCCAACGACGGTATTTTATCAACGGCAAGTATCATCATTGGGGTGGCTGCGGCTTCTGACATCAGGGAACCGATCGTCCTGGCTGGGGTGGCCGGGCTGGTGGCCGGTGCTTTATCCATGGCTGCTGGCGAGTACGTATCTGTCAGTTCGCAAACGGATATTGAAACCGCCGACCTGGAAAGGGAAAGGATAGAATTAAAGGAAACCCCCGCCGCTGAACTACTGGAATTGGCCGGGATTTATGAAAAAAGGGGATTGGACAAAGAACTGGCTTTACGCGTCGCTACGCAACTGACGGCGCACAATGCCCTGGAGGCGCACGCCAGAGACGAACTCGGAATCAACGAAATTACCCAGGCCAAACCGCTGCAAGCGGCTTTGGCATCGGGTGCTGCCTTTGTTTTTGGCGGCATTTTACCCGTGGTAGCCGCCTTGCTGGTTCCTGTCCGGCAAATGGTGTATTTGCAATACGCATTTGCCATGGTCTTTTTGATTATTCTGGGAACGGTGGCCGCCAGAGCTGGGGGGTCAAATGTCCGGAAGGCCATCCTGAGGATCACTTTTTGGGGTACCGTAGCCATGGGTATTACCGCTCTGATTGGGCACCTGTTTGGCGTAAACATGGCTTAAGCTTGGCTTTAGCCAAGCTTAGCGATGCTATATTACCTTCGGGCGTTACCCTGGCACCGTTTATGCGTCTAAACGAGGTAGTTTATTTACAAAAAATCCCTGTGTAATGAAAGCTCTTACTACCCTTGGGTTATTCCTCCTCACCGCTATGCTGCCCCTGGTAGCCCAGCAGCCGGTAGATACCCTGCAGCGCGATACCCTGGCCCTGGATTCCATCCCCACCAGCTACGAATGGCGTGTTCGTGCTCCCCTGACGGAAGAAGACCGCCAGCGCCGGGAAGACAACCGGGCCGAAGTTGAAGACATGAAGCGCCGCTTCCGCCGCTTCCACCAGGCCGAAGACCAGGGCAGCGACAGCACGCTGAAAGAAGACGAGAACTACCTGTGGTCGGCCCCGGCTGGCTCTATGGAACCCAAACCGGCGGCCGTTCCGGCACCGCCCACACCAACGGACAGCGAAGCGTTGCGGATGGAAATTGGCCGCAGCTTGCAGGTGGGCAAACGCGCCGACGTGCCGGCAACTCCCGTACTGCCTACCGAACCGCCAACTACCAGCCCGCCGGACACCGGCCAGCCGACGTCCTACAGCCGGAAGGGGCCCCCAACGCCGGCCAGCACCCCTCCGCTGGCCGACGATTGGCAGGCTGACCTCAAAACTGCCCTTCAGCCCGAGGGCCAGGCGAAAACAGCATGGGAGGAGAAACTAACCGCTCCCGAAGCCACCCCCACCACCGCAACACCATTTAAGACAGGACAGGTCATTCTCCTGGAGCAGGTGGCCTTCGCTGAGCAAAGCAGTGTGCTCGCCACCGACAGCCAACAGCAGCTGGCCCTTTGGGGGGCCTTGTTGCTACAAAATCCGGGCTTGCACCTCGAACTGCGAACCCACGTCAACAGCACGGGTAATGCTGCCCGGGACCTCGAATTGAGTGTCCGCCGTGCCCAGACCATCGTCGACTACTGGCGTCGGCAAGGGGTCGCCGGTAACCAGTTGAGCTACCGCGGATTTGGCCACCAATACCCCCTCTTACCAGCTGATAATCCGCTGGCCCAACAAAAAAATGAACGAATAGAGGTGATTATTTTGGAAATGCCGTAGGGCTAAATATCTTTGAGGAACAAGGCGTACAAAACTGCCGCCCTGTCCACGTATGGTAGAAGCTTTCATCATTGACGAGGTAACCGAGGAACTAAGCGCCTCCGAAAAGGCTTTGGAACATACGTTGGAACGGATGAACCAGGAACAGCCCATGTTGCTGGCCTATCTTTTTTCCGAAAATTTCGAGGCGTTTACCGAAAGTGAACGCGAGTTTTTACTCTTCCTCACTACCGTCATTTGGAAATCGGTCTTTCGGGTCTGGGGTTCCCAGGCCAAGATTACCGAACCCCTGCTTGCCGAAGTCGAAGAGCGCAATTGGGATCTCCTGCAGGCTGTCAGCGCCCGTGACTTTCGCGAACGTGTAACCGTTTTCTTCGACCAATATCCCGCCGAGGAAGAACTGCTGGCCTTTGTCGAAGATGCAATTATGGATGACGAAGAAAGCCCCGTGACCGTTGAAGGCCGCGAACCACTTTTCATTTCCCTCAAATCTATCATCGATTGCCTGGTATTGCCACATCTGTAGGGATATACCTGAGATAATCGGCGGCGTAACTGCCGATTTGTCCTTTTTTGGGCCAATTTTATAGCATTTCCCTGTCAGAAAATCGCCAAAAGGCTTATTTTGCTGTAGTGGCATAAATATTGCCACTGTTATTATCAATTATTCAGCAGTGGAGGGCTGCCAGGTTGACACCTATTTTGCTCATCGCTGTTATCATAATATACACAGCATATGTTTGAAGAGATGCTCTTACAGCGCAGTCAGGAAGAAGAGGCTGATTATTTGCCCTTCATCTCTCTGGAGGAAGAAGACGAAGAGCCAGGTAAGAATGACGTCGTTGCCGATGAATTACCCATTTTGGCACTTAAAAATACGGTTCTCTTTCCCAATAATGTTATTCCTATTACGGTGGGCCGGGATAAGTCCATCAAAGCCATCAATAAAGCATACGAAAATAACCGGCAAATTGCCGTTATCTCCCAGCGCGATCTCAAACTCGAAGACCCAACCGAGCAAGATCTTTTTCGCGTTGGCACGGTAGCCCATATCCTGAAGTTACTCAAGATGCCCGATGGCACCCTGACGGCAATTCTTCAGGGCCGGCACCGCTTTGAATTGCTCGAAATGATAACGGAAGAACCTTACATGCGGGGGCGGGTAAAGGTGCTGGAATACACCCAGCCGGCGCATCCCCTGAAATTCCAGGCCATGGTCTCGAGCATCAAGGAACTCGCGGAAAACATCATCGATCTGTCCCCCAATATCCCTTCGGAGGCCGTGGTGGTTTTGCAGAATATCAAAAGCCCCAGCTTTCTGCTCAACTTCATCGCCTCCAATATGGGGGCCAACCTGGAGTGGAAACAGAAGATTCTGGAAATAGCCGACTTGCAAGTGAAAGCGGAGCTGATTCTGCAGCAGCTGAACAGCGAATTGCAGCTTCTGGAACTTAAGGACCAGATTGAGAGCAAGGTTCGCGTGGATATCGAAAAGCAACAGCGCGATTACTACCTGAACCAACAGCTGAAGACCATTCAGGAGGAACTGGGAAAAAACCCCCAGGAAGAAGAACTCCAGGAACTGAAAACCCGCGCCGAATCCAAAAAATGGCCGAAAGAGGTCGGCGTACTGTTCGGTAAAGAAATGGATCGCCTGACCCGGATGAATCCCCAGGCACCCGATTTCAGCATCCAGGTGAACTACCTCGAGGTCATACTGGACTTGCCCTGGAGCGAGGTTACCAAAGACAATTTTGACCTTAAGCACGTCAAGGCAGTGCTTGATAAAGACCACTACGGCCTCGAAAAGGTGAAAGAACGTATTCTCGAACACCTGGCCGTACTCAAACTCAAAGGTGACATGAAAGCGCCCATCCTTTGCCTGGTGGGCCCTCCTGGCGTAGGGAAAACTTCGCTGGGGCGGTCGGTTGCCGATGCCCTCAACCGCAAGTTCGTGCGCATCTCCCTGGGCGGACTCCACGACGAAAGCGAAATCCGTGGCCACCGCCGAACCTATATCGGCGCTATGCCCGGCCGCATCATCCAGTCGATGAAAAAAGCCGGCGCAGCCAACCCGGTATTTATCCTCGACGAAATCGATAAAGTGGGCAACAGTTTCCGCGGCGACCCCAGTTCGGCGCTACTGGAAGTGTTGGACCCCGAACAAAACGGCGCCTTTCACGACAATTACCTCGATGTCGACTACGACCTGTCCAAGGTCTTATTCATCGCGACGGCCAATTCCCTGAGTTCTATCCAACCCCCCTTGCTGGACCGCATGGAAATCATTGACGTCAGCGGTTACTCTACCGAAGAAAAAGTGGAGATCGCCAAGCGTCACCTCATCGCCAAACAGCGCAAGGAACACGGCCTGAAAGCCAACCAGGTGAAGCTCAAGGATTCGGTGATCAAAGCGATCATCAGCGGCTACACCCGCGAATCAGGTGTGCGCTCCCTCGATCGCCAGATCGCCGGGGTCATGCGCTTCGCCGCCAAATCCGTCGCTATGGAGGAGGCCTACAGCGTCAATATCAGCATTGCCGACCTAACCAAAATTCTCGGTCCTACGAAATTCTCCCGCGATCCGTACCAGGATGTCAAGGTGCCCGGTGTAACGATCGGGCTGGCCTGGACGAGCGTAGGCGGCGAAATTCTTTTCGTCGAAGGTAGCCTCAATCCCGGCAAAGGCAAACTCACCCTGACGGGTAACCTGGGCGAGGTGATGAAGGAGTCGGCGATAACCGCGCTGAGCTTCCTCAAGGCACACAGCAAGGAACTGGGCCTCGATCCCGAAGCTTTCGACAAACAGGACATCCACCTGCACGTGCCCGAAGGCGCTATTCCAAAGGATGGCCCCTCCGCAGGCATCACCATGCTGACGACTTTGATGAGCTTGTTTTCCAATAAAAAAGTGAAGCCTTACCTGGCCATGACCGGCGAGATCACCCTGCGGGGTAAAGTATTACCCGTGGGAGGCATCAAAGAGAAAATCCTCGCCGCCAAGCGAGCGGGCATCAAGGAGTTGATCCTGTGTCAGGAAAACGAAAAAAACGTGGCTGAAATCGGGGAAGAATACCTCAAGGGACTGACCTTCCACTACGTAGAAAGGATGGAGGAAGTATTAAAGATTGCTATTCCTGGCAGTTAAACCTGACGGGCTGTGGGTTCTGGGCTGCTGGGGAACGCTTTTTGCGTTCCCCAGCAGCTTTTTATTAGCGGCGGTTTGCGTTAAACAAAGGTTAAGCCGACCAAAACCATACATAAAGGGCCTATTTTCAGCCGTTCGTACAAAAAAACCTTAGATTTGAGGAGGGAAACAAACCAAATGGGTTTGTCAACCGTCTTAGAAGAAAGCTTTCCGTTCGCTGCTCCGCAACGATAACCAGCGCTCCGGTGTTTTATTATTACTATATCTAATTATCGCTATGATCCAGAAAATAGCTGTCCTTTTCGGCGTACTCTTCTTAACGGCTTCGGTGACGTTGTCGGCCCAGGTTGATTCCAACCTTGTTCAGTTCTCCGGAATGGTCCTCGACGGTACGACCCAGGAACTGATGCCAGTTCCTTTCGTCAATATCCTCGTCAAGGGGAAAGGCCGGGGTACGTATTCCGATTTCACCGGTTTCTTTTCTATCGTAGTCGAAAAAGGCGATGTCATTGAATTTTCGGCAGTAGGTTACCGGACGGTCACCTACGCTATTCCCGATTCCTTGCGTGACAATCGCTATTCCCTGGTACAGTTGATGACCCAGGACATTATCAACCTGCCCGAAACGGTGGTTTTTCCCTGGCCCAGCCGCGATCATTTTAAATTGGAATTTCTGGCCATGGACGTCACACCCGAGTTGCAGGCCCGCGCCAACCGCAACCTCGCCAACGAAACCCTGGAGCGGATGCGCTCCGAAGTGCGCACCGATGGCATCGAAAACTCCAGCTATTACCTGCGGCAGCAATCGAAGCAATACTATTACATTGGGCAGCGCCCCCCCATGAATATCTTTAGCCCCGTGGCCTGGAAGCAGTTCTTCGATGCCTGGAAGCGCGGCGATTATAAGCAGAAACGCGATGATCGCTAGTCCTGTAAATTAAGAATTTTAGCACATAATTGTGGGAAACGTCAGCAGCCAGGCACTTCTTTGCCCATGCTCAAGACGTGGGGGACTCCGACCCAAAGGAATAACGCCGAATCAATGGGAATTAGATAGGTTTAACCCCATTTGCCAAGGCCTCTTCCTGCTTGATCATGCAACTTGTGTAATAGCCATCGTCCTGAAGGAGCTGGCCTGCCCGCTCAGCTGCGCGTGACCCATTGATCGCTCAGGCTGGCTTTTACACCTTTAAGCATTTGGACAATAATAAATTTACATTTTCCGACTCAAATGATTAGCTCGAAACCGCTCATTATCAATCGCTTGTTTCTTCACTAATAATTTGAGAATGTAAATTTATTATTGTCCCGGCACTTACACGCGCCTGCCACGTCTTCAGCGTGGGCCTATTTCCTATTTCCGACCTCCCACTTCAAACTATCTTTTTCTTAAGCTATTGACTACCAGTGTTTTGTGAAATATTGTTTTTGAGCTGGCAATTAAAGGTAGCAACCTCTTTTGGTTGGCGTGCAGCGGCGGCTTATAGCCTTCCGACCTCCCACTACCGCCCTACCGCTTCTCCAGCCGGCACATCTTCCGCAATTTTTCCAGTTGTTCCTCACTGCCGAGCACGATGAACGAGGTGCCGGGTGCCAGCACGATGTCTGGTCCGGGGTTCACCAGGTAGCGTCCTTCGCTGGTGCGGTAACCGATGATATTGGCGCCCGTCTGTCGGCGCATATCCAGGTCGCGGATGGGGTGTCCCTGGTATTCCGGCGGTAGATCTTTGTAGTTCAGTTCCTCGAAGGAAATGTCGGAGTGGTACTCATTGATAATGAACGAGAAAAATTCCACGGCTCCCGGTTTGTTCACCAGGGTAGCCATGTAGAAACCGCCGATATTTTCGGGATTCACCACGTGGTTGGCGCCCGCTTTCATGAGCTTGGCCTGGGTATGGTCCTTGATGGCCCGGCTGATGATGGTCAGCGTGGGGTTCAGTTGGCGGGATGACAACACGATGAAGAGGTTGTCGCTGTCGTCGCCCAGCGCCGTAATCAGCCCGTGCGCATGTGCTACGCCGGCCTTCTCCAGTACTTCGTCATTGGTCGCATCGCCTTCCAGGTAGAGCAGGTCGGCATCGGTCTGCTGAATGCGTTCAATCTTTTCGGAATCATTTTCGATCACCACAAACGGGGTGTGGTGCATACTTAAGTTGGCGGCAATCTCCTTGCCATATTTGCCGTAGCCGCAAAGGATAATGTGGTTGCGAAGCCCCCCGATTTCCTGCTCAATTTGATTGACGTGCATGCGTTTAAAAATTTCGCCTTCGATGATGTAATAGGTAAAGACAGCCAGCAGGTAGGCAAAAATGCCAATGTTGAGTGCAATGAGGATGGCCGTAAAGAGCCGACCGGAGCCACTGAGGGGTTGTACTTCGGTAAAACCTACGGTAGAGATAGTGATCACGACCATGTAAATGGCATCCGCCAGCGAATACCCCTCCAGCATGACGTAGCCCAGGGTAGCCAACACCACCTCGCTGATCAGCAACAGCACCGCCGCGCGCAGGCTGAGGATGTTGGCGGGCACCCGGGAAAGTTTCACTAGTTTTAATACAGGCATGAATGGTGCTCCCGCTTGTCATTGGGAGGTAGCCCAAAAATAGGTTCTTTTGCGACGAAAAAGAAATAGGAGTGGCGCATCGGTTCCAAACAAGCAGCGGTAGGTCATGGAAATGGCTGGCGTGAACGGAATAACGGGTAAGACGTGCAACAAGCGGGGCACCGTTGGGTTATACTGCGATACTTCCGGTGGTGGGGGTGGCCAACGTCCCCGAATCCGGCAGTCGATTATCTAATCAAAGTGCGCAAAAAGCTATAATTTTGCCGCGACTTCATTACACAACGGGATGCAGACAATGGTTAAACCGCAAGACGCCGTTATCACGTCTTTGCAAGCTTGGGGAATTTTAATTCTGCTGAGCCTTATTTGGGGAACCTCCTACATACTCATCAAGTGGGGCTTGCTCTATTTTCCACCCACCCAGGTGGCCAGCATCCGGTTGGGGGTTTCGGCCCTGGCCTTCGCGCCGTTCCTGGTCTACCATATCCGCAAGATCAAAGTGGCTCAGCTTCCCTTGCTCTTCCTCGTCGGTTTACTGGGTACCGGGCTGCCCTCCTTCCTGTTCCCCGCCGCCCAGCAGGGCCTCAACAGCTCCCTGGCGGGTATCCTCAACTCCCTCACGCCGCTGTTTACCCTGTTGCTGGGCATCCTCTTCTTCCGTTCCAAATTTGCCTGGGCCAAGACCCTGGGTATCCTCGTGGGGTTGGGCGGCGCCGTGTGCCTCTTCGCTTTTGGCGAGCGCGCCGGCATCAGCGGCCACTGGACCCACGGCCTGCTCATCGTGCTGGCCTGCCTCTGCTACGGCACCAGCAGCAACCTCGTCGGCTTCCACTTGCGCGGCCTCAAGGCCATCACCATCAGTTCGGTGTCCTTTTCCCTGGTGGGGGTGCCCGCCCTCATCTACCTGCTGCTGGGCACCGATTTTATCCACACCCTCCAAACCGTTCCCGAAGCCTGGACCGGCCTGGGCTACATCACCATCCTTTCCCTCTTCAGTACCGTCCTGGCGGGCGTCATCTTCTTTCAGCTCATCCAGTGGACCAGCCCCGTCTTTGGCAGTACCGTCAGCTACCTCGTACCCCTGGTGTCGATGGTCTGGGGCGCGCTCGACGGCGAAGTCATCTCCACCATTCACTTTGCGGGCATGGGCCTCATCCTGGCGGGCGTCTACCTCAGCAAACAGTAGGCGGGGTAGTTTGTTGGGTAGTCCAGATTTATTGTAGTATTATTGCCAGGCTGCCATCCGGTAGTGGCGCGAATAGCAGATAGTGAAAAAAATCGTATTTATAAAACCCATAAAATAAAGTAAAAATTTATGACACCCAATCAAAATTCAGCCGCCGTACCAGGATGGGTAGGCGGATTCGCCGAGACAAATCCTGTGTTTGCCTACCGGCAGCCCGACCTCTCGTCGTTGGACATGTATGACAACCTCGACCACATTGATTTGCTCCAACGCCAGCAGAAAGTGATTTGGCCCGAGTTCAGCTGGGAAACCCAACAGGGACAGCCCGATCCTAAGCGGTGCTATCAGATGTTTGCCCCCGACATTTCCCGTCTCGGGTACACCAACGAGGGGAGAGTCTACTCCATCATCTGCCCGCAGCAAGGTGCTTACTCGCCTTCCTTAGGATCCATGAATGTAGAAGTGACCGTTACCGGCCAGCGGGGTTGGGTAGACGAGAGCAATAAGTCGCTCGCCGCGGACATGACCGTGGAAGGTAAGATCTGGTTCAGCCCGAGTGCACACCAGGAACCGCTGGTCAAGCTCTTGTGGAACAAATTTGCCAAAAGCAAGCTCCCCTTTCCGTCGACCAAGGCAAACGCCATCAGGGTGTCTACCCATAAGCCCGGCAGCCCCGACGAACCCATTTTTCCACTGCATAAGGGCGAAACCAATGAGTTTGAAGTGCCCGACTTTGCCCGGCACCCCGAAGCATGGTCCGTTGGCCACCTGGGCGTACAGATCGGGCCAATCGTAAAGACCGGACATCCCGTCGTCGATGATTTTAACGCACTGATCATGGGGATCTTCAACTCGGCTTCCGGCAACATGCTACAGTTTGGCAACGTGCTGACCTGGAATGTCTGGTTCACCGCGCCCGAACTCGTAGATACGGAGGAGTGGCGTACCCACGCCGAGCGGTGGCGGAAGTCCCTGAATTCGGACTTTGGCAGCCCCGAGGGGCCTGGAACGGATGCGCGCTACTTCGACGGTACCGTCTTTAAGCCCGGTGACGATAAGGCCCGCAAAACCGGTGAGCGGGGTATTGATGATGCACCCATCGACACCACAGCGGAGTTGAAAAAAGAAGAGGTGGATAAAATTGAAGCTTTCCTGGAAAGGAGTCTGTAGCTTCCTTCACGAATAGGCGGGAACGCCAGTGGCTTACCTCCAGCTAGCGGGGTACGACGTTTACCAGGTCGTACCCCGCGTTTTGTTGGGGGGCATTGGCAAACGGGCGTGTGAATCCATCCCCGTCCTGGCGGGCGAAGCGGTTCTTATTTAAACCAGCCCGCATACTTCAGGTAGGCATTGGCAATGCGGTCGATGGTGTCGCCAAACTGCTCGGGGCTGAGCTTTTTCACTTTTTTGGCGGGCACCCCGGCGTAGATGTAGCCGCTTTCACAATGGGTGTTTTCCAGCACCACGGCCCCGGCCGCGATGAGGACATTTTCCTCCACCACGGCGTTGTCCATAATGATGGCGCCCATGCCCACCAACACGTTGTCGTGCAGCGTGCAACCGTGCACCAGCGCCCGGTGGCCAATGCTCACCTGGTTGCCAATGGTGGTGCCAGCCCGCTCGAAGGTGCCGTGAATGATGGCCCCATCCTGGATGTTGACCTTGTTGCCAATGCGGATACTGTTGACGTCGCCACGCACCACGGCCTGGAACCACACGCTGCAGTCGTCGCCCATGAGGAGGTCGCCAATGAGGGTGGCATTTTCAGCCAGGTAGCAGTTGTTGCCCCACTGCGGGGTAAAGCCACGAACGGATTTGATGAGGGCCATGAGCGGAAGGTTTAAAAGTGTAAAAGAGGGTGTAAAAGTAAGGTGTAAAAGTGTAAGGGTTGGGTGGGTGTAAAAGTAAGGTGTAAAAGAGTAAGGGTTGGGTGGGTGTAAAAGTGGGGTAGGTGTAAGGGTCTGGACGTAAAGATACGTTAATGCGTTTTTACGGTGCTACTTTTTCGGCTGCAGGTGCTGCTGGCCGCCGCCAGGAAAGAGCGGTACGTGCCTGGCTTAGCCAAAAAAATCAAACTTCGTAAATCGTACATCTTACATCTTACATTATTTAAGAGGTAAGATGTAAGATTTAAGATTTTGGGCTGGCCCCTGATTGCTGGGGGCGTCCCCATTTTGGTGCTTGCGCTTGCCACGTCTTCAGCGTTGCCTGCCACTTCAAGCCGCCTTTCCTTTTCCGCGCACGCCTGGGCGTGCCACCTCCTCCAGAGGAGGACTTTTGACCGTCAAACTTCCACCTTCCGTTTACACGTTTCCCCTTTTACACGTTTCCCCTTTTACACTTGCCCAACCTTTACACGTTTACACGTTTTCACGTTTTCAACCTTTACCGACCTCCCACCTCCGACCTCCCACCTCCCACTTTACCCACCCTCCCCCAAAATCCGTGTCCACAGTGCACCAAAGATCGCCTGCCGGTCTTCCGGGCCCTGCTGGATGCGTTGCGCGCGCAGTTCGCCATCGGTTTCTTTTAACACAAAAAAGAAAACGTACGCGGGTCGCTGCTCCGGACCCGAGCCGCCGACTTGCCCGTAGCGGAGGTCGTTCATGCGCAGGAGGGAGTCGCCTACCGCATCCACGCTGAAATAGCCGTCGGTGAACCAGCGCAGGATCGCTACGTCGCGGTCATTCCAGTGGCCCTGCAGGAGGTCGTGGCGTTTGGGTACCGCTTGTAGTTTAAAAAAGGGGCTTTTATCGAAGAACGAATACTGCCCGGTGTAGTAGCTGCTGTCGGTTTCGGCGGTACCTTGCCAGAGGATGCTGTTGAAGATGGTGGGCCCTACCAGGGATCGGTTGGCCGTGATTTTTTCCTGCACCAGGGTATCTGCCAGCCGTTGCACTACCTGGAAGTGGAGGAACGTACAAAACAACAGGTACGCGCTGCTGAGGAAGATGCCCGCCCAGTTGTACCGGCTGCGGGCGCGGCTGCCCAGAACCTGCCGGCTCGCCAGCACCACGCACGCCAGAAAGGGTACGGTATACAGCGGATCGACCACCGCAACGACGTTCCAGGCTACCCGCTGGCTGCTCAGGGGCTCGAACAGCTGGGTGCCGTAGGCCGTACACGCATCAAGCAGCGGGTGGGTGAGGATGGCCCAAAAAAAGAGGTGCGACCAGCCCAGCCAACCGGGGTTTTCGTACGTCGTGAGCACCCGCCGCCAGAGCTCGCGCACGTGCACCACCAGCGGAAACAGGATAGTGACTCCGCTCACCACCAGAGCAATGGACCATAAGTTGTGAATCGGCAACGGCATCAGGTAATTCCCTCCGGCGATCACCGCCAGCAGGAACAGCCAGGTCACCACCAGCGCCGGCCCGCGGGCGGCTGGCAAGGGGCCGTCGCGTCCGCCGTAGAGCCGGTGTACGAGCATGCCCAGGCCCAGGGGGATTACCACCGCGTAGGCCAGCGAATGCGTGAACGCGCGGTGGTAGGCCAGCGCGCTTACGGGGTCGGTCACCAGGTTGGCCAGTACATCCAGGTCGGGCAGGGTGCCTGCTATGGCCCCCCAGATCATGGCCCGGTTGCCCACTTTTTTGCCCAGCACCACTTCGCCCACGGCGGCACCGAGGGTGATTTGGGTTAAACTATCCATGTGGCGGTTTTAATTATTCGTGATTTACTGGCAATAAAGGAATCAAATTTCCTTTTAAAAATCGAAAGTTGGGCACTTTGTTTTATTTAGCAGCCCTATTCTGAACTCCCTTATCCCTACCTTTGTTATCGTTCTTTATCAATGACAAACTGATCCGTGGGGAATTTAGAAGACTTACTGGCCCGGTACCAAGCCGATGACCGCCTGAACCAACTGCTGGCCGCGCTGGCACAAGAGCAACCAGCGGCCATGCCCCGCCTGCAACTAGTGGGCCTGCGGGGTGGCCTGTCCTGTTTTGTCATCGCGGCCGCTTACCGCCAGGCGGGCCGGCACCACCTGGTGGTGGCCAACGACAAGGAGGAGGCCGCGTACCTGCAAAACAGCATCTCCGACCTGCTGGATCCCAAGCCCGTCCGCTTTTTTCCCGACTCCTTCAAGCGGCCCCTGCACTTCGAGGTGCTCGACACCAACCAGGTGCTGCAGCGCACCGAGACTGTCAACCACCTCACGCAGTCGCGGGCCAAGGGCGAGATCGTCGTCACCTACCCCGAAGCGCTGTTCGAAAAAGTGGTCTCGCCGGAGATCCTCAACCAGAACCGCATCAACATCGTCGTCGGCGAGAATGTGGACGTCGGCACGCTCATCGACTTGCTGGTAGAATACGGCTTCAGCCGCGAGGACTTTGTCTACGAGCCCGGGCAGTTCAGCGTGCGGGGCGGCATCATCGACATCTTTTCCTACGGCAACGAATACCCGTACCGCGTCGAGCTTTTCGACGAAGAAGTCGAGACCATCCGCACCTTCAACCCCATGGACCAGCTGTCGGTGCGCACCATCCAGCACGTGTCCATTGTGCCCAATATCAATACCAAATTCCGCCAGGACCAGAAGGTGTCCCTCTTCAACGTCCTGCCACCCGATACCTTGGTTTGGGTGGCCGACCTGCAGGTGCTGCTGGACAAGCTCCAGACCTGCTTCGAGGAAGCCGAGAAATTTGCCAAAACCATTACCATCCTCGACGAGGGCGACCTGGCCGAGATCTTTCGCGCCCGCGCCTTCATCCGGCCCGGCGAGGTGGCGGCCGACGTGAGCGACCACCCCCTCATCTTCTTTACCGACCAGGCCCAGCCCGTTCCCGTACAACAAAAAATCAGCTACGCCGTGCGGCCGCAGCCGGTTTTCAACAAGAATTTTGAGCTGTTCATCACCAACCTGAACGAAAATACCGCCGCCGGGATCGAGAACTTCATGTTCACCGACAACCCCAAGCAGATCGAGCGGTTCTACAGCATCTTCAACGACCTGAACGCCCACGTGCAGTTTCACCCCATCGTGAAAGCCCTGCACGAAGGCTTCGTGGACCTGGACCTGAAGGTGGCCTGCTATACCGATCACCAAATCTTCGAGCGCTTCCACCGCTACAAACTCAAGCGCGGCTTCACCAAAGACCAGGCCCTGAACCTGAAGATGCTGCGCGAACTTGAAACCGGTGACTTCGTCGTCCACATCGACCACGGGATCGGCCGCTTCAGTGGCCTCGAGAAGCTGGACATCAACGGCAAGAGCCAGGAATCGGTGCGCATTGTCTACAAAAACAACGACCTCCTCTACGTCAGCATCAACTCCCTGCACAAGCTGTCGAAGTACAGCGGCAAAGACAGCGCGCCGCCGCAACTGAACAAGATCGGTTCCGACGCCTGGAAAACCCTCAAAGCGCGCACCAAGAAGAAGGTCAAAGAGATGGCCACCTCGCTCATCAAGCTGTACGCCAAGCGCAAGGCCAGCCCGGGGTTTGCTTTCCCGCCCGACGGGTACCTGCAAAACGAACTGGAAGCCAGCTTCCTCTACGAAGACACCCCCGACCAGTTCAAGGCTACCCAGGACGTGAAGGAAGATATGATGAAACCCTACCCCATGGATCGGCTCATCTGTGGCGACGTCGGTTTTGGCAAAACGGAAATCGCCATCCGCGCGGCTTTCAAAGCTATCGTCGGTGGCAAACAGGTAGCGGTGCTGGTACCCACCACCATCCTGGCCCTGCAGCACTACCGCACCTTCAAGGAACGGTTGGGGGAGTTTGGTGTGACCGTCGACTACGTCAATCGTTTCCGCTCGGCGGCCGAGCGCACGCAGGTCTTCAAGAACACCGAAGCGGGCAAGGTGGACCTGCTCATTGGCACCCACGCTATCCTCAGTAATAAACTAAAATTCAAGGACCTCGGCCTGCTGGTTGTGGACGAGGAACAGAAATTTGGCGTGGCCGCCAAGGAGAAATTGCGCAGCATCATGGTCAACGTGGATACCCTCACGCTGACGGCTACCCCCATTCCGCGCACCTTGCAATTCAGCCTGCTGGCCGCCCGCGACCTGTCGATCATTCGCACGCCGCCACCCAACCGCCGGCCCATCCACACCGAGGTGCGCGTGTTCCAGGAAGAACTCATCAAGGAGGCCATCTATTACGAAGTGCAGCGGGGCGGACAGGTATTCTTTGTCCACAACCGCGTGAAGAGCCTGCCCGATATGGCGGCCGTACTGCGGCGCCTCTGCCCCGATGTGGACATTGCCGTGGCGCACGGACAAATGGAAGCCAAAGACCTGGAGCAGGTGCTGATCGACTTCATCGACCGCCGCCACGATGTCCTCGTCTGTACCAACATCATTGAAACGGGGCTCGATATTGCCAACGCCAATACCATGATCATCAACAATGCCCACCAGTTTGGCCTCTCCGACCTGCACCAGCTGCGCGGTCGGGTGGGGCGCTCCAACGCCCGGGCCTTCTGCTACCTGGTGGGGCCGCCCATGAGCGTGCTCACCCCCGAAGCGCGCCTGCGCCTGCGCACGCTGGAGGAATTCAGCGAGCTGGGCAGCGGCTTCAACATCGCCATGAAAGACCTCGACATCCGGGGCGCTGGCAACTTGCTGGGAGGCGAACAGAGCGGCTTTATCTCCGACATCGGCTACGAAACCTACCAGCGCATCCTCGACGAAGCGGTGCGGGAACTGAAAGCCAACGAGTTCAAGGACCTCTTCCGCGAAGACCTGGAAAAGAGCATGGACTTCGTGCGCGACGTGCAGATCGATACCGACGTGGAGATGCTCATCCCCGATGCCTACATTACCAATATCCAGGAACGCCTCAACCTCTATACCCAGCTCGACGCCCTGCAGACGGAAGCCGAACTGGATCATTTTGGTGTGGCCCTCCGCGACCGCTTCGGCCCCATCCCACCCCAGGTGGAAGAGCTGTTCGATGGCCTGCGCCTGCGCTGGGAGTGTAAAAAACTGGGCTTTGAACGCATCATCCTCAAGGGCGGCAAGCTGCGGGCCTATTTCGTGGAAGATCCCCAGAGCCTCTACTTCGAAACCCGCCGGTTCGACCACATCCTTCACCTCATCACCACCGAAGGTACCCTGCGCGGGCTGCGCCTCAAGCAGGCGGGCCGCAACCTGATCATGAGCAAGGAGGAGGTCCACTCCCTCCACGCCGCCAAGCAGGTGCTGCTGGGGATACTGGAAAAGGTGACGGCGAAGGAGGCCGAGGCGGTGGGGTGAGGGGTTGGAGGGGGAGACGGGAAACGGTTCCTGGTTGCTTGGTTTTCTGAAATTGCTTATCTTTATCTGCCTGCCTGCGTGGGTATGGGTGCCGTGGTAATAATAATTTGAGTCAAAAAATGTGAATTTATTATTATCCGAATAGCTGGAGGAGTTTTTGGAAAAATTATGCCTAATAAACCGCGAGATTATGCCTGAAAAATTAAAATTCCACTCCGTGCCCTGAATGAAGAGGTTATTAGGGATTTGCAGGAGAAGTATCCCGAAGGGGAAGTAAGCGTGGAATTAAACCAGGATAGGAATAAAGCACCCTTAAGTGAGTACCATTTTTGGGAAATAATCTCCCTATTAGATTGGAGCAAAGAAGGAGATGATGATGCAGTCGTTGAACCGGCTAAAGCCCGGTTAGCTGCGGGACCAATTCGCCATATTTTAGAGTTTGCTGATCTATTATCCGAAAAACTGTACGCATTGGATGCGCTGAAATATGCTAAGCACATTGGATCGGATTCCTGGTCTCGCGATCACTACTTTTCCGTAGATAATTTTTCATATGCCCGCTGCTGTGTAATAGCCAACGGAAGAGACGTGTTCGAAAAGGTATTACACGACCCTACCCAAATGCCCAAAGATTTCACCTTTGAAGAATTACTTTACCTACCGTCCGAAGCATACGAACGAAAAACGGGCCATCCCTATGATTATACACCAGCTTTTCCTATTGAAACCTACAGTAACCAAGAGGGCTGGGATGAATAAAACCAAAAAACAAAGCAAGAAACGATAAATCTAAATCCATTGCGTCAGCATCCATAGTGGGCAAAAGCCAGCTATAGGCACACTTAACTCCGGCTGTCCGTAGTACCATAAACGACGCTGAACTGGCCGGTTGCTCGTGTTTCAGTGTGGTCGGAATGGGATAAAAAAAT
>PZPC01000108.1 GCA_003045895.1 Bacteroidota bacterium
TTCCCACTTCCGACCACGAACTCCCTAAAACCCCGGCCGCGGTGTCGTATTACCCGGTCTGGTCGCTTTTTCGATGCCGCCGAAGTAGAATTGTACGCCCAGGGAAAAGTCGAACTGATTGCCTTTGGTCGTAGTGGTCGTTTGTACACCCGCAATATCGGTGTCGAAGGTAGAGCGGGCGTAGTTGTATTTAAAGATGGCTTCGAGGCCGATGGCCGAACCGGAGATAATGGTTAAACCTGGGCCCACACCGACGGCAAAGATATTGGACTGGATATTCTGCGGTTGCCCCGCAATCTCCTGGGTGTTGGAAGAATTGCCAAAGCCGAAGTTGGTGACTAGGAAAATAGCGATGTCCTCGTCAACGGGGAAGTAGTAGCGCATAAAAGGCCCAAAGAGCAGGTTGCTGCCGTCTTTCTTCTCTTCGGTGGGGTTTTGAATGGAATTGTAGGTGTAGTCCATGCCAATACCCAACGCGAAATCATCGACGATAAAATAGCCGATATTGGGCGCAATATTGAACTGAGAGGAGGAGGGACCCTGGCCTTTCTCATTGCCCACTCCCGATTGCAGGGTTACATTCGATTCCGCCACGGAGAACCCGAGACTGGCGCCAATCATAAAATTCCCCTGGCTCATTACCTGAGCGGAAAGTTGGGTCAATGAAAACACCAAAGCAACTATTCCTAAAACATAGCTTGTTTTCATAACAGGTGTTTTTTGTTGGTACTAAATTATCCCTATTGCCGTTTGATTGCAGTGATTTTTGTTACTGGCCAGCGGGAATATAAATTGGCACACCGCCTGGTGTACCCCTTTGAAAAATGGCCTTCTTCGCCAGCTCTTTTCGCGCTTTACCCGGGTGGCGGGAACTTTTGGCCAGTTGGCCGCATTTCAGCAACATCCTGCAGGAACCTGTTTTGAGGCTGCCCTTTTTCCCGATCTTATCTTATCTTCGCCCCAAATTTCGACCAACTATGAATCGTTACCTCATCACTTCTGCCTTGCCTTACGCCAACGGCCCCCTGCATTTGGGCCACCTGGCGGGTGCTTACCTGCCTGCCGACATTTACGTGCGCTACCTGCGGGCGCTGGGTAAGGACGTGGTGTGGGTTTGCGGTTCCGACGAGCACGGGGCGGCCATTACCATTCGCGCCAAGAAAGAAGGGATTGAACCACAGGCGATCATCGATAAATACCACTTCCTGAACAAGGGGACCTTCGACCAGTTGGGCATCTCCTTCGACTATTACCACCGCACCAGCGCCGCGCTCCACCACGAAACCTCCCAGGATTTTTTCCTCCAGCTTTACGAGCAGGGCGACCAGTTTGAGGTGCGCGAACAAGAGCAGTACTACGACGAAGACTACAACCAGTTTCTCGCCGACCGCTACATCAAAGGCACCTGCCCCAAGTGTGGACACCCGGATGCCTTCGGCGACCAGTGCGAAAACTGCGGCTCCGACCTGTCGCCCCTCGAGCTCATCAATCCGCAGTCGGTGCTCAGCGGCAAGCAACCCGTCTTGCGCAAAACCAAGCACTGGTACTTCAAACTCGAACAACACCAGGAGTGGCTGCTCAAGTGGATAGAAACCGGTGTCCTGGACGGCGAGCAGCACCACGACCCCAAAACCTGGAAGAAACACGTCATCGGCCAATGTCTCAGCTGGCTCAAGGAAGGTCTCCACGCCCGCGCCATCACCCGCGACCTCGACTGGGGCATTGCCCTGCCCATTCCCGGCGCCGAGGGCAAGGTGCTCTACGTGTGGTTCGACGCACCCATTGGCTACATTTCCAGCACCAAACAGTGGGCCGCCGAAAACGGCAAAAACTGGGAAACCTACTGGAAAGACAAAGACACCCAACTCATCCACTTCATCGGCAAAGACAACATTGTCTTTCACTGCATCATCTTTCCGGCCATGCTGCGGGCCCACGGGGGGTACAACCTGCCGGTCAACGTGCCCGCCAACCAGTTCCTGAACTTCGAAGGGCAAAAATTCAGCAAGAGCCGCGGCTGGGGCATCGAACAGCACGAGTACCTCGAAGAATTTAAAGACTTTCCCAACGCTGCCGACGCCCTGCGCTGGGCGCTGGTGCGCAATATGCCCGAAAACCGGGACGCCGACTTCAAGTGGGATGAGTTCGTCGATTTTCACGACAAAGAGCTGGCCGATAAAATCGGCAACTTCATCAACCGCGTAGTGGTGCTTACCCACAAATATTTTGGTGGGCAGGTGCCCGCTACCCCTGCGGATACGGCTGCCGTGCTGGCGCCGGTGACGCAGCTGACCCAACAACTGGTTGCCGAACTGGACCAGTTCAGCTTCAAGCAGGCAGCTAATTATTTGGTGGAGATCGCCAGTTGGGGCAACACCTACCTCCAGGACGAGGCTCCCTGGACCCTGGCCAAGGCCAATGCCGACGATCCGCGTATCGCCGAGTCGCTCTTCGTCTGCCTCCAGGTGACGGCCCTGCTGGCACAGCTGGTAGAGCCTTTTCTACCCTTCATTGCACCCCAACTGCGGGCGCTGGTAGGGCAGGCACCCACGGTAGCGGGTGAACTGCAAACGACCCTCGACCAGTTGGCGCGGGGTGAGGCCATCCTGCCCGTGGGCACTACCATCAGCGCCGGTGGGGAAGTCCTCTTCCCGAAGATCATCGACCGCAAGGACGACCGCCTCAAGCTGATCGTCGATCGGCAAAAGGAGAAACTCGCCGCCATTCTCGCGGTCGAGAAAGGCCCCGAGCGGCCCGCCGTAAAAGCGGATATTACCTTCGATGATTTCGCTAAACTGGACCTGCGAACGGCCACCATCCTGGCGGCCGAGGCGATCCCCAAGGCCGATAAATTGTTGAAACTAACCCTCGACCTGGGCTTCGAGCAGCGCACCGTTGTCTCGGGCATTGCCGAGCACCACGCGCCCGCTGTTCTGGTCGGTAAAAAGGTCGTTATTGTAGCCAACCTGGCGCCGCGCAAGATGCGGGGCGTCGTGAGCCAGGGCATGGTCCTGATGGCCGAAGATGAGGCTGGTCAACTGGTTTTCGTCAGCCCGCCGGAGGGTTTTGGCGATGGCTGGGTGGTGCGATAAGCTGCTGCTACGCACATTAGCGCGACCTCACCACGAAATCAAAATGGATATCGATTTCGTCACTTACTTTGATCATACCCGCCATGGCGGTGGGTGGGTCAATGCCGAAGTCGAGCATGCAGAGGGTTTTGCAGGAACGGATTTTCCAGCGATCATCGGTCAAGCGACAGACGGAGACCGGCAGCAAAATGGATTTCGTCACGCCCGCCAGGCTCACCTGGGCTTTGGCGGTCAGCCCTACCCAGGTTTCGAAGTCATGGGGTAGTTGGGGCATATCCAGCGACAGCGGTTCAATAACAATATTGGGGTACTGATCGGCTTTCAGGGCCGCAAACAAATCCTTGTTCATCATGCGGTTGCCACAGTTGAGCGACCGGATGGGAATCCGCATGTGGGTCGCCGAAAATTGGTAGTTAGATTTCCCCTGTTGTACCATTTGGTAGGATAGGGGCTCAAATTTTTGCTCACACTGACAAGTAAAGCCTTTGACGTTGGTGTCGCCGGTCAGGTAGAGTACGGAGCTGTCCAAAAAGTAAACCTGGCTGTCGTACCGAAAGGCCGTGAGCGTAACCACCAAACACAGTGCAAACGTAATACGGAGAATTAGCTGGTTCATTGGAAGCGCTTTGTGCGAAAATTTGCCCAGCCAACGGTAAGCTGGCTGGGCAGATTAGGGGTGTTAAATATTTTTCAATTCAGTGGGCTTAGAATCCAACCACTGCCTCAACCATTAGCCCTTTGAAGTTGCCTTCGGAGAGGAGCGAGCCGGGTTGAAAATCCTTGTAGTCCTGGTTGACGTACTCTAACTTGAGGAGCATATTGTCGATGATGAACCAGCCACCACCAATTTGGTAGCGGTTGATGGTGACATCCTGGCTACCACTCACCTCTGCCGTGACGGTATTGTAGCGACCGCCCAGGTAGAAGTCCTTGTTTGCACCGAATCGGTAAACCAGGTCGGCAGCTATTTGGGTCATGTTGCGATTGGTGCTTTCGAACCAGTTGCGGCCATTAGCCATCTCGTAGGTAGCGAAGACTTCGAGCCCGCCCGCTTGCAGAAAGGCATTACCCATAAAGGAGGTGACGGCATCGGTGAAGCCGGGGGTGTAGCGGCCGGAAGGAAAGATGCCGGAAGCACCAGCACTGGCTCCTGGAGGGGCCATCACCAGGTAGTAGCGTGAACCGCTCCGGTCGCCGCTGTAGAGGTGGTTGACCGCTGAACTGGACGTGGTGTACACCGACCCCGTCAGGCGCAGGCGGGTATTGGTAGCGACTTCGCCATCGTAGCTGAGCTTACCGATGATGGAAGGCGCACGTTTGTCGCTTTTGTCCTCTTGGCTGGTGTTGGTGGGCTTGGTCACGTTGCCGTTGATCTCGCCACCGGTAACGCCCAACATGGCCGTTACACCACCTTTGGTGTAGTATACTTCACCACCGATTTCGGTATTGAAGGCATCCGCGATGTAGTTGCCCACGAAGGGGTTGTACATGGCGTTGCCGTTGTCGGTGCGGCGGAAGTGGGAATCCCCGTAATTGACTTCCATATGGCCAATGCGAATCATCATGTTCTTCATAAGGTCGTCAAAGAATTGACTGTTCAGGAAGGGGAGGGCATCCATTTGGATGTAGCCGCCTTTGACCCACGCTTCGGGGTGGTGACGGGAAGACAGGTAGGTGATCAGGTTCAGGCGTATGCCTTTGGCCAACTGTACGTCGATGTTTAAATTGGCCGTAGCGAGGTTGAAGCCGGGCTCAAGGCTGTACAGTGGGTTGTCGAAGGCCCCATCGCCGTCCAGGTCGACCAACTTATTGCTGTGGCTAAGCGACTGATACTGTTGGGCAAAGTTGCCACCAATACGTACTTTGACACCCTCAAAATCAAAGTCATTTTTCTTGAGGTACTCAAATTCGTTGACCCCCGACTGGTCGTAAGGGCGCAAGTTACTGATACTGGTTTGCTGCGCGACCAAGAGCGTCGTCGTCATCAGTACCATTAAGCAGAATAAGACTTTTAGTTGGTTCATAACAAAAAATTTAAGGTTGTTGGTTTATTTTATCAATGTTTGATGCGCAATTTTCTGATCACCAAGCTGGCGAGGCACGCAGTTTCAGGGCGTACTTTTTCACTTAGCTACTGGGTAAATCAGGTTGCTATTTTCAGGACAAGACGACAATGAATTAGTTGGAGAAGGTTATTTTTCGCTGCTCGTTGTAGTTGTACTGGGAAGCAGGGTGAAAGTGTAGGCTATCGTCACTTCATCGCCAGTAGTGAGGGTGCCCATCATCGCAGTGGGTGGATCGATGCCGAAGTCGGTCATTTTCATCGTGTACGCTCCAGCAAAAGTTAGCCCGCCATTGGCAACGGATTTAGCGTTGGCGCTGAGGCTGATGTTTTGCGTTTTCCCGGCTACGGTCAGCGCACCAGTTGCTGCCACGTTGTAACCACTACTGGTAGGGCTTATGGTAGCTTTTTGCAATTGAAAACGGATATTGGGATACTCGTCTTTTTGTAATGCATCCCAGGTCTTGTTGTCCATAATCCGTCCTTTGGTGCTGATAATACCAGCTACGGGAATCCGAACTTTAAAGACGGGAAGAGCGGTGAACTTGCCATTTTCCCAGTCGATGAAAGCATCGGTATACACCTTGGTCACATTCGACGTCCAATCGTGGAGATTGGACGTACCCGCAACGGTCATTTCAAAATTAGCCAACTGGTAGGGTTGTCCAATCAGGGTAGCGCAGGTAAGGAAACTAAGTACGGCGAAAAAGATAATTTTCATGGTTGTTGTTTTATTGCGATGTAAAAGTACTTTAAGCAACAACCTGGTGAAGATGATTTTATGCATGGGGGCTACGTGATCTTTATCACTAAGCGCTCGTTATTTAGTATTAGTCAGTACAAATCGCTCGTCGAGGGCAAATTTGGCGGGGAATTTGGCGGGGATGTGTTCGTAGAAGGCCATGATTTCGCGCATGTCTTTGGCCAGGTCACCGGTAGGGTGGATAATCTTGCCGATGCCGCTGACTTTGGCCTGGTAGTCGAGGTAGCCCAGGGCAATGGGTACGTTGGCTTTGAGGGCGATGTAGTAGAAGCCGGTCTTCCATTGGGTACGCAGGGCGCGCGTACCTTCGGCCTGCACAATGACGCACAACTGCTCGTGTTCGTCGAACAGGCCCGCGATGGCATCGACCAGGCTGGTGGCGTTGGCCCCTTTTTCCTGCGGGGTACGCTCAACGCCGATCCCGCCCAGCAGCCGGATAAACCAACCGAACGGCGGCCGCAACCACTGTTTTTTGATGGTATAACGCAACTTGACACCCAGCCCGCCCATGGAGAGCAGCGCCAGGGGGTAATCCCAATTGGAGGTGTGGGGCGCGGCAATGACGACGCATTTGCCGTATAGCTCCGGTGAGGAGTTGGGATTGATCTGCCAGCCCCAGAGGCGGAGGATAAAATGGCACAGTGCTTTTTTCATGGGCCAAAAGTAAGAAAAGTGAGGGAATCTGTAGGCATGCTCACCTGGACGATTTTGCTACGGCGCCCCGGCGTTTTTTGGAAACGGTTTAAGCCGCGGTGGTACAACGATCAACGATGGGTGGTTACGGTACGATCAGCGCCTTCACCCAGTCGTTGGGTACCATATCGATGGTCAGGTTGATCCGTTCCTGCTCGCTGTGGTTGTTGATCCGGTGGGGGTCGGAGAGGCGCAGGTACCAGCACTCGCCGGCTTGCATAGGGACGATTTCGTTGTTCAGGAAAAATTCCACCTGGTCGTTGGTGAAGACCGGGATGGTCAGGCGAATGACCGATTTGTGGATTTCCAGGCCTAGCGTCGGGTCGGTATGCTCCCGTACCTCGGCTTGCGGAGCCAGGCGCAACAGCCGCACCAGGGTGACGCTGGTATGCTGGCGGAAATGGTCGACCACCTGGGTCAGGTAGGGGGCGCTCTGCAGGGCGGGGGTATCCAGCCAGTCGGTCCAGGAGCCATCGGCATAATCGTCGGCGGGTGGCGGCGGCGGCAGGGAAGGGTCTACCAGGTGCGCTGGCGACCGCAGGGGGAGCACATCGTAGTAGAGGTAATGGTGTAGTCGCAGGTTGGCCACTTCTGCTTGTAGCCGGGCTACGTCGAAGGAGAGGGGCAATTTGACGCGGTCGCTGGCGGTGGATGTCGTGGGCATGGTGGGGGGTATTGGTAAAGTAAGGGGGCAATTTACTGAAAATTATTTTCTGACCATTTTTGTGGTCAGGCTAAAGTGAAAATTTCCAGAAAACCCTAAAACTTATTGGAGGATTGCGCCTGAGGGTGACCTCTTCGAGGTCGGGCCCAATGCGGGGTCTCAATGGAAAGGCTGTAGGGCAGTGAAGGGATTACTATCCATTTAATTCTTTTTTTATTTCAGTAAATGTAACTACATTATCATTATACCAAACCTTCAAACCCTTCTACATTTTTGAACCTCTCTTTATGCGCTTCCCACCACCTTTTTTTACTCTCCTGGGCAAGTTGATCTACATCATCTTGGGTAATTTGATTACCTTCTCCTAACTCCAGATATCTTAAAAAATCTAAAGCATCCTGAATTTGTCTTGGCGTAGAATCAATTGGAAGCTTGATCAAGATTTTCTTTTACTCAGCAAGCCCTCGGTAGTGGCCGCATCGATAACCGTAACCCATTTTTTCATTTTCTTTTGGATCACCTTGAAGTGGTGTTCGTCATCAACCGTCACCAGGGAGATGGCTTCGCCGGGGTTATCCGCCCGCCCGGTTCTACCGATCCGGTGCACGAAATCCTTGGGCGACCGGGGCAATTCGTAGTTGATCACGTAGGGGAGGAATTCGATGTCGATGCCGCGGGCCAGCAAGTCGGTGGCGACCAGCACCCGCAGTTTTCCGGCCTTGAAGCTGGCCAAAGCCGAGGTGCGTGCCCCCTGGCTCTTTTTACTGTGAATGGCTTGTGCATCTATCTTGTTCTGGCTGAGCTTTGCCGCCACCTGGTCTGCCTGGTAGACGGAGGAAGTAAAGACGAGCACCTGCTGCATCTGCTTGCTGTTGATCAGGTACCGCAGAAAAGGCCCCTTTTGCTCGTTCGTGACAGAATAAGCCGTTTGATTGATCAGGTCGATGTGGTCTGCTTCCGGTGTAATTTGGACCACCAGCGGATCGTGTAGCAGCAACTGCTTGATGTTTTCGACACTCGGGCTCAGCGTGGCCGAAAACAGGAGGTTTTGCCGCTGGGCGGGTAAATGGGTCAACAGTTCATCCATCTCTTGCTTAAATCCGAGGTTGAGCAGCTTGTCGGCCTCGTCCAGCACCAGCACTTTTACCGCCGCCAGGTCTACGGCCTGGGAACGCATCAGATCGAGCAGCCGGCCGGGGGTGGCTACCAGCACACTCACTTTGGTCAGCGCCTGCATTTGTACATTGGCCGATACCCCGCCGTAGACGGCCATCGATTTGCACGGAAAAGGCAGGGCCTTGGCAAATTGCTGAAATACGCCCACCACCTGCAGGGCCAGTTCCCGGGTGGGCACCAGCACCAACACGCTCACTTGCCGTCCCTTCGGCGCGGGCATACCCTCCAGGTTGGCCAATATCGGGAGGACATAACTGGCTGTTTTTCCTGATCCTGTTTGCGCAATGCCCAGGATGTCTTTTTTAGCCAGAATAGCGGGAATGGCCAGCGCCTGGATGGGGTAGGGCTGGGCGTAATTTTGGTCGGCCAGTGCCCCGAGTAGATAGTTGGGTAGTCCTAAGGAAGAGAATGGCATATAAGTTCTTGTAAAGGTCAGATGGTAAAAGTGCCGGGACAATAATCATTTGGGTCAAAAAATGTAAATTCATTATTGTCCAAATGCTAAGGTATAACAATAGCCGTCCATTAGCTAGTATCCTGATTTTCTACGCGTATTATCGTGTCTTCAGGTGCCTTAAAAACCCGCCTTTACCAAATTCTTCGACCAGCGCAGGTGGCCTTCCTTATCCCTGATCACCACGGTATACATTCCCGCCGGCCAGTTTTTTAGGTCTATTTCCTGCCGATCGGAAGTCAATTCCGTTTGGTAAACCACTTTTCCATCCGTGCTGATGATCCGCAGGGAATGGTCCTGGAACTGTTCAGTTTCCACGATGAGGTTGTTTTGGAAGGGGTTGGGATATACTTTCACCAATTGGTCATTGGGTGCGTGTACCCCCACGACCGCCCCTGCGACATAAAAACCAAAATCGATGGTCATATTTCCGGAAGGGTCGTAATCGAACCAGCTGTCCTGGCGGTCGCCGTCGTGAAGGGGTTCGCCGTCTGCCGTTAGGGTGATCATGCCCGAGGCGATATCCCGCTCCGTAAGCCCCCACGTCAAATTGCCCGGTCGGCCGTTATTGTCCAGGTTGAGGTCCGTATTGGGATCGTTGGCATAAATTCCCGTAGGGATCATACCGTGCAAGGGTTCGCCCACCTCCCAATTGTCGACGCTCCAGACAAACACCAGGTAGTTGCCCGGCGCTAGGCCCGCGAAGCTGTAATAGCCATTTTCGTTGGTTTTTGCCACGCCCGAGAATCCCTGCCAATCGGGAATATCGTCTCCGTCACTATCTCGCCACAGCACCAGCGACACATTGGCAATACCGGGCTCATTTTGGTCGTCCATCCCGTTCTGGTTCAAGTCGTGCCAGACCCGGTTGCCGATGGTGCCCGACCCCAGCACCTGGGGCTGCCCAAATTCGTAGGCAGCCTGAAACACGGCCTCGTCCATGAAGTTGGCGGCCGTAATTTGGTGAGGAGCGTAGTTGATGTTGCCAGCGGTATTGTCGTCATTCCAGCGGACACAGAAAGGACGCCGGTACACTTCTACCCGGAGCAGTTCCTGGTCGCCGGGCACGACGAGCGAAAAGTTGCACACATCGTCGCGCCAAATGTGGTAGCCCCAGGTATAGGGCGCCCGGGCGTACGAATGGAAGGGATTGAGGGCGTGCAGCACGCTGCCGTCGGTGTAGGTCATTTTCAACACGATGTCGCGGGTACCGTAAAGATAAGGCAGGTAGGTTGCGCCTTGCAGTGCGGCAAAGGTGACGGGGTCGGTAGGGTCTATGATGGGCGGCAGGGTGCCCGTAAATTTCAGGGGTTGGTACACGATGTCGGCTTGCGGTTGTGTTTCGTGGGCACTCCCGTAAATGAGGTATACTTCCTGTTCTATTTGCTCCGCTCCCGGGAGGTCGAAATTTTCTTCAAAGGTGGTTTGCTGTGGCTGAAGCGCGTCGCGGGTATAGACGCGTTCTTCCCCTTCCAGGGTCATAATGGGAAAGCCTGCTTGCATATTGAACTGGTAATCTTTCAGTTCGGGGCCATCGTAGACCTGTCCGGTTTCCACCCCTGCGCCAGTCAGGTAGCGATGGATGGCTAAGGCCGAAAAATCACCGTAGCCATCCCAGGGCCCCGGGCCGTCGGCGCGTTGCTCCAGGCAGGCATGGTTCCGTTGCATACAATCGCTGCGCTCTGTGCCCAGGTTGCCGCGGTCGTCGTACCGGCATACCGGATCCACAAAATCGTAGCTATCCTGGATGAAATTCCACGTTTGTCCGCGTCCGCCGCCATCATCGGTGGCACCGCCGTAGGGGTACAGGAAATCGTAGGAACTGGAATTGGGGTTCTCGTAGGATCCTTCCCCCCAGTGGGGCAAACTCAAGGCATGTCCCAGCTCGTGAATGAACACATCGGTATAATCGAAGCTGACGAATGATTTTCCGCCTCCCCAGCCACCGGGGGCCAGGTTCAGGGTGTTGCCGAAATAGACCGTCGACAAGTAATCGCCGGTACTGCGGTGCAGGTTGCCGAGGAACAAGGTGGCAATGGAATTGATCGACCCGTCGCTGAAGATGCCATTGGCGGCCATTTCGCTTCTGCTCCGCAAGCGGGCCAACTGCTCGGTGCCATTATTGGCAATGACTTCCGGAAAGGTCAGCGTTTCCGGAAAAATGCCAAAACGAACCACACTGGCCGGAATAGCGGCGGCCAGTTCCGGTAAAAAGTCGGTGAAGATGGGCCATTGATGAGGGGCGCCATTGTAGTCCATGACATCCATGTTCACCATCACCAGGTTCATTTCGGTGTAGGGGCCGATTTTTAACTCAGCGGCGGTCAGGGTACGGCTGTCATTGCCCGCGCGGAGGATTAACGCCAACCCGTCCTGCACCCAGCTTTTGGGCAAGGTCACCGAAAAATAATCCTCGAAATTGGGGACGTCCAGATCCACGCTGCTGCTGAGGTTTGCCGGCCCGGCCAGGCACAGCACCCCCAACGAGGTACCGTCGCGGATGCCTTCCACCTGCACGTCGGGCGCAGCGCCCGCACCCGTGACCGCCAATTGGAGCAAGGCGGGGCGGTGCCCAATGGTGAAAAACAGCGGATGGCCAATCGCATGGCGGTGGGTTTGCGCCATAAATACGGCTTCGATGGTAGCCGAATTGTTGCTGATTCCGAGGCAGTTGCCCTGGTCGGCGGGTTCCGCAAAAACATACTCCTGGAAGTTGTAGGAAGCCGGCAGCGCGGCATTGGTGCTGGCTTGAATGGTACCCAGGCTTTGGCCCACCAGCAGCGTGTTGAAGCTGACGAGCAGCAGGGCAAGGAGGAGCGTTGCGGGGGGCATTTTCTTCATGGTTCCGTTTTGTGTTTGCGTCAGAAACTGGTGAGGAGAAAGTGGTTTCTCTTCAGTGGAGCAAGATAATTGTTTTTTTGGGGATATCCATTCGTAGACTTTGTCCATAGCCGTCAGGCTATGGACAAAGTCTACGAATAGCGAGTGCTAGGTTTTAGCAGCAGGTTGCAGGTTGGAACCGCAGTCACAGACTGCTGTGGATATTTATTCGTAGACATAGTCTACGAATAGCGGGTGTCTTGACTTGGTTTGATCATCAGGCAGTTATACCCAAACAACACGATTATTTCAAATTCCGTTCTTTCAAAAGTTGTACCAGCTCTTTATTCATGCGGTTATTTTCTGGTTTGTGAAAGACTCTGAAGGCAAAATACAAAGGAATTAGGGTGAAAAACCCAACACTGTTTTTCACCACGCTGTAAATAACAACCCCAATCATAAAGCCAATTAGGGTAGCGCTAATGATGGAATCGGATTTCATTTTTTTTGCCTGGTCCAACAGTTCCTGATCTGTCAGTTCGGATAGTTCTTTTTGTTGCATTGGTATTGTGTGAGTTGTTATCTTATTTCATGGATTTGGTCTGGCATAATTGCCACCCCGCTATTCGCAAACAGCGTCACGAATTTCTGTCTGCGGTAGGTGTGCTGCCAGCCTAAGGTCCAAAAATATTGTTTTTTCACCAGCTTTAGACAAGTTTTATGCATTTACGGCTGTTAATCAAGCTGGTAGATATCCTTCCTGTTTAAGTATGTACAGTAATTGATCTATTATCTATTTCAATAACTTTTTTTCCATTTTTGAAGAGATCTTTAATTACAGGAAAATTCCTTTCAAATAATGCTATCAATTCTTTATTAACAATATTTCCCGTTGTTACCATTAGTATTCGGTCAGGTTTTCCCGTAACAATTCTGAACTGAATGAAATCACTATCTTTGGTGATAATGATTCTGGCTTCCAAGTCAGCTCTATTCATTATTTCTCTATCAGACGTCTTATTCTGATCTGGTAAATCCCGTGTATGAATAGCATCATTACCTTGCTCGATAAGCCAATAGGCTATTTTTTTAGGAAAATGAGCATCAACTAAAAATTTCATTAAGCAGCTTTTACCTTCATAATACTCCCCACCGCGACCAGTTTAGCGGCAAACACCAAACATGCCTGAATATCTTCCAATTCAAGGTCAGGATAATCTTCTAAAATTTCGTCATTGGTCATTCCTGCTGATAATAAATCCAATATCATCGCCACAGGATAACGCATATTCCTGATCGTGGGTTTCCCAAATAAAACATCTGGATTAATCGTAATGCGATCCAATAATTCACTCATGGCTATCCTTGTTTGATTGGTAAGACAATAACAAAGTTATTGCTTTTTATGGTACTTTTCAATGCTGGTAGAATTTCACCTTGCACTAGGCATCAATTTTTGCTGCGTCCTAAGCACAGGTAGTGGTAAACTGCTGGTTTATCGGAATTAGTTGGTGTTATCGACAAATAGCGGAAATTTCAAACAAGCGCTTATTGTGGTGTACCTTTAAAGCAACCAATGTTATAAGGAAAATCATAAGTCCAATGATAATGGTACAAGTCAATCAGCTGACCGTCCCAAAGAACCGGGTGGGTATGGCCATGGCATTCGTCTAAATCTTTGGAGGAGAGCAATTCGCCATCTTCACCATGAGGTCCGTAGATGCCAAATCCGTCCAGCATGTATCCCATAAGGGCGGAATGACCAGCGGTGTGCGGGTGAATATGGTCTTGAAGGTCCTGTGCCGGAAAATGATAATGGTATCTTTCTGTGCCGTCGGTATGTCCACCGAATCTATCGAGCATTTCGTGGGCCGCCGCATCATTGCCGAGGGTGGATGCACCGTGGTAGATGGCACTCCCGCTGAGCGAGATCCCCGAAGGACCGAAAAATACGCAACTGGGCTCCGGAGCTATTTCGGGTATGGCCAGAAAAGTATACAGCACATCATGGGCTGCAATCACATTCGGATTCCCATCATACCGGTAGGCCACACTACCGGGGGTGATCGGAAAAATGCCGGTAGGATGGTCCGGTAAAGCATTTCCAGTGATGATGCGATTGCCATTGCCGTCCAGCGATACATTAAAGTCGCTGATCCAGGTCACATTCCCTTCAACCTGCGGTTTTCGGGTATAATCCCAGGTGCCGTCAGGGTTGGTCCAATCGGTTGCATCAGCGTTTCCCGCTCCGTTGGCCGGAAGTCCGCAAAGCCACAGGGACAGGAAATCCGGTTGTGGCGCTCCCTGGTTTCTGATCAAGATATTCGGACCTCCAAAAGGCAATTGGGTGAGGTCAACCGACTCCGGATTGGTCGGTTCTATAGGATCCGAATCCTGGCAACCGATGATTGTGAGAAGCGCTGTGATTAGCATGAGTAGCCCGTAGGTGTGCTTGGATCGATTCCCTATTTTTTCCATAATAATTTTTTGTGTTTAATTGATTATTG
>PZPC01000027.1 GCA_003045895.1 Bacteroidota bacterium
GGAGGTAGGAAGTTGGAGGTAGGAAGTTGGTGGTCGGAAAGAGGAAGTCGGACTACCTCAGACCTCCTCCTTACTGGTGTTCAGGCTTTGGTAGATGATCTTTTGGATGCGCTCGCGCAGACCGAGTTTCAGCAATTTATCATTGTGCTTATCGGGGTAAATGCGGTTGGAAAGAAAAATAAAGACGAGGTCGTTATCCGGATCGGCCCAGACACAGGTGCCGGTGAAGCCCGTATGACCAAAGGTGTTGGGAGAAGCGCCGTATTTCTGGAGGGATTTGGAGTGTCCGGCCAGTCGGTCGAAGCCGAAGGCGCGGTAATTGTAACCATTGCGGGCAGTGAATTCATCTACGGTAGCGGGAGCAAAAAAGGTATGTCCACCGTAAGTTCCCTTATTGAGTAGCATTTGAAAAACGACCGCCAGGTCGCGAGCGTTGCTGAACAAGCCAGCGTGGCCGGCGACGCCGCCCAGGAGGGTAGCGCTCTCATCGTGGACCTCGCCTTGTACCAGTTGGCGGCGCCATTTGCGATCCATTTCAGTGGGTACAATTTCCTGTTGGGGCAACTGCAGGCCCGGTAGAAATTGCAGGCGGTGCAAACCCAGGGGACGGTATATGGTCTTGTTCACGTAGTGGTCCAATGGCTGGCCGGTCTGGTATTCCAGGAGTTGCTGGAGGAGTATAAAATTGACATCGCTGTAGCGGTAGAAAGACTTCCGCGGTGTTGATACGGTTTTCAATTCAGCGAGTAATTCCTCGCGTACGCCATTTTTCAAGTAGAGACCCTGGCCAATTGGGGTCAGGTGATTTTCGTCTTTTTGGGTTTTAAACAAGTCTTGCTGGCGCAGCCAGTGGGCAATGGGCAAGTTGGCTTGCAGGCCCGTTTGGTGGGCCAGTAAATGCTGGACCCGCAAATACTGCAGGCCAGTCCGGTTGTAGGTGGGGAGGTAATCTCTGAGTCGTTCCTCCAGCTTGAGCTGTCCCTGGTCGTACATTTTCATTATCCCCAGGGTCGTGGCTGCTGCTTTGGTCAGGGAGGCCAGGTCATAAACATCCTGGGGTTCTACGGCTCTCACCTTGTCGTAGGTATGGTAGCCAAATGTTTTATCGTAAACGATCCTGCCTCCTTTGGCCACCAAGACCTGGCAACCAGGGATGGCCTTGCGCCGAATAGCCTGGTCGACATAGCTATCAATACTCGCCAATTGGGTGCGGTCAATACCCTCAATTTCTGGTGGCGCGTGACCTAAACGGGTAGCAGCCAGTTCACCGCCACTACCCAACGGAACAGCCACGCTACCGAAGAGGGCCTGAGCAGCCATCGCCTGGGCAATCGGACTGGCATCGGGCAGAAAAATCACGGGTACGGGCAAGATGGACAATTGCCACGGCAACTGCGCACCGAAGAACACAATTACGCAAGGCTGCTGACTAGCCAGCGCCAGGATACTGTTGGTAGCATTGGGCAATTCCAGGTAGGCTGCTTCATCCAGCAGCAACAAGACCGGTTCTTCACGTTGGCAATTTGGCGTGATGACGCTCAACGTCGAATCCCAGGTAATTTCCCGAAAGACGACCTGCTGGGCGAGGCAAGCCGACAAAACGCCAAATACCTGGCCTTTGGGGCGCAGGATTTGCAGGTTGTAATCCGGGTCCAGGGGCAACAGGTTGCCGGGATTGGCGGTTAAGCGCAAGGCCTGGGCATAATGATACCATTCTTCGGCTGAGATGGTGTCCAGGAGTTGGGTGGTCAGCACCTGAACCGCCGTCCCCTCCACCGCTACTTCGGGCAACCAGGTTTCCCGCAGCATTTCGTCGTCGTCGGAGAGTCGGTCAAAACCGTAATCGTCGAAAGCCTCAAGAGAATCGACGGGCATAGCTGAACCCACTTGGTCAGTCAAGAATTCGGGAACCTCGAATCCCCAGATGGCGCATAATATAATTCCGGTACTGAGTGCCATAAGCACCCTCGATTTTGTATTCATCTGAAAAACGGGGCTAGCTATACTTTGAAGTTGAGTGGGATTGGTATTTTGTAATAACGGCAAGCCCGGGAAAATGATAGTTAAAATTTTGTTAAGAAACTTATAATTAACTAAGTGACACCTATAGGCCACTAGGCCTCTTTCTGTGGCGTGACCGCCAGTCCGGTCAGTTGGCTGACCAAACGGTGACACGTACGCGTGGGATCTTTCCAAAGTTGTTCGGTGGAGAAGGGTAAGATGGCGTAACCTGCTGCCAACAATTGATCTTGCTGGCGAACCTCCCAGTCGTGGGTTGTCTGCGGGTATTGGGATACGAAGCCATCCGTCAGCAGTACCACGGCTTTACCCAGGGGCGGGTGAGCGACAAGCACCTCCTGGGAAATACCGGAAGGCACCTCCAGCGACCACTCCCAATCCGGCAATTGCTGGCCCAGTCGAACCACCAATTCGTTGGCCAGTGCATGCGGATGTTTATTCTCCAATACCGGGAACCAACCGGCGTTCCAATGTTCCAGTTCGGCGGCGTTGTTGTTGGCTTTCGCCTGCAGGACGAAGACCAGTTTAGCCAATAATTGTTCGCCCTGGCGGTCGGCCCACGTTGCCCGAACCCGCAATTCATCCAGGGGCAAGGAATTGAGCCAGTGGATTTCATGGGTTGCCTGCAGGGCTGCCTCGATAATTTTTAGGGAGGCGTGGTAATACGGTTGGTTGAGCATCGCCATGAGCGGCGACAGGTGCCCCTGGTAATCGATCGTACCAAAGACGGTGCTGACAAAAAGCACTTCGAAGGACTGCTCCACAGGATCGCTGCCGTGCAATACTTCCAGGCCATTGCGTTCCAGTTGCTGAATCAGTTCTGCTCCGGGGCTGCGCTCCCGTTTGATGCGGTAGAGCAGCTGCAGGATGAGGTCCCGCTGGGCTATATTCAAGGCAATGATACCGACCTTGGGGTAAGTTTGTTGGGGCTTTTTTTCGATGGTATTGAGCAACTTCAACAACTCGAGTGCCTCCACCTCATTGGTCAGGGAATTTTCGTCAAAACGTCCATCCAACTGGTGCAGGTTCACCTTAACGGCATGCTGTTGAAAGTAGCTGGGCAAGCGGATTGCTTCTTCGTCACTGTAGCGTTGGCGAACGATCTGCCCTTTCTCCAGCATGCCAACCACGTCGTCGTCAACGATACCGCGCTGGTCTGGGTCGGCAAAAGCCACCACCTGACGCGCCTGTGGCAGCACCGGCACCAGTTCGGAACTGGCCAGCGTCTGCGCGTTTTCGAGAATAAGGAGGTCGTAATGCGCTGCCAGGGCAACAGCTTGCTCGGGATTGGCCAGGGCGACGGGCTTGAATTGAGCCACGGGGTGCCCGTAGGTCGCCAGCAATTCCGTCGCCTGATTAGGCCACTGGCGCAGAGCGGGTTTCAATTGACCAAGGGCATTGCTGCGGCGTGCTTCCCAGTCTTTGTTGACGACCTGCGACAGCTGGGCACGTATTTGCTGTACACCCTGGGTGTATTCCCGTGCCAGGTCCTTGGCCAGGACGGGGAAAGGGCGGTACTTTTTCAGCAACGACTCATTGAAATACCAGCTGGTAAATGCCGCCTGCCAGTCGTCGGGGCGGGAGCGCAGCAGCGCCTGGATGGTCTTTCGGGCAATTTCTGAAAGCGAGAACCAGTTCCGCTGCCAGTGGTAAAAAGCGACGTACTGGCTAAGCCCGTCCTGGCTGCGCTCCAACTGGTCAATAATTTCCTCCAAATACTTCTGTTGGCGGGCCAGGGTAAGCGTTTTAGATTGAAACGGCAGTTGGTACAAGCCGCTGGCATTGACCTCATCGATAAAAACTTCCAGTTCTTGTTCCAGTGGCTCAATGGTACTGGAAACGGGCAATTCTTCCAGCACTGTTTTGTGATTCAGGCGGATGAGTTCTTCCTGGATCCGCGTGGAGAGGGTTCCCCGCCATTCTTCCAACTGGATGCGGTAAGTAGCCAGTTGGGTCCCCATGGTTGCCAACAACCTGTTCGGCTTTACCTGAGGCCAGGCAAAGGCAAATACGGCGCGCTGCTCGTGCAGGTCGCGGAGATCGGCATAACCATTGAGGATGACCGTTTTCTGGGTTAGCGCCAAGCGGAACTTATCCGAAAATTGACCGTACAGTTTCAGGGTGCGGTCGCCGGAGCGGAGGGTGTCGGCACCAAACGCATTTTCACTGTCCTCGAGTTGTTCTTCGAGCTGTACCAGGCGGGTTCGCAGCTGCAGGTAATAGGCTTCGTGGTGAGCTGCCAGTTGGTCGGCATAGCGGCTTTGCCGGCGCACAAAACGCTCGTGCAGGGGTCGGGCAATGCCCATCAGGCGCTCGGTGGTCTGACGGATGAAGACTTCGCTTTCTTCCAGGTCCTGGTGAATAAAAATAGCGGCGCTGAGGTTGCTTAAAGGATGTTGGACACTGCCCAACTCCTCGTGCAAAGGTTGGGTGAGTTCGATGGCCTGGAGAATATCCTGGTATTCGGCTGGGGTAAACTGGTAATTGTTGACATTGAGTTGACTGGCCAGCAATTCCTTGCCTTGCCGGCGCGACACACGGAGGTAATCGCCCAGCAGTTCGGTCCAGTTTTTATTACCAAATACCTGTTGCCGGGACGCCTGGTACAGCTCGTCGAGTTGCCGCTGGGTGCGGTTCAGGCGGGTCAGGTCGGTACGCCACTGCAGGGCATCATACGCCGGAAAGTAGGTAGCGCTTTTGTCGAAGGATTTTACCAGCCCCTCCAGAATGGGCAGGTCGGTCAGGCCGTCCTGCCAAAGGAAACTGAGGTCCTCCAGTTGGTTATTGGCGAGCGCCTGTTGCAAATTAACAAGGCTACTTTTTTCGCGGGCGACCACCAGGCAAGACTTACCCTGCCAAAGGCACAATTTGATGAGTTCGAGCACGCTTTCGGACTTTCCGGTGCCCAGGCGGCCTTCCACCAACACGTACTTGTTGCCGTAGACCTGCCAGAATGCCTGGTACTGGGTCGGGCTCAGGGCTGGCAGACTCAGGTCGTCGATGACGGAATCTTCGTAGGCCAGGGTCTCGCGCCAGTAGTTGGGCAGCCCTGCGGGAGAAGACCAGTTATTGGTCAGCAGCCCTAAGCGGGCGATCCAGGCCAGGTTGCCAACCCCTGCTGAGGCATCCGCCGTGTAGAACGAAGATGTTGTCGTGAGGGCTGGCTGCACCGTACTCATTTGCCAGGGAGTATGCTCGGCGAGCGCCAAAGCGAAGGCACCCAGTGTTTCCAAGGCCTGCGGTCCGGGCTGCAAACAGCGCTGCAGCTGCGCCCACCAGTCGTGGGGATACTGGCTGGCTACCCAGTGGCACCAGGCCGCATTGAGCGTAGGTTGCCGGTCGGAATCGGTGCGCAGCAACCAGTGGCGACGGGTCGTCTCCGGGGGAGCCAATACGCAAGGCCAACGCAAGAGTGCGACCGGTTCGGCAGCGGGTTCCGGCGGTAGAAAATAAGGATAAGAAAAATACAATACCTGCTGCCCTCGCGTGCGGCGGGCAGCCCGCTGCTGCCAGAACAAGTGCCAAAGCAGGGTCTCCTGTTCCGTTGAAGGGTCGAGGGCCAGGGTAGCCTGTCCCGTGTCCAACAAGGATTTCAGCCAGGCGTAGGCGCTTTCCGGGTCACTGGTTAACAACATCCAATCTACATGTGCATTTATTTCTGTTTGCTTATCCATAGGTGCCCGGGAAACATTTTGAACAGAGGTGAGTGAGTGGCCAAAGTTAACGAGCCAGAATTGAACGAACAACTCTCCCTCCCTAATTTTGTTGGTTGGTGTCCGGTAGGGTTGTCAAATCATCATCTTCATCCTGGTTTTCAAAAACAACCATTGTATTACCAAAATGAAATGATTCCACTGCAATTCTCCTTAATAAGGCTTTCACTACAGCAAAAAAAATGTAATTTTGAATGATTTTCGGCGATATATGTCGCTACAACCATTTTCTTAACCTGCCCCTGTGGCAGCAATACACCTACTCCGCCTGCTATGCAGCCAGTTGTCATCTTATTAACGGATGCCCGGAGAAAAATTCTCTGGGTAAATAAAGATTTCACCAAGATCACAGGTTACACCTACGACGAGGCCGTGGGCAAAATTCCTGGTGACCTCCTGCAAGGGCCTCTGACGGAACGGGAAGCGATCGAACTGATCCGCAGTGGGCTGAAAGACATGGTTGCCGTAAAAGCCGACCTGACCAATTACCGCAAAGATGGTATTCCCTACCTTTGTAAGTTGATCATTCATCCTGTTTTCTCTCCCAATAACGAGCTGACCAATTTCATCGCTTTTGAAGTTGACGGTACCCACACCTCCCTACCCGAAGCAGAACAGGCACTGGTGCAGTTCAACGATAAATACCGCTCCAGTAGCCTAAAAGGACTAGCTGAGATTCGGCTGTTCGGGCGAATAAAAACCATTATGGAGGAGGAAAAACTATACCTGAATCCCAATTTGTCCCTCAAGACCCTGGCGCACAAGCTAGACAGCAACACCAAGTACCTGTCCCAGGTGGTCAACCAGTGTACAAAGCAAAATTTCCAACAGTTTATCAACAGCTACCGGCTGGCCAGCGTAAAAGAATGTCTGGCCCAGGGTGAACAAGCTTATCTAACCCTCTTCGGCATCGCCCAACAGTGTGGCTTCAAAAATAAATCGACCTTCTTTAAGGTTTTTAAAGAAACCGTCGGTAAGACCCCTAAAGCGTACCTGGAAAAGTACCCCGAGAAAAATCCAGGACCACCTTAACTGGTTTGGGCACAAAATCATACCCATTTCAGGGCTGGAATTTACGAATCCACACCCTTTTCTCCTTTCCGCTGTTGTTTGTTGTCACAATTAGGCACAACTTTGACTGACAAAAATATTTCCTGTCTGACACCGGCAGTAGACCACTACATCTGAACTGGCAAAATGGCGGTTCCGTTTGTTCACCCGGTGCCGCAGCCAAAAAGCTTCCAGCATCAACAAATCCATAAATAATGGCTGGAATAAAAGACCTGTTCTCCCTCTGTTACTTATTCAACAACAAGAAAGGTTATCTACTGGATGCCGTCAATGGAAGCGACGCTGAAAAAACAGTAAGCTACGTTTCACCAGCAATTGTTCTCGGCAAACAGCAGGTCAGCAGCAAATTAAGGCGTGCGAATAAGTAAGGAAAAGCAATGGGTCGGAAATAAATTCACCTTTCCGACTCCAATCGTTTGCCCACCATCTTAGTTATTCTTTCCGTTCGACAATGCCACCGCTGATTTTTTCCCCATCGCGGTACATGTACTCCACCATCACCTGACCCTCATCGTCAAAATCCCGCACCAGGCCGTCCAGCTTACCCGCTTTGTAGGAAGCTTCTTTTTTGAGCTTTCCGTTGCGGAAGTCGTATTCCCGCATGATTCCGTCCAATTCACCATCGATGTAATTGACGGTTAACTCGGGGCGGCCAAAACGGTACTTACCGTAAGGTCCATCGAGCTTGTTGTTTTTGTAGTTTGCCATCAACTCCACCTGCTGGCGTTCGTTGAATTCGAGGTAGATCCCATTGTACTGGTCATCGACGAAGGAGATGAGTTGGAGTGGGAATTCGCCCGCCGGACCGAAAAAAGTCCAGGTGCCATTCTTCTTACCATTGCGCATGGCCCCCGTTTCCATGACGTTGCCCGCAGGATCCCGAAGGGTCGCCATTTGCGCTTCCGACCCGGGGATGGTCGCGAATTCGTAATTTCCTACCTTAACGGTATCACTACTGGCAGCTCCGTCTGAAGAGCCATTCTGACAACTTGCTATGGTAAATCCCAATAAGAGCAGGAAAATAAATGGTTTCATTTTACTTCATCATTTTGGTTAAGAAATAATAAAAGCGATAAGCGCTAACCTACCCAGGCGGCAAAAATAGTTGACTTACCACAATAATTTAGGATTTTTGTACCTTGTAATTTATTTGAGTACCAAACAGCAGGAATGAACGCCGAAAATTACGCGGAGTACCTGGCGCAACCCGCCAAGTTGTACCAGTTGCCCTACCAGGAAATTAAAAACCTGGTGGAGGAATACCCGTTTTCGGCCAACCTGCGTTGGTTACTGACCGTCAAGAGCAAGATTGAGCACGATCCCAAATTCGAGCAACACCTGCACCAGCTGGCCGCCCACACCTTTGACCGTAAAAAACTCTACCAACTCGTCAACGAGGACCTGCAAAAACTCCTCGACCTCGACGTTGTCGAGCGGTTGGAGTTGAAAGACCTGGCCCAATTGGCTGAGGCGGAAAAGATTCCGGTCGTACGACCCCCCGAACAGCCAGCAGCCCCCGCAGCGCAAATGACCATGTCCCCTCCCCCTCCTCCAGCCCCCGGCACTTTGGAGTACCTGGACGAGGATGATTTTTTTCTACCGGCAGCTCCCCCTCCGCTTCCCGGGCCTCCGCCAGCCAGCAGCGCACCGCCACCAGCCGAGCTACCCGCAGTAGCCCCCCCGCCAGAGGAAAACGAGCAGGTACAACCGGAGCAGGTACCCGCGCTAACTCCTGCCACCGAACCACTCCGGGAGATAGAATGGGAAATTGCTCCGCCAACTTACCTCATTCCAGCTGAAATGGTGACGGCCCTTATTGGCTTTTCCATTCTTCCCCAGGAGAAGTTGGCACCGCTACCCACCACCGTTTTCGACAGCTGGAACAGCCTGCGCGAGCAGGATCAACGCCGCCAACTGGTGCGCCTGCGGCAGCGGGCAGTACGGGGTTCTTCGACACCCACCCCCCAAAAAGCCAGGCAGGTAGCTAAGAAGAGCCTGCAGGAACAACCCGATCTGGCCTCCGAAACCCTGGCTGATTTGCTGGCCCGGCAGGGACAATACGCCAAAGCTATAAAAATCTATCAACGCTTAAGCTTGTTAAATCCAGAAAAAAGCGTTTACTTTGCGGCCACTATTGAAAATCTGAAACAAAAATTATAACAATATGATCACCGGCTTGACTATTTTGACCGCGCTGGTTTGTTTGTTGCTCATGGGAGCAGTGCTCATCCAGAACCCCAAAGGTGGTGGCATCGATTCTACCTTCGGAGGTAGCCAGGCCAACCAAATGTTTGGCGCATCCAAGCAAACTGACTTCATCGAAAAGATAACGTGGTACCTGGCCATTGCCTTGTTCGTACTGTGTATTATCACTTCCATGGTTGTAGACAGCGCAGCGGATGCAGGTTCATTGATTCCCCAGTAGGTATTCTTTGTACACGCGAAAAAAAAGCCTGATCGACTATTTCGATCAGGCTTTTTTTATGAGAAACACCTTCGGTTCCACCCAAGGTGTCCTGTCATAATTTCACCACCTCACACACTATCGGTAAATCCCCGGACGAACCTCCCCCCAAACTGCCGCTTTGTCAGCCCGGCGGCAATTGGCACGTTCTGTGATAGATACCAGTTGTTGCCGTAGCGGTAACATTCAACTGTTCATTCATTTAACTTTAACTGATAATTAAACTTATCCATTTATGAAGCCCATCAACGACCGAGTAGTGATCAAGCCGGCTCTGGCTGAAGAAACCACGAAGGGTGGTATCATTATCCCGGACACAGCCAAAGAAAAGCCACAACGCGGCGAGGTTGTAGCCGTCGGCCCAGGCAAAGACGACAATGCCATGACGGTTGCCGTAGGTGATACCGTTTTATACGGCAAGTATGCTGGCCAGGAAATCACTTACGAAGGAGTAGACTACCTCATTATGCGTGAGGACGACATTCTGATCATCCTCTAAGTAGGCTGCACCAGTCTTGCTGGTTCATCAGCCCAACTAATAATCATTAAGGTCAAACCTAAAAAATCAATCTAAATATGGCTAAGGAAATTAGCTTCAACAGAGATGCCCGGGAGAAATTACGCAGTGGCGTAGACGCCCTGGCCAATGCCGTAAAAGTAACCCTCGGACCTAAAGGCCGTAACGTCATTATTCAGAAGAGCTTCGGCGCCCCCCAAATCACCAAGGACGGTGTGACGGTTGCCAAAGAAATTGAACTGGAAGACGCCGTAGCCAATATGGGTGCCCAGATGGTGAAGGAAGTGGCCAGCAAAACCGCTGACATCGCCGGTGATGGTACCACTACTGCTACCGTACTGGCCCAGGCTATGATCGCTGCCGGTTTGAAAAACGTTACTGCTGGTGCCAACCCCATGGACCTGAAGCGCGGTATCGACAAAGCCGTCAAGCTGGTCATCGAAGACCTCAAGAAGCAAAGCGAGGTCATTGGCGACGATTTCAAGAAAATCCAGCAAGTTGGCGCTATCTCTGCCAATAACGACGAAGAAATCGGTACCCTCATCGCCGACGCCATGAAGCGTGTCACCAAAGACGGTGTGATTACCGTTGAGGAATCCAAAGGTACCGACACCTACGTGGAAGAAGTACTGGGTATGCAGTTCGACCGTGGTTACCTGTCGCCCTACTTCGTGACCGATGCCGAGCACATGGTATCGGAGTACGAGAACGCTTACATCCTGATCTACGACAAGAAGATCAGCAACATGCAAGACATCGTTCCCGTCCTGGAGAAAGTCGTCCAGTCGGGTCGTCCGCTGCTGATTATCGCCGAAGATATCGAGAGCCAGGCCCTGGGTGTATTGGTGGTCAACCGCCTGCGTGCCCAACTGAAAGTGGTTGCCGTTAAAGCACCTGGTTTCGGTGATCGTCGCAAGGCGATGCTCGAAGACATCGCCGTCCTGACGGGCGGTACGGTCATCAGCGAAGAGCAAGGCTACAAGTTGGAGAATGCCGGCTTGGAGCACCTCGGCCAGGCTGAAAAAATTACCGTCGACAAAGACAATACCACGTTGGTGAACGGTTCCGGTTCTGAAGACCTCATCACCTCACGTATCAACCAGATCAAGGCCCAGATCGAGTCTACGACTTCTGATTACGACCGTGAGAAGTTGCAGGAGCGCCTGGCTAAATTGTCAGGTGGTGTCGCTGTCCTCTACGTCGGTGCAGCTACCGAAGTAGAAATGAAAGAAAAGAAAGACCGCGTTGACGATGCGCTGCACGCTACCCGTGCGGCCGTCGAAGAAGGTATCGTGGCCGGTGGTGGTGTGGCACTCGTGCGCGCCATTGCAGCCCTCGACAACCAGAAAGGCGACAACGAAGACCAGACCATCGGTATCAACATCATCCGCAAAGCCCTGGAATCTCCCCTGCGTATCATCGCCGACAATGCCGGTGTAGAAGGTAGTGTGATCCTGCAAAACGTGATGAACGGCAAAGGCAGCTACGGCTACAATGCCCGTACCGACGTCTTCGAAGACCTGAAGAAAGCTGGTGTGATCGATCCTACCAAGGTGACCCGCATCGCGCTGGAAAATGCCGCATCTATTGCCGGTATGGTCCTGACGACCGAATGTGTCATCAACGATAAGCCAGAGCCCGAAGGCGCTGGTGGTATGTCAGGCGGCATGCCCGGTGGTATGGGCGGCATGGGTGGCATGATGTAAGTCTGGCCCTCCTATAAAGCTAAGCTTTAAAGAAAAAAGCCTCCTACGCTTGCGTGGGGGGCTTTTTTTATGCGGGTTAATAGTGAATTGCCACTTGCATGACAATACCTCTAAAACGCCAAGGCCACCGTCAGGTACCCCGTACGAGGTGCCGAAGGAATGATGCCGGGGCCGGGATACCCCGTGGCACGGCGGGTGAAGTAGCTGCTGTTCAGGGCATTGTTGACCCCCGTTTCCACTTTCAGGCCCTTGCGAATCTGGTAAGACAGGGAGAGATCCACGATATGATAGGCGGGAATGCTGCCCACAATGCCACTAAGGTTGTCCTGTTGGTCCTGGGGGGCATTGGTGGCATCCGAAAACTGTTCCGACAAGTAGGTGTACTGCACGGAACCGAGCAGGTTGTGGTAGCCAAACCGCAGGCCGGTTTTCAGATTAACCTGTGGTATAAATTCCACCTCTTTGCCCTTCACGTTGGGCACTTCCGAGGCAAAATAGTTGGAGTGGGTCAGCGCCAGATTAATAAAGTAGTTGAGCCGAAAGGTGGACTTTTGATCCGTTGCTGCGGCGTGCAGCACCTGCCAGTCCAGCATGCTTTCAAAACCGGTGATGAAAGCCCGCCCAATATTGCCTCGCCAGCGCACGGGTGGGCCGTTCACTTCCACCGTTTGCCCTTCGGCAGTGACGCGGGTGCGCGGGCGCAGCACCTGCCCCAGGCGGTCATCGTACAGCAAGCCAAAGCCCGTCAGCTCCAGTGTGAAGCGATCCTGGCGGGTTCGCCAGCCCAGGTCGGCAGTGAATCCGCGCTCATCGGAGATGTTGGGGTCCACCTGATCCGAGGGGTTGGTGACCCGGATATCAGCGAAGGTAACCGAGCGAAAATTTTGGGAGAAATTGGCGTAAAATTCGTGTGCGGGCAGGGGTTTGTAGCTCAGGCCCAGCCCCAGCAGGACGATGTGGCGGGGAAAGCTGCGGTTGTCGGTAAACTGCTGATCGCGGATGGGGTTGCCCGCCAGGTCGCGGTCGATGGCGCGAAAGATGCCTTCACTCCGGGTGTGAATGTACTCGTAGCGAATGCCGGGCGTCAGCGAAAAGCGCTCGCTGAGGTAAAAGATGTTCTCCGCGAAAAGCGCCAAATTCTGGTTGGGAAAACGAAAATCCGACTGCGCATCGTAGCTGGGGAATTGCCCGGTGGCGAGCTGAAAGTCGGCAGCTGCGGCAGCCGATCCGGGCCCCTGCACCGCGCGGTTGTCCGAATCATACCACTTGACGCCCACTAAAAATACGGCATCCCGCCCGCGGGCGGCGTAGCGGGTGAGCAAGCGGGCTTCGGCACCCCAGTTGTTAAATTCGCCGATCAGCAGATCGCGGGGTGCTGCCAGGTCATCAACCTGGCTCACGCGGTTGGTCCGGAAGCCGACGGCCCGGCGGCTGGCATCCAGGCCAAAGAGCTGGACGGACAACTCCGTTTTTACCGAAAACCGGTGTTCCAGGCGCAGCGCGTAGAGCAGCCAGTCGACGTCGAACCAGTTGCGGGTGCGGTTGCTGAAGGTGGGATCGGTGTAAAACCGGGCATCGGTCAGCCCACCTGCCTGTTGGGCGAGGTAGTCGAGGTAGGTAATTTCAGCCGTCAGTTGGGTGCGCTCCGTAGCCTGGTAGCCCAAATGAAGATAAGCATTCTGCGATTTAAAGCCGGAATTGGGCCGGAAGCCATCCCCTTGTTTGTGGTTGAAATAGGTGTAGTAGCTAAATTTGCCCACCGTCCCCGACAGGCTGTTGAAGGAGGTGAACAGGTTGTTGGAACCGTAGGTCTGGCGGGTGAGGCCGCTGATCTTTTGCTGTTCTGCGGGCTGGCGGAAGACGAAATTCACCAATCCCCCAAACTGGGTGCCGTACTGCAGGGAGGCCGCCCCGCGAATGATCTGTACCTCGTGCAGGGCCTCGGCAGGTGGCGTGTAATAACTTTCGGGATAGCCGAGTACGTCGGCGCTGATGTCGTAGCCATTCTGGCGGGTATTGAAACTGGCCGAGCGGTTGGGGTCCAGGCCCCGGCCACCGATATTGAGTTGCAAGCCACCGTCGTCGGCTTCCTGGATGTTCAGCCCACTTACCTGTCCGTAAATCTGACGGGCGTTGTTGGCAGCCATGTTAGCGGTCAGCAAATCCAGTAGAATGACTTCCGTCTTTTTACCCGCATAGATCGCCGTTCCTTCCACGGCTTTCAGGCGTTGCAGCGCATAAATATCCTCCTGGGCTTCCTGGACCACAACCTCCGCCAGGCGTACCTGTAGGTCGGTGAGTAAAAATTCGCCTTCCTGGTTGCCTTCCGCCAGCGTCAAAGAAGTCTCAAGCGTTTGGTAACCAAACAGGAAGATGTAGCAGGAATAGCTACCCGAGGGAAGGCCCTTGAGTTCGAAGCGGCCATTCGCATTGGTCATCGTCGTCAGGCCGGGAGCGGGCAAAAACACCTCTACGCCCGCCAGCGGTGCTTTGGTGGCGGCATCCCGAACGGTGCCGGCAAACCGGTTTTGCCCCCAGCCCGCAGGCGCCAGCGCCAGCAGAAACAGGATGAATACAGCAAATGTTTTATTGTTCAGCATGGTAAGGTAGTATCCAGGTAGCGGGAAGAAAAGAAGGTTGAACCTGGGTCAGGTCAACCGTAGGATCAATAAAAGGGCGGCTGCTTTGGCCATTTAGCGCCACGTAACTTTCGACGTAAACGGCCGGATCGGCAATCCCGCGTGCCCGGTAGACGGCTGCCAGGTAGTGGGCGTATTCCAGGATAAAATCGGGCTGGGTAGCCATTTGCTTTTCCTGAAAAGGGTTGATAAATTCGGCGTTGTTGACGTAGAAGCGGCGCCCCGAAGCCCGATCGACGATCTTAAAATTGGCGTAACCTGCCTTTTCCATCAGCATGACGCGCCAGGAAAAACGGTAACCCTGTTCCGTCCAGAAGAGTTTACCCGGGTACAGGGCAAAACGCAGGGGCAGCAAAATTTGGATGGCGAAAAAAAATCCTAAAACAACTAAGGTCACTCGTGTTTGCCCGTTAGAAAAAGAGGAAGAGCTAGTAGGTACAACGACCGTATCCTGCTTTGTCAATTGCAGCGAATCGGCCTGCTCGTAGCCAAAAAAAAGCCCCATCCGTCTCCCCCAGTTCCGTAGCCGCGTCAGCACCTGCTCGTGAAAACTGGCCGGAAAGAAGATCAACGCGCTGACGATCATCAGGTAAGGAAACATGCCGATGGGAAAAAGAATGCGGGTAAGCACGTGAAAACCAACCACCAGTACGAAGGCGAAGTTGCGCGTGCGGGCGTTCCACAACAAAAAAGGAATCGCCAGGTCATACAGTGCGCCCCCCCAACTAAAGGCGTAGGCTACCCACTGCTCCCGCAGGAGCGGACCGATGAGTGGCAGATAGTCCCGGGCCGGCAGCCAAATGCTAAGCGGTTGGGCCCGCAGGAGCCAGTCGGGGTTCAGCTTTGCCAGACCGGCGTAGATGTAGACAATGGACAGGAGCAGTTTGATGGCATCAATGGTCCAGACGGGAACTTGCGCGGCAGCCCGAGCGGGTCGGCGGCGGGCATCGAATGAGAAATAAGCCTGCGCAGGTAAAAATAGGAGCAAAAAACTCAGAATGCTGACGAAGTAATAGTGGTTGAGATACGTCGTCTTATCGAGCAACTCGAAGTAGGTGAAGGTGGCAAAAAAGACGACAATTGCCAGGCGGTACTGGTAGCCCAAGGCTACCAGTACCGCTGCCAGCAACGCTATCGCAAAAAGGACGTAGGTAAAGGCCCCGAGCGGTTTCACCCAGGAAAACCCGTAATAGGTAAAATGAAAAGTGGGCTCCAGGTACAACTTTTCAATCCACCCCAGGGCCGCGAAGCGAAGGAGACTGATGCCCATGAGCAGGCCAAAACACAGGCGGAATACCGCCAGCGGAGCCGCGCTGGTCGTGCGGGAAAAATAGTCGGTCAGGGATCTAATCGCCATCGGCATCCACGAAATCTACGTTGATATTGAGGGCCTGGAGCATATCTACTTTCAGGTAGACCACGTTGACCTGCAACAAATCAAAAGCCGTGAGGAGGGCGTTGTTGTCGGCGGCGATCTGGTCGACAAAATCGTCTTGCAAGGTCATGATCTGCGCGCGGGCGGCATTGAACTGGTCGTTGATGACCGTACTCAGGGGCAGGCCATTCTTTTGCACCTGGCGCTCGTCCAGGTAGTCGGCGAGGCCGGTACCGCGGGTATTGCTCCCCCGGTGTTGGCCGTTGAAGAAGTCCTGCGTGGCGGCCAGGGCAGCGAGGAGGAGGTCTTTCGACAGGTTGCCACGGTAGTAAGCTTCTACGTTGCCGGGCAGCGGTGAGCCCGAAAAGACGCCCGCCGGAATGCCTACTTTACCGGCCCGCAGGAACCGTTCGTAATAGAAGATGTAATCGTTGACCACTTTGTCTACCGAGGCGGTAGCCGAGCTGGCGTCGTTGCTGATGAAGGTCTCGCGGTAGCCGGTAGACCAATCATTTCGTACGGTAGTCACCAACTCCTCCATACGGGAGGTTACCGCCAGCAGGTAAGCGCGATAGGAAGCCCCCAACGAGGGGTCGAGGTACAAACTGAGCAGGTCGGCATCAGTCTCCCGCAGGCCGAAGAGCAGGTAGTCGAGCGCAGGAAACCCCTGGCGGGAAAATTCGGAAGGAAGGGCCAGGTTGTAGACCCCACTTTCCGCGTTGGCGGCAATTCCGGCCGCGTCCGTTGGGTAGATATTGAGAAAGTTACGCAGGGTCAGCTCTTCCGCTTTGCCGATATCAATGAGTGCGACGCTTTGCCAGGACAGGTAGGCGACCTCCCATTGCTGGCGGAGGCCATTCAGGGTCCCCACTGCCGGAGCGTCGGTGAAAGCCTGGGTGGCCGTTTTTAACAGGGTTAACTCACTGGCCAGATCGGTATATCCAGGAATAACCAGGTGATCGGCCCAGTTGGTGAGCAAATCCCGGCGGTTGAAGGTATCTGCGGGCTGGGGCGTGTTGGTATTGTCATCGCCGCAGGCAAAGAGAAAAGCCAGACCACAACAAATAAGCACATTCTTCATGGTATCAATGGTTTAATGGGGTGAATAAAACGGTGTGGCGTTACTCCGCAGCCTCCGCTACGCTGAAGCCGAAAGCAGCGCTAATGGTCGTAGAAAGCGTATCCAGCGTAGCTGGGGTAACATGCCACAAGCCATCGGGGCCGTCATCCAGCAGATCGACCAGTAAAGCCTCCACTTCGGCACCGGTGAAATAAGGCGCCGGCGCATCGGGCCGGCGGGTAAACTGCAGGCTGTAGATAAAGCCGTAGGCTTCGGATAAGTCGTGGAAAGCGCCCCCGTAGCTGGCGGGTTGGTTGTTGATAGCTTGTTTAGCTTGCTGGAGGTAAAAAACCGCCCGCACGGCTACCACCTTCGACAGCTGCGTGCGGATAATGGCCGCTTGCTGGTCGCGGAGGGTGTAGTCGCCCGCTACGATGGCTGCCCGGCCCAGTTTGAAGGCGGCAAAGATCGTCCCGGCCACGCCCTTGAAGTCGGGGTCATCCTCCACCCTACCCAGGTATTCATTGAGAAAGCTGTCATCGTCACCGATGGTGAGATTGGGCTTGGCCGGGTTGGCAGCTGTACCGTAAAGGTAGCCGTAGGCCTCGTCCCATTTGTGCTCCATATCGGTGTAATCTTCCCCCGCAAGGGTGGTCGCATTGTCGTTTTCCAGGCGGTTGTTGCCCGCATCCAGCACCGCCACCCCGAGGTAGTTGTTCAGCATTTGGTCCAACATGAGGGCACCCAACAGGCCCTTGATCACCAATTGGTTGTACTCCAGCCCTTGCGCGCTGACGTAGCGGGCCTGGGTACCGTCGGCCAACTGACCGGGAATACCGGGCGCAGCCACCTGGCCCTGGGCGGGGAATACTTCGGCATACTGGGCGTCCAGCCAGTTGGCAAACTGGGTTTTAATGCGTGCAGATCCGGCCGTATTGGCGGAAAAATAATCGGCCGAAGCGGCTACTTTGGAACGGATACTTTGGGTTGCGGCGTTCAGCGCTGCCGAAGCAAAAGGAGACACGTCTCCCCCATCGGCGGCTTCGTTGCGGTACATCTCCTGCCACTGGCCAGCCGTTGCTGAAAAATTGAGCATACTGGCCTTGAGTTCTTCGGCCATCAAAATGCGCGTGGTCTGCCCGGTGAAGTCTACGGTCGAATTGCCCGCCCGCAAAAAGGTGTAGTCGGAGGGTTCCGCAATTGCGGGCCTTCCACCCTCTTCTTCGCAGGTCATAAAAAGTAGCGTGGAACCTATAAAAAGGAACAGGAGACGAGGATTCATGTTGTTTATTCTTATTTAGACTTAATACAAATAACGACGCAAACTTAGTAAACTTCTCCTAAATGGCCAACGCACGGCAAGAAATTAAAACCAATTTTACACTAATCTTACTTAGCGGAGGAAATGTTTAATAAATTTTACGTTGCTTTATTTTGCATAAACAAACATTTACAAGTATATTCACACTGTAATCTGAAAGCGATCTATTTTTTGACCATCTTTTAGCTTACTCATCGGTAACTACCCCTTGCGGCGGACACGCTTCGCCAGGCCAGCAAGGGCATTCAGCGGTTTTGTTTTCCTTGCTTGGTTGTTGGCAGTGCATAACTGGCAGCAATGGTGGTGGTTTGCCCCGTGTGACCAGTGGGTCGGAAGTGGGGCTGGCGTTCAGGCCTTGAGGGTGGGCCCCTCCCAAGGGGCTGCTATGCCCTGGCAAGAAATCTCCCCCCTTTCAGTTTCCCAATCCAACCTTCGATCCCTCCCCTCGCGAGCAGACAGACTTCAAGGTGGATTCATCCAAACTTACTTCGGGAATCCAGTTGGTCGGCATCTTTCTCAGAATAGCGATTATTGGCCAGAAATAAATTTCAGGCAGCTTTAGTGGCCAGCATAGCATAACTTACCAATTACTACGGATTCGCTAGTGGTGTTCATTTGACCTCTACCATCAATCACACTAACGGCCACCCGCCTGTTTTGCCAAAAACTTGCGGTGCACCACTTCCTGAATTGGGATGTCTTCGATCTTGCTTTCTAACCAAGAGATAATATCCAGGTAAAGGAAGGGGCGGCGTTCGAACTGTTTGTCTTCCAGCTTGACCAGTTTTGCCTTGAGGCTCACAAACTCGTTTTTCAGTTCACTGGGGTGCATGCGGGGTGTTTTGCGCAAGAAGTAAAAGATCTCGCGTTGTACTTCGTGCAGGTCTTGGAGCTTGGCCAGAAACCGGTAGACCGATTTCACCTGGTATTCCACGAGCTGGCGGTTGCCCAATTCGAAGTGTGCGATCAGGTTCAGAATACGGGCAAAACTCTGGATATCCTCGCGGTAATCGGGGTTTTTCTGGTTGATGATCAGATTGAGGTAATCGATAGCCTTGCTGTTGTTGCCGCTCCCGAAGTAAAGACAGGCAATACGGTAATAGAAAACGAGCACGCGGCGGTCGTCCCAGTTGTAGCTGTTGTCATCGATGATTTTCACGAGGGAAGGCACCAACTTGACGCCTTCGCTGAAAGTACCTTCCAGGAAATGCAGTTTGATCTGGTGCATGTACCAAAACAGGTAATACAACCCTTCCACATTGCGATTATTGGTCATATCGAACTTTTTGGGGAAGGCCTCTAATACAGCCATCACCTCGCGGAACCGATCGTACTGCAGGGTATTAAAAAGGGCGTTGAGGATTTTGTGTAAGCCCTTTAAATAGACGGGGGCGTGCAATTGGATGACTCCAGGTTCTTCTTCAAATAGGGTCAACCATCGCTGGCTGTAGCGGTAGCACTGGGGAAAATCCTGGACGATGTGATTGTACCAGTAGTAGGCTTTACAGTAGTAGACCTTGCTCCAAAAATCCAGGGTATTGTAATCGACCTGAGGTACCCGGCTGCGAAAATAGTCCCGCACCTGGAGGAAGTCTTTCTCGTTGCGTACGTGGCCTACTTTCAGATAGAGACCGTACATCTGTAGGCTGAGGTTGGAAAACAGATTGGCCCAATTCAGGCGCTCGGTCATGGCCACCGACTGTTTTGCCAGTTCATCGGCGCGCCCTTCGATACTGCCGGTAATGTACTGCCCCTCAATGCGCTTCTCGAACTCCAGGATTTCCAGGGCCAGGGTATCAAATTTTCCTTCGTAGGCGTGTTGCTTGGCTTTGTCGAGGATATCCAGGGATTGTTGGTAGAGGCCCTTGTTGTACAAGACCCGGGCATAGTCGATCGACTCTCTAATCTGAATATCCTCGTTGAAATTTTTGCTCAACAACCGCAGGCTGGTCAGTAATTGCTTGTAGAGGTGGGCCTTCAGGTTGGACAGCTGGCTCTTCTTGATCTCGGGAATCCGCTTCAGCAAAACACCCTCGTCGTACTCCTGGTGCTTGTCCAGGTGATCGAACAACTGCAGGAACAAAATGTCGTTAGAGGACTGATTACGCTTGACAAACAGCCGAAAGTGCCTTTTTTCGGCCCGCGTAAGCGAAACAATCAGTTGTAACAAATCGTCGGTCTTCTGTTTTGGCATTGTATTTATATATTTTACAATCCACTGATTAACAACAGCTTAATAAACAACTACCCGGCATGGCATGTTGGACTACTTTACTATTTTAACCACTTAAGCTGGTTACATCCAAATACCTTTGAAAGGTACAAACTTACACTATTCTATTTAAAATAAGATATTCCCCTTGCTATGTCCTCAGCGCACATTTTTATCTTCGACACGACCCTCCGGGATGGCGAACAAGTTCCCGGTTGTAAATTGGCCACTCCTCAGAAAATCGAACTGGCGCTCCGGCTGGAAGCATTAGGGGTAGATATCATCGAAGCGGGCTTTCCGGTTTCCAGTCCGGGTGATTTCGCCTCGGTCGTGGCCATCAGCAAAGCCGTGACCCGCCCCACGATTTGTGCCCTTTCCCGCGCTGTTGAAGGCGACATCAAACGCGCCGCCGAGGCGTTGCAATACGCCAAACATCCCCGTATTCACACGGGCATTGGCACCAGCGATTCTCACATTTACCACAAGCTCCTGTCTACCCCGGAAGACATTCTGGAACGCGCGGTCCGTGCGGTGAAGTACGCCAAGTCTTTTGTGGAAGACGTGGAATTCTACGCCGAAGATGCTGGCCGCACCGAAAACGAATACCTCGCCCGCGTGTGCGAAGCCGCCATTAAAGCTGGCGCCACCGTGCTGAATATCCCCGACACTACGGGCTACTGCCTGCCCGAAGAATACGGCGCCAAAATCCGCTACCTGCGGGAAAATGTGCGGGGCATTGAAAAGGTTATCCTCTCGACCCACTGTCACAACGACCTGGGCTTGGCTACCGCCAATTCGATTGCCGGGGTGCAAAACGGTGCCCGCCAGATTGAGTGTACCATTAACGGCGTGGGCGAACGCGCGGGCAATACCTCGTTGGAAGAAGTGGTGATGATCATGCGCAAGCATCCCTACCTCAACCTGGATACCCGGATCAATACGCGCCTGCTCAACGAAACCAGCCGCCTGGTGAGCGAAGCGATGGGCATGCCCGTACAACCCAACAAGGCCATTGTGGGCGCCAATGCTTTTGCCCACTCCAGTGGCATTCACCAGGATGGGGTCATCAAGCGGCGCGACACCTACGAGATCATCGACCCCCAGGAAGTGGGCGTTGATACGAGCTCGATCGTGCTCACGGCCCGCAGTGGCCGGGCGGCCCTGGCCTACCGCTATAAGAACATCGGACACAACCTCAGCAAAATGGAACTCGACGAGGCCTACCAGGAATTCCTGGTGGTTGCCGACGCCAAGAAAGAAGTCAACGACGCGGATCTGACCAAAATCCTGGCCGACAAGAAAGTACTGGCGCAATAAGCTTATTTTTGCCTGACCAACTCAAGTGTTAAACCAAATTTTCATGTCCAAGACTTTATTTGATAAAATCTGGGATGCCCACGTGGTAGAAACCATTGCCGGCGACCAGCAGGTGCTCTACATCGACCGGCATTTCATCCACGAAGTGACCAGCCCGCAGGCTTTCGAAGGATTGCGCCAACGCCAGCTGCCCGTGCTGCGCCCAGAGAAGACCATCGCCACGGCCGACCACAACGTGCCGACCATCAACCAGCACCTCCCCATCGAAGAGCCCCTTTCCCGCAAGCAGGTGAATGCCCTGACCGACAACTGTCGGGAGTTTGGGGTGGAGCTTTACGGCCTCGGACACGAATACCAGGGCATTGTGCACGTCATTGGGCCAGAACTGGGCATCACCCGCCCGGGCATGACCATTGTTTGTGGCGACAGCCATACCAGCACCCACGGCGCTTTTGGCTGCATCGCTTTCGGCATTGGCACCAGCCAGGTCGAGCAAGTGCTCGCCACCCAGTGTGTGCTCCAGCGCAAGCCCCAAAGCATGCGCATCCAGGTAGACGGCGAGCTGGCCCCCGGGGTGGTGGCCAAAGACATCATCCTCTACATCATTTCCCAGCTGGGTGTCGGTGGTGGCACCGGCTATTTTGTGGAGTACGCGGGTTCCGCCATTCGGAGCCTCAGCATGGAAGGTCGCATGACCATCTGCAACATGAGCATCGAAATGGGTGCGCGGGGCGGCTTGATCGCACCCGACGAAACCACGTTCAACTACCTGCAGGGGCGGGAATTTGCCCCCATGGGAACAGACTGGGAGGAAGCCCTCGCCTACTGGCAAACCCTCCCGACCGACGCGGATGCGAACTTTGATGCCGAGTTCCATTACCGGGCCGAAGACATCCAGCCGATGGTCACCTACGGTACCAACCCCGGCATGGGCATGGGGGTAACCGATAAGGTGCCGGCCCACGCCAAGCCCGGCGAGAGTGAAGTGACTTTCGAAAATTCGCTGGCCTACATGGCGGTTTCCGCCGGTGAACCGCTGCTGGGCAAACAGATCGACTACGTCTTCATTGGCTCTTGCACCAACTCCCGGATCGAAGACCTGCGCCTGGCCGCCAAACTGGTTGCCGGCCAGCAGGTAGCCAGCCACGTCAAAGCCATGATCGTGCCCGGCTCCCAACAGGTAGCCAAACAGGCCAAAGCCGAAGGGCTGGATCAGATCTTCCTGCGCGCAGGCTTCGAGTTCCGCGAAGCGGGTTGTTCGGCCTGCCTGGGTATGAACGAAGACAAGGTGCCGGCCGGAAAATACTGTGTATCGACCAGCAACCGCAATTTTGAAGGCCGCCAGGGACCCGGCGCCAGAACCATCCTGGCCAGTCCGCTGACAGCCGCCGCCGCCGCCATTGCCGGAAAGATTGTGGATGTCCGGGCCAGTAGGTAGCCCCGCCCTTAAACGCTGTTTTTAATGATCTAATGGTGTTGCCCATTTGATCAAACCTAGTTCCAAATTTCAAATCATGCAAGCATTTACCACCATCCATAGCACCGCCGTTCCCCTTCCGATTGAGGACGTGGATACCGACCAGATCATTCCGGCCCGCTTCCTAAAAGCGACCACCCGCGAAGGTTTTGGCGAAAATCTCTTCTGCGACTGGCGCTACCAGCAAGACCGTACGCCCAAGCCGGATTTTGTACTCAACAACCCACTTTACCAGGGACAAATCCTGGTAGCGGGTAAGAACTTTGGCTGTGGCTCCAGCCGCGAGCACGCGGCCTGGGCCCTGGGCGACTACGGCTTCCGGGTAGTCGTGTCCAGCTTTTTTGCCGATATTTTTCGCGGTAATGCCCTGAATAATGGCATTTTACCCGTCGTGGTGAGTCCGGAATTCCTGGATGCGATCTTCCAGGCCATGGAGCAAAATCCACAAGCTGCCTTTACCGTTTCGCTGGAGGAACAGTTTTTGCAAATTGACGCCACTGGCGCACGCGCGGCTTTTGACATTGACCCCTACAAGAAAACCTGCCTGCTGAACGGGTACGACGACATCGATTACCTCATCAGTAAAAAGGATAAAATTGGGGCTTTTGAGGCGCAGTTGCCCACTTTTGCTTAGCTTTCCAGCACAAAATGGGGGGTAACCAGCCGTTTTTCGTTTACCCGATTTAATGCCGGGCAAACAACCATTTGAGTCGAAAATGAGAATTTATTTTTGACCAATTCCTTAGGATAACAACGATATGAGAAAATTTAAAATAGCCGTCCTTTCCGGCGACGGCATTGGGCCGGAGGTCATCGACCAGGCCATCAAAGCGCTGGACGCCGTCGGGCAACGGTTCGGGCACCAGTTTACGTATTGCCACGCCCTGGTGGGCGCCATCGCCATTGACCAAACCGGCGATCCGCTGCCGGAGGAAACGATCAAAGCCTGCCAGGATGCTGATGCGGTGCTGTTTGGCTCCATTGGCCACCCCAAGTACGACAATGACCCGGCGGCTAAAGTCCGCCCGGAGCAAGGCCTGCTGCGGTTGCGGAAGACCCTCGGCCTGTACGCCAACCTGCGCCCCGTGACCATCTACCCCAGCTTGCGCGACTTGTGCCCCCTGCGCCCCGAGCGCATCGAAGGGGTGGACATGCTGATCGTACGGGAGCTGACTGGCGGCCTCTACTTTGGGGAACGCGGCCGCAGCGCCGATGGCCAAACGGCTTACGACACTTGCACTTACTCCTATTTCGAGGTGGAGCGCATTGCCCGCATCGGTTTTGCCGAAGCCATGAACCGGCGCAAGAAACTGACCCTCGTAGACAAGGCCAACGTGCTGGAAACGAGCCGACTCTGGCGGGAAGTGGTCCAAAAAATGGCGCCCGAATACCCTGAGGTGGCCGTGGATTACATGTTTGTGGACAACGCTGCCATGCAGCTGATCCAGTACCCCGGGCGCTTTGATGTGATCATCACCGAAAACATGTTTGGGGATATCCTGTCTGACGCTGCCAGTGTGCTGGCCGGTTCGTTGGGCATGCTGCCATCGGCTTCCATTGGTGCGCAGACGTCACTTTTTGAGCCCATCCACGGTTCGTATCCGGAAGCGACCAACGAAGATATTGCCAACCCCCTGGCGACCATCCTTTCGGCAGCCATGCTGCTGGATAGTCTGGAATTGTACGCCGAAGCGGCGCTGGTACGAGCCAGCGTAGCCCAGGTGCTGGACAAGGGACTGGGCACCAAAGATTTGAATCCGCGCATTCTGTGCAAATGCTCCGAACTCGGCGACATCATCAGCGACATCATCGAAGACACCGAGATGCACAGCCTGCGTATTGAGAAGATCAAAGCCCGGCAATCGACGATAATATAGCCAGCTTGAACACCCGGCTGTCGTCGAGTACAAAGAGGTCGTAGCGGTTATTCTTCGTCAGGATACGCAAACCATTTCGGGCCAGGTCAAAAACCAGGTATTCTTCCACTTCTACTATTTCCGCAAGGGGAATCGTCAGGTTCAGGTTGCTGAATTTAAAATCCGACAAGCGAAAAACCAGGACGGTGTCCCACAGCTCCAACTGCCCCGCCAGCTGGTGGGTCCCGTCCCAGAGGGCAGCCGGAGCGGTAAGCAGTGGGAGGTGGGGTTGCGTGGCCATAATGTGCTTACTGTTTGATTACTTTCCCAATCCATACCGAAATCCCGGCCTCCAGGACAAGATGATCTCCCAACCAGCCAACGTGAGTTGATTGGTGTAGGGCCAGGTGCCACATTCGCGGTAGGTCACGCCGTTGATACAGGCATTTCCTGGGTCGGAACAACTCATGAGTTGAAAATCTGCAAAACACCCCAAGCCTGGTGGGCAGCTGTCGTCCCAGCGGATGCTCAACAGCGGGTCCGTAATGTGAAAGCGAAAACGACAGGGCTCATAATGTTCAAAACTGAAAGTAATGCCCTGGCAGCTACCCTGGCCAGTGACCGGGGCCGGAAGACTGCACGCCAGCAAGACCGGTGGAGCAGCAAACGAAAAGAGGGGAAAGTGGGGCCATTTCATCGGGGAAGCATTGAAGGGTGAATCCTTAAATTTAGCTGCTTCTCCCCTACCCTCGTCAAGACTTTTCAATCCGGCGCCAACTGGCCCGGATTCGGTGAGGAATAACTTGTATTCGGATAAATACTGGCTAAAGCGGCCCTTCTGGTGTCGGATCATTCACGACCGCCGCAAAAATGGGTTGATCCTGGGCATTGAGGATTAGAACCAGGAAAGGGCGGTTAAAAACGACTTGCTGGGTCACTCCCCGCGACACCACTGCCGCCGTTGCCGCGGCAGCTTCCACTCCTTTTTCGTCGATGCGCAGGCTGGCTTTTTGCAGGATATCTACGGGGGTACGGGCCCAGCCCAGACCGGGCATGGCGGCGGGTACGAGGGCAGGAAACAAAGCCGACAGGTCCGTCTCCTCCGCCAGGGCAAATTTGGGCAGGTGGAGTTCAAAGTGGCCTTTTTGCCAACCGGGAATGCCCTGTCGAGAAAGTCGCTCCAGGAGTTGCGCCATGGGGACATCGGCCCGCGGCATTAGGGCACAGAAGAGGGTTTGGCCATCCTGCATGCAGTTGCCGACGGTAGCGACACAAAGGTCATCGTAGCCCGCGACGACGTCAAAGAGCTCGGTAGCCACCATGAAGTTGGTGGTTACCGGGCCCTGAGGCGCAGCAAAACTGCCTGCGTAGGTATTCAGGGGGTCGAAAGCGGTTCCCCACTTGCCCATATACAAGAGGGTATTGAGATAAAGGGCGATTGCGTGGCGCAGTTTATCGGCCAGCTCGTGCTCTGGCAGCAATTCCAGGATCTGGCCCTGGGTTCCTTCCGCAGTAGCTGCATTAATGGTCCGGGCGGCGTCTGTGCCGGTGTGGAAGTCGACCTCGGTGGGCGTTACCCCCAAAGCCTGCAGGCCGGCCAGAGTCGCTGGCGTGGGCGTAACTTCTCCGCGCTGCAACCAGCACGAATTGACGGACAGCAGTTGATCGTGGGTGAGGGGTTCCTCCAGCGCTACGCCCTCCCGTTCGAGGGTTTCCATAAAGGCAGGGTTGTCGAGCGCCAGCATCCGCAGGATGGTGGCGTAGGAGTAGAGGCTAACTACACCATTTTCGGCGTTTTTTATGGCGGGTTGAAGCGCCGTGGGGAGGGCGGTCCAGAGAAAGCTTTGACGCATGTGGGGCTTATTTTTCAGGTTAATTGGCTTTGGTGGAAAAAAGGTAAGCGATCAGGTTCAGGGAAAGATTTTAGTTTTCTCTTACTTCAAAAAAGCGATTTATTCTTAAAGTATCTATCCCTTTCCTACCATTTATTTTAAAAACATACTGGTTGGTGTAGAGGGTGTCCCGAGGGGGATCAAAATAGGGTTCTGAACTTATTTGCTCCGTGACCGTCAAGGTGTCCTGGTGCAAACTACTGCTCACTTCATAGGTGATTACTTCATTGTCCTTGGCGGCCAGCCTGATCTTGTCCAGGCACTTACCGGTTTTGTCGATGTTCACCAAATCCATATAATCTACCCGATGGTTTTCACTTTCAAAATTCCTTTGGTAGATGATCAACGTCAGGAAATCATGCTGCCGGGGCAGACAGGCATAGATAAAGAAGGTGTTGGCTGAATAATTGTGTAGGTCAGGAAAAATCGTCTGATAAAGTTTTTTAGTTACCGGAATCATCCTGGAAAAATCATCCGTTTGGCAGCTTTCCATATTGAAAGTGTCAGTGGTATGCAAGGGGCATATTTGGGCGAGCGAATCCAACAGCGACCTGCCTCCCTGCTTACCTAGCAGCTGCTGATAGGCTAACATGACCTTTTCTTCTGTTTGTTTACGGCCATCCGTCACCCAACTTTCGCCTAACTGTTCCAATTCATTTTTCGCATTGATTCGTAAAAAAGTATACGTATTTACTCCACTCAGGCACAGGCTGGTGATGATGTTATTAGCGTCCACCTGGGCATTACAAAGGTATTCAAATCCCTTAATGCTTGTGAATTGATCTTTGTCCGGGCCCGTGACGTATAGGTATCCGTATTCGTTGGCTCTGGCACCAGATTCCCTATACAGCCAGATGTCAGGGATCTTATCCCCATTAAAATCGCCCAAAGAAATCTGAGGGCCACTACTCACCAGCGAATCCATCAACAAAACCCTGCCATCCTTGCTGTTTTGGATGGTAAAACTGGCGTTGTAGTCCGCTTCATCCAATTGATTAAGATTTGCGGTGAAGATTAACTGGTAGGTTTCCGCTCCGATGGTGACCAGGGTGTCCACGGTAACGAGCTGTGAAGGATCACTTTCGCTTATTTCGTTCACTAATTTCATCGTGGACAAAGACTGGCCAACTTCATCCGTATTTCTTTTGGAGGTACAGGCCAGCAGCAAAATGGAGCCCGACAGAAGGAGGATTAGCGTTCGCATGTAGTGCAAAGTTTGTTTCAATTTCATTTCTGGTGAGAAAAACACCAAACCCCTCACTCCCCGATCAATTCCTCCATGCTGGATTTTATTTGCTTCCTGATCCGTTCATAATTAGCCTGGGAGATGATCCCCAGGGAAAGATCTCTTTCGAGCCCCTGAAAGCGCTTGAATAACAGGAGGAAGCTAGTGTTCCAGTTGCTCGCCAGTTCCAATGCTGCTGGCCACTGGCCATCGTGGAGGAGCGCCTCCATTTGCTGGCGTTGGTCAACCGTTAACGGTACGGGCAGGGTTTCCGCTGGTTCTTCCTCAATTGCTGCTGGCGGTTCAGGTATAACCGCTGCGGTGGGGGCCACCATGTCTAGCAGTGCGTAGGCGATCCGATTGTTGGTGATATTAAAGGTCTCCGCATCGATCACTTTTTGAGCGAATTGCTGCTGGTTTGCCTCCCACTGCAACTTGAACAGGCTGGCCGCAGGGTAGTCGGCAGCAATGAGCAACTGCAACACGGCGGGTACTTCCCCCCGCGCCAGCAGTTCGCGAACTTGCTGCTCCAACTTGTGTTTGAACCCGCCGGTTAAGCGGTTTAGGAATTGGGTGAATTTTGCGAACATCTGGGTTTGATTTTTTTGTTGTGGAATGAATCCGGACTGCGCAAGCGACTGTGCCTGATCCGGCCTGGTTGGGATAAGATAGCCTGATTGTGGGAAAGCTTACCTTGGATGAGGTTTTTTTTGCCACGGAAGCTTAAACCACAAAGCTATTTTTGCCACCAAGGCGCCAAGGGCACCAAGCTTTTTTTGGCCACGGAGACGCAGTGGCACGGAGGGAGGAGGTAACCACACAGGGCATGGAGGTGACAAAGGGCACATAGGGGGATTTGCCACCAAGGCGCCAAGGGCACCAAGCTTTTTTTGGCCACGGAGACGCAGTGGCACGGAGGGAGGAGGCAACCACACAGGGCACGGAGGTGACAAAGGGCACATAAATTTAGACTATTCCCCTTTATGTGCTTTGTTCTCTTTGTGTGCTTTGTGGTTCTTTTTTTGCCACAGCAGCACAAAAGGCACGAAAATCCCACCAAATAAGTTTAGTGGGATTTTGTGTTCTTTGTGTTTTAGTGGCTATCCTTTTTTTGCCACCAAGGCTCGTCCGCTGGAGCATCAAAAGCGAGTGAGCAGCTTTGACGATCCAGCGGACTTTACTTAGAAAATTACTGTTTGATCACCTTTCCCGCCCAAACCGGTATACCCTCATCCAGGACTTTCACGAAATAGACGCCGGCGGGTAGCGCCTCAATCGACAAGATCTGCTCTGCGGTGCCCGCCACCAGGGGTTGTTGCTGCACCACGCGTCCGTAGAGATCCAGGATTTGGAGCTGGCCCTGGCTCGGGGTGGCCCCGTCGAAGCGGAGGGTCAGTTCGCCGGTGGTGGGATTGGGGAAGAAGTGGATGCTGGGCCCTTGTTTTGGGTCGTCCACTTTCGTCAACAATCGCCCGCCAAAGCAGAAGTAATCGATTTGAGCACTGGAACGGGTATCCACTCCGCCCTGTTCGTCTACGAGGGCATTGGTGACATAAACGACCGGCTGCACCAAAGCGCCCTGCATGGCGTTGCCGCAGGCGTCCACCTCGGGATAGTCCTCGAGGTCGTAAGGAATTTGGATATCGTACCATTCTCCCCAATCCAGCGCGTCGAGTGAGATGGTGGCCAGGGTGAGGGCATCGTCCAGCATCCCATCCCTTCCCAAACCGACCACAATGCGGTCGCAGGGTCTTGGCCGTCCGCCACTTGTCATATCCTTGGCCCGCAGGGTAATCATTCCCGTATCCCGTTCCAAACAAATCGGATCCAGGGGGGTCAGGGCATCGCCCCCTTCCAAGTTGCCCGCAAGGGAAATCGTCCAGGCATTGAGGCTGCCGCCAGCGCCTTCGATGACCACTGGTTCCCCGCTGGCAGCCATCCAGTTTTCGGACAAGCCGCCGGAACCCAGCACGCCTCCCTCTGCACCGAGGTTGAAGCCGGGGTTATCGAAAACCGATGCATCGCAAATGGGGAACGGCGTACAGGTCACCTGAACCGTCCTCGACTTAACGGCCATGGCACAGACCGTGCCATCCGATTTTTTGCGGATGACGGACATGACAATGGTATAGGTGCCACTACTGGCGAAATTCTGGCAGAAGGTCTGGTTGCCAAACGTGGCGCCCACCGGCGGATTGCTAATGCTGCCAATATGCCACGATACAGAATCACAATCACTGAGGGCAACGGGTGCAAAGCAAGCTTGACAAGCCAGGTTGGAAGTCACGCTGGCAAAACCTTTTTTCACGGCCTTCATGAACGCCGCTTCATCGCAGGGACAAGGATCCGGGCAATCCACCCGGAACCGGACGATGCAGGGGCATTCCTGCACCCCACAATGCCCGACCAGCCTAAGCTCATAGGAACCGGGGGTGGCGTACCACGCGGGCAAAATACTGATGCTAAAGTATGGATTGGCGGTTGTGGTACTGGATGCAACGGGCGTAGTGGTATTGGGAAGTCGGTACAGTTGCCAGCTCACCTGAGCGGTAGCCGGGCAATTGGGCCCAGCACACTGGAACGAGCCCGTGAGTTGAATGCTCCTGCCGGGTGCCGGGCAACCCAAGGTTATTTCGGGCGCATCGCAAAAAGCCGATGACCCTTGTACATCTCGGTTAAGTGGAAAGAACAAGGAAGAGAAGGTACCACAGTAGCAGTCCGCACAATCCAGCGTAATGGTCTCACAAACCAGTTTTTCATTACAGTTGATCCCAGTAGCAGTATCCCTTTCAATAGCCAGATAGCAAATGGTGTAGGTACCGCTACCCGAGTAATTGTAAGTAACAGAACTACCCGGTGGGTAAGGCCCTTGCTGCGTGCTGGGATAGTTCCAATCGATCCATTCGATGTAGCCGTCACAGCCATCAAAACCACCAATATCCAGAGTGGCGGTACATAGCTGCTGATCAATACTGAGCGTGACGTTGTTTTCCAGGTTCTCACAGAATTCTTCTTCGGAAGCACAGCATACACAAGGCTCTCGTATCCAGGTTACCTTGCAAACACAGGTATCCAGTCCATCGGCAGAAATGGTCATCAAATTAAGGCAGTAGAGGCCGGGGTCGGCAATGGAATCTTTCAGGAAGGTAAACGACGTAAAATTGGTCGTAATGCCACCTTGGGTAGTCAAATCAGGCATGACCAATTCCCAGAAGACTTCTGTTTCTTCGCAAGGCTCACCCGTTAGGGGGTCAGCAAAACCAAAATAACCGAAGACCGTCACATCCTCCGCCGGGCAGCCAAAAGAAGGGATGAAACCCACCCGCGGGTCGCAGGACACCGGATACTCCTCATTGCCGTGGAACAGGGCCAGCTCGGATTTGCAGACACAACACGGGCTGATGAACAAATTGTACACATTCGAGGTGTCACTGCATCCCTGACAGCTCACCACAATATAAATATCATTGAAACCATAAACCAGCGGAGGAACCACATTTCCGGTGAGATTCAAAGTCAGTCCGGTAAAAAACGATGTTGAGACGCCGTTGACAAACCATTGCACGACGTAACCGGGGTTGGGTACCAATGGTGGTGTGATGGTTCCCGTATCGCAGATCGTATCGCATCCCACTGGAAAAAGGATGGTCGAGGGCGTTTCCCGAATATGGAAAAGGTTGTTATTGGTACCGGAACAACCGCTCTCCTCATTGGTGGCCGTTACCGTATAAAAACCAGCCTGAGAGGTGGTCATGGTAGCACCCGTCACTCCGTTGTTCCACACGTAGACGTAATTGCCCGGAGGCGACGCCGACGCCGTAAAAGTATAGGGCGTACCTGCGCAGAGAATACCCGCAGGTCCACTCACCGTCACCATCGGATTGAGGTACACGATGACACAGAAAGTATCCTTAGCCATACAGCCTGTGTGTATGTCGGTCACCGTTAGCACAAATTGGTATTCCCCGGGTTGCGTTACCGTTGCGTTGGCATCGTACAACGTATTAGGACTAAAGGTAACGGATCCGGCAGGGGTAGCCGTCCAATTGAACAGGTAATTTGAGTTAGGGCCACCTGCGTTCGCCAGGGCAATATTGTAGGGGCCATTGCCGGATCTACATTGCACGGTTTCGCCTTCGATCTTTGCCTTGGGTTTCGGATGATAAACAACCGGTACAGTATTGGATTTTACCAGGCAATTGTTGTTTTGGCTATCATTTGCGGTGACGTAATAATTACCCGCTGCATTGAATTGGCACAACTGATAGGTAGCCGTGCTCGACCCAACGGGAATGCCATTCTGGTACCATTGGTAATTGGTAAAGCCCGTAGCGGGAGTTGCACTTAAAGTAGCCGGCGGCAGACAGTCCTGGCAAATCGCTAATGGTGCCAACGTTAATGGCCGGGGTGTCACCACCGTGACGGGTAACGTAGCGGTGTAAGTACAGCCCAGGTCATCCGTGAGGGTCAACCCGATCTGAGGGTTCGTTGGTGACCCACCAAAGGCGTACTGCAAGGTCGGTTCCTGGGAAACAGCTACTCCTCCGACCGTCCATTCGTATTGGAGAATATTAGGGCCGTTCAATACATAATTGTAGGCATAGATTTGGTCTTTGCAAACGACCTGCGGCCCTGTTATCGTAAGAGGAACAGTAGCAAAATTAAAGGTAAATGATTTGCTATCAATGCAGACTTTTCCGCTAGCAGGATCGGTCACGGTCATCGTCAGCATGACCGTTGGGTTACAATTGGAGGTGGTGTTAAAGATATAGGTATCTCCCGTGGAGGGCGTCGTTGGGGTACCACAACTGGTGGTCCAGTTCACGCCTGTAACATTCCAATCGCCCAGGGTTTGGGAGGCGTTGATCAGCGTAACCGTATTTGCCCCATTGGCACCGCACTGCACGCTGTAAAGAAAATCGGCCACCAGTGGAACATAAACTTTGATGGTCTCCGTAAAGGTGCAATTGTTACAATTAATAATTGACCTTACCAAATAAGTACCAGGAGTGGCATAAGTGTGGGTCACCGAATTGACGCCAGCAGAAGTATAAGTCCCTACTACATTTGGACTACCATCGCCAAAACTCCACAGTACGGTGTTACTGCTACATCCCACCCCAACATTCACGGTGAAAGTCTTGGGGTTGCAAGCGGTTATCGGATTTCCTTGAACTTCGGAAATTGCACTGAATGGGTTTACACCAACACAACCTCCTCCTCCACCCGTACAATCGTATTGAATCACCGTAATGACATTGGAAGTCGCTATACAGCCATTACAAGTCACCACCACGTAATAACTACCCGCTGAGGTAGCCGTATAGGTTGGGGAATTGGTCCCTACAGGATTGCTGCTGTTGTATTTGTACCATTGATAAGAACAGCCCGAACTAGGCGAGTAAGCCTGCAAGGTAACCGCAGGCGTCGTAGTAAGGCACCACCCCAACGGATCTCCTGTAGAAATGGCAACAGTAGGTACAACTTCCGGAATCACCGTATAGGTTGCTACCGAGATGCAGCCATCCTGGAACATGATCTGGATGGTATAAGTCCCCGGTTTGGTTACATTAATAACCTGTGAGGTGGAGGAGGAAGGCCCAAACCATTGATAACTGGTTACAATTCCGCTAGTGGGCGTGGCCGTTAATTGCAGGTTCCCTAAGCATAGACTTCCCGTTTTTGTAATATTTGTGGGCGGCGGGTTGGTCTTGGTTACATTGATGATATTGCTGGTACCGCTACAATTGGCCACGGTGATGGTACCCGTAGCGTGAATTTCATACATTGCCGTAGTGGTTCCCTGACCACTCACCAGAGACACCGCCGGAGAGGTGCTCCAGGTGTACGGGCCATTGCTGCCCGGCAAAACCGTGACCGTGGTTTTCCCTCCTATACAGGCCGTTCTGGGCGCAGGAGGCAACATAGGCAAGGGCTCCCTGGTAATGGTTAGACTGGTTGTACCTGGGCAATCGTTTACCCTTTGGGTAACCTGTAACGTCCACGGGCCGGTGCCCGTAAAACTTACGGAAGCACTTTCATTATTGGGCCCATAAGGGGAAATAGTCCCTGTACCTGGCCCGCTAAAACTCCAGACAAAGTCGCCACCAGAGAGGGTGCTACTGGCCGTATAATCGTACAATTGGTTCGGGCAAACCACCAGCGGCCCACTGATCGTATTCAAGACAGGAGCAGGGTTGACGACCACTGTTACTGTTGCAGATGGATTACAGAAGGCTGTCGGGCCAGGACTGAGCGGCGTGGCCATAACGGTGTAACTGCCTGGTGTTAGCCAATTGACAGCGGTTAAAACACCCGTCGTTGAACTGATCGTATAATCCGTCCCAGCCGTTCCAGAGCTTACCGTCCAGGTGGCTGTTCCGCCAGAAGTAACCAGGTAAACATTGCCCGGTACGCCCTCACAGACCTGCGAAGGTCCGCTAATCGTAAATTTGTTCTTTACATTTACCACCAAGGTAGTATCGCCGTCGCAGCCAGAAAAGGGATTGGAGTAAGAGCAGCTGATGGTTCCGATGCCGGGAGCGTTGCCCCAATCTACCGTAATACTGGGGGTGTTTAAATTAGGGCTGATGATTACCCCACCAGCACCGCTGACGTTCCAGGTGTAAAATGTTCCTGGCATGGCCGGCAGGGAGTAGGTTGCAGTTGTTCCCACACAGACGGAGTTGGGGCCATTGATCGGTATATTGTCCCACAAAACCGGCACATTCAGTGTTGCTGAATTCCCGCATACCCCCCCACAACCCGTGGTTACGGATACTGATCCAGGAAAAGTAGCTGGTGCAGATTGGTTCCAGTCTACCGTAATCGTACTGCCATTGTTGGCAATGATGGTACCGCCATTGACCGTCCAATTGTAGGGCGCACAACCAGGGCTTACGAAATAGGTAATCGTATCCCGGGGGCAGAGCATTTCCTTGCAGTTCAATGAAGTGATGGTGGGCCCTGTATCCGCCAAGACCGTGATGATGGCCGTCGCTGTGTCTGTGCAACCACAGGGTGTTTCCATAAACTCCGTGGCGCCATTGGAAACCGTCAGTACTACCGTATAAGTGCCCGGCAAGGGGTAGCTATGGGCAGGTGGATGTTCGGCGGTAGAGCTGGTGCCATCGCCAAAATCCCAATAATAAATATTGCCCCCCGAGGAGGTATTGGAGAAATTCACCAGTTGGTTCGAACAAATTATCGCACCCGGTGCAACCAAAAAGGCCGCCGTGGGTGAATCCAACAAACAGATTTCCTGCGTGAGGGTATCGCGGCACGTCCCGCTCGCATCGGTAACAATAACCTGAAGATAGCCCTGGCTACCGCTGCCCCAGGTAATTACGCCCGGGTTGCCCGTCAGGGAAGCGGGCGTACCACCTGTAACCGACCAAGTGTAGCTAAACCCGGGCAGATTGGGGACGACGTAATAGCTTTGCAGACTATTTTTACAAGCAATACGCCTCCTTATTTCCAAACCATTGGGAATATGGACGGCAGAGTCGCCCCGACAGGTGATATCACCAGGGCACGGGGTGATGCTATCAAGCTGTACTAAACTAAATTCCGGACAGCAAATTGCCGTACCACAATTGACCGTCACGGAGAAAGCACAGGTCGCGGTATTGCCACAATCATCCGTGGCCGTCCAGGTGACGGATGTCGTACCTGAAGGGTATGTACCACTTGCATTGGCGGTATTGTTGAAACTATTGACCAAATCCACCGACAGATCACAGTTGTCCGAGGTAGAGGGGCTCGTCACGTAGACATTGGCGGTACATATCCCGTTCGATCCGGTGATGCCCGTCACCGTGATATCTTGCGGACAATTTGTCAAGCCGGGAGGGATATTATCGATGACCGTAATGGTTTGCACACAGGTATGCGCCTGTCCGCATTCGTCGGTTACCGACCAGGTGCGATCAATAGTGGCGTTGCAGGGCATGGTGCCACTGACCACATCCACGTAAGTGATGTTGGGTGCAAATCCGGAGCAGGCTCCCGTCAGGGTAGCAAATCCGGTGGTGGCAGGGCCAGTGCTGGTATTGCAAGCCACCGTAATATCTGGCGGACAGCTGAATACCGGCGATTGTGGGTATTTGATCACCACCGTTTTACAGAGGGTATTGCTACAGTCTGCTCCGTTGACGGTAAGACAAACATTGTAGGTGCCACACTGCGCAGGATAGGTGTAAAAGGGGTTGGTGGCAACAGAAGTTTGCGGAATACCGAGCACGGTAAGACCGAAATTCCAGGAATAGCTCAGCGGTGCAGGCCCGGTGGAGGTATTGGTGAAACTGACCGAGGGGTCACAGTTGGGAAATTCAAAGGTAAAATCGGCTGCACAGGGTAAGGAACTGCTACAGGCGTCGCCCTGTTGCCAGGTGCGGAGGCTCCCCGTCAGGTTGACCCCCTCCGGCACCTCGTAGAAATTGGCCTCGGGCAGCAGTGGGCCGTTGAAAAGCGTGCTGGTCGGTTCTAACACATCAGCGCCGTCACGGGCCACGCAAGAGGACAAATCCAGGTCGGTCACCGCCACGAAGGCGCATCCCCCACCGAACCCAACGATAGGAATAGACCGGCTATCAGCGAAGGCCAGTTGGTTGTCCGACAGCAAGGAGAGCGTCCCACCAGTTTGGGAGGTAGCATTGCCGTTTAACAATTTCACATCCACCAATTCGGGGGTCCCATCGTTTTCCGTCAAGCGGAAGACGCAAGGCTCGAAGGTCATCGCTTTTTTGCCTGACAGATAGAGGTCTCCGTTAGCGGCAGCATGGAGCACCTGACTCACTTCCGCCGCACCAGAGATGGTGTAGTCCCAAAGCCCGATCAAATCGGCATCAAACTTCATGAGGTGTACCTGGGAATTTTGGGACGCTTTGCCAACGGCGTAAATATCGCCGCCATCTCCCTGGGCCAGATCCGTGATGGAGAAAGGAAATTCGGGGGTTGCCCCGGCGAAAGGTTCCCCCGCATTGTTGGTGCGCATGAGGATTCCCTGGGTTTCCAGGTTGGCGGCAATGAGCAGATCGCCATTGGGTAAGGCTTCCAGGTCGCGCGCATACTTGTTGCCGGAAAAGAAGAGGGGGCCGGTGTATAGTTTTTCGAAGTTGATGTTGCCGCTGTCGTCTACATTGAGCAGCACCATATCGGTATTCATGGTCATGGCGTCCGTTTGGGAACCCAGGACGTAATAGGGAAAACCGGGATGTTGTGGCGCCGGGTTTTTGACGATTTTCAGAAAGGCGTCGTTGCCCGGGTTGTCGTAGGAGCGGACCCAGGCAAAGGTACCCGTGGCCGTGACCGAGCCCATGATGCTCTTGCTGTTGGCGCCTGCCGGCAGGGTGTGCCCCACCACCAGCAGGTTGCCCGCGGGCGTCAGCACGGCAGCTGTCCAGGCGGAGGCCGTGTTCAGGCTCAGCGTCCAGACCAGTGCGCCGGCAGCGTCCAGGCGGGTAACGGTGGCGCGCCGGGGCTGGCCAGCGGTGACTTCGCCACTGCCCAGCACGTAATAGCTGGATCCGCTGGGGATGACCTGGGCGAACGACTCGTCGAGCGCGGTACCAAAGACGCGGTCAAATTGGGCGTGCCCCGGCACCGCCAGCAGCAACAACAGACACGTGGATACCAGCGTAGTGCTGAACAGGGAAATGGGGAGGTGTCTGGATTTCATAGTGGGAGATGCATTAAAGGGTGAATCCTTAAATCTAGCACCTTCTCCCCTGCTTCTTTGGAGATATATAGATTCGGCGCCTTTCGGGTGGGATTCGGCGGGGAGGAGTTTATATTCGGGTAGATTGGGGGGGGGCGCAGGGGGGTAACCACAGAGGGCAGAGAGGTGACACAGGCCACCAAGGGGTTTTAACCACACAGGGCACGGAGGTGACAGAGGGCACATAGGAGGCCACCAAGGGGTTTAACCACAAAGGGCATGGAGGTGACAAAGGTCACATAGGGGGACTTGCCACCAAGGCGCCAAAGGCACCAAGTTTTTTTGGCCACGGAGACGCAGCGGCACGGAGGGAGGAGGTAACCACACAGGGCACAGAGGTGACAAAGAGCACATAGATTTAGCCTATTTCCCTTTGTGTACTTTGTTCTCTTTGTGTGCTTTGTGGTTCTTTTTCTGCCACAAAAGCACCAAAGGCACGAAAAGTTGCCGGAATTACGATCAAAACACCACCACCCTAAAAGCTTTCCCGCGTCGGAATGCGGCATAGGTCATCCGTTGACGGCTGCGCTTTGTTCGCTGCTGGCTTCTCTTAGTTACCGCTTCATTATTTGATTTACAACTAAATTTGACTACTTGGGTATCTCCACGTAGTCTGTAAAGGAAGATATATCTCCAAGTCCAGATGCCATAGAAGCAAGTTTTTCCCATATTTTGTCGTCGCCCCAATCTTCTGGAGATGCTTCATCATGAGGATAAATTCTATTACGGTCTTCAATGGTATCGAAGGTTAGAATCATGGCATACTTGTTTATTCTACTTCCTCTATCTCCTTTAGCTAAAGCAAACTGTTGACCTTTGATTCTATTGTAAATAGGTGCAATTTCTGTGAGCACAAATTTTTCAAATTCATTTGGGTCAACGTTTTCCTTAAGCTCAATTTGATGGATTGCAATAACTTGCTTGGAAGCTTTTGTTTGATCTGTTTGATCTGCTTAATTAGAACAGGACAAAGCGATTAGGCTAATCAGAATTAGTGCGCTAAAAATTTTAATTGGCTTCATTTTTAGAAATTTTGATTTTAAGTATTTACACCCAAATCTGCAAAACCATACCCACTCCCACTCACCCAATACAAATTCGGCATCCCTTTTCCCTACATTCAATCAGCAAAAATATAAATTCGGTAAAAATGATGGTGAAAGACGGACCGAGGGTAAGAATGCTTATCTTTCGGGTATAGGTTACTATCAACAACACGACCCAACACCCTGACCTTGACTACCCAACTGCCACATACCCCATCCTTTGACGGTCCGCTGCCCGGCGGTGACCTGGTAGTTGGCAGGTGGTTCCGACGGCGGGCGGCGGTACTTTTCCTGCGCCCCGGTGCCTGCTGCGCGGAAGGCGTAGCCCTCCGGCTGACCGGCGTCTTCCTCCTCGCTGCAGCTTTCTTCCTGGCAGGCCCTCCCCTGCCCGCCCAAACCGCGCCCCACCCTGCCTTCCACCAGTACACCACCGACGACGGGCTGGCCAGCTCGGAAACCTACTGTATCATCCAGGACCGGCAGGGTTACATCTGGATCTCTTCGGACAATGGCGTCAGCCGCTTCGACGGGTACGAATTCCACAATTACGGGCTGAAAGACGGGCTGACGGAGAACGTCATTTTCGTGCTGCAGCTCGATACCCTGGGACGCGTGTGGATGCAGGCGATGAGCGGCAACCTGTATTACCTGGACGGAGAAACCATCCGCCCGTATTGGAACAATGGGGTGCTGCAGAACTTCAAAGGCCGGCCAGACGTCAGCAAGGGCTTTATCGTCGAAGGCGCCGGGGAAACGGTGCATATTGCGACCTTGAAATACGGTGTGATCACCATCGACCGGGACGGGGCCACCACGACCTATCCCCAGGATGATCCCTTTTCCCGGCAGGTCTTTGAAAAAAATGGCAGCGCGATCAATGGCGGATTTGAAGGGGCCGATCCGGCAACACAAAAAGATTACCAGCAGGAGCTGATCCGACAAAAGCGCAGCAGCCCGGTTTATTTCCACACCGGGGAAGGCGGCTGGGCGTTTCCGGACTTGTATTATTCCAAAATGGAAGATCAACCGATCGTTGAGGCTTTTCGCTTAGGCGAGGGGAAATATTTCTTCCAAATGTTCCATGATGTCTGGTTCATCGAAAACGGGCAGGTCCGATGGCAGCGACAGTTTCCCTACGCTATCCTCCATGCCCGCTTGTTGCCAAACGGGCAACTGTTTGTCGGGCTCCACCGGCATGAGGGGTTGCGGGTTTATTCCTCCATCGAAGCTTTCCAAACCGACAAAGGAGACAACTGGCTGCCCGGGCAGAGTGTCAGCTATTTTATGGAAGACCGCGAAGGGGGCCACTGGTTTGCCACCAACGAAAACGGCGTTTTTTATACCCCCGCCGATGCCTTCTTGGTAGATAGCCGGGAAACGGGCCTGCCGGATGAAAAAGTGACGGCCCTTGCCCTCCAAAATGAAAGGACCGTGTATGTGGGCCTGGGCAACGGAGAAGTCTGGTGCCTTGGCCCGGAGTCGGAGAGGTGGACCAAACTTCCGGCCGTTGCCGGGCATGGTTTTCTCCAAGACCTCTATTTTGACCAAGAGCGGCAACAGCTTTGGACAGGACGCGAAGACCTGGTTTATCTGCAAAAAAACAAATGGACAAGAATTGCCGTCCCCACCGCCCCAGGAACCGAGAACCTCGCTAACCGCATCACCGAAAGCCCGGACGGCCAACGCCTGTGGATCTGTAATGCGTTCGGATTCAGGAGTATTGAGCTGCCGGAAAAACTGCCCGCCAATGTCCATCGCGGGCCGGGCCAGCGCACCTATGCCGTCCGGGAAGACTTTAGCGGCCGGGTTTGGGTGGGGCAAAGCAATGGCTTGTACGAATGGAAAGCGGATGCGCTGCACGGCTGCCAAAACCTGCACCCGGCCTTTTCCCTGCGGGTAGAAGACATCGTGCTGCTGCCCGACAGCACCCTGGTTGTGGCCACCAAAGGCGGAGGCCTTGTCTTCTGGAAAAACGGACAATTTGAACAAATCACCACCGAACAGGGCCTGACGGCCAACATGCTGGAGTGCCTCTACGCGGACAAACAAGGCATCGTCTGGGCCAGCACACTCAACGGACTGAATCGCATCAGCGGCGGGTGGGGCCAGCGGCAAGTGGAACCCATCACGGTTTTCCACGGATTGCCCGCCAACGAGATCAGCCGCGTCCGAAGCTGGGGAGAAACCGTTTGGGTGGCGACCAGCAAAGGGCTCGTGCATTTTTCTAACAAACCAACCAACACATTCTCCCCTCAACCCATCCTGGCTTCGGTGCTGGCCAACAACCATCCGCTCGATCCGGACAAACCCATCGTATTGAAGTGGAATGAGAACAACCTGACGATCGGTTTTTTGGCGCTCAACTACAAAATGAAAGGCAAAATCCCCTACCGCTACCGGATGGACGGCGGAGATTGGGCGCAGACGTTGAACCGCTCGCTTAATTTTCCGGCCCTGCCCCCCGGCGAACGCTCTTTTGAATTGCAGGCACAAAACGAGGACGGCAGCTGGAGCGCGTCTACAAACCTGCACCTGGTTATCCGCCCCCCCTGGTGGGCAAGCTGGTGGGCCAGGGCAGGGGCTATGGGTACGCTCCTTCTTCTGGGTTTTGCTTTTTACAAGTACCGGACCGGACAATTAAAAAAAGCGCATCAAATTCAACAGCAGATCAGCGATCTGGAGCGCTCGGCCCTGCAGGCCCATATGAACCCGCATTTCATTTTCAACTGCCTGAACTCCATCCAGAACTTCATCCTGCAAAACGACCCAAAGGCGGCCATCCTCTACCTGGGTAACTTTGCCAGCCTGGTGCGCAGCATGCTCAACGCGTCGGTAGCCGGCAAAATCCTGCTCACCGAGGAAGTAGATCTGCTCAACAATTACCTGGCGCTGGAAAAGCTGCGCTTCAAAGACCGCTTTACCTACACGGTGCGGCTGGCGCCCGGGCTGGATGCTTTTGAGGTCAAAATTCCGCCCCTCCTCGTGCAGCCTTACGTGGAAAACGCCGTGAATCACGGCATTGCCGACAAGGCCAAAGATGGCCACGTGACTGTTTTGTTTACACAAAAAAGAAGCTACCTTGAGGTGGTGATTGAAGACAACGGCGCCGGTATGCCCGCAGACAATGGCCAGCCGGAAAACGGGAAGGCCCGGAAATCTTTCGGCATGTCCATCACCCGCAACCGGCTGAACCTGCTGTCGGGCAACCAGGAACCCAACACCATAAAATGTACCGCCCGCTACGACGCCCAGGGCCGGGTGGCGGGCACGCAGGTGGTCATTCAGATTTGGCTGGCGGATGACGGTACCCTCGCTAAAACCTAAACTTATGAAACGAATCGCCATCATCGACGATGAACCCGATGCCCGGCAAGCCCTGCGGACCTTGCTGACCACCCTCTGCCCGGCCGCTACCATCTGCGGCGAGGCGGATAGCGTGGCGAGCGCTTTTGTGCTCCTGCGCCAGACCCAACCCCAGGCCATCCTCCTGGATATCGACCTGGGCGATGGTACCGGCTTCGACCTGCTGGACCAGTTCCCACAGCTCCCTTTTCAGGTGATCTTCACGACGGCCCACGACGAGTTTTCCCTCAAGGCCTTCCGCTACCACGCCCTGGATTACCTCCTCAAGCCGATCCACCCCGGGGAACTGGCGGAGACCATCGACCGGGTTCGGGAAGCGCCACCGGCCGACTACCCCACCCGCATCAGCAACCTCCTGGAAAGTACCCGCACGCGCCAACTCAACAAGCTCACCCTGACGACCCAGCAAGGGATGGTCTTCGTACACATCGACCAGATCGTCCACCTGGAATCCGACGGCAGCTACACCTCCTTCCACCTCCTGAACAACGACCGCCACGTGATCTCGCACCCCCTGAAAGCTTTTGAGGATATCCTGCCGGCCGACGATTTTTTCAAGCTCCACCAGTCGCACCTCATCAACCTGGCCCACGTGAAGGCGGTCTTGCGCGAGGATGGCGGCTATGCCCTCATGGAGGACGGCAGCAAGCTTCCCATCGCCCGGCGGCGGCGGGAGGCGTTTATGGAGGTGCTGCGGGAGCGGTTTCGGGGATAGGTTTTTACCAGGGTGGTTTTTCTTTTGCCACCAAGGACACTAAGGGCACCAAGGTTTTTTTTGCCACAAAAGCACGAAAGGCACAAAACTTACACCAAACATTTTTTGTGGGATTTAGTGCTTTTTGTGCTTTTGTGGCTATCCTTTTTTACCACATAGGGCACGGAGGAGACAAAGTGCACACAGCGAGTTTGCTATTCCTCTTTGTTTCCTTTGTTAGCTTTGTTCACTTTTTGGTTCTTTTTTTTGCCACCAAGGCGCTAAGGACACCAAGGTTTTTTAGCCACAAAAGCACGAAAGGCACAAAACTTACACCAAACATTTTTTGTGGGATTTAGTGTTTTCTGTGCTTTAGTGGCTATTTTAAATAAAATGGATAGCCAGACAAAAAAATACCGCCCATGCAACAATCCTACATTTGGCTGCTGCGCCTATCCTTCAGCTTGTTGGCTGGCTTAGGTGTAGCCGCTTTCTTTCCGGCCAACGGCCAACCCGTTATTGAACTGCAGAATGGCTTTTTCTACCTCGATGGTGAAAAGTTTTTCATCAAAGGCATCGGCTACGAAGGCATATTACCGGGCGCTGCCCCCTGGAGCCGGACCCTTCCGGAGGCGGTGCTGCGGGCCGACCTGGCGCGCATCGTCGATGGGCATTTCAATACCATCCGCAGCTGGGGTGCGATACCGGAGTCGGAGTTGGCGATTATAGCCGAATACGGGTTGAAGGTGATCATGGGCATCTGGATCGACCCGGGTGGCGATTTTGGCGACCCGGGCTTTGTCGCCAGCACCTTGCAACAGGTGGAAGACGTGCTGGCCTATGCCCGCAACTATCCCAACATGATTGCCTACCTCATCATGAATGAGCCCAAGCCGGAGCACATCCAGGCAGCAGGCTACGCCGCCACGACCGCCCTGTGGCAGGCGGTGATCGGCCGCATCCACGAGCGGCACCCGGGCATTCCGGTCAGCATTTCCAATACCTGTAATGGCACCTTTATCGACCCTGAGGTCTTCGATTTTACCGGCTTCAATGCCTATCCGTACAACCCCGTGACCATCAACCACACCCACGGCTACGCGGCCTTCATGGAATACGTGGCCCACCTGCGGGTGGATGGCCATCCGCTGGTGGTAACCGAGTACGGGCTGTCGGTTTCGCCTACGGGGTCGGGCAACTGGGGCTACGGCGGCAACACCCTGGCCGAACAGACGGCGGGTTTCCAGTTTATGTACCGCGCCTTACTCGACGGTGGAGCGACCGGCTCCTGTGCCTTCATGTATTCCGATGGCTGGTGGAAAGGGGGCAACGAATATGCCCACGACGACACGGTGGAGGAATGGTTCGGCCTGGTGCGCTACCAAAACCTCGGCGACCAGTACGGGACACCCCGCCCCGCCTGGTATGCGCTAAAAACCTACCAGTCGGCGATCCTCACGTCGCCCAAGAATGGCGGCATTTACGAAGGTATGCTGCCAGTGGAAATTTTCCTGGAGGATACCATCGCCTCCTTTGAACTCTTCGCCAATGGCGAACTAATTCGGGAGGTGGCCAATCCGGACCGCTATTTTGCGGAGACCCTGAACCTGCCGGTGACCACGCTGCAAGACCAACTCCTCACCTTCCGGGGCTACGATGCGGCGGGGCAGCTCGTGAAGGAAGAGGAGCTCACCTGCCTGCTTACGCCCACCCCACTGACGCTGCCCGGCCTGGAGATTGGCTATTCGCCATCCGTGCTGACGGGCGGACAGCAGCTCAGCGCGACCTTCGAGCTGTCGCTGCTGCCGCCTTTCACCAGCGACGGGGTGCTGGACTACGCCTTTTACCCCCATTATGGTTTCGATTACGGGCAGCCATACATCACCAATTTCAACCCCACGCTGGCCACCTTTACCCAGCAGCGCAATTTCTGGGTGGCGGCGGGGATACCCGTGGTCACGTTGGCTGCCGGTTTCGATATCCAGTACCAGAGCTGGAAGAAGCGAATCTACCAGCAGGTGGTGGTGCCCGTTGGCGACTGGCTGACGGACTTACCACCGGCACCCGACGCGCCCCAGGTGGCCCTCTTTCCCAACCCGACCACCGGCTTGCTGACAGTGCAGTGGGCCGGCCGCGACCTGGACACCCTGACCTTGGTCAGCCTGGATGGCACCCTCCGCCGCGTGGTACCCCTCCAACCCGGACAAACGGCCAGCGAGCTGGATATCAGCGGGCTGGCGAGCGGGCTCTACCTGTTGCAACTGCGCAGCGGACAGGAGAGCTGGGTACAAAAGGTGGTGGTGGAATGATGGCTGGGCGGGTTTTCTTCTTACAGGGCTTTCTCCTAAAAGTAAAATCCACTCAAAAAGACAAAAATCCCTAAAATTTACCCCGACCCTAAAGGGAGTTTTAGCAATTTTTGCCTTTTCTTACCCCGACCCTAAAGGCAAAAAAAGGCGATAATTGCTAAAACGGTTTTTAAGAGAAAGCCCTTATTCTAAATAGGTATAGCCCGTTTTTTCACTCAGAGATACTATCTTAGCTGCGCTTATTCATCAAATAACCTCTCCAGAATGAAACTACGATTTAACCGCTTCCTCTTCCTGCTCGCGCTCCCCTGCCTGCTACTGCCCGCGCTGCGGGCCCAGGACGCGGCCCAGTTTCGCCAGGCCGCCCAGCAGGCGCTGACCGCCTACCAGGTGCCGGGCTTTGCCGTGGGCATCATCAAAGACGGACAGGTGGTGTTGCACGAAGGCTTCGGCACCCGCACGGCCGGTAAAGAAGAGCCCGTGGATGGCGGCACCCTCTTTGCCATCGCCTCCAACACCAAGGCGTTCATTGCCACTACCCTGGCGCAGTTGCACACCGAAGGCAAGGTGAACCTGGACGGATTCGTGCGCGACTACCTTCCCTACTTCCAGCTCTACGATGAATACGTGTCGGCCCACCTGACGGTGCGCGACCTGCTCTGCCACCGGGCGGGCCTGGGCACCTTCAGCGGCGACGCCATCTGGTACAAAAACGAGCAGACCCCCGAAGAGATCATCCGCGAGATCAGGTACCTGCCGCAAGCCTACGAATTCCGGGCGGGCTACGGCTACTCCAACCTCATGTTCATTACCGCCGGCGAAGTGATTCGCGCCGTGACGGGCCAAAGCTGGGACCAGTACGTGCGCACCCACTACCTGGATCCGCTGGGCATGACGCGCACCCAAACGTCGGCAAAAAACCTTGGCAGCATGGCCAACGTAGCGACGCCCCACCTGACGCGCGCCAACAACCAACCCCTGGACTTCGTCAACTGGGATGCTTCGGGAGCCGCCGGGGGCGTCATCTCCAGCGTCGATGATATGCTGCGCTGGCTGCGGGCGCAAATCCAATTCGGACAGGTCGACGGGCAGGTCATCTTTCCGGAAGCCGTCCACGACCTCACCTGGAAACCCTACAACGCGATCGGCAACAGCCAAAACTTCACCAGCGCCGGCCTGGGCTGGTTCCTGGGTACCTTGGAAGGGCAGCGCATCGTCAGCCACAGCGGTGGCTACGACGGCATGTACTCCCAGGTGAAAATGATCCCCGAGCTGGGCATCGGCGTGGTGGTGCTGACCAACAGCATGACCGGCCTCTCCGCCGCCCTGACCAACTACATCGTCGACGCCTACCTCGGCCGCCCCACCGACGGCTGGTTGAAAAATGCCGTAGCCCGCGAGCAAAAGGCCCAGGAAGCCTGGCGCACCCGCCGCACGGAACACGAAAAGGCCCGGGTGACGGGCACCAAGCCTTCGCTGCTGCCCGCAGCCTACGCGGGCGCCTACCACGATCCCCTCTTCGGCCCCATCAAAGTGACGGAAGCGCCGGACGGTCTGCGCCTCGTTTTCCCCGAAGCGCCCCAGCTCAACGCCCGCCTGACGCACTGGCACTACGACACCTACCGCATCAACTGGGACAACACCCACGCCTGGTTCGACTTCGGCACCGTGCAATTCCTCCTCGACAACAACCGCCGGGTGACGGGCCTGCAATTCGACGTGCCCAATGACGATATCTTTTTTGAGGAGATTCATGCGGTGCGGGAGGAATAGGTTGGGGTTGAATTGGGTTGGGCGAGCAGCTGAAACAAGCGTATAACCATCATACTAAAAACCACCTTATGAAATCCAAAAAATCCACCTCCCGGCGGGAGTTTATCAGAGCTGGGGCCCTTGCCTCCTCGTTTTTTATTGTACCCCGACACGTATTGGGCGGGGTGGGTTATACGGCTCCCAGCGACCAGCTGGTGCTCGCTGCTATTGGCGCCGGTGGCAAAGGGCGGTCGGATATTTTGCACGCTTCCGTCAATGGCCGGGAGCGGGTGGTCGCCCTCTGTGACGTCGATTTTTCGGGTTCAGCCGCCGCCTCGGTGAAACAGTTTCCGGACGCAAAATTGTACGCTGATTTCCGGGTGATGCTGGAGCAGGAAAAAGACATTGATGCCGTGACGATCTCTACGCCAGATCACGTGCACGGGCCCGCAGCGGCCTTTGCCATGGCGCGTGGCAAGCACGTGTACGTACAAAAGCCCCTGACCCATAATATTCGCGAAGCACGCTTGCTGACGGAGATGGCCCGCACCCAGAAGGTAGTGACCCAGATGGGCAACCAGGGGGCCTCGAACCCGCTGTTGCAGTTGGTACAGCAGTGGGTAGACAGCGGCCAAATCGGCAAAATATCGAAGGTGCAAGTATGGACCAACCGTCCGGTGTGGCCACAAGGCATTGCGATGGCGGCACCGGATGCCAGTCAGAAACCAGCGGACTTGAACTGGGATTTGTGGCTGGGGCCAGTGCCCGAACGCCCTTACACCCCCAACCTGCACCCCTTCAACTGGCGCGGCTGGTGGGACTACGGCACTGGCGCCCTGGGCGACATGGGCTGCCACCTGATCGATATTCCCTTCCGGACGCTGGGCCTTAAATACCCCACCTCCGCCGAGTGTAGCATTGGGGCCATCTATTCCCGGATGTGGAACGCCGACTACTATCCGGAGGGTTGCCCGGTCTCTTCCTTTGTGACCCTCCAATTTGGCGTGACGGAAAAGAGCCAGTCGCCCATCGAATTGACCTGGAGCGACGGCGGCATCCGCCCCTCCCACCCGGACCTCATTCCTGCCGACGACGACATGGGTGGCCCGGGGAGTGAAAACGGCGTACTCCTCATTGGTGAGAAGGGGATCATTGCGACCAATGTCAACGACAGCTCGCCGCTGATGCCCAAGCTTTACCTTAACGATGGCACCGTAGTGATAGGCCCACAAACGGAAGACAACCTGGAACCCGAATACGGCCACCACCGCCAGTGGGTAGATGCCTGCAAGACGGGCTTTGGCAGCAAGGAACACCAGGCCCTCACCTCTTCCTTCGACTATGCCGGTCCCATGACGGAAACAGTATTGATGGGCAACCTCGCCATCCGCAGCTACCTCCTGCGTCGCGAAAATGCCGCAGGCGACATGGATTTTTACGCCCGCAAAAAGCTCCTTTGGGACGGCGAAAATATGCGGATTACCAATCTGGCGGAAGCGAATCAGTTTGTGGGGCGGCAGTATCGGGCGGGTTGGGAGATGTGAGGCTATTGCAATTAAAAAAGAAAACAAATACGCTTCCATGAATTTTATCACCATTGACTTTGAAACGGCCACAACGGACCGAGACAGCCCCTGCGAAATTGGGCTAACCTTTGTAGAAGACTGGAAAATAATGGGCACCAAATCGTGGCTGATCAAACCCACGTACTACCCCTATTTCGATTACTTCAATATTGCGATACACGGCATTAAGCCAGCCGACGTAGCCAACGCGCCTGAATTTGATGTGATCTGGCAGGAAGTAAGGCCACTTATTGAGCACAACTTTTTGATCGCCCACAACGCAGGCTTCGATTTTAGCGTATTGCGCCGGACGTTGGATACTTACAATTTGGCGTATCCCACTTTGGACTACTCCTGTAGTTGTATTTTTTCGAAAAGGGTATGGGAAGGATTACCAGCCTATGACCTAAAAACGCTCTGCCACCTCAACCAGATCGCCTTGAACCACCATCGGGCCGCAGCCGACAGCCTGGCGACGGCAGAATTGGTCATAAAAGCCTTGCAAACGGCAGGGGTGAACTCGATGGAGGAGTTTCCGGAAAAATTAAGGACAGTAGTGGGCAAACTGTATCCGGGAGGTTACAAGCCTTCTAAAACTAAACGGCTTTATAAACCCAAGGGGTGACGGGCCCTCTTACAACTTAGCTTTTCTTCGGAAATTTTGACTCAGATTGCTCACCCTATTTCAGCTTTAGATAATATCCCCCTTCATATAGGATATTACCTGAGCAAAAACACCACCTCTACTCCCAAAGCTTCTGCAATCTTAATAAAATTAAGCGCTGCCACATTCTTCTCTCCTCGCTCGATCATACCCATATATCTCATCGAACACTCCGCTTGAAATAGTTACCTGATAGTTGTAACTTTATTCTAAAATCACCTACATGGTCATCCGTTCCACATTTATAGGATTGACAAAAGTGCTAGACAAATTCGATGATCTGGCTATTGAAGCTGCTGTAGCGGGCATACACTTCCCACCAGCTATCGAGTCAGAATACAATAAACTAGTGGTCACTGTCATTGCTCGCGGGGATGATGTTTATCCCGAACAGCACTACCGGATTGAAAAAACGCTGTACGTGTCCCTACAATTTGATCCTGAGCAACTACTGCCGCTATCCACCGCTGCTGTCACACGACTGGTTCGCGATAGAACAGAAAACTATTTGGCAGCGACCGGCGAAGTGGAAGAAAGAGAAATGCAACAGATCGACTTCTAAGCTCAACAAAAATCCGTCATAAAAGCGGTTTGATCCCTGAAATGGAGTGGCTGTTCGCACGGAGACACAAGTTCACGCGGGGTTCAACTACTGGGCCGTACTGTTCTTATTTGAGGATAATCCTATAATAATGAGGCAAAAAACCACCATACCTGGTGATAACTTTTTTACGGAAGGTTGTGGGGTAGATTTTATTTTAGCCAGGCCGTAAAAATAGCAAGGGTGTTTATTTGGTGGTTTGTATTTAAGTTTTTAATATTGGATGAAATTATACTTCCTCTGCTTAAAATGGATTAACGCGTATGCCTCTTTTTTCATGGCTACTGGGGACTTCCTGGTTGGGCTGGGTTCGGGTGTTGATAGGAAGATCTATTTTTTTTTGGTTCTTCGCCCCTTAGAGTGGGTAATCGCATCTTGAATGTTTCTGCAAATGAAGGTTTAGCCCTTAAAAGACTGTCTATTAGAAGCTTATAGGCAATCCAGGAAACACCAACCAGCAGAATACATTTAAAATCCACTATATTCGGCCAAGAACCTATTTTCTAGGGGTAGGGTATTGCTTTTGAGTTATTTGGTGGAGAGAAGTGTGGCAAAGGGGGGGGGATAAAATTGCGTAATATAACTAAGTTGGCTGCCATAAAAAATAAAAAAATGAAAGACCACTTTCTTACAATAATAATTACGATAACAACAACTATAGTAACGTTAGGATTGAAATGGTTTTTTGACAATAGAACAGTAAAAGATAAATTAGAAATTGAGTTTAAAAATTCTCAAAAAATTAAAATTAAAAAAAATATATCTACTCACAAAGCGATGATAATAAAAATAGCAGAATCGCTTAATAATAGAATCGAAAACTTCTCAATAAATCATAATAAAAATTGGCTAAGAGCAGATAATGATTTTAAAGAGACAGCTTATTATTTAGACTCCTTTGTATACAGAATATTAAGTTTCTTTGCAAACATTGAGCTTCTTGACAGAAAGTTAAATTATTTAGATACCACGATTTCGGATAAAGATGATTTAACAATTATCAAATTCATAAGGCTTTTCTATGACATAGTATCAGACGGTGATTTATTTGAAGGTGTAAAATACGACTTCACTAATCAAGTTGACCATATCTTTAAAGACAACCTAAAAAATGCAATAAACACTATCATCAAATCTGGTGAGGTTATGTCTTATGATGAGTTTAAGAAAGCCAAAGAAAATAATATAGAACCATTCAAAATAGTTTATAGATTTTTGGAAGGAATGAATCTACCTGAAAACAGATTAAGAGTAGAGAGAATAAAAGTTCTTCAATTAGCTTTAATAGCTTTTTTAAATAAGTTCGGATATGATTTTCAAGCAACAAAAATGTCAAAAATAAAAGAAATTGAAAATAATTTTCAAGGCTTTAAATTAATCAAAGGCTTTAAATTATTGATAGAAAAATATAAACTAACGGATACTTCAGAAATCATTGAAATTCTAAACTCAATTGAAAAAAAAGAGTACGGCAGCTAACAATTCATATATGTCTATCCCATTCCTTCCATTCGATCCGTACGGCGTATATGCGAGGAGGTTGCAGGTAAGCAGAAAAAAGAACGAATGAATAAAGAAGCCCATAACAATACATACACTTTCAATCTGAAGGAAGAAGAAAAACATATTTCCGAAGTAGAGAGGGGAAGGAAAGGATATTATTGTATGGGCTGTAATGAGGAAGTAGAAGCAGTAAAAGGAAAAATTAAAAGACATTACTTTAGACACGTTCCAACTGATGTCAATACTGAAAGAAAATGCACGTACTCAGATGAGACCTACCGACATAAGCTTGCAAAAGAAATTCTACAAAGAATCAAAAAAATAAAAGTACCTACACTATATAAATATCCACCATCAGGAATCGATGCGAAACCAATAAAAATAAGAGATGCCTGGACTATTGAGGCAAATACCGTCAAAAATGAAAGACAATTCTACGAAGACATAAATGGCGAAATAGGCTACGGTAAAAATATTGATTTTGAGAAGGAAAAGGGGAAGTTCTTACTAATTCAACCAGATGTCGCTTTCTTTGATAAGGACGATAATCCTATACTATTAATTGAAGTTGTCGCAACCCATAAAATTGACTCAACCAAATTATCAAAAATTAAGCGCCTTGGAATAGACACAGTTCAAGTTACGATTCCAAAAGATTCTCCAGAAGAGATTGAAAACTGCTTTTTCAGAACTCATAGGACGCAATGGATTTACAATTATGAGCAAGAAACAACAACCTACGTACACATATCCGAAGGAAATAATCAAGGAATATCACCAGTTGATGAATTCCAAAGAAAACTTTTTAGAACAGCCGAATCTTACTCGTGCAGAAGTTCACAAATTAATAACCTTATACGAGGAATTAGAAAGTGTTTGGAATCTGAACAGTACAGAAAAACTAAACAATCAATTAGAGGAGAACTCGATAGAGTTTCGGAAAATACAAAAAGAAATAGAGAGCGATTGTTCAATTTACAAAAAGGACATAGAAATAAAATTGAGAGAGAATTTGAATTGGAAGAAAGAACACTTAAAGCAGAAGAAGAAGGATTTAATAGAAAGGAAGCAGAATTTCAAAAAGAAGTTGGAGACTTGGAAAGAAGATATTATTCAAAAAGAGAAGAACTTGAAACTGTACAAAGAGAATATAAACCTGAATGCCAATCAGAGATTAAAAGACTTGAAGAGTACTTGGAAGAATTGGGAACAGATAGAGCCAGTTTTGAAGAGCAAATTGCAGAACTTGAAAGACAAGAAGAACAATTTGAACAGCAAATTAGAAAAGAGACAGCAAGAATTATGGAGCTTACAGGAAAAGAACAGGGAGCTTTCAATGAACTTGAGACAAGAAGAAAGAAATTCCCAATTGAAAATGAACGACTTGAGGGAGAATTTGAAGAACGAGAGAGAAGCCTCAAACAAGAAATTGGAGATTCTCAAGAAGGAATTAGACGACAATTTGAAGAACTTGGAAGAGAAGCTGTTGAAGCTGTTAAGGGAAAAGATAGCAGCGGAGAATCCAGAATCCACAGCAGAATTAAAGACACGCTTTATAAAGGGAGACTTCTTGTATCTATCCGCCAAGGAAAAAGCCGTATACGAACGCTCGAACGGGCTAAAGAATTATATGACTCGGGGGCTTACAAAAGCTGGAATGAGTCTCGATAACTTTTTAGAATTAATGGAAAAATACGATAAATAAATAAAAGAAGGCTGGCTGGAACAAAAAAGGATCAAAGCGAGACGGAGCACAGCGACGGTGGTAGCCTTCAACCACCTGTGGAACGATTCCTCCAATCTGCACGCAGCAATGGGGCATAGACTCACTGCTACCTGGCTTAGCCCGTAATGGCCTGAAAAGGAGTTGGAGCGGGGCGCAGACAGGCCTTTGAGTTAGCGGCCATAGAAAAAGTAAAAGACAGGTAGAATTGATACTCTTGGCCAAATCCCTTATCTTTAGGTTGATTGAATAAATCTAACCAACGAAATGGAAATCGATAAACTTGTAAAACAGGAGATTATAAAGATTGATCCGAAAGCAGAAGTCATTTTGTTTGGCTCTCGGGCCAGGGGTGATTTTCGAAAAGATTCGGATTGGGATTTTTTGGTATTACTCAATCAGCCGCTTACCGCCAGTTTGAAAGAGTTTGTACTTGATCAGCTGTACGACCTGGAACTCCGAACAGATTCGGTCATCAGCGCGATAATCCACTCCAAATCTGAATGGGAGGATCGTGCAGTTACCCCTATCTATCAGATGATCAAAAAAGAAGGTAAGCGAGCATGAGTTACTCCAGGGAAGAATTGACCGATCTGATGGTGTTTTGTTCAATAGGCTTTTTGCCATCCGGCAACAAGCGGATTACGAAGATTTTGCCAATATTCAACCTGAAGAAATTAAACCTCTACTTCCCAAGATTAATGATTTAATTCGGGATATTGAAGAATTGATAAACGAAGAAGACTGCCACTAACTTTGTCCGCCAAAAATCGGACTAAAGGAACCTCAAAAACCGGCGCAGAAATACCGAAAAAAGCCTAACTTTAGTCGGTAAATTAAACGGACGAAATGCGCTTTTCCACTATAGTTTTTATCGAGAACCTCCATCAGGGGTGGTAAACGTTTAACTGATCGGTCTGCGACAGTGGTGGTTGGAGGAGGCGTTGGTTGGGGATGGGCGCACAGACAGGCCTTTAAGTTGTACCCATGCAAAACCACCATTTTGCATTTTTTTATGTAATCATATTATACCGAACGGTCTGTTTGTTTATATTTGTACCGTGAATAAGAAACATGACCATAGAGAAGTACTTCAAACCGGGCTCCGGCTTATCTGCGACAAAGGCTATAACAGCTTGGGTGTAGATGAAATTTGCAAAACCACCGGGATGACCAAAGGCGCATTCTACCATGCGTTTGAGAGCAAAGAAGCTTTTTTGCTGAAAGGCCTGCGTGTTTATGGGGAGGCCAATACAGAAAGGTTAACAAAACAACTTGCCACAGAAAACGGTACCCCAAAAGCCATTGACAGGATAATAGACCTCTACGATTTTATGTTTGATGCCCAACCCCAAAACAATTTTATGGGTTGCATGGTAAACAACATCATGTCGGAATTGGGCTCAGCGAATGAGACGGTTGGTAAAGCCGCTTCGGTAGAATTTGACAGCTTTATTGAGGCCATTGAACCCAGTGTGAAAGCGGCCCAAGCGGAAGGCGACCTCTCCTCAGCCATAGATTCAAAAACCCTCACGGAGTTACTTCATTCCACGTTTTATGGCTTGCTAACCAGAGCCAAGAGCACCCAAGACCATTTAGAAGCAAAACGAATTATGCACACACTAATCAATACCTTAAGAAAATGAAAACATTCAAAGAAAAATATGGCCCCTGGGCTTTAATTACTGGCGCAACATCGGGTATCGGTGAGGCTATTTCTCATCAATTAGCAGCAAAAGGAATGAACATCGTTCTGGTTGCTCGTAAAAAAGAGGAGCTGGAAGCGAAAGCCGCTGCGTTAAAAAGCAAGTATCAGATAGACACCCACATCGTTTCCGCAGATCTTGCCACCGAAGAAGGGATTGCTGCTGTTAAGACATCCACCAAAGCACTTTCAGTGGGGCTTTTAACTCTAGCTGCCGGTCTTGAAGTGAATGGTGCTTTTGAAAAAAATGACATTCTGCAAGAACTAAAGGTTGTTCAAATCAACATCAACGCAACGCTTCAACTTACGCACCACTTTTCTGAAAGTATGGTAAGTAATGGTCGCGGAGGTATTATCATGGTTGCTAGTTTATCCGGGCATATGCCTAACCCATACTTCGCGAATTATGCGGGCACCAAAGCTTACATCTTAAACTTTGGTGCATCACTTTATGGCGAACTAAAACCCAAAGGCGTTGATGTAACCGTTTTATCTCCGGGTTTAACAAACACACCCATGGCTACTTCTACCGGAGTTGATTGGTCAAAAACACCCATGCAGGCATTGTCTCCGGAGAAGGTGGCGCAAACCGCTGTGAATGCGCTCGGCAAAAAGTTCCTCGCCATTCCCGGAACGATGAATAAGCTGATGGCTGCGATGGCCAAACACAGCCCGCTGCAAATGCAAGCCAACATGAATGAAAAAATGATGAAAAAAGCACTTTCACCAAGCAAACTATAATTTCCTCCACAAAAAAACTACCCCACCACACCCCAGCTGCCGGAAGTTTTAGCCATATTTGTCTGGCAAGAACATCGATTTTCGTACCGCAAGTCATCTGAACCAAAAATTATGGAAGTCACGACCATCAGCAAACTTATCCCGGTGACCGCCCTACTGGTTTTAGGGGCTTTAGAGGCGATTGGCGGATTGTATTTTGAGGACAAAAGGACCAAAAACGATTTTACCATCGAATTGCTCAGCCTGGTCACCCTGCCCACGTTGATTCAACCGGGCATATTTATCCTGGTATTGGGGGTGCTGGGGGCTACCTTGCCCGGGCTGGAGGATTCCCTGGTGGGCATTTCGTGGGGGTGGCAGCTGCTCGCGTTTCTGGTCCTGGACGACATGACCCAGTACTGGTGGCACAGACTCTCGCACGTGAATAGAAAAATGTGGAAACTGCACCGGCCTCATCATGTCGTAGAAGAGATGGGCGTGCTGGTCACCTACCGGAATGCCACGCTGTATTACGCGCTCATGCCCGGCATCTGGTTTTCAGCCCTGTTGGTGTATTTGGGCATGGGTTACGTCTACCTTTTTTACCTGCCCGTAAAGTTGGTGGTCATCTTACTGGCCCACAGCGAAACCAAATGGGACCGGTTTCTCTATCGATACAAAATCTTAAGCCCCCTGGCCTGGATAGTGGAGCGAACGATCTCCACCCCCAGCACCCATTTTGCGCACCATGGTTTAACGGCCGAAGATGGGATTTCGCACCCCAACGGCAATTATGGCAACCTGCTCTTTATCTGGGACATGATTTTTGGCACCGCTAAGATTACCCGCAAGTACCCGTCCCGGTTTGGCGCCTGGAACCAAATCAAAGAGCCCTGGTACGTGCAACTCTTTTTTCCCCTGGTGAGGTCGAAAGACCCTAACAGTGAACTGCATTCGATCAAGACCAAAAACGATTACGACCCATCCGTAGATTTTAAGGAATTTTCCAATTGAAGCTGTCGCTTTCTCATAAAAGTAAAATCCACTCGAAAAGACAAAAAGCACTAAAATCTACCCCGACCCTAAAGGGAGTTTTAGCGATTTTTGCCTTTTCTCCCTCTAGGGATGGGGACTACCGAATACCTGCACCGCGACTACGAAAAAAGCAAGTTCACAATAATTTCAAAAATGGAAACGGAAGTTATATTGCAATCGACAATTACGTGTCCGAACTGCGGGCATAAAAAAGAAGAAACGATGCCAACAAATGCTTGTCAATATTTTTATGAATGTGAAAATTGCAAACAAGTTCTTCAACCAGTACAAGGCGACTGCTGTGTATATTGCAGTTATGGAAGTGTAAAATGTCCACCAATTCAACAAAACAAGAACTGTTGTTAACGAAGGTCATAAAACCTTCCCCCACCCTATCGCATTAACCAATGCCGGCAAAAGCCTACAGCCCCCATGACCGCAATCGAAAAAGCCCTCCGCCTGCCCACTGAAAAAGCCCAAATTCTGGCCATTGGCCAAATTGTTGGCCAGAAGATCAAAGGTACCGACCAGTTTGAGTACCTGACGGCAGCCGAAAAGACCTTCATCTACATCGACATCCTGGAGGGCGCTGTCGGTACCGGTGGCTTTGCCAACTTCTTTTACAATTCCTCCGGACAGTTTGCGGACGAAATACTGGCGGCCTACCAAACAATCGGGGCACGCCATACGGCGGCACTCCTCCGCAGCGCCATCCGGCTGTTTCCGGCGGCACCCGTGCCCAAAAACCTGGAACAACGGCAGGATATCCTCCTGGCAGCCCCATCCTACCTGGATTTATGGGACGACCTCGACGAAGCCTTTCACCGCTGCCCGGATCCCATTGGTGCCTTGGTCATCCGCTTTGTGGTGGATCATAAGGGGGATTTTGGATTTCCCCTGGAATAAACCCACGCTGAAGCGGCCGAACAACGGCCGAACAACTACGTCATACCCTTGCAGGTTTCGGTCAAATTCAGTATACTTGTTAAACGAAAACATAATTATCGTGAATACAGCGAAAGAAATAAGATCAGATATCATAGAAATGCTTATCAAGGTAGAAGATGTAAAGGCGCTTGAAGTAATCCGGCAAGAGTTGGAGGTAATATTTAATAAAACCAAGACAAATCAAAAAGCAGTAAAAGAGCCAGCTTTCCTTGAGGGGGTTAGAGGGATAAGAGAAAATGTCACCCTTGATCAACTCATCGAAGAACAGCATTATAAACCCTGCACTTACCAAGCGTTTAGATCAGAAGCCGATAAAATTGATTGGGGCGAAATTCCACTGGAAGTAATGCTGGAAGCCATAAAATAACACAACTTGGACTATTTATTAGATACAAACATCTTGGTTATCTACAGCCGTAGTTCGTCCATTGCGAGCCGTATCGAAGAAGCGCATGAAATATTTAGCAGCGACAATAACTTAGCCATATCAATAGTAACGATAGGCGAGATCAACTCATTAGTGGCTCAGTTCGACTATGGAGAAAGAAGAAAGAATGATATTCGAAAGCTGTTAAAAAGAGTCCTTGAAATCGATATCAACATCAGAAAAATTCTGACCCTATATGGGCAGATAGATGCCTATAGCCAGGGTAAACTAAAGGGTAAAAAAGGAAATTTTACGGCAAGGAATATGGGTAAAAATGATTTATGGATAGCAGCTACTGCTAGTGCTTTCGACATGGTTTTGGTTACAACCGATAAAGATTTCAACCACTTGGATGGGGAGTTTGTAAAAGTGAAATATATTGATAAAAAAATATATAAAAACTAAAAGGAATCATAAAACCCAACCCTACCCCTTCAACTTCTCCTTCAACAATACCGCAGCCTGGGTATACCCCCCGTCGCCCCCATCGACAAAGTGAATATGGTGGGCCGCCCGGTTCTGCACGTAACAGGAAATAATACTTTCCCGGCTTACGTGAATGCCGTACACCAGCTGGCCTGCCTTTTCCTGCTCGTCCAGAAATTCGACCAGCTGTTCGCGCTGCGTGCGGTTACCCGTAATGACCATACTGATGCGACCATCCATCACAAAAATATCAGCCAACTGAACCAGCTCATTTAAGTACTTCTGCCCCGTGTGGCTGGACAAATACCAATACTTCGCGACCAGTACGTACAGCCAGTTTTTAAACCATTCCAGAAACCCAAATTGGGGTTGGCGCATGCGGAGCTCGGTCCTGATTTTTTGAATCCTGGCATTGATGCGCAATCCCGGCAAAGAAATAGGATTGCGCTTTTTGTGCGAGCCGTAGATCGCCTCCGCCTTATCCAGCACCGCTTTGTACACGGTGGCCTGGGCCGACTCCTGGCGGGCACTGATCAGCAGGCAGACCACCTCGTCCGTGCCTTTAGGTGGGGGAATTTTGTTCCAACGGCATTCCATGCCTTCCAAATTCAAATTGGTCGCTTCCGGGGGGGGCAGCACCACGTAGGCCGATTTCACGACCCGCTCCGCAAACTGCAAGCCATTCCCCAGCACCACAGGAATAGCAAACAAAGCATTGATCTTCACTTTTGTGATGCTCAGCGCACTTCCGCTTTCGTAAACAGCGGAAACCGGCAAGCTGCCCACTCTTAAATCTATATTAAATTCCTTTTTTACATTGCTTTGGTGTAGCGCCAAAGCGGCCATGCTTTCGGCCAACAAAGTGGGTGGCACGAGTAAAGTAGCGCCATCGCCGCCAAAGAAAAAGGGAAGATCAACACTGGCTTTCGCAGCTATATTCAAAGCGGCAATGATGCTCCCGGTAGCGATGAGGTTGACCAATTCAGAACGTCCACTTTTTACGGCAGTGGTAGAATCTCGAATGTCCGTGACAATGACGTGCCAATCCGCAGGTATTTGCCGAAAAGCCGCAGGCTGGCGAAGCAATTCGTTGACGGATTCCTCCCGACCTGGTAAATTGTTGTAAAAAGTAAGACTTTCCATCCTAGTAGCGTATAGTGCCACAAGAAAAACCGAAGATGTCCGGTTTTTCGGGCTTAACGCAAGTTATAGAAATAATTAGACTTGTTCTACCAGGCCCTTTATGGGTGTTGTCTCTTTGGCGTTCAGAAAACGCTCACCCCGGAGTGGCCCTTGCTGGGCAGCAGGCTCTAAATAAGATAAAAACTAAAATAATTTATTTATAAATTTGATTCTTAATCAGCACATCAGAGAAAAAACTGGCTTTTTTTAACCTCAATTTAGCGTACTTATGATTAATGTATTGTGGCAAGGGCTCGGTATTTTAGGATTGTTGGTGCCATTTGCAAGTGGCGTAATTATGCAGATTATATTTGGAGACTCTCCAATTTATGCCGGAATTGGCTACATTTTAGGCGGGATTATCGTTTGGATTATAGGCAAAAAATGGCATGCTGAACCCAAAAGAATCCTGACGGACAACCAAACTGGGGAACAAGTTGAGCTCAAATACGAACATTCCTTGTTGTGGATTAAGCTGGAATACTGGGCGGTAATTGCCATCGTTGTTGGTATTGCGGTCATTGCATCAGAATTAGATTGATGCGCCAGGCAACCTTTGGCACAATGCGGTACCTTTAGGGGGGCGAATAAATCAGTACCAATACCCCTATCCCATGCATAAATTACTCCTTTTTTTCGTGTGCCTGTGCCTCACCCTGCTCGGTTGCAAGCAAGAAGCAGACGTGGTCATCACGGATCCTGCGGCCAATCCGCCCAACATCCTCCTGATCATCGCCGATGACCTGGGCAAAGACGCCATCGCCGGATTTGCGGAAGGCACCATCAAGCCCACTACGCCCCATATCGATGCGCTGCGGAATGCGGGGCTGCTCTTCAGCAATGTCTGGGTGTACCCTACCTGTTCGCCCACCCGGGCATCCATTATTACGGGCAAGTACGGGTATCGAACCGGCGTAAAATGGGCCGGTGACGCCCTGAATAGCACGGAAAACATTTTGCCCAACTACCTCCAGTCGGCTACCAGCAACCGCTACGCCACCGCCGTAGTGGGCAAGTGGCATTTGGCGGGCGAGGGTATTTCCAACTTCAATCCCGAGACGTTGGGGATAGATTATTACGCCGGCTTGTTGAGCGGTGCGGCGCAGAGCTACACGCAGTGGCAGCTCAGCGAGAATGGCACGAACACCAGCCAGAACACCTACATCACCGAAAAATTTACCGACCTGGCCATCAACTGGGTAGCGGCCCAGGAGAAGCCGTGGTTCCTGTGGCTGGCCTATACCGCTCCGCATACGCCGTTTCATACCCCGCCCGCCAATATGCACACGCAGGGCAACCTACCGGACTACACCACCGGAATGGACCCTACGCCGTATTACATGGCGGCCATCGAGGCGATGGATTTTCAAATCGGACGCCTCCTGGAAAGCCTCCCCGCCGAGGAGCGCGCCAATACGACCATCATTTTCATCGGCGACAACGGCACGCCCAACCAGGTGGCCCAGGCCCCTTACACCAGCACGACGGTGAAAGGATCCCTGTTCCAGGGAGGCATCAATACGCCCATGTTCGTTGCCGGCGCCCAGGTTGCACGCGTGGGCACCGAAGCCAGCCTAATTACTGGTACCGACCTGTTCGCCACCATCGCCGAACTGGCCGGGGTGGACCTTCCCGAAATCTACGACAGCAAAAGCTTTAAATCGCTCCTGACTGCGGCGCCCGCTACTCCCCTCAGAGATTTCCAGTATTCGGAGAAGGACGACGGCACGGCCAACAGCTGGACCATCCGCAGTGCCCAGTACAAACTGATCGTCAATGCCAACGGCAACAACAACTTCTACGATTTGAATGCCGACCCTTACGAGCGGGTGGACCTGCTGGCGGGTACCCTGTCCGGTGCACAAATGGAGGCAAAAGCGGTGCTGGAAGCGGAATTGGACCGCATCAGGAACTGAATGCTTGCTTTTATCTGAAGATAATTTCCTTGATTTCTATAATATACTTATTTTAGCTCATAAATAAATAAATGTAACTATTTAGGTAGCCATCTGCATGGTGCGTAGGAACGACTCTCCCTTGATGGCATTGATGAGTTCCTCATACACGGATAAGCCGTGTTTTT
>PZPC01000158.1 GCA_003045895.1 Bacteroidota bacterium
CTGAAGACGTGGCAGGCAACGCTGAAGACGTGGCAGGCGCGAGAACCAACTCGAAAGCGGAAGTAGCTCGAAGTCGGAAGTCGGAGGTGGGAGGTGGGAAGTGGGAAGTTTTAGACCGTTAAAACGTATTAACGCATCTTTACGTTGGCGTGAGAAAACACAGCCTGAGCGATCAAGGAAATCGGCAGCCAGGACACGCTTAAAATTGCGTTACACTACAATTTCTTATTTTTACCCCATTCCTTTACGCTTAAACAGATCGACACATGTTCCGACTCCTCCTCCTGGCGCTTACCAGTACCCTACTAATCGGCAGCCTCTGGGCCCAGCGCACGCCCATTGACACCAGCCTCCACCTTGACTGGGAAGCCTACGACCCGCCGTCGACGCTGGTGGTGCCGGAGCATCCCCTGACGCGGGCCAGCCTGCCCTTCATCGACGTGCACAGCCACCACTGGCGCATGGCCGAACAAGACCTGGATAAGCTGATTCGCGAGATGGACTCCCTGAACATGGGCATCATCGTGAACCTGAGCGGGCGTGGCGGCCCGGCGCTGAAAGCCATGATGGACAACGTGAATGCCGCTGGCTACCAGCACCGCATCGTGTGTTTTACCAACATCGAACTGCGCTCCATCGACGAGGCCGACTGGCTGGAGAATACGCTGGCGCAATTGACCTACGACGTCAGCATTGGCGCCCGGGGCCTGAAGATCTACAAAAGCCAGGGCATGACCAATGTGGATAAGAACGGCGACCGCATCCGCATCAACGACCCGCGGCTGGACCCCGTCTGGGCCAGGTGTGGTGAGCTGGGGATTCCGGTGCTTATCCACGCTGCCGACCCCAAATCATTCTGGGCGCCCCAGGATGAAAACAACGAACGCTGGCTGGAGTTGAAGCTGCACCCCGGCCGCAGGCGCACGGCCGATGATCCGGCTCCCTGGGAGACCATCATTGCGGAGTCCCACGATGTGTTCCGCAAGCACCCGGAAACCACCTTCATCAATGCCCACCTGGGTTGGTACCCCAACGACCTGGAAAAACTGGGCGAGATCCTGGACGAACTGCCCAACCTCAACGTAGAAATTGGAGCCGTCATTTCCGAGTTGGGGCGCCAGCCACGCATGGCCAACCGCTTCTTCGAAAAGTACCAGGATCGCGTGCTGTTTGGTAAAGACTCCTACAACCCCGGCGAGTACGCGACCTACTTTCGGGTGCTGGAAACCGACGATGAATACTTCCCCTACTACAAGCGCTACCACGCCTTCTGGCGGATGTACGGACTGGACCTGCCAGCGGAAATTCTGCGTAAGCTGTATTATAAAAATGCCTTGCGTATTATTCCCGGACTGGATGCCAGTTTGTTTGAGTAGAAATGGTGGGGTTCACCGGCAGGATGGTATTTTTGTTTAAAGTATTTGTTTTCTTTGGAGGCGAATGGGTCGGGTGAAGAAAATTTGAGTTTCTCAAGTCTGTATTCGTGAAAAAATGTGCTCTTATTCGATACAGTTTAGGTTTTTTTTGTCTTGCTCTGGCCCTGTCAGGGGGCGATGTTTTATTGGGGCAGCCCCTGGTTTATCATTTTGATGCAGCAGATTATACCCTGGAAATTAACCTTTGGCAGGAAAATGACGAATACCCTCTCTGGGATGTTCAAGATCTTATTGAGGATAAACAAGGCTTCATCTGGCTGGTAGGGAAAAGCGGCCTGGCCCGTTTCAACGGCGAGCATTTTCAAGTATACGCAGGAAAAGCAGCGGGGCTGCGTTACCCGGGATATGCTAAGTTGGCTAGCGATGTCAATGGCAAACTGTGGCTTTTCAGCACCCGTGGCTTGGAAACCAAGATTGATGTTTTCGACCCCGCCACGGGCACCGCGATACCCGTGCAGGCGTACCTAGGAGAAGATCTTACCTTTTCCGAGTTGTTTTATTACGGCTTATTCCGGATAGATGACGCCATCTGGATTCTGGATCCGGCCGGACATGGCGGCCGGTTTGATGGTAAGTGGACTTGGATCTTACAGGATACCGTCAACCAGGCAGCTGATGTAGCCAGGTATTATTACCCCAGACGCGATGGCTTGTTTTGGATGATAGAAAATATGGATAAGCCATCCCCGCACCCCGGAAAGTGGCAAATTAAGGTGGTTAACGGTACGGGTACGCCATTGCGGGACTATGAATTCAGGAAGGCTTACGGCTCTTCGGTGTGGCTAGCCAGCGATTACAGTTTATGGTATTACGCGGCGGGGGAGAGGCAGGTAGTTGAACGTTTTGGCCAGACCGACAGCCTTTTCAATTTGCAGGAAGACAGGTTGGAGGCTTTTTCTTTTAGGACATATCCCAATCACCTATTTACTGGGGGCTTACAATTTCCAGATTACCTAAATCTGCTTTTTTGTGCGAATGGGTTAAGCATTTATCGCGGCAACAAAGTCAATGTCTTGTTTAAGGATGGGAAAGTCGTGATGAGAGACTTTAAACAATTGTTGTTTGAGCAATTCAAGATTGAAACTAAAATAAGGTTGTACGCGAGTTCGGATGCCCTATGGCTGGGCAGTAGCAACGGGTTGTTTCGCATCCAGGTGAACCCCAAAAAAATCATTACTTACCCTTACGCAGCAGGGAAATCGGTTAGTTTTCGCGGGATTACCAGCAGGAACGACAGTACGATACTCGCGGTGAGTTACAGCGGAGCGTTTAGCCTGGCGACCAAAGCCAAACAATTCACCACCATTACTTATCCCCATAATACCGTTAGTCGGGTTATTCAACGGGTGGACAACCAACTTTGGATTACTTCCCACCGCAATGAAGTGGTGCGCTACAACCTCGTTACGGGTAAATACGACATTTTTTCTACCCCTGGTCTGAGTGAAAATTTCGAAGGCAATGCCTTACATTGGTTGCCCGACAGCACCTTACTCCTGGGAGGTTTGCGGGGCGTTTGGTCTCTGGCTAGAGGAGCGCAGGCGTTAACCCAGCACAGTTTGCCAGACAAAGCAGTGTACTGTTGGTTCCAAAATAACGACGAGCTGTGGGCGGGGACCAATGCGGGCCTGGTGCGCTACAACCAGAACGGGAAGGTACTGGATCATTACCCGCTGCTGGGACCGGGGAGCGCCCCGCTGAAAGTCTTTTTCATTCACCAGGACCAGGACCAGCTTTTTTGGTTGGCAACGGACCAGGGCCTGGTGCGGTGGCAACCCTTGGCGAATGAAATACGGCGATACACCCTGGCCGATGGGTTAGCCAATGAAACCCTCCACGCTGTCTACGAGGATCGCCAGCGCCGGCAACGTGGGGTTGGGCTTGCAAATTTGGCTCCGGCAGATCAAC
>PZPC01000159.1 GCA_003045895.1 Bacteroidota bacterium
TACAACGGGGGAGTTTTAGCGATTTTTGCCTTTTCTCCCTTTAGGGTTGGGGCAAAAAAAGGCGAAAATTGCTAAAACGGTATTTATGAGAAAGCCCTTCATTTAAATAGTGGGCCCTTTGTTTGTGAGATCATTGTTCCTTAGAGGTGAATAGTTAATCTTACCCCTCTTATTTCTTTAATTGCTTTTGGATCATCGCTTCCACAATTGAAGTAGTGCCTTAAATAAATTTTCACTTTTTTAATCTCTTTCATAAATTTCTTTTTCTAATGCAAATCATAAAAAGACAGGTACGACCCCGCTGGGGTCGGAAAGCATTGGTGGTGTTAGGGCACACACATAATTTGACCGCGCTGCGGCCTTTTTTCAAGACCTTAGCGTTTTAATACCGCTCTTCCTGGCAGTATGCCCCCAGACGTGTCGGACACCTTGAAGGTGTCCGACACGTCTGGGGGCAAAAAAAAAACCCTGCAAGTCAACGACTTACAGGGTTTTTAGTAGCGGAGGTAGGACTTGAACCTACGACCTTCGGGTTATGAGCCCGACGAGCTACCAACTGCTCCACTCCGCGATCTGAGTTCATTGGCGCCGCGTTTTGCGTGGTCATAAATCCACCGCTGCGCTAATTGGTCTGCAAATATACAGTGTATTTTAATGCAAAGCAAGGATTTCGCAAAAAAAGAATGCTTTATTTAATGATCACCAGTTCTTGGGTGGTTATTACCTGGTTGTCAGCCTGGGCCGTGAGCCAGTACACCCCGGCGGGTAAATTTCCGGTAGCCAGGTCTACTTCCTGGTAGCCGTTGCGGAGGTCCAGGGGGCCCTGTGTGACCAGTTGGCCAGCCGCCTGGTACAATTGCCAGTGGCCCGTGCTACTTCCATCTTCCGACAACCGGAATCGGAGTTGAGACTGTTCGCGGGCGGGGTTGGGAACGATGTGCACCGAGAAAGCCGCGCGGGGTAGTAGCGTGGTGGTACCCACCGTTTCCATGTTCCGCTCCTGCAAGACCAGGTCGTCGACGTAGAACCCGTCCGGGTTCACAAATTCGTCGCTGACGAGGAGAAAGCGCAGGCTTACGGCATCGCCAGGCAGGAGGTAAGTTGTCAGGTCAATTTCTTCTTCCACCCAGTTGGCTTGCTGGCCTTCCCAAACGGGTTGATCGGGGGCCTGCACGGCCGAACCACTGACGGTGTAGCGGCCGCAGGCGGGAATCCAATCCCCGTCATTGATCTTGAATTGGAGCTGTGCCCAGTCGTAGAAGGCTTCAATGTTCCATTTCGACCAGAACTGCAGGCGGTATTCCTGGGCTTCGCCTACGGTAATGGCTTCGTTTAGCGTGATCGTGGTAATGCTGTTGTTGGGGTAGTCTGCTCCGGGAGAATCGGTGAGGGAAGTAGGGGCGGAGACAAAATCTTCGGTCGTCAGGTCCCAGCCCTGGTCGGGCGTCCAGGGGGTGAGGTTCGTGAAGTTATTGGTGTAAATGTCCGTGCGCAGAAAGCCCCCAAAGACCCGCGTAACGGTATCGGTACGCGTAAACGACCCATTGCTGAGTTGCAACAGAAAGCGCAGTTCGGTGCCCGGCACAATATTGGCCACGGCACTGAGGGCAAAGCTGTCGAGCACGGCCGCATTGGCAGCCAGGTTGAAAACCCGGGGCTCTTCGGTCACCAGGAGGAGGTCTTCTTGCAGGCTGGACAAACTGACGGTCAGTGGCCCCTCCGTCAGGCCGAAGCGTTGCAGTTGGTAGCGGAAGTACAACGAGGTACTGGCGATTTCCCGTTGCGCCGGATCGGCCTGAACCACCCCCGCTGTATGGGGCGTGTGGGCTGTGACCAGGTTCATCCACAGCGATGCCCGGCAATTGGGGATAATGTCCTCGCGTACGGGCCAGAAGCCGCCGTCGCCACTACCCACCTCGGGGGTCATGGAAAAAATAGCGGGCTTGGTGGTTGTTTCGCCGTACATCCAGTCGTCCGAATCACCGTTGGTGGTATACCCCACCGTAGAGGTGCCGGTACCTGCCAGGAAGTTGTTTTGTAAGGTCATCACGTCGGCCAGGGTGTTGAACGTCGGGGCATCGTCCGTGGGCGTATCGCTGTAGCCCCAGGGGTAGATAAGCAGGTTGCCATAGGTGTGGTAATTGAGGCAGGCTACGAAGGTATGGGCATTGCAAAATGCCTGAACGGCCTGGGTTTCGGGCTCCGAGAAGGCTTCCGGGCCGCGGTAGGTAGCGGAGGAAGGGTTAGCCGAAGAGCCAAAGTTGTCAAATGCCCATTCGTGCCCGTAGTTGCGGTTCAGGTCCACGCCGGTGGTTCCATTGCCGTTGTCGCGCAGGTTTTTGCGCCACATGCCTCCCCCGTCGGGCTCCATTTCCTGGTTGAAAATATAGCCATCCGGATTGATACACGGCAGGAAATACAATTCGGTATTGGCCACCAGAAATTGTACTTCGGGGTCGGTTTCGTAATGCTCCAGCAGGTACCACATGTAGTAGATCATCTGCGACAAGCTGTTCGGTTCGCGGGCGTGGTGGAGGGCGGTGTAGAGCACTTCGGGCTCGGTGGCTTCGTCGGTATCCGGGTTGTCGCTGATGCGCAACCAGTAGATGGGCCGCCCCTGGTGGGTGACAATACTGGGTGAAACAACCTGCCGGGAACTGATGAGGTTGGGGTAGAGCAGGCGCATGGAGTCCAGGATGTCGAGCATCTCCTGGTAGGTGAAAAATCCCGCCATGCTGCCCAGGTGGAAATTGCTGGGCGTAGGGTAGGGGGTCACATTGCTGGTCGCGCCCGCGGGGCAGGGCTCTCCGCCCCGGGCCTCGCTGCGGTAGGCTTGCTGGCGTGCGGGATTGTGGTAGTAATCCTGTACATCGGGAATGAGGATGTCGTAGGTGAAACCGGCGAGGGTGATCTGGTGCAATTCCACCTCGGAAAAGTCATTGGTCAGGTGCCGTTGGGGAACGTATTCGCCGTGGTCTACTTCCAGCCCTAAAAGAGCCAGTTCCTGGAGGCTGCGGCCTTCGAGGTGAACTTGGGCACGGTGGTAGCGCGCGGATGTTTGACCGAAAATAGACAGGCTGCCCAGCAGGCAGAGCAAGAGGAGTAGAATAGTACGCATGTTCGTTAAAGGCTGTTGATGAAAGCGCTGCGAAACTACTACAATTGCCGCAAGGCGGGGAATTTTATTGCCCTTGTGTCGGTAGGGCGGTATTCTGGGCCTGGGCCGTGGCTTGCTGACCTCTGATTTCCGACTTCGAGTTGGTTCTCGCGCCTGCCACGTCTTCAGCGTTGCCTGCCACGTCTTCAG
>PZPC01000109.1 GCA_003045895.1 Bacteroidota bacterium
AATTATTGGGCTATCCCCAATGATTAAATCGGGAAGTTATTTTTTGCTGGCCCCTTAGCCAATTGATCTTCCAATTCTTTGATCCGTTGTTGCTGTGACTCGCAAAAAGGCATGAAAAGTGCCACTAGCATCTTGCCCTCTGCACTAAGAGAAGGTTCAATTTTTTCAATCTGAAATTTGAGTTCTGCGAATGTCATCCGAAAAAATACAAACTTTATTTTATTTTACCTAATTTACACCCCTGACTAGTTACAGTATTTAAACAATAAAAACATGAACACTAAGCAATTTATCATTCTTTTCACTTTGATCCTCGCTTCTAGTTTAAGTAACGCGCAAAGTTTCGGTATTGCTCGCGAGATCGACGAATTTACAGGAGACACTATCGTTAGTTGCGACTGGGTGACATTGAACGATCCCGTTTGGAAGTCGGGGCCAATTTCTTACTTCAAGCTATACCAATTAGATGGTCAATCAATATTACACTTTAAGGTCACGTCTTCTAAAGTTAATTCTGTAGACGAAGGGGATTCTTTTTTTATTAAACTAAATAATGGAGAAATATTAGAATTTGCTGTAAACGAACACCAAATAACATCAAGGGGCGCAGGTGCTCATAAATTCAGAGGAAGTGAAGCACTTGGGTTTAGTTTGCTTTTTAAAGTAAGTACTGAGCAGTTGAAGCAGTTGTCTTCCTCTAATGTATCAAAGTTAAGGCTAGAGACAAGAAACGGTTACTTAGAGTTTGAGCCAGAAAAACAGAAGTATAAAAAAGAGGTAACAGACTACTTTGCTTTTTTCTACAAGTTTATCTCTAGGTAAAAAAAGACTGGGCAGCCAAATGAATGACCATACCTAAGAACACCTAAAACACTATCTCTATGAAAGTTGTAATCTACGCATTTTACCGCCCAAAGCATTGCGTTTTGGGTGTTTATAGCATTTTAACCAACCATTACCTTACCACTATTATCGACACGGACACGTCTCAGGTTTTCTCTACTAGAGAGACGTTTCTGGATATTGCGTCAATAATGGCTTGGGTACTGTCTCGCTGTTCGTAGATCATTTCGGACATCTTTTTCAGTTGCCCCGTTCCGTTTTCTCGTTTATAAAGTTTTGGAGAATAATTGGCGGTAGCTGCTCACCAAATATTTTTGCCAATCAACAGCTCTAAATCACAGCAGTTTTGGGCAGCGTGCAACCTCAACATTTCATCATGATGGCATTACACATCCCTATTGGCATTTATTTTCTAAGCCCTAATGCCAATCAATAACTCTAAATCGCAGCAGTTCTGGGCAGCGCGCAACCTCAATATTTCATCATGATGGCATTACACATCCCTATTGACATTTATTTTTCTAAACGAAAATGACAATCAATGGCTCTTAAACCACTATTGTACTGGGTCGCGAGAAATTCTTTTTGTGTTTTATCTTTTTTGCACCCGCAGGGTTGAGCATAACTCAAGCCTAGGCGACGTGCGACCACAGGGAGCATGGACGTCCTAGGCAAAGTTGTACGAAGATTTGGATCACCATTCATAATGAATCTTTTGAATTACCACATTATTAGATAGCCTCCAAAATATATCATAAAAAGATCTATTATCTAATTTATGTAGTTCAACTTCATCAGGTATTTTCATTGCATATAGAATAGCAGACTCTGGGTAATTTGGTGCATCTTTTAACACTGTTAATTCTGCTAATTCTTTTGGTATTTCTGGAAAAATAATTTCGCAATTATCAGCATTTAGCCCATTCATTACCCAGTTGTAATCTTTACCATCATAGCTACTTGACTCTAAAAATAAGTGAAAAAAATCTATTTCACTATCACACAAATTTATGTAATTTTCATCTACCTCAAAATTAGAAACTATTTTTCGTTCTATATCTTGGCTCAAAAATGTATCTATATTATTAAACTCAGAATAAATTTCATAATCTTCATTTTTTAACACTAACCCGATTTTATATATTCCCAATATCTCAGGTATAGGTATTGACAATGAAAACTGACCGACTAAAGGTTCTTGATATAGCAGATATGGATATTTATATTCTTCTGAAAAAAGAAGAATATCACACTTATACTTATTCCCTTCTGGCAGTTCGATATTTATAAATTTTCCAGAAGAAAATATATTTTTATTTTCAAGTACTATTTGCTGATTATAGTTAAAATCAGGACGAGGCTTGTATGTAAATAATTTGTACTCTTTTGTATCGCTATTATAATTATAGGGAAAAAATAATGGATGAAGAAAATTATACCACGTCCTCAATTCACGATTATTATATTCTGTTATTCGAGAGTTACTTAGACCATCAGGCAGAAATTTAATCTCATCGTCTTCTACACCTTCAAAACTTACCCTGTAAGAACCTCCAGAATTAGAAATGGAATATGGAAATAAATCATCTTGATCAAATTTCATATTATTTCTCAAAGGAGATAATGAATGGCTCAAATTTCCAGAAACTATTGTTATAATGGCACTATCAGGATATTCTATTTTCAGTTCTGAAATAGTACCTTTTTTGATAGCTTTCTTACTAAATACCTCGTGATATAGAACTTCACCCTTAAGTGTATGTATAAAATAACCAAGTTTTGAACTTGATCTCATGTATGATTCTGTGAACTCAATTGTCACTGACTCTTGTGTGGATATACTAAGACAAATTGATAAAAACATTAAGGTCAATAGCTGTTTCCTTAAATTCTTCATAATGATATTTGTTTTCATTTCGTACAACTCATGCATTGACGCAACCCCGACTAGCTAAGCAAAACCCGCATTGCATGTTTTACTTAGTCACTATTGCGTCTAAATCCATAAGGACGTTGGAGGTAAACAAGTGCCTCTGTTACAAATATAGTAGCATTTCTCGAATAGGCAATTACGCTCTAAAATTAAGTCACACATCCAAACGGTCAAATGGGATTTGCACACGTTCCCTCCCTACTCGCGTTATGTGCGTGTATATTTTTATAGTCCTTATCACCGCACCGCCGCCGCCGCCTGCTTCGTATCCGTAAACTGCTGGAAAGCCACAATCTTGCCATCCCGCAGGGTCCACAAATGCGCCGTTTGCGAGTCCATTACTTTGCCGGTTGTCTGGTGCTTTGCCTGGTACCGCAGGGTGGCCAGCACCATATTGCCCGACATGTCGTGCAGTTGGATATTCGTCAGGTTAAAGTATTCCCATTCGGCGCCAATGCGGGCGAACACGCCGTTCAGCACGGCTTCCGGGCCGATGTAGGGGTTTTGGTCGGCGTAGAGGAAACCCTCGGCTTCGTTCCACACGATATTGGCATCCATGACGGCCAGTACTGCTGGCACGTCGCCTTTGACAAATGCCTGGTACAGCCCGTCGATCACCGCCACATTTTCCGGAGCGGATACGACGCCCATTTGCGCCAGCAGCGCCATGTTGTCCATGAAATCCTGCTCCTCGGCAATGCGGCCGTCTTTACTCATGCGGACAATGGTGCTGCCACTTATCTCGACGGAGTTGCCGGTGGCCGGAATGCCAAAAAAGTCGCCCGTGTGCGTGCCCTTGAACGTCCAGTGTTTCACCAGTTGGCTGCCTTCGCCGAAGATGTTGTTGATGGTAAATTCGACATCGGAAAAAGCCGAAACCAACGCTTTGTAGTATCCCGCCATGCCCTCGATGCCCACCACGTTTTCCGGTTCGGCGTGCATGACCACATCTTCGGTGAAGTGATCTTCGTTAAAAAGTTCGAACCGGCCTTCGTTGATGATGGCGTCCCAGGTTTCGGTGTACATTTTGATGTTGGCGGCTACGGTGGGGTCGGCATGTTCCAGGGGGGTATGTACGGACTTGACGATTTTCCATTGGCCGTCCTTTTTCAGCATTACGTTGGCGTATCTGCCGGATAAATGGATGGGAATGTCGTACACATTGGTCTTGCCGTTCACCTCGTAGGTGCCGCTGGCTACCCAGGTCTGTTCGTAGTCCGACCAGTTGACACTCAGCTGCCGGACGAAAACCGTAGCATTGTTCTTCACGAACTGGTCGGCGAAGTAGGCGGCGATGTTGTCAGCGCCCTTGGTTTCTTTGCCCTCCTGGTCAATGCGGACGGCATCGGCAAAGTACATTTTCTGCATGGCGGCAGCGTCTTGCTGGTTGTAGGCATTCATGAAGTTGCGGGCGAACTCCTGCATATCGTGTTCGTCGGTGGCCGATTGGGCGTGCAGGTTGCCGAAGGTTGCTGCGCAAAAAAGGAATGTTACGATGAGAAGCTTTTTCATAGTTGAAAATGGTTTGGTAAACATGAAATTTTTTTAAAATTATCGTAAGTGCCCTCCAGGGGGCATTTCGGGAAAAGCCCTATAACCTGCGCCACTCCTCTACCGCCCCCGTCTGGCGCTGGCGTGCAGCCTTTATCTTTTTGTTGCCAAAGGTGTTCGACCAGGAAAGCATGAACACGCGCTCTGACCACTGGAACGATTGCTTCGTCAACAAGTCGATTTCCGGCTGGTCGGTGGTGCCGAACCAGTTGGAAGATCGGAATAGGTCGTTGGCAGTGAGGCGGACTTTGCCCCACTTTTCACCGAAATTCTTTTCTATCCCGATGTTCAAGCTTCCCGTCGCCCGCCAGTAAGCAATGCCCCAGTAACTGGGCGAGTCAAAATTCCCGGTAACTTCCAGGGAAAACTGCTTTGGCAATTTGAAGCTGTGGTTGGAATTAAATCCATAAGCCAGGTTTTTCACCTTTAGGGGTTCGCCTTCCAGTTCAAAATCAAGCGCGAGTGAACTGAAATAGAGGTTATTGCTCATCTCCCACCAGTCGGCGAGTTGCAGCGGTATATACAAATTCGCGCTCCATGTCCTTTCTTGCCCCATGTTCCCGAAAGAAAGAACTTGCCGGTTCGTCTGCGCATCCACTTCCGGAATAAAGCGTTGCGGTGCATCTTCGATGCTGTAAGTGACACCCAGCCGCCAGGATTTCACGTTGTAACTCAGGTTGAAAGCGTTGGTGAAGGCAGGCTGCAAAGCCGGGTTTCCGGTTAATAGCGTAGTGGGGTCGGAAAAAATTAAAAAAGGAGCAAGTCGCCCGATGCTCGGGCGGGAGATGCGGCGCGAATAAGAAAAATTGAACGTTTGGTTTTCCGATATTTTGCGGCTCAGGAATACCGTGGGAAACCAGGAGCCGTAGTTCCGGTCCAAGATGACGACGGCTGTGCCCGAGTCGAGGCGCGTATCGGTATGCTCGTAGCGCAAGCCCGCTTTTAAGTCGATATTATCGCCCAATTTCGTACTGACACTGACAAACGCGCCTGCCACCGTTTCTTTCATCTGCGAAACCGAGGTGAGGTTCGGGATTTGCTGCCAGGCCTCCTGACCGGCGCGTTCGTCCACCTGTACATCATTCATGAAGCGCATGGAGGTCAGTTTCGCCCCCATTTCGAGCCGTGTATTTTCCCCAAAGCCTTTGGTATAGTCCGCTTTGGCCACGCCTACCTGGATGGGCGTTTCTTTGGCAATCCTAAGCTCGCTTTCAGTGGTCAGATTTCCTGAAGCATCCTGGTTCAGCAGCCTGTAACTGGATGGATTCGAGATGGTATAGTGGATGTAATCCGCATCCACACTTAGCGATTGGTTGTCTGAAAACTGGTGACTCAGGTTCAGGTTTCCGGCCAGGGACTGGCTGTGATTGGTCTCGGTATTGGGCATCCGCAGCAGGCTTTCCACTTTTCCATTCCGGGAGTAGGTAATGGCGTTTTCGGCCTCCATGTACCAATTCCGGTCGAGAAAAGTACCCAAAACCCCCACTACCGTCTTCTTCGACACTTGCAAGTCGGCGCCGATCCGTGCGTTTTGGGTCGTCGTCGGGGTATGTGACCGGTCGCTGATGGATGCTGTTTCCAGCACATCGCCGGCGGTGGCCACCCGGCGGTAGTTCGTGAAAGTCTGGGGGTTCAGATTGTAGTCCAAATCGTAGCTGCCAAACAGATTGACCTTTCCGCTGCGTTGGTTGAAGTAGCCGCTCGCGCCGGCTTTTGCGCCGCGGCCCTGGCCGATTTTCGTGGTATAGCCGCCATTCAGCCCCTTGTCGCCGGACTGTTTCAGCACGATGTTGATGATGCCCGCGTTGCCCTCGGCTTCAAAGTTGGCCGGTGGCGTGTGGATGAGTTCTATGCGGTCGATGTTGTCGGCGTTCATGCCGGCGAGCATATCCACCACAGCCTCGCTGGGCATACGCGATATTTTTCCATTGATCATCACCACTACGCCCTGCTTTCCGGCCAACGAGATGGACTTTGTTAGTGCATTGACCTGTACGCCTGGCGAACGTTGCAGCACCTGCAAGGCCGTACCGCCTGCATTGGTGATCGAATTGCTGACGTTGACGACCATCCGATCAATTTTCTGTTCCAAAAAAGGGCGTTTCGCTACGACCGACACCTCTGCCAGGAGCGTTGCGTTTTCGCGCAGGGTGGTCGTCTTTAGGTCGATGAGGGGGTGGCTCTCATCAACGGTCAGGTTATTGATAAACACCGTTTCAAAACCCAGCATAGAAAAGGAGAGCAAGTAGCTGCCGTTGGCCACATTTTCAAATGTAAAATGCCCGTCAGAATCAGTTAGCTCACCATTTACCAGGCTGCTATCGGCGGGTGCCAGCAGTAGCACGTTGGCTGCGTAGATTGGCTGCCCAGCTGCGTCCTGGAGGTTGCCTGTTAGCTGTTGCGCGAGGATGGCGGGTGCCGCTAACACCATGAACAGGGGAATCAGCGCACAGGATATAAATCTCGCCGAACCATTAATGTGAGTCCGTTTCATGGTTGAAAATGGTTTGAGGTTAAGCGGCGGCACATCCGCAAGGCAGGCCGCCACTAACCAATGATGAATTAAAAATGAATTTCCGTTGACCAACTGCTGGGCGCGACACCAGTTATTCGGCGGGTAAATTGGAATTGAAAATATCTCTGAACAATTTCCATTTTTCCAGATGGCTCATCCTGCAGCCGCCCCTTCCATCGCTTTCGCATATTGGTGCAGGGGTGTTTTGGCCAGCTTGAAATGCACACCCAAATCCTTGGTGGCCAGCGCATTGCTGTACACCGTACTGGGTTGCCCGGCAGGCTCTTTCCCATTGAGCATCAACGAGACGTCGGACACCCGGTAGCTCTCGCTGGTAATCAGGTAATGCTTGCCATGCAGGTTTGGGCGGGTAGCCGCCTGGTACACCGATTCTCCAACATCCGCTACGTCCACAACCGCCTAGTTCACATCCAAATCGTAAAACATTTGGATAAATGGATTGGGAGCGATTTTATTTTTGAATAAAAACTGTATACCCATCGAAGTGGAGTCTTCCCGTGCCGACATGGCTATGCCCATCACGCCCACTGGCGAAACACTGGTGATTTCAAAACCGAGGTCAGGATTTTCAGTGATGAACCGATTGACGGCCTCGTTGGCGAGGAATTTCGCCTGGGCATACGGATGGTTTTCCTGGTTGAAATAGGGTTTGTCGTTTTCTGAAAACACCTGCCCGTCTGCCAAGCCTTCCGGCGGCAGTGGGAAATTGGTATTAATCGCCGCCACCGAAGCGATGAACACCACCTTCTTAACCGTGGGCGTTTCGCTAACCACCTGCAGAAAGTTTTCCGTCCCTTTGATAGTCGGGTCGAACAAATCACGCTGCGGATCTTCCACCTCCAATTGGAACGGCGTGCCGCCGTGCACGAGGAGGTCGCAGCCTGCGGCAAATGCTTTCAGTTGGTCGAGGTTCTGCACGTCCAAAGGGGTGAGTTCCATGTTTTCCGCATGGGGCAGTGCGGACAGGTGCGCATATTTTTCTTTGTTGGAAATGTCCGTGGCCGAGACTTTGACCCGGTACCCGTTTTCCAAAAATTGCTGGGTGACGTAGCTGCCGATGAAGCCGGCGCCGCCGATGATACCTACTGTTTTCATTGTATTGTTAGTTTGTAAATCCGGGTGATTCTTATTGCGGTGGAAAACATCGGTTATTTTTCAACCGCAATAAGAATCACCTTGATTTGGTGAAAGAAATTTTTCTTACTCTACCAGGCCTACCCGGCGGTAGATTTCAAGCGCTTGGATTTTTTTGTAAAGTGGCCCGTATTTCTCGTCCAGGGCCTTGAAGGCCGGGTCTTCGTGGATTTTCGTATAAGCCTCGGCGCTGGGCCAGACTCCTTCGAAGTAGTAGCGGTAGTCCTTGGTATCAGCTTTTTCTGTTTTGTACAAAAAATAGCCAGCGCCGGGGTAGCCCATCTTCGCAATGGTGCTGTTCATATCCTTGAGCACTGCCGACCATTCCGCCTCCGTTACATCCGCTGGCAGGTCGAACAGGTGGATGCTCTTGCGGACGGCTGGGGCGGGCGGCTGGTCGTTGTTGTACGCCTCCGCCGCCTGCTTCGTATCCGTGAACTGCTGGAAAGCTGTGATTTTACCATCCCACAGCGTCCACAAATGCGCCGTTTGCGAGTCAATTACGTTACCGGTTGTCTTGTGCTTTGCCTGGTACCGCAGGGTGGCCAGCACCATGTTGCCCGACATGTCGTGCAGTTGGATGTCCGTCAAATTCCAGTACTCCCACTCCGCCATGATGCGGCCAAACACGCCGTTCAGCACGGCTTCCGGGCCTTTATAGGGGTTTTGGTCGGCGTAGGGGAAACCCTCGGCTTCGTTCCAGACGATATTTGCATCCATGGCGGCCAGCACTGCTGGCACGTCGCCCTTGGCAAATCCCTGATACAGGCCATCAATGACAGCCACGTTGCCCTTCATCGCTGCCCGTGCCTGGTCTGCCCGTTCCGTTGCATTGCTCATCCCCATCGCAGCGGCTTTGTCATAATATTCGACCGACCTGGCGTATTCCTTATTGGCCATAAAATAATCCGCCATGCTGTCGTAGGCATTGCCTTCTCTTGGTGCCAGTTCGATGTATTTCTCAAAGGCGGCTTTGGCCTTGTCCATCTCCCCGAGCGCCAGGTAGTTGTAGCCCAGTGTGTTGTAGCCGCCGCCAAAATCGGGGCGCAATTCCAGCAATCGCAGCGTGTGCCCGACGGATGATTTAGTGTCATTGCTGATCCATTTGGCCGACCTGCCCGCCAGGTCGTATGCTTCAGGTGTGTTGGGGTAGGCGGCGGTCAGGGCTTCCATGTATTCAGCCGGGTCGGCTTTCGGATCTTTTTCCCATGCTTGCAGGGCTTGGCGATGGATTCGCTCACACTCGTTGAAGTCGGCAGGGTCAATGGCCAGGGCGGGTTTGATGAAGGCAGCGGCTTTTTCGTACTGCCCAAAAGCCGTTTCACTGAAGGCCAGATTAACGTATGCCATGAAGAAGTTGGGGTCGGTTTTCACGGCTGCTTTCATCCCGTCAAAAAAGCCGGGGATGTCTGCGTTCTCGATTGCCTGGAGGGCTTCGAAATATTCAGCCTTTGCTGTTTCCGAGGTGCTGGAAACGGGCAGGTAGATGTCCTGTGAAGACAGGGGGGTCAGAAAGCCCAAAATAAGGGCTACGGAAAAAAGTATTGTTTTCATAATTGATGTTGTTTAGATAAAAAATGGTGTGGTTGTAGCATTCATTTCCCGGCCTACCTGCCGCTGCAATCTTCGGCAGGTAGGTTGGTGAAAACGGTGTAGTCGAACACCGGCGCATCGTGGGGGCAACCTTGCCCGAGCCGCCAGGTGGTAAACGCCGTCTTGGTAGGAGGCACCTTGCGAGGCGCTATTTTTTCATAATAGGCCAGGAAGTCCTCCGCCTTGCCCTTCATCACCTCGCGGTAGTGGACGAAGGCGGGAAAACGGTTGGTGTGAGAAGCGCCAACCGGAGCTGCCTTGGCGGCCATTTCAGTGTGCAGGAGGTCGGCGTATTCTGCGTAGTAGTTGACGGGCAGATAAATGTCCTGTGCGTTTACGTTGGTCATGATGCCCAGCAACAGGGCGATAGAAAAGAATATGGTTTTCATAGCAATGAAATTTACTGTTGACATGATAAACTTTGCTTTTTTTAGGGGTGACTCAAAGGGATTGGATGCACCGCTGCACTACTTCTCCATGGCGTACTGCCAGATGCCTGCACGTGAGAACAGGTACTCGAACTGCTGGGGCGTGAGCGGTATCTCCGTACCGTACAGATAACCCAACTCTTCATAGAACTTGCCAGGATAGACGTCCTCCCATACCTGCTGGTAGCGTAGGTAGGTAGCGACGGTTAGGGTGTTCGCCTGGGGGTCAGTCGCCTGGGGTGTATTGTTGGTGCTACTATACTGAGTAGCAGCGGGTGGAATGGAATTCAAGACCTTTCCTGGTTGGTGATCGGGTTCCAGGTACACGTCCCAATCGGATAGGTACATAACGGGGAGGCGGTCGATTTGGGGTTGTGCGCTGGTGATGGTGGCCAGCAATAAGGCTGCGGCCGTGAGGAAATGTTTCATAGGAAATGTTTTTTTGGTGGTGAATAATTACTTGTCTAATGACTGATACAAAGATGTGGGAGAACAGTGCCGAAAGGCTACCTCTCATCGTTCAACGACTACCGCTCAGGTTGCAGGATGCTTTTTTTCTTTACTTGCTATGTTGCAGCACGGGGGGCAACATCCGCCTAATTCATTGACAATGAGGGATAAAGATGTCGCATAGACAGAAAGGTGATGCGACTTGACTTGCTCTAAAGAAAACGGAGATTAAAAGGAAGGCGGGTGAGTTTGGCAAATTTTTATCCTTGAAAAAAATGTGGCGGACACATCAAGGTGACCCTTTAATGCGGGTCACCCCCGCACCTTGCCCGGCCGCTCCCCAAACTCCTCCAAAAACGCATCGGAGAAATTGTTGAGGGCGGAATAGCCCACTTCGTAGGCAATTTCCGAAACGGTCAGGTCGGTGGTTTGCAGCAAATGCCGGCCATGGTGCAGGCGGATGGAACGGATGAACAGGCTGGGCGACTTGCCCGTCAGCGCTTTTACCTTGCGGTAAATCTGGCTGCGGCTCATGGCGAGGGCGCGCTCCAGCTGGGGCATCTCGAAGTCGATGTCGGACAGGTTGGCTTCCACGACGGAGCGGAGTTTTTGCAGGAAGGCGTCTTCCAGCGACGAGGGATGAGGGAGGAGGGAGGAAGCGTCCTCGTCCGGCTGTTTCCCGATGTCTAAATTTCCAATAACTAATTTCGAATACCTGGCTTGCAGCTTCTTGCGCAGTTCGAGCAGGTTGCTCACGGTGACCAGCAGTTCTTCCTGGTTGAAGGGCTTGGCCAGGTAGGCGTCGGCGCCCTGCCGCAGGCCCGACAGGCGGCTCTGCACGTCGGCTTTGGCGGTCAACAAAATGATGGGGATGTGGCTGGTGCGCTCCTCATTTTTCAGCGTCCCCAACACCTCGAAACCGTCTTTGATGGGCATCATCACGTCGCTCACGATGAGGTCGGGCACGTTTTCGAGGGCATGTTCGATGCCGGCCTCACCGTTGTAGGCGAAGTCGAGGCGGTACCTCACCCCCAGCCCCTCTCCTCCGAGGAGAGGGGAGCCAAGGCAGGCCGTCAGGTATTCCACCACGTCGGGATTGTCCTCGATGAGCAGGATTTGCGGCAGCGACGTGTCGGCATCTTGTGGATCCGAAGCCGTTCTGACGGGCAGCGTTGCGGTGGAAGATGCCCATCCTTCCGGCTCCAGGGGGGGCGTTTTTTCTGTGAAAGCGCTCGTATTGGTCACCGGCAGTTTCACCAGGAACGTACTGCCCACGCCAACCTCGCTTTCCACGAAGATGTCGCCGCCCATCGCCTTGGCCAATTCGTTGGCCAGCGAAAGCCCGATGCCCGTGCCGCCCGCTTTGGCGTGTTCCTGGTTTCGGGCCTGAAAAAACCGCTCGAACAGGTGCGGCAGTTCTTCTGCCGGAATGCCGGCCCCCGAGTCGGTTACCGAAACGTGCAGCCAGTGGTCGTGCACATCCGCCCGCAACATCACTTTCCCACCGGACGGGGTAAACTTGATGGCATTGGACAACAGGTTATGGACGATTTGTAAAAAACGCTCCGGGTCGTAGTCCATCACGATGTAGGGCTGGTCGCTTTCTACCCGCAGCATCACGTTTTGGGCATTGGCGAGGGAGTGCAGGCTTTCGGCGATGTATTTCAAATAGGCGAGCACGTCGCCTTGTATATAATTTATTTTCAGGGTATTGGACTCCAGTTTAGCCAGGTCGAGCAACTGGTTGATGAGCCGCAGCAGCGACTCGCCGTTGCGCTTGATCAGGCCCAGCATGCCTTTCTTTTGCGCGTCTTTTTCTGCTTTCCGAAGCTGTTCCTCCATACCCAAAATGACGGTCAGCGGGGTGCGGAACTCATGGGTGATGTTGGTGAAAAAGCGGCTCTTGAAATCGTCCATTTCCCGGAGGCGCAAGGTCTCCACCTGCTGTTCTTCCCGGAGCAACTGGCTTTCCCGGAGGGCAAAATCGGCCTGCTGTTTCTCCTCCACCTGCTTTTTTTGGCGATAAGCCAAACCCATCGAAAATATCATGATTTCAGCGGCCGTACAAACTTTGAGATAATCAACCGTATAAGTCGTCTGGTAAATCCTCGAAAACAAGGTCAGTAAAAAACCCAGGCAGATGACGGCAATCCCAGCCGTGATGAAGTAGCCCTTCGGGTCTTTGGTCCGGTACAGGGGGTAAACAAAAACAACCCCCGACAGGGTGACCAGTGCAATGTAGAACAGGGTTGGGCGGTCGTCAATCACGTAGCTGAAATGGTAGCGGAAAGCCAGGAAAATGAAGACCCCCAGCAACGGCGGGCCGAGCCAAATCAGGAAGCGGAAATACCGGTCCCACCTGGGCAGCAGGCGTTTCAAATCCAGGAAGCTGCTGATAAACGCCAGCCAGCACATCAACCCCAGGTATATGGAGGATTTGAAAAAGCTGAAAAAAGCAGGGTGTTCCGAAAAAGCAAGATCGCCCAGCCAATCTTCCAAATCATCGGAGATGTAAGCCGTGTAAACCGCCACCATCAGCAGGTACCCGGCGTAGTAAATGTAGCTGCGGTCTTTGACGATGAAGAACTTGATGAGGTTGTAGAGCAGTATCATCAACAAAAAACCAGCGAACAGGGCATTCCACATCTTGTCAGCCACCAGTTTATCGTAAAAGACCGACAGGGGCTGTACATACGCATAAAAAGTGGGTGGCAGGGCGCTGCGTTCGCTCTCGCCCCGGAAGTACAGGGTCACCACCTCCTGGGGAGGGAGGATCAGTTTGAACCAAATACCGGATTTTGTCGGGGTAAATTTTTTCAGGTGTGGCGGTACAAAGGAGCCGTTGACCGCTGAGGTCCATGTCCCGTTTTCCGCCGGTGTGAACAAGGTAACCTGGGTGAAAGTACTGGATAAATTCAGCACCCATTCGTGATGGGTCTCCGCATCGGGCAAGCGGTTTTGCAGTTGAATTTTTCCCCAATAAACCTGGTGGCTCTGCGGCTCAAACGTCTTGTTGGAAAATGCCACAAACAAGTCCTGCACCTCCTCCTGAACGATCTCCCCGATGGTATATCCGGTGTCCGGATCTGGTAAAATCTGCAAATACTCCCGTATGACGTGACTGCCGGGGCTGGAGAGGATGCAGGGTGGAGGAGAGCTGGTGTCCGTAGCAAGCGGAGGGCTGGAAGGGGTATTGCAGCCAAGCAAAAGTGCCAAGAGCACAATGCCTGGAAGATGGTGTGTATTTTTTCCCAAAATAGCCATTTGTTAAAAAGTGATCTCCCCCCAATTGTTAGGACAGCGAAATTGAATATGTTAGTGAAACCCAAGTCGTGGTTTTTTACTCCTTTTTAAATATCAATGGTACGCTACAATTTAGCTAGATTATAAAAAAAAACGGTAAGTCCGTAGTTTGTGGATATCTACAACACACAGACTTATGA